>JAKASE010000005.1 GCA_021819135.1 Thermoplasmata archaeon | reverse complement strand
TTCTCGAGATGCTGCTTGACGGCGTGCAGTCGGAGACGAACATCCTCCTTGACCAAGGCCACCCCTTCCCGGGGGCGGCAATATGTCCTGACAATTCAGACGGCAAGATGTCCTGCTACTGCACACCAGCCCCGGGTCGAGGTGAAGACAATCCGCCGAAGGCGGCAAAGCCGTCGCTGTCTTCGAGCTCGACAAACCCTCAGAAGCGGGTCATGGATGGAGTGGGCAAACATATATCACAGTAGGACGTATAGTGTCCTGTTGTGATATGACACCAATGGCGCCCAGCACGTCCCTTTGGGAGATCCCCGTCCGAGAGGGGCGGGAACTGCTTACCTCGGAGGAGCTCCGGGAGATGGCCCGGCGCATCGGGGCCCGGCCGGAGTATGCCCTCCGTCATCTCCGCCGGGAAGGATACTTGCTCCCCCTCTTCCGCGGGTTCTACTACGTGCGGACGCCGGAGGAGGTCCGACTCCACACCGAGCGTCACGACCCGCTCGAGCTGTTTGCCCTCGCCGCCCGGGCCAAAGGGATTCGGGAGTGGTACTTCGGGCTCGCGACGGCACTCCGCCTCAACGGCCTCAGCCACGAAGACCGTCGCGAGGAGATGGTCGTGAGCCGCTCGCTCTATCGCATACACGGGGTTCCCATCGGGAGCCGCCGTTTTGTGATCCACAAATGGGGCCCGAAGCTCTTCGGGTTCGGACTGGAACGTCGGGGGAGCTACCGCGTCAGCGACCCGGAGAAGACGGTCCTCGACCTCGCCTACTTGGACTTCTGGCGTGCCAAGAAGGGGCACTCGCCCACCCGGACCTGGACGGAACACCTCCCCTCCGTGGACGCCCGCAAGGTACGTCGGTACCTCCCCCACTACCCGGAGGAGGTCCGTCGGGCTGTGGAGGAACGTCCGTGAGGCCGTTCGTGCCGATGTTGGCCCAATACTTGGGCGTGAAAGACCAAGAGCTGCTCGAGAAGGACGTGCGGCTTCATGCGCTCCTGGCCAGCCTCGTCCGGGAGCCGACGTTCGGACCACATCTCGCCTTCAAGGGCGGGACATGCCTCATCAAGTGCTACCTCGACTATCCTCGGTTCAGCACCGACCTCGACTTCACTTGGATTGTTGGGACGGGACGGCGATCACCCCCCGGAGGGTCGAGTGCGTTCCGACGAGGGATACGACCCACGCAACGGACCCTCGAAACATGGTTCCGGGACTGGGCCGAGGCCCAGCGGTACCGCGCGGAGGTCCCGGAGTTCTTCCATTACGGACGGAGCAACCGGATGATGACGGTGAACCTCCACTATCCTTCGCCGGGAACAGCGAATGGGTTGGTGAAGGTCCAGCTGAACTTCGAGGAACCGCTCCTGTACCCTGCCGTCTCGACCAAGGCGCGGAGCCTCCTCCACGGAACTGTTCCGCCCGCCTTCCGCCTCTTGGACGGGGACCCGGCGGCAGGGTACTCGGCACCGATCCCGGTCATCGCTTACGACCCGCGCGAGATCCTCGTGGAGAAGTGCCGCGCCATCCTTACGCGGACCGCCGCCAAGAGCCGCGACCTCGTGGACCTCTTCTTGCTGGAAAGGGACCGCGCGCTACGTGCCGAGAGGCATGAAGCGCAGATCGTGGAGAAAACGCGCCGCGCCGTCCAGGGGGCGGCTCGCTATCGCAAGCAGGCCGAGCGGTTCGACGAGCGACAAGCCCTGCTCTTGGAAGAAGACATCCGCCCTCTGCTGCTCAAGCCCATCGAAATGGAGGCCTTCCAGAAGCACCGGGAACGCGTCGTCCCCTTCCTCAAGGGACTACTCCCACAGATCCTCGCCTGATGCCGTGGCATCCCGTTCACCCCGGGGACTTCGAGGGGCGAGTCCACGGGGGAGGGGCCAGCTCGACTTCAACCCAAGGTAGCTCGAGCCGGTGCTCGGCGGCCGCGTCGCCCATGTCCGCGACGACGAGAACGCGGAGGAGTTCCGCGTGAGCGGCACGGAAGTGACGCGCGGGGAGAGGGGGTCTCCATGGTTGCGGGGCGGTCGAAGGGCCTACCCGCATCGGCGAGACGACTCGAGGATTCGCGAAGCGAGGATCGGGCCTCGTGTGGCGCTTCCGGCACCACGGCTCGTGTCTCGGAAGGTCTCGGTACGGTTCCGGTGAACGGTTACGAGTCTCTGACCTGAGAACCCCGCCGAATAGGCAGCAGGCCTCGCCTGCCTGATCGATCCTCCTCGATGGCGGGGTCTCTTCTCGGCCGGCAGGTTCATTTAGTATAGCGCCTATTAGACGCCATATGGCCTATACCCGGGTCAAGCCCCAGGGCGACCGGTACTACCTCTGCGAGTACGAGTCCTACTGGGACCCGAAGATGGGTCGCTCCCGTCAGCGGTTCCTCCGGTACCTCGGACCGTGCGACCGGAAGGGGAACCTTCTCGCGACCCCGCAGCCTCGCGTGGGGTCGGTCCACTCGGCCTTCCCGGTGGGACCCCTGGCGGTCTTCTACGCCGCGGCGGAGCAGCTCCGCCTACGTCAGCGGATCCAAGAGGTCCTCCGCGTCGACGAGCGGCAGGCGGCGCTCGTGCTCACCCTGGGGCTCAACCAGGCCGCGGCCCGGGTCCCGCTCCTCCATCTTCCGGACTGGTTCCGGGCCAGCCCGCTGCCGGGGTGGCTCTCCCTCGACGCCGAAGAGCTGACCCCGCGTCACTTCGAGGAGGCCCTCTCCGGCCTCTGCCACCTCACGCCCGCCAAGACTTGGGAGGACCGGGGGCTCCTACTCCAGCAGGAGCTGACCCGCGCCTGGCGGGGCTCCTCGCGGGAGCCGGCGGGGGCGTACTACGACATCACCAAGCAGGCGTACTACGGGAGCCACTGCCCGTATGCGCAGCTCGGCCACGACGAGCGGGGGACCGCGGTCGTGGTAGGGTTCGGGATGGTGGTCTCCAAGGAGCACTACCACCCCATCCACTGCCGTACCCTCTACGGAGGGCAGAACGACTTCCTCAGCGTCGCCCCGACCCTGGAGTTCCTTCAGGGCCAAGGACTCCGCCACCTCACCCTGGTGATGGACAAGGGGATGACCTCGAAGGCCAACGTGGCGCAGGCGGTACGGGCCGGCTACCACGTGGTGGGCTCGGTCAAGGGATGGAGCAAGGAGGCGGTGGCGTACGCCTCGCGATGGCCCGGGGAGAAGATCGAGCGCTCGGAGTTCGTCGTCGGGACCTCCCACGGCGGCGCGGTGTACGCCCGGGCCTTCACGGGCCCGTTGATGGAGTTCCCGCGACTGCGGATCGCGGTGGTGGAGAATCTGTCGAGGAAGGGGGAGGACCGACAGGCCCGGGACCTGCTCCTCCAGGAGCTCGAGGGGCCGGTCCCGGCCGAGAGGCTGAAGGAGATCCGCGCCGAGCTGGGCGACGTGATCGTCCCCTCGGTGGGCCGACGAGGGTTCCGGGTGGACCCGACGGCGGTGGAGCGGGAGCGTGCCCTGGACGGGCGCTTCCTCCTGTTCAGCACGGACCTCTCGCTCGATGGGCGGGAGATGTACCGTACCTACTTCGCGAAGGACGCGGTGGAGAAGGCGTTCCGCACGAGCAAGGGGGAGCTCTCCCTGGGACCGGTGCGGTATCGCAAGAAGGACCGCCTCGACGCCTACGCCACGGTGGTCTACGTGGCTTACCTGCTCTGGAGCTGGGCGGAGCGGAGGTTGCAGGAGAAATACCCTGAGCGACACCTGTCGGAGGTGCTCCGCACCCTCGAGAGCGTCTCGTGGGTGCGGTTCGGGGCGGGGAAATCAATCCGCGAGTGGTGCACCCGGCTCAGCAAGGAGCAGAAGGACCTGCTCATCGCTCTCGGAGCGACCTGCTGCCTACCTGCTGCCTAAGTTCGTGGGAACGCAGGTCTGAGGTGCGGGGCGATTCGGCCGTGACGCGTGCCCCTCCCGGCGCCTGGCTCGACCGAGCCTCCGGTCGCCGTCACCGCTCCGCGGGTCCGGGCGTAGGTTCATATGCCTCGACAAGGCCTTTCTCTTGGCGTGACCGCCGAGTTGCCCCCAGCCCCTCGGATCTTGTCCCGCCGGTTTTCGCTGCCCCACGTTCCACCGCCGGACTCCCGCGAGGGGATGGCGCTCGCCGTCGCGCTGATCGTCGGCGTGGTCTACGTCCTACTGCTCGTCGGCATCAACACCCCCCTCGCCGACCTCGACTGGCTGTGGGTGCCGCTCGTGCTCCTCCTGGGCACGATCATCTCGTTCAACATCGGTTCCCGGCTCGGGACCGATGAGGGGCACACTCGCCTCGTCGAGCTCGAGCTCGCCCGGACCGTCGCGGTCCACAGCGGGTCGGGCCAGGCCCCCGAGCAGAACTCCCCTCTCGGCCGCGTACTCCAGGAGTACGTCCGGGCGGCTGACGAGTCGCGCCGGAGGTCCCGGGTCCATGTCTACGCCGCCGGTCCCGCGATGTGGGGCGGGGCGCTCGCCCTGGGCGCCGCGGTCCTCTGGGGCCTCAGCTGGACCACAGGCACCGACTGGCTGAACTATCTCGCGATCTTCATCGAGTGGCCGGCGATCGTCCTGCTCTTCTACGCCGTCACCGTCCTCGCCTTCCGCATCGGCTGGGAGCGGGAGGTCACGCATTTCGCCGCGCTCACACCGCGCCACTGGCGACGCCACAACGAGCACCGGGCCGCGATCGACGAGGCGATCGCGTCGCTCCCCTGGCTCTCGGACGCCGTCGAGCCGTCCCCCGTTCGTTCCCCCTCGGGGTCCTCCGCGAAGGCCCCGGCAGGCCCCTGGACCGAGTCCCCGGCGCACTGAGTGGCCCCCCGGTCCGGGTCGCACCCCGGCGCCGTACGCGTCCTCCGACCGGCCGATGTCAATCCGGCTTAACTTGCGACTGAAATAACGGCGGGAGTCAGGACTTGCACGGGTCCCTCCTGTGTGGGTCTACGTCGTCTATGGTTCGCGGTCCATGGTGACCGCGCGCCTGGCCCGGTCGATCGCCAGCTCGGTGGAATGGTCCAACGAGTACGAGGCGAGGCACGCCGCCGAGGTCGACCCCCACGAGATCCGGGGTCCGGGACTCGTGTTCCTCGGCTGCCGTTCGGGTGGTTCCGAGCTCGACCGACCGATCCGGGCCTTCCTCGACCGCCTCGCCCCCCGCGCGATGTACGATGTGGTGTGGGCCGTTTTCGATACCCGCGGCGAGCCGATCCCGGTGGTCGCAGGGTCGGGGATCCGCCGACTCCGCCGCGCCGTGGAGCACCGCGGCGGCCGACTCCTCGCCACACCCCAGAGCTTCTACGCGGACGAGGACCACGGCCACGTCCCCCACGGGGAGCTCGAGCGGGCCCGTGCCTGGGGCTCGTCCACGATCGCGGCGGCGGTCAAGCGCTTCCGCGATCCGAGCGTTCGGGCCGGCACGCTCTCGGGCGCCGCCGCCCGGCCGGCGTGGGAAGCGATGTGCGTCCCGGTCCCGTCGTGAGGGGACCGACGGCGGTTCGCAGCGCTCCGTCCCGCTGCGGTCCCGCCGGCCGGCCTCAGTGAGACGCGAAGCCCGCGGGCCATCTCCCGTTCCCGAGGGCCACCGGACGCTTCGGCTCGAGACGGGCGATGCAGACGATCTCGGCGGGGGAGAAGACGTTCTCGACCACGCACCGGTCGCACTCCCCCCACTGACAAACGGCCGTCAGGGGTCGGACGTCGGCCGGGAGGGACTCCGGGAGCGTGAGGGAATAGTCGAAGTCGATCCGTTCCGGCCCAGGCCGGCCGGTCGACGCGGCGACCAGGGTGACCTCCCGGGCGTTGAGGAACTCGATGTACCGTCCGAGACGAGAAGCGGCCCCCATTCCGCCACCCAGGAGACGGTCGAGGCTCGCGAGCACGAGGACCCGGGGGGGCTCCCGCTCGAGGAGCGAGAGGATGGCGGTCTGCAGGACGTCGGGCATCCGCACGAACTCGAGAACGTCCCGGCCGACCGCGTGCTGACCCTTCGGGCGCAGGTACGACCAAAACCGCTCTTCGGATACCGGGGACTCGGAGGACAGACTCCCCGGGGAAACGAACGTCCCGTGATCGCTCCCCGCGCGGGTCGGCGCGGAGAGTTCCAGCGAGCTCTCGGCCTCGACCCATGTGAACTTCGGATCGAGGCGCTCCGCGACCCGACGAGCGATCCCGTTGGTCGGGGCACGGGCCTCGCCCCAGACGTAGATCGAAGTCACCGGGATCCGGTCGAGCCGGAGCGCGGGACTCTGGGCCGGCGCATCCACGCACGTAAGGTCCCGACGAGGTGACTTAGAGGAATGGTGAACTCCCGTTGACCGACGGGTTCGTACCCGACCGAACCGCCGCAGGGAGTGGGCAGGGGGTGCGGTCGGAGGGACGAACCCGGTTCAGCGGGAGGGATCGCGTCGCGCCCGGAACGGCGCACCGTGCCCCGGGACGATGGTCGAGGCCACCGCGAGCACCCGGCGTCGGTGCCGCCGGATCGATCGATTGTCGGCGGCGAGCGGATCGGGCGTCGGTCCCCGCGCGTTCCACCAGAGGTGCGAGAATGCGAACACCTCACGCGGGGTGCCGACCAGGGTCGTGATGTCCTGGGGGGTGTGGCCCGGGGTCTCCCACAGGCGGACCGACGGCGAGACCGAGAACCCCTCGGCCGGTCGGCTGATCCACCGGTCCCCCTCGTAGATGGCCCAATGGTCGTGCACCCGAGCCAGCGGGAACAAGGCGGTCCGGAGCGTGTGGTCGGGATGGTGGTGGGAGAGGATCACGTCGGTGATCGACGCGGGCCGGACCCGTAGACGAGCGAGCGGTTCGAGGATCGCCGAGTCCCGCGCGACCATGCCGGGGTCGATGATGATGCGGGCCGCTCCGTCCTCCACGTACGACACGGTCGAGGCGACCCGACGACCGACGTACCCGCGATGTAAGATCGTGACCTGGGCCGAGCGTGCAACGGGTGCCGGGGCGGCGGACATACGGCCGGCCGGGACGGTCTCCGGCTCATATCGGTGAGGTATCGGACAGGGAATGGATCGGGGGAGGACGACCGGACCGCGGGCGGGACCGAGGGACGCCCGAAACGTCACCGTCGAGCGCGGCGGCGAATCCGGGCCCCGGAGCGGCGGGAACGGGTCGACGATCCAGGAACCGACCGGGCGGTGGGAGCGGGCTTCCCGAGGGCCGAGGCTGCGCGAAGAAGCGCGATGTGCGTGAGGGCCTGCGGGAAGTTGCCGAGACGTCTATGGCGGACCGGGTCGAACTCCTCCGAGAAGAGCCCGAGGGGGTTCGCGCATTCGATGAGCCGGTCCCATGCGGCCCGGGCCTCCCGGACGCGACCTCCCCGGGCGAGGCATTCCACCATCCAGAACGAGGTCGCGAGGAACGCGCCCTCCTTCCCGGCGATCCCGTCCGGTGCCCGGTAGCGGTACACGAACGGCCCGCGCGAGATCTCCCGGCGGACCCGGCGCACCGTCCCCTCGACCCGAGGGTCGTCCGCCGGCAGGAAACCGACCAGGGGGATCCGCAGGTTCGCCGCGTCGGTCTCGGTCGAGTCCTGCGCCTGCCGGAAGCTCCGCCGCTCGGGGTCATAGCCTTCGGAGAGGATCCAGGATCGGATGCGCTCCAACTCGGGTTCCCACGCCGGGGAGGGACGGCCTATGGAGCCGCTTTGCGCGAGGCGGTTCGCCCGGTCGAGGGCCACCCATGCCATCACTTTGGAGTGCACGTAGTGCCGGGGAGGACCCCGGATCTCCCAGATCCCCCGGTCGGGGCGCCGCCAGAGCGCGACCACCTGGTCGGCCAATCGGGCCAGGGCGTCCGCTTGGTCGACGAGGAACGAGGGGTCGACGCGCTCGAGGAGGAGCGCGGCGTCCAGGAGCTCGCCGTAGATGTCGAGCTGGAACTGCCGGGCCGCACCGTTCCCGATCCGCACCGGTCGCGAGTCCCAGAGCCCCCGCAGGTGCGGGAGCTCGTGCTCGGCCAGATCGCTCTCCCCGTGGGCCCCGTAGACGACCCGAAGCCGTCCCTCGGGATCGTCGTGGAGCCGGAGCAGCGCCCAGCGGAGGAACGCGCGGGCCTCGGCCTCGTGGCCTAGCCGGAGCATCGCGCTCCCGGTGAATGCGGCGTCCCGGATCCAGACGTACCGGTAGTCCCAGTTCCGCGTTCCCCCGGGCCACTCGGGAATGCTCGTCGTCGGCGCCGCGACGAACGCGCCGGTGTCGGCATGGGAAAGCAGCTTCAACGTGAGCTCGGACCGCTCGACCCAGCGGTGAAGTTGGCCGGTCGACCGGTGGAACGGCGCGTCGGGGTGGTGCGCCCACGAGGACCAGAACCGATCGGTCCCGTCGAGAAGGGTCGGGAATGCCGTCGTGACCGGCCGGCGGCGGCCCCAGTAGATCTCGATCTCGAGACGCGCCCCCGCCGCGAGGGTCCCGCGCGCCACCGCGGACCCATCCTCGATCGTGAAGGGGAGGGCGAGCGTGCACCGGAGGCGCTCCTCGCCCGCGAGCCCTTCGATGCCGCCGGGGACCCGACGCAGCCGCGGGATCCGCACCGCGTACCCGAACCGAGGCGCGAACCGGACCTCGATCGGCACCGATCGTCGGTGGGCCATCACCTCCCGAAGGATCATGGGCGCCCCCTCGGGCTTGAGCCCGGGAACGACCGGCATGCCGTCGGAGACCGTCAGTCGCCCTCCACCGGCGAGGTCGAAGGTCGTGTCTAAGATGCAGCTCGATGGCCGGTACTCCTGGTGCGAGCGGCAGGGGACGGTCGGGTGCACCAACTGGAACCCTCCCCGTTCGGGGTCCAGGATGCGCGCGAAGACGCTGGGGGAGGCGAACCGGGGCAGGCAGGCCCAATCGATCGATCCGAACCGAGAAACGAGAGCCGCGGTATGGAGGTTGCCGATCAGCCCGTAATCATCGAGCGTCGGCCGGCGGAAGGTGCCGACCATGCCCTACGGCACACGGACGGCCGTATACGTCTGGCGAATCGCACCCGGCGACCGCGCCGTCCGCCCGCCCGGAGGAAGGAGTGGTCTTCCTCATTCAGTCACTGCGGGACCGACGGGCTCGCGTAGGGGAACGCCGCCCATCCGGGGCGTCGTCGCTCGGCGCACGGACCCCCTTCCGCTCGGTGGCTCGCCCCCCGTCGAGGACCCAGCCGAGGCTCTCGCGTGGGAACTCGAGCGAAGCGTAGACCTCGACGTCCCGGCGGGCCCGTCGCAGGTGGTGCGCGATCCCAGGTCTCGGTGTCGTGGGCGATCGTCCTGGCTCCCATTCGTACTCCGTCATCAATATACATAGTTAATAATGAAAATAAATAGTCATCGCCACGCCACCATAGCATCGCACCCGGACCCTTTCATGCCATCGCCGGCGGCAAGCGATCCCACGGTGCCGAGTCAGGAGGCGGCCCGGCTTCCCACTTCCCGCCGAGACCCTGCGGGCCGCCGGCGAGGTGGGCGCTCCGGCGAGGGAAACTCTCGTGTCCCTCCGGCCCGTCGGCCGAGCCGCTCGGGGCTGGACCCCAACCGCTCTACGCCGAAGCGAGCGCAGGGTCGATCACCGGGACCGAGAGCGTGCCGGCCGGTGCGCGGCGCACTCTGGGCCGGGGTACCGCCGGCTCCGCGACGGCCGCTTCGACCCATCGCAGGTACTCCGCGTACTCCTCCTCGGAGATATCGCACATTCGAAGCGAGAAAGGGCGATGGCTCCATAAATACCTGGCCACGACGTCGCCGAGCGGAAAGCCCTCCTGCCCCCCCGCTAGGCCGTCCTTCGGCGCCCCGGAACGAGCCGCTGCAGGTCGGACCAGAGGCGTATCGCCGCGGGTCGGGCCCGGGTTGCCGGCCCGTCGAGGGACCCGAGGATCTGAGACCGCCACCATTCGGCGGACTCTTGGGGGTATTCGAGCGCGCGATACGCTTCGAGCTCCGGGTATCGGCACGCACGTCTCCCCCTCGGGCCCCACGCTTCTGGACAGTTCATCATGGTCGTCTCCTCCGTTCGAGCAGGCCGTCCTGCGCCAAGCCCGAATGGCCGCCATCGGCGGCCGTCGTACGACGGGAGAACCCGTATACCCCACCCCTCGGTACCCCGCGCATGGGCCTGTGGGAAGTCGCGCTGCGGGCGACGTACGACTACCCGTTCATCGAGATGTCCCGCCGGGTGCCGGGGGTACCGATCTCGATGTGGTGTCTCTGGAACCGGGAACTCCTTCAAGTGCCGACTCGGGACCCCGAGGTGCTCGAGACCGTCACGCGCTCGATCCGGAAGGCCGGCCGCGTCGTCCGGGAGTGGGTCGACGCCCGGGCCGCCCGGATCTTTCTGCTCGAGTGCACGTGCGATCGGTACCCCCACAGCGTCTGGAACCTGATCTCGGAGCACCAGTGCTGGGACGCACCTCCGGTCGTCTACCGGGACGGTTGGGCCCACTTCCGCGTGATCAGCTTCGACGCGGCCCGGACCCGAGACCTCTACCAGGACCTTCGCGCCCGGGGCTCGGCGGAGCTCGTCAAGAAGCGGGAGCTCTCGATCAGTGTGCTACCGACCAGCGTCTGGACGAACGTGATCTTCGGGGACCTCACGACCAAGCAGTCCGAGGCGCTGCTCTCGGCCTACCGGCGGGGGTACTACAGCTCCCCCCGGCAGACGACGACCGAGGAGATCGCCGCGTCGATGGGCATCGGCCGGACGACCTACGAGGAGCACCTAAGGAAGGCGGAGAACCGCATCGTGGCCACGCTGATCCCGTACCTCGAGCTGTTCGCGACCGCCGAGCGGCCCGCTGAGCGGATGCCGCTCCGCGAGACCCCCCTCGGACCGCCGGCCCCGGGCGGGGGTCGGTCGAGGTCTGCGTAGCCGGTCCGGCGCCTCCCGGGACCGGCGGCCCGCGCGTCAAGCCGCCTTCACCGCGGATACTTCCCTCCCGGGGGGCGGTTTATGGCAGGCCGCCGATGTCGCAGACGATGGCTCGGAGCGTGGGTACCGCCATGGAGACCCCACATCCACTCCCTCGGGCCCGAGGGATGGAGCTCCTCGCGCAGCCGCTCCTCAACAAGGGGACGGCGTTCACCGAGGAGGAGCGCACGGCCCTCGGCCTTCACGGGCTCCTCCCGCCGCAGATCGAGACGCTCGAACAGCAGGCAACCCGGGCGTACGACGCGTTCCGCCGCAAGACCGACGATCTCGAGCGGCACATCTACCTGAGGGCGCTGCAGGACACGAACGAGGTCCTGTTCTACCGTCTCCTGCTCGACCACATGGAGGAGATGATGCCGGTGGTGTACACCCCGGTGGTCGCCCAGGGGTGCACCGAGTTCAGCCACATCTACCGACGGCCCCGGGGGATGTTCATCCCCTATCCGCTCCGCGACTCGATCCGACGCCTGCTCCAGCACCGACCGAACCCCGAGGTCGACGTCATCGTCGTGACCGACGGGGAGCGGATCCTCGGGATCGGGGACCAGGGCGTCGGGGGCCTCGGGATCCCGATCGGCAAGCTCTCGCTCTACACGCTCATCGGCGGCATCCATCCGCAGCGCACCCTTCCGATCGTGCTCGATGTCGGGACGAACAACGTCGACGCGCTCCACGACCCGGAGTACCTGGGCTGGCGCCACGAGCGGATCACCGGACCGGCGTATGACGACTTCATTTCGCGGTTCGTCCTCGCGGTGCGGCAGGAGCTCCCGGGGACCCTGCTCCAGTGGGAGGACTTCGGCGCCGCCCACGCGCGGCCGATCCTGGACACCTATCGGGACAAACTGCTGACGTTCAACGACGATATCCAGGGGACCGGGGCGATCGTGCTCGCGGCCGCGCTCGCCGCGTCCCACGTCACACACGTCCCCGTCGAGAGCCAGCGCGTCGTGGTCTTCGGCGCGGGCGCCGCCGCCGTGGGGGTCGCCGACATCCTCCGCGAGGCGATGGTAGAGGGGTCGCTCTCCGAGGAGGTCGCGCGCGACCGCTTCTGGCTCGTGAACCGGGGCGGGCTCGTGCACTCGAACCGGGAGGACCTCAAGGACGAGCAGCGCCCGTACGCCCATCCCTGGGAGGAGGTCGCCGCCTTTGCCCACGTCGACCCGAACCGCGTGAGCCTCGCGGAGGTCGTGAAGGCCGTCCACCCGACGTTCTTGATCGGCCTCTCGACCGTCGCCGGGGCGTTCGACGAGCCCCTCGTCCGGGAGATGGCCTCCCAGGTCGAGCGGCCGGTCATCTTCCCGCTCTCCAATCCGACCTCGAAGTCCGAGGCGGTCCCGAAGGACCTCCTCGCCTGGACCGGCGGGAAGGCGGTGATCGCGACCGGTTCGCCGTTCCCGCCCGTCCGGTACGAGGGGGAGACCCACCCGATCGCGCAGTGCAACAACGTGTACATCTTCCCGGCGCTCGGGCTCGGCACCGTCGCGAGCAAGGCCCGTCGCGTGACCGACTCGATGATCCGGGCCGCCGCGCGGACGCTCGCCGAGCACTCCCCGGCGATCCGGGACCCGACCGGCCCACTGCTCCCGCCGGTCTCCGACCTGAGGCGCGTGGCGGTCGAGATCGCGGTCGCGGTCGGGCTCGAGGCCCAGCGGACCGGACACGCCCCGATGACGACCTCGGAGGAGCTCCGCGAGCGGGTGGTCAAGACGCAGTGGGTCCCCACCTACCCCCACTACGTCGAAGCGGCGCGCGAGGACTGAGCGAGCCCGGGCCCTTCCCACGCCCGTGCGCCCTGGAGTTCCTTCGGTCGGCCGATCGGACGCGGTTCGCCCGAACGGGCTTTGTGACCGGATGTCTAGCGGCGAACCACGACAATGACGGCGGGTGCGTTGGGGGTGGGCCGGTCGGCGCGCTCGACGGACCCCGCCCGGAGGCGGCCCCCGATCGTCTACCGGGCGCCGGCGCTCGCGATGCTCACCGGCGGGGTCGGTGCGCTCGTCCTCCTCCTCGCGCTGGCCTCGGCCGTCTACGTAGAGCCCGACGTCTACCGCGACTTCCTCTCGGGGTACGACCCCCCGTTCGACGCGATCGCGGGCCTCCTCTTGCTCGCCCTCGCGCTCCGGGTGCGCGACCGCACCCCGGCGGCGTGGATCGCCTCCCTCGTCGCCCCCGGGCTCACTCTCTTCATCGCCGCCCTCAGTCCGAACGCCTTCTCGATCCTGGCGGCGATCGCGTCGACCGTCTACGTCTCGTTCCTCTACCCGTACCGCACCGGATTCTACCGGGGGACCGCTACCGGTCCGGAGTCGACCGAGCTCTTCGTCCTCCTGGCCGCGCTGCTCACGCTCCTGTTCGGGATGGTCGGCTCCCGGCTCCTCGCCGACGACTTCACGCCTCCGATCCAGAACTGGACCCAGTCGCTCTACTTCACGGTCGCCACGATCTCGACCAACGGCTCGGTCTACTCGCCGAACGGGGAGGCCGGCTACTGGTTCACCGTGCTCCTGATCCTCTTCGGGGTCGGAACGTTCTTAACCGCGGTCGTCGTGCTTTTCCTGCCGTTCCTCGAGCGCCGCCTGCGGTCGATCTCCGCGCGCGTCGAACGGGCCCAGATGGAGGAGCTCTCGGACCACGTCATCGTCTGCGGGACGGGCGGAGAGGCCCGGGCGACCGCGGATGCACTGCGCGAGCTCGGGGTCCGCACCCTCGTCCTCTCGGTCGACGCCTCGGCGATCGAGGCGATGCGCTCGGAGGGATACCGGACCCATCTCGGAGAACCGTCCTCCGAAGAGGTCCTGCGGACGGTGGGCATCGGACGGGCGCGGGCGCTCGTCGTCGCGCTCGAGTCGGATGCCGAGAACCTCCTGACGGTCCTCACCGCCCGGGGCATGGCGCCCGGGCTCCGCATCGTCGCCGTCGCGAAGCACACGAAGACCCTGCCGAAGCTCCAAAAGGCGGGGGCGGACGAGACGATCAGCCTCGTGAACGTCGCGGCGAAACTCGTCAGCGCCGCGGCGCTCGAGCGACCGGCCCGGTAGCGCGGGCCGCCGGCTCTCCCCGCGTCTGTCCATCCAGCCGGCACGGGCGCTCGAACCACGCGACGTCCCAGTACCGGCCGAGCTTGCGACCGACTCGCGAGAAGACGCCGACCTCGCGGAACCCGAACCGGCGGTGGAGGGCGACCGACCCCGGGTTTGGCAGCGTGATGCCGGCGACGACGCGCTCGACGTCCTCCTCCCGGATCGCGTCGAAGAGCCGGTCGTAGAGCCGGGATCCGATCCCCCGACCGGTCCAGCCCGGCCGGCAGTACACGGACGACTCCACGGTCGTGTCGTACGCGGCCCGGGGGCGGAAGGGGCTCGTCGTGGCCCACCCGACCAGGAGACCCGGCCCCGACTCCGCCACGAAGATGCGGTGACGCCCCCCGCGCCGATGGTCCTCGAGCCACGGCCGCCGGCCCTCGGGGCTCACCGCGGTCGTCTCGAACGTGGCCGGCGTGGCCGTCACGTAGGCATTGTACACCTCGACGATCCCCTCGAGGTCGGAGGGTCGTGCGGGCCGCACCCGGACCGTCACACGAAGGAAAGGCCTCCGCTTCGGAAAAGGACCGCCGTCACGGGACTGGATGATCCACCGTTGAGGCTCAACCTGACCGCGAGAACGTCCAGGAACGAGGGTCGTGGCTGAGAACCTAACCAACCTCGCGGCCATCGGCTTGCGGGAGGGCGGGCGCCGGTCGTTGAGCCGGGAGGAGTCGCCAATCGATTTGACGGTCCGGCGCTCCCGGAGGTCGTGTCTCCTCCGCGTACCGCACCGATCGCGAGCTCCGCCCCCGACCTCACCGGTCCGACCTCGATCCTGGAGTGGCCCACGGCCGTGGCCGGGGTCCGTGCCCGCCGCGCCGCTCCCGCGTTCTCGCATGTCCGCGTGGAGATCGACCTCTCGCACGAGATCGTCCGGCAGCCGGAAATCCCCGTCTTCCGGGAAATCGAGGCGCTCCTCAGGGAACGGGAGGTGGTCGAGGTGAGCGACCTGCTCCGGCTCACCGCGGAGCTCCTTCACGCGTTCTCGGCCCAGGGGTTCCGCCGGGTCGACCACTGGGAGGCGACGCCCGGCGGCTGGCTCCCCCTGCCCGAGCCGAGCCACGACCGGCGCGACGAGCCCGTGGGCCACCTACTGAAGGCGCTCGCCAGCGACGAATGGCGACGGCTCGCCGATGCCCGAGCGTTCGCGATCCGGCTTTCGGGCCCGGTGCGCCTCCGGGCGGACGCGGTCGTGCGCCGCGTCCACCGCGAGCGGACGCACACCCTCTCGATCGACCTCTGGGGTCGATTCTCGAAGACGGCCGTGCACGACCTGATCGGAGCGGTCCGGGGGCGACTCCCGGTGAACCGCTCGCAGGTGGTCTCCTTCGCATACGCTCCCCGAGGGGGCGAGCCTTGATGTTCTCTGTCCCCTGGCGGACCCGTCGGCCTTCGGGGGGAGCTTCGGGGCCGATGTCGGGGACCTGAGGTACGGCATGTTCGATCTGTACGGACCGGCCTTGCTGATCGCGTTCCTGATCACGATGCTCGAGATGACCGAGGTCGTCGCCCTCGTCTTCGCGCTGAGCGCCGATCACTCGACGATCGCGCATGGCGCGGCGGGAGCGGTCAGCGGTACGGCGACGGTCGGGCTCATCGGCCTCGGGTTCGGCGCGCTCCTCCTCGCCTTCCCGCACGTTGACCTTCTCTGGGCCTCGGCGATCGTACTGCTCGGCTTCGGCGCCTTCCTCTTCCGAAGTACCCTCAAGACCTATCGGAGGGCCCGGACGCCGCCGGGAAGCTCTGGGTCGGCCCCGCCCAAGAACCGGGCCGCGCTCCAGTTCGCCGGGGGGTTCTCGGTCGGCGCCGTCGAGGCGACCGAGGCCGTGATCGTGCTCCTCGCGCTCGCCGCCGCCGGCTACGGGTCCTCCGCCCTCGTCGGGGCGGTGGTCGCGGGGGCCGTGCTCGTGACCGCGACGGCGGTCGTGCACGAGCGGATCCGTCGGATCAAGGTGCCGTGGCTCAAGCTCGGCGCGACCTCCCTCCTGTTCGCCTTCGCGGCGTTCTGGTTCGGGGAGGCGGTCGGGTTCGCCTGGCCCGGCAGCGACCTCATCCTCCTACCCCTGTTCGTGATCGCGCTCCTGATCGTGCGCGGAGCCCTCGAGGTCCGATTGCGGCGCGACCGACCGGTGCGCGCTCCCTCGTGACGTCGCCGCACCCGGTGAACCGCCGTTCCGGGGCTCGCTCGCCCAGCCGACGCGGGGTATCCCGGGGCGCCGGGGGACGGGGTAGCACGGGCCCGTCCACCTAATGAGCGTGGGCCGACTCTCTCCTCGGTAGGTATGTCGTCCTCCTGTCCCGACTGTGGTAATCCGATGGAGTTCGCCGAGCGCGAGGTCCGGCTCCGTACCGGCCAGTGTTCCGGATGCGGGCACGAGTTCACGCTGGTCGTGGGCTCGGCGATCTCGCCTCCGGGTCCGGTCCCCGTGACCGCGGGGGCGGAAGGGCCCGGCGAAACGGGCCCCGTTCCCGAAGGGACCCCGGAGTGCGCGGACTGCGGGTCGCCCCTCCTATTCCGGGTACGGGACGATGGTTCCCTGGAGGCGCGGTGCGACAGCTGCGACACGACGGAGATCTACGTGGCTCGCTCGGCCGCCCCGAGGGAGGAGCGTCCGGCCCGCCGGGAACGTTCGTTCGCCCCTCCGGGGGGAGGCCCGATGGGTCCCCGGAGCCGCCCCTGCCGCCAGTGCGGGGCGCCGCTACGGTTCACCACCAACGAGGAAGGTCTCCTGGTGGGGGAGTGCGAGGCCTGCGGCAACCGGTTCACCCTGCCGCCCCGGACCGAAGGGGGACGGCGGGAGGGCGGGTTCGGCCGCGACGACCGGGGATCCCGGGGCCGCCGTTTCGGGCCGCCCTCGGGCCGGTCGAAGGGGGGCCGTTCCTACGCGCCGCGGGGCCGGTCGTTCCGGCGGTACGACAGCGACGAGGCCCCCCGGGACCGCGATCGGCGACGCCGCCGTCGTGAGCCCGAGGAATAGCGGGTCCCGCGCGCCTCCGCATCTCGCCGGATCGCGTGGGAGCGCCCGCCGGCGTTCCCTGCGCCGGAAGAGGGATAGGAAGAAGGAAGGGGTTGGCTCCGAAGGAACCGTCCCGACCTAGGACGGTAGGACCTTCCGCCCGTAGTTCCAGTTGGTCAGGTCCGCGGTCGCGACGTACCAGGCAATGAAGCCCGTGAAGATGATCTCTCCACCGACCGCCCAGTTGGCCGACCCAGAGTGGGTCGCGTCGACGATGAACGTCGTCTGGCCCATCGCGATGCTGGCGAACTTAACGACCAGCAGCAGGAACGCGATGAACAGGAACAGGAAGACCATGAAGATCCCCCATCCGTGCTTGGGCGCGTTGATCAGGAAGGTGAACGTGAACATCATCCAGATGAACGCGAAGCCCGCGACCCCCCAGAACGCTCCGGTCGGGCCGCCGAAGTAGCCGGCGGAGCCACTTATCGGTAGGAACTGTGTGAGCATGTACGTGAACGCCAGCCAGAACGCTCCGTATCCCACGAACGCGGATCCCGCGAACATGTTCCCTTTCCGCAGAGCGATCAGCCCCGCGATGAGCTGGGCGAGCCCACCGAAGAACAGGGCCATCCCAAAGACGACCCAGTTTTGCCAGAATCCCATGACATAGGGATACGGCAGATTGCTCAGCCCCGCGATCATCGTGGTCGTGCCGAATCCCATCAGGCCCACGACGGCTGGACTGGCCCACCACTCCGGTTTCTCCTCCACCTTCGGGGGGGCTTCTCTCATCCCGGTCGCTGTTTCCATCGTCTCACCAGACGCTGGCATGTTAAGCTCGCGCATGGGGTCCTAGTAGATAAATCCCGTTTTCGACGGCTTTCTTTCGTTACACCTCCGGGTCCCCCGCCATCGTCAGGGGGGCGCGCCGCCCGGAGCCCGCCGGACACCGAGCCGTTAAGAGCGGACGCCTATCGACGGAACCCGCGATGGAAGACCGCGAGACCCTGGCGAAGATCGTCTTTGGGCAGACCCGGGTCGTGCTGACCCACGACCTCTCGACCATGAACCCGAACCTGGTCATCGGCGCGCAGGGGCTCGTGGTCGGGAAGATCGCGAACTACACGCTGAAGGTCGCCTTCCCGAAGGTGACGGTGGGCATCAACTGGCAGGACTGCGACATCGTGCCCGGCAAGACCGGGATGCCGACCGAGGCCGACCAGCCGAAGGTCATCCCGAAGCCTCGCCATATGGGCGAGGAATAGATCGACCGGGTCCCCCGGGCCCGCGCATCGGGCCTACCGCATGGGCAGGATCGTGTGGACCATCTCCCGGACCTCGTCGAGCCGGGACGCCACGTGGTCCGTCGCGGGTCGGTCCCAGCCGTCGGGCAGGAAGAGCGACTTGTACCATGCCCCGTAGTTCTGGAGACCGGTGAACAGGATCCCGGCCCGCAGGCCGGCCCGACGCGCCCCCTCGATGTCCGACCAGCCGTCCCCGACGTGGACCGCCTCGTCGGGGGTCGCCGACAGCTGGTGCAGCGTTTCGCGGAAGATCTCGGGCGCGGGCTTGGTCCAGGGATGCTCGTCGCTGAAGACGATCGCGTTGACGAGGCGCTCGACGCCCATCGCGCGCAGCGCGGGGCGCAGGAACGCCCCCGGCTCGCCGACGGTGTTCGAGATCACTCCGAGCCGGTATCCGTCCTCCCGCAGCCCCTCAAGGAACTCGAGGGCGCCGGGGGCGCGCTGGAACCCGAGGTCCCCCACGACCGCGCCAAGTCGTTCGAGGTACCGGTTCGGATCAACGAGCCGACCGGTGGCGAGGCCGGCCCGCCGGACCTGTTCGGCCGGGGTCACCGTGCGACCCTGGCCGGCCTCCTTCACCGCCCGGGTGTACTCGGCTGCGAACGCCCGGCGCAGCTCCTCGGTCGACCGCTCGGTCGCCCCTGGACCTACAGCGGAGCTCTCGAGGACCTCGGTGGCGACCTGCACCTGGGTCGCCATGTACCGTTCCTCTTCCTCCGGGGGGAGGAAGATGAGCGTGTGCCAGAGGTCGAGGGTGACAGCGGCCATCCCATCGTACCCCTCCGCACCGCCCTATAGGGTCTTCTCCGGACGCGTGGGGCGGCCCCTATACGGTCCGCCGCCCGCCGTGAGTCCCGAGGACCGTTCTGGGCGGCGGCCCACGCGCGCAGCTAAAAGGGCCCGCACCGCTCCGCCCGTCCGATGGCCCCGGTCCCGGATCCCCGGCTCCTCGTGACCCTGCGACCGGCCGACACCACGACCCGGGCGATCTCGGAGAGGCTCGGCCCGGTCCCGTGGACCTACGCTGAAGGCTCGGACCACCAGCGCTGGCGTTCGGTCGAGGCGATGCTCGTCGGCGCGCTGCCCCGGGAGCTAGGGACGTTCCGTGCGGAGGAGACGCCGCACCTTGCCTTCGTCCAGCGGATCTACACGGGCGTGGACGGGTTCCCGTTCGACTGGTTCCCCCCGTCGGTGCGCATCGCGGGGAACGTGGGCGCGTATGCCCCCTTCGTCGCGGAACACGCGGTCGCGCTCGCGCTCGCGGCGGCCCGGTCGCTCGTCCTCGCCCATGCTCAGGTCCGCGAGGGCCGTCTGCGCCCGGCCCCCGAGCAGCGGCTCCTCTTCCGCCGCACGGCACTGATCCTCGGCTACGGGGCGATCGGCCGGGCGATCGCCGAGCGGCTCCGGGGGTTCGGCATGCGGTGCATCGGGCTCACCCGCGACGGTCGGCCGGCCGACGGGGTCGACGAGACCGTTCCGGCCGCCGGCCTGCGGGAAGCGGTCGCCCGGGCGGACGTGGTCTTCGATGCCCGACCGCTCACGCGGGCGACCCGGGGGACGATCGACGCCGCGGTCCTCAACGCGATGCGGCCCGAGGCGATCTTCGTCAATATCGGGCGCGCCGCGACCGTCGACGAGGAGGCCCTCTATCGGCACCTCAAGACGCATCCCGGGTTCCGCGCCGCGCTCGACGTCTGGTGGGACGAGGACTTCGCGCGCGGGACGGTCGGGAGCCGCTTCCCGTTCGCCGAGCTTCCCAACTTCGTGGGGACCCCGCACTCCGCCGGGCTCGGCCCCGACATCGAGCCGTACGTGCTCGACCGCGCGCTCGAGAACGTCTCCCGGTTCTTCCGCGGCGAACCGCCCGCGCACGTCGTGGACCGGGCGGAGTACGAGGGCGACACCGGCTGAGCCGGGGATCGGAGCTCGCTCAGCGGATCCGTTCGAGGGCGAACGAGCCGACGATCAGCGCGCGGGGCGTCACCCGGCACTCGACCCAGTCCCGGGTCTCGACGTCCCCGAATCCCTGGACCGAGAGCAGCAGCCGGTCCCGGTCTTGGCGGAAGAGGATCGCCCCGTCCATCCGGGAGAGCAGCGTCTCGACCTGCGCCTCCGACAGCGCTCCCGCCTCGAGGGAATACGCCGCGAGGGCGTTCCTCGGCTTCAGGATCCCCACGACGTTCTGGAGGAAGGAGAAGCTCGCCCGCTCCTCGCCATGGGCTAAGACCGCGGCGAGGCCGAAGAAGCCGACCCGGAACGCGGTCGACTTGCCGCCGTCGAGGCGCGTCGCCGTCTGGACCAGGTTCGACAGGATCCCCGCCCGGTCGTCCGAGCTCTTGAGCACGATGTGATGGGCATCGGGGGTCGCCCCCGAGCCCGACGCGTCGATCCAGTGCACCATCCCCATCTGCTCGTACTCCCGGAACTGGGGGAGGACGACGCCGAGGCTCTGGGAGACCTCGGCCGGGGAACGGGCCGCGGTGACGAGGACCGCGGGCTCGCCCCGCTTCAGGCCCTCGGCGATGAACGTGTAGAGGACGACCTCCTTCCCGACGAAGGCGTCGCCGAGGACGACGACGTGGCCCTTCGGCGGGATGCCTCCGAGGAGGAGGTCATCGAGCCGCGGCGTGCCGGTCGGAAGCCGGTCGCCGTGCCGTCGGGTCGCGTGCTGGGTCAGCGTCTCCGCATCGGTCTCGCTGGCCGGATCGATCAGCGAACCGCTCACGTCGCGCACCGCGCCGCGTCCGGCGGCGGGCACGACCAGGCGCTCCCGCCGGGAGGTCGCGGCCGCCGGCCCGGCCCCCTCGGCCGCGGCGGGGCCGACGAACGAGAGCTCGCCCCGGCCCGCCGCCTGGCGCCGAAGGCTCACCTCCGCCTCGGCATCCCGCAGCGCCACTTCCCGGGCGGCGAGGTCGCGCTCCCGGCGTTCGAGCCCCTGGGAGGTCGCTTTGAGGCGTTCCTCACGGGCCCCGAGGGCGCCTTCCCGCTCCGTGACCGAGCGCAGGCGCTGGTCGGCCTCGGTCCCCTTCTGGGCGACGGCCGCCGATTTCCGCCCGTACTCCTCGAGCCGGGACTCGTAGTCGCGCGAGGCCGCCTCGTAGCGGGCCCGGCGATCGGTGGCGTCCTTGGTGAGGTCGACGATCTCGATCTCCCGCTGCCGGACCGTGGCCTCGCGCGCGGCGAGGCCGGCCTCCTTGTCGGCCGCGCGCTTGAGACCCTCCTCGACCGTCTTGGCGCGATCGATCAGGTCCCGGGCCTTCTTGCCGAGCTGGGCGTTCTGCTCGTCCAGGACCGCCTTGAACTGTTCGAGCTTCGCCTCGCGGAACGCGAGGTCCTGACCGGCCGACTTCGCGTTCCCGACGGCGGCTCCCGCGGCGGCCCCCACGGCCGCCCCCTGCGCGATGACCTCCCCCTCCCGCCGGAGAAGGTCCTGGGTCTTCTGCTCGAGCTCCTTGCGACGGCCCTCGAGCCGACCCTCGGTCTCCTTGAGGCCGGCGTCCCGGCGGGCGAGCTCCTGCTCCCGCTGGGTGAGACCGACGTCGCGCTTCGTCTGCTCGCCCTCCCGCTCGACGAGCCGCTGCTCCCGGGTGGAGATCTGCGGCAGCAGCCGGCCGATCTCCTGCTCCCGGAGCTCGAGGGCCTTGGTCTTGTCCTCGACCAGGCGGGCCTTCGAGTCCATCTCGGCGAGTTGCCCGGCCCACGACCGCTCCTTCTCCGAGACCGAGTCGGAGCGCTTGCGATAGTCCTCCTCGAGGGCGTCGAGCTGGCCCCGCGCCTCCTTGAGGCTATCGTTCTGGCGCTGGATCGACAGGATCGAGTTCTCGATCTCCACCTCCCGCTTGCCGGTCGCCGCCTCTCGGAAGCGGACCGCGTCCTCGCGCTGCCGGATCTCGTCGGCGTAGCGGAACATCTTGCTCTGGCCGGAGGTGATCAGCTCGCGCTCGTGCACGCGGGTCCCGGAAGAGATGAGGTGCAGGAACGAGCCCGAGGTCTGGTAGAAGATGGCGGACAGGAACAGGCTGACCGCGAACGCTTCCGACACCCCGCTCGTGGTCGGCGGAGGCAGGTAGACGAGCCCCGCGGTCGCGATCGGAAGGAGGGCGGCGATCGCGCTCATCCACTGCCGGCTCGACCAGCCCGTCCAGGTCAGGGTGAACCCGATGACCGCGACGGAGATCCCGAGGAGCTCGACCGCGTAGAACCACGGGAACAGGTTGAGCTGCGCGAACGGCCCCACCGCGACGACACGGAGGGCGTAGACGATCGCGAGCAGGACGTTGCCGGCGACCGCGGCCACGGTCGTCGAGAAATGCGGCTCCCAGGGCCACAGCTGGAACGCCTCCCATTTGGTCGCGAGACCGACTCCGGCGACCAGGAGGCCGGCGACGAGCGGGAGGAGGAGGAAGAACGAATGCTCGAGCGCGAGCGTGCCCGACTGGTGGGGGCCCAGGTTCGGGAGGTTCGGGTAGAAGAACAAGAGCAGGATCCCGTCGATCGCGAGCGCCCCCGACACGAGCACCGTGTAGAGGTGGGCCGACCGCCCGATCTTGAGCTGGAGGAGGGCGTCCTCCTGGGCGTGCTTCAGGTCCTCCGGTCCCGGGACCGTCACCTTGCGGCTACCCGGCGCCGCTTTGGCCGGCGCGGCGGGGGCCCCCGTCTTCGCTTTCCCTTTGGAGGTCGGTCTCATCGTATCGGTTGGAACGGTCACGCTGCGGGAGGCCACAGGCGGAGTGGTGGCCGCCGGGGCCTTCGGCATGGAACTTCTGTGTAGGAATGGCGTTGGGCCGTTACTTAATTGCTATGATTGAAGGGGGTCGCTCCGCGGCGACGAGGACCGCGGCCGCCCGTTCCCATCGCGCGGGCCGGCGCCCGATCTCCTCCTCGAGCTCGAGGAGGTGCGCCCAGGCCCGGGGGTGGGTCTGCGCCCGCTCGATCCGGTCGGGGTCCGCGCCGAGCGCCGGGGCCACCGCGACCGTCTCGCGGACCACCCACCCCGCCCGCTCGCAGCGTCCGATCACCTCCGCCGCCGGTATGCGTCGGAACTCTCCCTCCTCCTTCCGACGGACCGGCTCGGTCGCAAACCCCTCCCGATCGACCCGGGGAAGGACGGCGCGCAGGGGGGCCTCAAGGAGCCGCCCCACGCTCGAGGCCGGAAGCCGGGCGAGGTACCGAGAGCGCTCCCCCGGACCCGGCGCGATCTCGACCAGCAACCGGCCGCCGGGGGCGACGAGGGCGGTCGCTGCCTGCCACAGCCGGTCGCTCGCGGGCCCGGCGAAACCGAGGGTATTGCCGAGGAGGGCGACCGCTCCGAACGCCGAGGGAGGGAGGGGGGGTCGCGCCGCGTCGGCGAGGATCCGGTGCGTACGTGCCGGGTCCAAGGCGGAGCCCTCCGGTGAGGGACGGAACGCGAGAAGCATCTCCCGAGAGAGGTCGACAGCGACCCGCTCGGATCGCGGGCCCCCGATCCACGGGAGGAACCGTCCTGGGCCCGAACCGAGGTCCACCACCCAGGGCGCGTCCACGGCGTGACGGGCAAGGAACCGCTCCCGGAGCGTCCGCCAGAGGTCCCGCTGGGCGGTTCCCTCGAAGCGGAGCCACTCCCGCTCTGCCCGGTACCGGTCCGCGGCGAGGAACCGTTCCCGCGCGGGACGGCCCTCCGCCGGGGCCGGGGGCCGGGAACGCCGCCGGGGATCCCCCGCTCCCGGAACGGTCCGGCGACGGTATCGCGGCGCCACGGGCGTGCGGGTTCGGACCGCCCTAACCTTTTAAGGGGGTCGGTTGGCTCCCCTGATAGGTTCCCATGCCGTACTACGAGTGCCCGAAGTGTGGCGGAGGTTACGTGATCGATGTGCCGCCCAGCGCGAAACCGACCTGCGACCGCGATGGGGCGCGCCTCAAGCTCACGAGCGACGCCTCCTACGAGCGCAACGCCCGCGAGGAATAGGTAGCGGACCCGGTCCGCCTCCCGTCCCGCCCCCGCGCGCATCGCCCTCATGACCCCGCCCGAGGAACGTTACGGTCCGCTCGTTCACCGGTCGGTGCACCACGCGGCGATCCTCTGGATCGTCGGCGTGGTCCAGTTCGTCGCGGCGCAGTTCGTCGTCCAGATCGCGTGGGACCTTCGTTCGGGCAACCCCACGTACAGCCTGACCCAGAACTACATCAGCGACTACGGCGCGGTCCAGTGCGCCACGCACGCCGGACGGTTCGTCTGCTCGCCGCTCCACACCGTCTTCGACGGTTCGATCATCCTGCTCGGGATCCTCCTGGCCCTGGGGGTCCTCCTGATCCCGACCGCCTTCCCGGCGCGCTCTTCGCGCCGGATCGGGCTCGGCCTGCTGATCCTGTCGGCGATCGGATCCGCGGGCGTGGGTCTTTCGCCCGAGGACGTGAACCTCACGATCCACTCGTTCTCGGCGCTCCTCGCGTTCGTCGCCGCGAACGTCGCCCTCCTCGTCCTCGCCTGGGTGATGGTCCGCGACACCCGGTGGGACGGCTACCGGGGGTACACCGCCCTCTCCGGGCTCGTCGGCCTCGCCGCCCTCGGCCTCTTCGTGGCCCAGGCGTACACCTGGGGAGGGTTCTGGTCGGCGTGGGGCCCCGGGGGCATCGAACGGCTGATCGTGGCCCCGGTGCTCCTCTGGGCGGTCGTGGTATCGGTCCACCTCCTGCGGATCCCGACGTTCGCCTCCCGGCTCGTCCCCTCGATCACGGCCCCGTGACGGATCCCGGGGCCGGATCGGTCATCCCCCGCGCCTGCCCGCTCTGCGGGGGCCGTCTCACCGAGCCCGTGAGCGGGGACGTCCACTGCTACGTCGACTGCGAGGATTGCGCGGAGCGCTTCGAGCTCGACGACCCGCGGCTCGCCGGAACTCCGTAAGGCACCGGGCCCACGCGGACGCGCGCGGCCCCTACGGCGGCGGGGACGGAGGAGGTACCGCTCCGATCGCCACCCGGTTCACCCAGAAGCCGACCGCACGGAGACCCGCGGCCTCGAACCCGAGGCGGCGGAACAGGCGGAGCGAGCGCAGGTCCTGGCTCGATACGACAGCGTCGATCTCGGTCGAGCCGTGCTCGCGGACGGCGTGGACCGACTCGAGCGCGAGCCCGGTCCCGAGCCCGATCCGCCGCATCGAGGGAGCGACCATCACCTCGCTCAGGATCGGGTGCTCGAGTTGCGTCACGATCGATACGCCGCAGAGCGTCCTCCCCGCATCGACCGCGAACGACGCCCAGGGGAGCCACTCCCCCCGGCCCCCGGAGAACAGCTCCTCGACCGCGTCGGCCGCGTCCTGCCGGGGGTCGCGGTAGAAGAGGGCGGGGACCGGCTCCCGCGAGTACGGGTCGTACGCCTCCCGCATCAGTCCGACCAGGCTCTCCCGGTCGTCGAGGGTGAGCGGCCGCAGGTCCGGTCGGCTCATCCGGACGTCCTCCGGGACCGGGGTGTCGGAACGGAGGCGCAGGACGACCCGCTCGGTCGGGAAGAACCCGCGGACCGAGAGGACCTCCTCCTCCACCGCGGAGGGAACCCCCGGCAGGAAGTCGAGGACGCTCGCGATCGGGCCGTCCCGGTCGCTGCGCTCGTCGAGCTCGTCCAGGACCGAGCGGAGGGAGTCGGCCGTCCGGTGGCCCTCCCGGAGGTAGAGCCAGACCCGGCGGCCGACGCCCGGCACGAGGTCCCAGAGCGCGAGCCCCGCCGCCTCCTCCGCCCCGGCCGACCAGACCGCCCCGCGCATCCCCCGGCGGTCGATCTGGGGGAGCTCGCCGCCGGTCAGCTCGGGGACCCACCGCGCGGGCTCGCTCGAGAGGACCCGGGCGTACTCGGCGAGGATCGCCCGCACGGAAGCGCCGCGCTCCGCCGGCTCCGTCGGGATGCGAACGACCGTCATCGGGAGACCCGAACGGCCGGGACGACTTCTCGTTTCGCGGTCGCCCGAAAGCAGGAGCCCTCCGCGGGGTCCGGGAATAGGGCGGGGCCGGCCGTTCGCGGCCGGTCCCGCGCGAAGAACGGGTTCGTGGCTATTACGTCGTCTCGCCGAACCGTCGGATGTCCTCGGGGCCCTTCTCCGTCTTCACCGGCCCGGCTCCCTGGACCTGGACCCGGATCTGCTCGACGACCTCGGGGTTCGACAGGGTCGTGATGTCCCCGTAGTCCATCCGGTTCGAGATCGACGCGAGGACCCGGCGCATGATCTTGCCGGACCGGGTCTTCGGCATGTCCGGAACGATCCGCACGGCCCTCGGCCGGGCGATCTTCCCGATCGTCGTCTCGATCGCGAGCGTGACGCGCTGGGCGATCTCGTCGCTCGCCTTGATCCCGGGCTTGAGCGCGACGTAGACCTCGGGAACCCGTCCGCGCTCGGGGTCGACGATCGGAACGACCGCGGCCTCCGCGATCTCGGGGACCGTGAGACAGGCCGACTCGAGCTCCTTCGTCCCGAGCCGGTGCCCCGCCACGTTGATGACATCGTCCACGCGGCCGAGGATCCGGACGTACCCGTCCTTCGCCCAGGTCGCCCCGTCGCCGGCGAAGTACGGCCAGTCGCGCCAGTCCTTCGACTTCGGGTCCTTGTTGTACTTCACGTAGTACTGCTTGACGAACCGGTCGGGGTCGCCCCAGATCGTCTGGAAGAGCCCGGGCCAGGGATTGCGGATGCAGATGTTCCCCGCCTTTCCCGCGCCGGGCGGGAGCTCCTTCCCGTTCTCGTCGTAGACCACGGGGAAGATCCCGGGGACCGGGGGGCCCGTGCTCCCCGGCTTCATCGCATCCATCGCCGGCTTCGTCGAGCAGAGGAACCCGCCGTTCTCGGTCTGCCACCACGTATCGGTGATCGCGGCCTTTCCCCGGCCGACCACGTGGTAGTACCAGAGCCACGCCTCGGGCTCGATCGGCTCGCCGACGGTGGTCATCGACTTGAAGTCGTAGTGGTACTTCTTCGGCTCGTCCGGTCCCAGCTTCCGCAGCATCCGGATCGACGTCGGCGACGTGTGGAAGATGTTCACTCCGAGCCGCTCGGCGATGCGCCAGACCCGACCCGCGTCCGGGAACGTCGGTACGCCCTCATACATGACGGAGGTCGCCGCGAGGGCGAGGGGACCGTACACGATGTAGGAGTGCCCGGTGATCCAGCCGATGTCGGCCATGCACCAGTAGATGTCGGTCGTGTGGATGTCCTGGATGTACTTCGACGTGCCGGTCACGTAGGCAAGGTAGCCCCCCGTCGAGTGCTGGCACCCCTTCGGCTTCCCCGTCGAGCCGCTCGTGTACATCAAGAAGAGCGGCGCCTCGGCCGGCATCGACACCGGCGGGACGATCACGCCGCGGTACTTCTTCAGAAGGTCGTCGACGATGTAGTCCCGGCCCTCGACGAGCGGGGTCGAGGTCGCGCTCTTGTCCCGGAAGCGCCGCCAGATGAGGACCTTCTCGACCTTGTGGCCCTCCGACTCCGCCTTCTTGACGGCGATGTCCGCGGCGGCCTTGTGGTCGAGGAGCTTGCCGCTGCGGTAGTAGCCGTCCATCGTGATGAGGATGTGGCTCTTCGAATCCTCGATCCGGGTCCCGCACGCCTCGCCGCTGAACCCGCCGAAGACGACCGAGTGGATGATCCCCAGCCGGGCGCATGCGAGCATCGTGACCGGGAGCTGCGGGACCATCGGCATGTGGACCGTCACGCGGTCCCCGGTCTTGAGGCCGCAGAAGTCCCGGAGGACGGCGGCCATCTCATTGACCTGGACGTAGAGCTCCTGGTAGGTCAGCGCGACGATCGGCTCGTTCTCGTCCTCCGAGGCCCAGAGGATCGCGGCCTTGTTGGCGTACTTTCCGAGATTCCGGTCCACGCAATTGTAGCAGACGTTCAGCTTGCCTCCGACGAACCACTTCCAGAACGGGGCGTTGCTCGTGTCGAGCGTCGTCGTCCAGTACTTGTCCCACGTGAGCATGTCCGCGTACTCGCGGAAGCACTCGGGGAAGTTCTTCTCCGAGAAACGCTCGCTGACGGCCGGGTCCGTGAGGTTCGCCTGTCCGATGAACTTGGGAGTGGGGTGATAGTACTCCTCTTCCTTCCAATGGACCGCGATCTCCGCCTCCGTCAGGCGCATCTCGTCTTCTTTTGCCTCGGCATTCTCCCGGGCTTCCGCCATGAGTGTAGAACACCCCGTGTCGGCGCGCACGCGGACCCGGGATATACTTGTTACGGCTTAGCATGAGACAACCTGTCTCGGAGCCGGTGCGACCGGCTCGGGAACCGTCCCCTTCCGCCCGGACCGAGGGCCCGGTCCGCGCATCACACCCTGCGCTTTGGGCTCGGAGCGCGGCCAACGTGGGTTCCGAGCGGCCCCTTCAACGATTATAAGCCCCCCAGTCGTTCCGGGCTTCCCGGTACGTCATGCCTGGCACGGTTCACGCGACCGAGCGCCACGAGAAGACGGTGCACCTCAGGATCGATCCGAATGACGAGTCCACCACCCTCGAGGATGTTCTCACCCGCATCTCCGAACTCCAGCGCAAGCATCCCGACCGGGAGGTCTTCTTCGATGGCGACGAGTACGCCATTTGCTCTCGTCCGAAGCGAGCCCGCTCGACCGCCATCCACTGAACCCGGGACCCTCGGCGCACCGCTCTTCCTCCTGAACCTCAAGGTCTATCCCGCCCAGCTCGGGCCGGCGGCCCCCCGCATCGCCCGGGTCCTGGAGGAGCTCGGCCACTCCGCGGGCGTCCCGGTCGCGGTCGCTCCGTCGACCCCGGATCTCGCCCGGGTGGCGGCCGAGGTCGCCATCCCCGTCCTCGCGCAGCACGTCGACCCGGTCGACGCCGGCCCGCGCACCGGGTTCGTTCCGGTCGAGGCGGTCCGGGCCTCGGGCGGGTGGGGAAGCCTTGTCAGCCATTCCGAGCACCCCTTGACCGCGAGGCAGGTGGGGGAGGCGGTCACCCGCCTGACGGCCGCCGGCCTCATCGCGGTCGTCTGCGCCCGGGACGTCGCCGCGTCCGGCCGGCTCGCCCGCTCCCGCCCGCCATATCTCGCCATCGAACCGCCGGAGCTGATCGGAGGGGACCGGGCCGTGTCGACCGCCCGCCCCGAGGTCGTCGAAGGCGCGGTCCGCGCCGTCCGGGCGGTCGCGCCGGCGGCGCGCGTGTTGTGCGGTGCCGGGGTCCACGACCGCCACGATGTCCGGCGGGCCCTCGAGCTCGGGAGCTCGGGCGTCCTCGTCTCGAGCGCGGTCGCGCTGGCGCCAGATCCGCGAAAGGCGATCGAGGAACTGCTCGCCGGCTTCTGAACCGGCCCCGTCCGGACGCCCCCGACGGGCGCGGTTTCATGTCTTCGGAACCATCCGGTCCGCGTGGCTCCCCGCACGGCGAAGCGAGCCGTCCCGGCCCGGAAAGGACGTCGTCGCGCCCCCCGGGCCCACCGCCCCCGACCGACCGCTCGGGGGCGACTCGGCGGACGCGGTCGGGGACCTCCCCGTGTGCGTCGTGAGCCACGGAACGCGGGCGAACCGCTCGCCCGGCTCGACGTGCGGGAGTCGTCACGGGTCCGACGGGTGGCTCCGCCGCGGAGGGAAGAGTCGCCCCCGGTCGAACGCAGCCCGCATCCGCTCCACATCGTGATGGTAGGGTGGGAGTGGCCGCCGCACCACACCGGCGGACTCGGAGTGCACTGCTTCGAGCTCTCCCGAGAGCTCACCCGGCTCGGGCACCGGATCACGTTCCTGACGCCGTTCTCCGGACCGTTCACTCCGGTCGAGGGAGTGACCTTCCGGTTCCCGTCGGAGCGTCGACCGGAGCCGAGCTCCGCGGCTCCCTCCGAGGAGGAACCATCGCCCGCGTCCCCCTCACCGGTGGAGCCGGGCGTGCCTCTGGAGTACCCGGGCGCGTACGACGAACAGCCGGAGGTCGGTCCTCCGGAGAGTTCTGCCTTCTCGTCCCCGTCCCGTCCCCGCCGGCCGGTGACGTTCCAGAGCTCGACCGAGACCTACAACGGGTGGATCGCGGCACGCGAGGACCTTGGGGCGGTCGACGTCATCCACGTGCACGACTGGTTCGGGACCGAGGGGGCGAAGGCGCTCGCCGAACGCCTGGGCCGTCCCCTGGTCATGACCGTCCACTCGACCGAGTACGACCGTTCGGTCGGCCACCCGTGGGAACCGATCCTCGAGCGGGAAGAGCTCGGCATTCGGGCGGCGACCCGGGTCATCGCGGTGAGCCGACACCTCCGCGCTCAGCTCATCGAGCGGTACGACGCCGATCCCGCGAAGGTGCGCGTGATCTACAATGCCGTGCGCCCGACCGAACGCCTCGAAGAGATCGATCCGACGAAGCGCGTCGTCCTCTACGTCGGTCGCCTCGCCGCCATGAAGGGGGTCGACACGTTCGTCCGGGCGGCCGCCCGGATCGCCGAGCACGTGCCGGATGCGCTCTTCGTCGTCGCGGGGGAAGGCCCGGAGTTCCCGCGCCTCGTCGAGCTCGCGGCGCGGCTCGGGGTCGGGGACCGGGTGATGTTCCTCGGCAAGGTCTCGGACGAGGAGCGGGAGATCCTCCTCGCGGGGGCGTCCGTGTTCGTGCTCCCCTCGGTCGTCGAACCGTTCGGCATCGCCGCGCTCGAGGCGATGGCGGCCGGCGTCCCGACGGTGGTCTCGAAGACGAGCGGCGTCGCCGAGATCAGCTCGTCGACGTTCCGTGTGGACTTCTGGGACGTCGAGGAGTTCGCGAGCCGCATCGCCGAGATCCTCGAGTACCCGACGCTCCGGGCCGCGATGGGGGCGCAGGGCCGGTGGGAGGCGCTGCGCGAGGGCTGGCCGGAACGGGCGCGAGAGACGGTCGCCGTCTACGCGGAGGCGAGGGACGCGCGGAGGGACCGGCCCTGAAGATCGTCCTCTACTTCCATCTGCACCAACCCTGGCGTCTCGGCCGGTTCCGCTTCCTCGACCTCGGGAGCGGTCGTTCGTACTTCGACGTCGACCGGAACCTCGGCATCTTTCGGGGGATCGCCGAGCGGTGCTACCGGCCGGCGCTCGACCGGCTCCTCCGCGCCCTGCAGCAGCATCCGGAGTTCCGGCTCAGCCTGTCGGTCACCGGCACCTTCCTCGAGCAGGCGAAGCTCGCCGCGCCCGATGTCCTCGATCGGTTGCGGTCGCTCCGCCGCACCGGCCGGGTCGCGTTCCTCGCGGAGACGTACTACCACTCCCTCGCCTTCCTCCTCCCCCCGCCCGAGCTCGCCGAGGAGGTCGCGATGCACCGCGCCGTGCTCGCGCGCGAGTTCGGGGCGGAGACCATCGCCCTGAGGATGACCGAGCTCGCCTACTCGGACGACATCGCCCGGTTCGCCGAGGCCGAGCGGTTCCAGGGGATGCTTGCGGAAGGGTGGGAAGGGGTGCTGCGGCGCCAGAGCCCGACCTTCCCGTACTCCGCCGCGCCGGCGCGGACCGTGATCCTGCTCCTGCGCCACTATCCCCTCAGCGACGATATCGGGTTCCGGTTCTCCTCGAAGAACTGGTCGGAGTACCCGCTCACCGCCGAGAAGTACGCGCGGTGGCTCTCGGAGACGCCCGGCGAGACCCTCGGCCTCTTCATGGACTTCGAGACGTTCGGCGAACATCACCCGGCGGAATCCGGCATCCTCGACTTCCTGAGCCGGCTCCCGGAGGAGGTCCGCCGGTACCCCCGTCTCGCGTGGGCGACCGTGGACGAGGCGATCGGGACGCCCCCGGCCGGTCCGCTCTCGGTGCCTGAGATCATGAGCTGGGCCGACGAGGCGCGGGACCTCGGGGCGTGGCTCGGGAACGACCTCCAGAAGTCCGCCTTCGAGGCCGCGAAGAAGGTCGGTGTCCTCGCCCGACAGAGCGCCGACCCCCGCATCCTCGAGGACTGGCGGAAGCTCCTCACCTCCGACCATTTCTACTACATGTTCGTGAGCGGCCACGGGGCGGACCTCGGGGTCCACCGGTACTTCTCGAGCTACGACAACCCGTACGACGCCTACGCGAACTACATGAACGCGATGACCGACCTTCGTCGGCGCGCCCTCGACCGCCTCGGCGTCCCGATCCTCAAGTAACGGATCCGGCCGGGTGCCGCTGGGCGGAACCCGCCGGATCTCCCGGGAGACCCGGGCGGTCGGGGTTCAGGGCGTGAAGGCGTCGAGGAACCCCCACCACGCACCGATCGAAGCGCGAAGCCCACGCTCGGCCTCGGCCCCGGAGGCGGGGGACCCGCGGAGGAGCCCCGACAGAAGTCGGCGCTCCGCCGACGCGTGGGCGACGTCCGCGAACGAATGGACCCGGAAGAACTCATGGGCCTCGCGCGAGCGGATCCCGTAGTTCGCCCGGAGCCCGCGGGACTTCTCCCGGGCCACCGCCGGGAACTGGCTCTCGTAGGCGTACAGCGCCCCGAGAGCGGAGGCGGCCGTCCCGCGCACGGTCTCCCGCTCGTAGGTGCGGATCAGCCGGGAGGTCGCGGGGAGCGGCGGGACCGGTCCCCGGGGCGCGCCGATCGCCCGGGCGAAGTCCGCCCAGAGCTCCGGATGGGTCGGCGACCGGCCCTCCTCGTCCATCAGGTTCTCGAGCAGGACCCGCCGGTCCTGCGGCCGTGGGAGCCTCGCGTAGGCGGCGGCCACGAAGCGGGGGAAGTTCGACTCGAAATGGTCGTACTGGCCGGCGTAGGCACGGAGGGTCTCCCGGGGGAGGGTCCCGGCCGACCATGCGACATAGAACGGGTGCGTCAACAGGTGGCGCTCGGCGACCCGGCGATCGAGGTCTCGGACCGTCGTCATCGCCGTCGGAAGCGCGAGGAGGTAGTCATGCATTTCGAAAGCCGCAAAACCCTGCCGGACGGAGCCTCCGTCGGCCCGCCAGTCGAACGAAAACCGAGTTAAACCCCGTTCGCTCCCCGAACTCGACCCGAATGGGGACCGCATCGACGCACCGGCGAGATCGGGGGCTCCGCGACCGATGATCACGGAGCTCTCGGGCAATGGGCGACTGCTGCTCACGGTCAACGAGAACGGCGACTGGAACGAACTGTTCTACCCGTACCCGGGCCAGTTCCAGCAGCTGCGGGAGGCGCGCCTCGGCCTCTTCGACGTACGCGCCGGGACGTTCACCTGGCTACGGCGCGGGAACGGCTTCGGCCTCACCCAGGCGCCGTACGGTCCGGGCCACCTGCCCGAGTCGGTCTGGACCGGGCACGGGATCACGCTCACGGTCCGGGACCAGGTGCATCCGAACCACGACCTGGTCGCGCGCACGTTCCACATCCGGGCCGATCCGCCGCGGCCGCTGCGCCTCTTCGCCTACCACTCGTTCCAGATCGCGGAGTCGATGTACCAGGACACCGCGTTCGTGGACGTGGAGAGCGAGAGCCTCGTCCACTACAAGCGCGGCTTCTTCTTCGAGTTCTTCTCCTCCCCGTCGTTCACGCGCGCGGTCTGCGGGGAGCACAGCTTGCGGGGACTGCGCGGCAGCTACGTCGACGCCGAGGACGGGCGGCTCGAGGGCGGCCTGATCGCCCACGGCGCGGCCGACAGCGTGATGGAGTGGGACCTCGAGCCGGACGGGGAGGCGGGGACCGACGTGACGCTCCTGCTCGCCGCCGGCCGCAGCCTTCCCGGGGTGCACCAGATCCGGGACTACGTCCGGGAGGGCGGGTTCCCCCGGTTCGTGCGCGAGGCGGAGGCGTTCTGGGCGACGTGGGTCCAGCGCCGGCTCCCCCACCCTCCTCCCGGCCTGAGCCCCCTCGGCCGCGAGGTCTACCGGATGAGCGTGCTCCTCATGCGCCACGCCACGGGCTCGAACGGGGCGGTGATCGCCTCCCCGGATACCCGGGCGCTCGCGGCGTCCGGGGACACGTACAACTACTGCTGGTGGCGCGACGGAGGGTACATCTCGAAGGCGATGGACGAGGCCGGCCTCTACGAGAACGCGGCTCGGTTCCTCGATTTCGCGAAGAGCTGCCAGAACCCGGACGGGTCGTTCTTCCACCGGCACTTCCCGGACGGGGCGATCGGCAGCACGTGGCATCCGCCCCCTCACCTGCAGATCGACCAGACCGCGACCGTGATCGCCGCCGCGTGGCACCACTTCAAACGGGGCGCCGACCCGGACACCCTGCTCGATCTCTGGTCGATGGTGAAGTCGGCCGCGACGTTCCTCACCGAGTTCCGGGACCCCGCCACCGGGCTGCCGGCCCCGAGCTACGACCTCTGGGAGGAGCGGCTCGGCATCCACCTCTACTCGACCGCGGCCGTGACGCACGCGCTCGAGCGGGCCGCGCGCATCGCGACGGAGATCGGGAAGGACGCGAACCTGTACCGGACCGCGTCGCTCGAGATCGGCGCCGCGGCCGTCCGGCACTTCTGGGACGAGGGGATGGGCCGCTTCGTCCGGTCGCTCTCCCCGAGGGACGAGCGCCTCGACGCGTCGACCCTTCTCGCGCTCAAGCTCGGTTTCCTCCCGTGGTCCGATCCGAGGGCGAAGGCCACGGTCGACGCGATCGAGGCCCGCCTCTGGTCCACCGGGGTCGGTGGCCTCGCCCGCTACGAGGGTGACGAGTACTACGGCCGGGAGAATCCCTGGATCGTCTCCACGCTCTGGCTCGCCGAGGCCCGGCTGCACCTCGGGGACCGCAACCGGTGTCGGGAACTGATCGAGTGGGTCGCCTCCCACGCCACGCACACCCGGCTCCTCCCCGAGCAGATCGACGGGGGGAGCGGAGACCCCAAGAGCGCCACGCCCCTCACGTGGTCGCACTCGACGTTCGTCGACGTCGTCCACAAGTATGCCGAAGCGGAGCACCGGGGGGAGATCCCCGAAGAGTAGCGACCGGGCGTCCCGGCGGCCGGGGGACCTCGTGCTCGGCATCGACCTCGGGGCGACGAAGGTCGTGAGCGGCCTCGTCGCGCGCGACGGGACGGTAGTGCATCACAGCGGCCGGCACCTCCATGCGAACGATGGACCCGGCGGAGTGATCCGCTCGCTCGTGCGCAGCGCCCGTGCCTGCCTGGACGAGAGCGACGGCCCGCCGGCCGCGATCGGCGTTTCGGTCGCCGCGCAGGTCGACCCGCGGACCGGTACGGTCGTGCATGCCCCGAACCTGGGCTGGCGGGACGTTCCCCTCGCGCGGCGCGTGGCGGAGGAGCTCGACGGAACGGTGCACGTGCTCAACGACGCCCGGGCCGCCACGCTCGCGGAGTGGCGGCTCGGCGCGGGGCGCGGGACCGGCAACCTGTTCTGCCTCGTGCTCGGGACGGGGGTCGGGGGCTCGGCGGTCGTCGACGACCGTCTGCTCGAGGGCGGGAGCCACGCCCTCGGCGAGGTCGGCCACACGACGATCGTGGTCGGGGGCCGGAAGTGCCACTGTCCCAACTGGGGGTGCTTCGAGGCGTACGTCGGCGGTTGGGCGATCGCCGAGCGGACGCAGGAGGCCGTGCGCGCGGACCCGACCGGGGGCCGGGCGCTGGTCGAGCGAGCCGGTTCGCCCGAGATGATCACGGCGCACACGCTCTTCGCGAGCTATCGGGCGGGCGACGCCCTCGCCGGCCGTCTGGTGCGCGAGACGGAGCGGTTCCTCGCCGATGGGGCGGTCAGCATCGTCAACGCGTTCAACCCCTCCCGTCTGATCCTGGGCGGCGGCCTCGTCGCCGGCATGCCCGAGTTCGTCCCCGTGGTCGAGTCGGCCATCCGCGCGCGCTGCCAACCCCCGGCCGCCGGGGCCGAGGTCGCCCTCGCGCGCTTCGGGGAGGATGCGTCGCTCATCGGCGCGGCCGAGTTCGCCCGGAGGCACGGGATGCCCTCCGCGCACCGCTGATCCGGTGCCCCCCGGCGGGCCGCCGGGAGACTTCGCCATCCGTACGCGGGTACCGCGTTCCCCTCCGAGGGAAGCCCTTTTTTCCCGGCCGTCGCTCGCTTCCCCCACGAACGTGAACGGTCCGATCTCCCGAGTCGGTTCCGCACCGGGCGGGGGACAGGGATACTAGTGCTCCCGACCGACCGACCTCCCCGGGTGGTGATCGAGGACGTCTGGCCCGAGGTCGACGGCGGGGCCATGCCGATCCGCCGCGTTCCGGGCGACTCGGTCGACGTCTACGCGGACATCTACGCCGAGGGAACCGCGGGGGTGCGGGCCGCCGTCCGGTGGCGGACGGGGCGAACGGCGGACTGGCGTGGGAGCCCCATGACCCCGATGGGGAACGACCGCTGGCATGGCTCCTTCCGCGTCGAGGCCCCCGGCACGGTCGACTACACCATCGAGGGATGGGTCGACCCGTTCCTGACCTGGTCGACGACGCTCGAGCGACGCGTGGAGCACCGGTCGGTCGCGGCCGTGGACCTTCGCGAGGGAGCGGCGATCCTCGAGGAGGCGGCGAAACGGATCTCGGGGCCCGACGGCGAGCGCATACGCGAGCAGGCCCGTCGGCTCGGGACCCTCGCCTCCCGGTCCGTCGCGGAGGCGGTCGCGTGCGCCCGCGAGCGCGAGACCGCCGAGATCCTCGCGCGGAACCCCGACCGGGCGGCGGTGACGCGGTACCCGGCAGAGCTAGCCGTAACGGTCGACCCGCCCCGGGCGGGCCACAGCGCATGGTACGAGCTCTTCCCCCGGTCGACGAGCCCCGACCCCCGACGCGCCGGGCGCTTCGCGGACCTCGCGGTGCGCCTCCCCTACGTCGCGGACCTCGGCTTCGACGTGGTGTATCTGCCGCCGATCCACCCGATCGGCCGGACGGGCCGCCGAGGCCCGAACGACCGGCCGAGCGCCTCCCGCGGTGACCCCGGGAGCCCGTGGGCGATCGGGAGCCCCGAAGGGGGCCATACGGCGATCGATCCGGCCCTCGGCACGCTCGAGGAGTTCACCGCGCTCATCGCCGAGGCCCGCCGACTCGGTCTCGAGGTCGCCCTCGACCTCGCCTTTCAGTGCTCGCCCGACCACCCGTGGGTCACCGAGCACCCCGAATGGTTCCGGCACCTCCCCGACGGCACGATCCGAACGGCGGAGAACCCGCCCAAACGGTACGAGGACATCTATCCGATCGACTTCGACACCCGGGACTGGCGCGGCCTCTGGTCCGCCCTCAAGGGCGTCGTGGACTTCTGGGTCGGACACGGGGTCCGGTGGTTCCGGGTCGACAACCCGCACACGAAGCCGTTCGAGTTCTGGCGGTGGCTGATCACCGAGGTCCGTCGGGCCCATCCCGATGTCCTCTTCCTCGCGGAGGCGTTCACCCGGCCGAAGCTGATGATGCGCCTCGCGAAGGTCGGGTTCACTCACTCGTACACGTACTTCGCCTGGCGGAACACCGGCGGCGAGCTAACCGAGTACTTTCGGGAGCTTTCCCAGGGGGTCGCGCAGGAGATCCTGCGTCCCCATCTCTGGCCGAACACCCCCGACATCCTCACCGAGGCGTTCCACACCGGAGCGCGACCGGTCTTCGTCCAGCGTCTCGTGCTCGCCGCGACGCTCTCCTCTCACTATGGGATCTACGGCCCTCCGTACGAGCTCCTCGAGCACGTGCCGCGCGAGCCCGGCAAGGAGGAGTACCGGGACTCGGAGAAGTACGCGGTGCGCCACTGGACCCTCGACGCGCCCGGGACCCTCGCGCCGGAGATCCGAAAGGTCAACCGGATCCGGCGGGAGAATCCCGCGCTCGAGGTCGGCCGGCATCTCTCCTTCCATCCGGTGGACAACGACCGGCTCCTCGCGTTCAGCCGGCGGACCGACGATGCCTCGAACGTCGTCCTCGTGGTGGTGAACCTCGACCCGGGGACCGCGCAGGGCGGATGGACCGACCTCGACCTCTCCTCGCTCGGCCTTGAGCCCGGGGCGACGTTCGAGGTCGAGGACCTATGGAACGGACCCCGCTACCGGTGGACGGGGTCGCACAGCTTCGTTCGGCTCGATCCGGCGGTCTCGGTGGCCCACGTGTTCCGGGTCGTTCGGAGGAGGGACTGAACTATGGCGGAACCCGGGCCGTCGCCCGCCGCGGCCACCCCGGCCTCCGAGGCGACGACCGCCGAGGTCGGGGTCGACCCGACGTGGTACAAGGACGCCGTCATCTACGAGCTCCACGTCCGGTCGTTCTGCGACAGCACCTCGGACGGTACCGGGGACTTCCCGGGGCTCACGAGCAAGCTCGACTACCTGCGCGACCTCGGGGTGACCGCCCTCTGGCTCCTCCCGTTCTATCCCTCGCCGCTCGTCGACGACGGCTACGACATCTCCGACTACGGCGACGTCCACCCGTCGTACGGGACCCTGCGCGAGTTCAAGAACTTCCTGCGCGAGGCCCACGCGCGCGGCCTCCGCGTGATCATCGAGCTCGTCCTGAACCACACGTCCGACCGGCACTGGTGGTTCCAGCGGGCCCGCCGGTCGGCGCCAGGGTCGGTGGACCGGGAGTTCTACCTTTGGAGCGATACGCCGGACAAGTTCACCGGCGCACGCATCATCTTCCAGGACTTCGAGCGCTCGAACTGGGCGTGGGACCCGGTCGCGAAGGCCTACTACTTCCACCGGTTCTATAGCTCGCAGCCGGACCTGAACTACGACAACCCGGCGGTCCACCGGGCGATCCTCCGCACGATCGACTCTTGGCTCGAGATGGGCGTCGACGGGCTGCGGCTCGACGCCGCCCCCTACCTGTTCAAGCGGGAAGGGACCAACTGCGAGAACCTGCCCGAGACCCATCAGTTCCTGAGGTCGCTGCGCACCCACGTCGACGAGCGTTTCCCGGGACGGATGCTCCTCGCGGAGGCGAACCAGTGGCCCGAAGACGCCGCGGCCTACTTCGGGAGCGGGCGGGGCGATGAATGCCACACCGCCTTCCATTTCCCGCTGATGCCGCGCCTGTTCATGGCGACGCGGATGGGGAGCCGGTTCCCGATCATCGACGTCCTGCACCAGACGCCCGAGATCCCCGCCGACTGCCAGTGGCTGCTCTTCCTGCGCAACCACGACGAGCTCACGCTCGAGATGGTCTCCGACGAGGAACGCGACTACATGTACCGGGTCTACGCGCACGACCCGCGGATGCGCCTGAACCTCGGCATCCGCCGGCGCCTCGCGCCGCTCCTCGGGAACGACCGACGGCTGATCGAGCTGATGAATGGGCTCCTGTTCGCGCTTCCCGGCACCCCGGTCCTCTACTACGGCGACGAGATCGGGATGGGTGACAACGTCTACCTCGGGGACCGCAACGGCGTCCGGACGCCGATGCAGTGGAGCCCCGACCGCAACGCGGGCTTCTCGCGAGCGAACCCCCAGCGCCTGTACCTGCCGGTGATCATCGACCCCGAGTTCCACTACGAGCGGGTGAACGTCGAGGTCCAGGAGGCGAACCCGAGCTCGCTCCTGTGGCACATGAAGCGGCTCATCGCCCTCCGCCGGGAGACCCGGGTGTTCGGCCGGGGGACGATCACGTTCCTCTACCCGACGAACGCCCGGGTCCTCGCGTTCCTCCGCGCCTACGAGGGCGAGCAGGTGCTGGTGGTCGCGAACCTCTCCCATCTCGCCCAGGGGGTGGACCTCGACCTCGCCGCCTACAAGGGGACGACGCCGGTCGAGCTCTTCGGGCGGACCGCATTCCCGCCGGTGACCGACGCGCCGTACCGGCTCACGCTCGCGCCGTTCGGGTTCCTGTGGTTCCGTCTCGAGGTCCCGACCGCGCCCCATCCCGCCATCGAGGCGGCGGCCGTGGAGCCGCTCGCGCTCCCCGAGCGCGGGACGTGGGAGAGCCTCGAGAGCGTCGATGTCCGCGAGCGGCTCGCCGATCACCTGCCCCGCTACCTGCGCGCCCAGCGGTGGTTCCGGGGCAAGGGGCTAACCATTGAGTCGGCGACGGTCTCCCGCATCCTGCCGTTCGGCGGCGATCCCGAGGAGATCCGGCTCGCGCTCATCGAGGTCCACTTCTCCGAGGCGGAGCCCCAGACGTACCTCGTGCCCCTCGCCTTCGCCGATGCCGGGCCCCCGACCTCCCTCGGGGCCGCCCCGCCCGGCCAGGTCCTCGCGACGTTCCATGGAAGCTCCGGAGGCGTCGAGCGCCTCCTCCACGACGTGGCCCAGGACCCGGTGTTCGTCCACCAGGTCGTCGCGCGGATCGCCCGGAACCGGCGCCGGTCCGTGAACGGCGGCGCCGAGATCGCCGCCGTGCGGACCGACGCATACGAGAGCGAGGAGACGAGCCCCACCTCCGCGCTCCCGGTGACAGCTTCGCCGAACGAACAATCGAACAGCTCCTCGCGGATCGGGGACCGGTACATCCTGAAGCTGTTCCGCCTCCTCGAGCCCGGCGCGAACCCCGAGGTCGAGCTCGGGGAGTTCTTCGCCCGCCAGCCGGACGCCCCGGTCGCCCCGCTCGCCGGTCACCTGGACCTCCGGGGGGCGATCGGCGAGACCGCGACCCTCGCGTCGCTCCACCGCCTCATCCCGAACGAGGGGGACGCGTGGGGCCTGACCCTCGACCATCTCCAGGGCTACTTCGACCGGGCCCGCGCCGGCCTCGTCGCCGACACGAAGAACGCCCCCGCGGTCCCGCCGCTCCCGCTCGACCTCGCCGGGGGGGAGGTCCCGCCCCGGGCCAGCGAGCTGGTCGGGTCGTACCTCGAGCTCGCCCGCCGGCTCGGGGCGAAGACCGCCGATTTCCACCGGCGGCTCGCTCGGGAGACGAACGACAGCCGGTTCGCGCCCGAGCCGTTCGACCGCAACTACGTCCGGTCGATCCTGCAGCGGATGCAGACGCTCCGCCAGCAGTCGTTCGAGCTCCTGCGGAGCGCGCGCGCGGGCCTGCCCGAGAGAGTCCGCTCGCTCGCCGACTCGGTGCTCGCCCGGGAGAACGAGGTGGACGACCGCTTCCGCCGGCTCCTCGGCCGTCGGTTCTCCGCGCAGCGGATCCGGGTCCACGGGGACTTCCATCTCGGCCAGGTCCTCTGGACCGGGAAGGACTTCGTTCTCATCGACCTCGAGGGAGAACCGCTGCGCCCGCTGAGCGAGCGGCGCCTGAAGCGTTCCCCGCTCCGCGACGTCGCCGGGATGCTCCGGTCGTTCGACTACGCGGCCAGCGTGTCGCTGCGCGCGATCCCCGTGAACGCCGAGACCGGCCACCTCACGCGCGGCTCGCTCCTGCCGCTCGCCGACCAGTGGGTCACCTGGGTCTCGTCCTCGTTCCTGCACGGGTACTGGGAGGCCTCGGGGACCGAGGGGATCGTGCCGAAGGATCCCGAAGAGCGCCGGCTCCTCCTTGGCGCGTTCGTCGTGGAGAAGGCGGTCTACGAGGTCGGCTACGAGCTCAACAACCGACCGAGCTGGGTCGACATCCCGCTGCGCGGCCTCTCCCGCCTGCTCGATGCGGAGCGACCGGGAGATGCGAAAGGCCCGGCCTGAGCGGCTCCTCGCGCGCGCCTGGCGGGCCGGGGTCCACACCGTCTACCGCGACCTCATGGGTCGCGAACGGAGAGCCGACCCGCGCACGCTCGCCGAGATCCTCCGCGCCGTGGCCGGGCCCGACGAACAGGCGGGGACCGAACGCGAGCTCGAGGGACCCACTTCGACCTCCCGGTCCCGGTACGTTGGGGTCTGGACGGTCCCTCTCGGCGTCCCGGCCCGGGTCCGGGTCGCTCGGGCGGGGAGTCCGCCGGTGTTCGAGGCTCGGCTTCGTCCCGAAGGGCAGCATGCGTGGAGGCGTCTTCGCGTCGGGCGGGGCGAGCGCATCGAGCTGCCGGGTGACCTGCCGGCGGGAGCCCACGAAGTACGGCTGCGTCGGCGGTCCCGCACGGACCTCGGGAAGATTGTCGTCGCCCCGGTCCGTCTCGCGCCGCCGCGGGCCGGATGGGGCGTGTTCGCTCCCGTCTACGCGATCCGGGATGTCGGGACCTGGGGCTGCGGGGATCTCACCGCGCTCGAGCGCGTCGGACGGTGGGCGGGGTCCCGAGGCGCCACGGTGCTCTCCACGCTCCCCTTGCTTCCGGCGTTCCTCGACCGTCCCTTCGACCCGAGCCCGTACCGTCCGGTGAGCCGCCGCTTCTGGAACGAGCTGTACCTCGATCCCCGGCGGACCCCGGAGTTCCGCCGGTCCGCTCGCGCCCGGCGATGGGTCCGCTCCCCCTCGTTCGGCCGGCGGGTGGCGGCGCTCGAGCGACGGACGTACGTGGACTTCCGGGCCGTGGCCCGCCTGAAGCGTTCGGTGCTCGAGCGGATGCTGCGCGACTTCGACCGGGCCCCCCGGTCCCGGCGGGAGGCGTTCCGCCGGTTCGTCCGGCGCACGGACGGAGTGGATGGGTACGCCCGGTACCGGGCCTCCTTCGAACCGGACCCCCGATGGGGCGAGCGCTACCATCTCTTCGTCCAGTGGCTGACGGGCGAGCAGGTCGCCGGGGTCGCCCGCCGCCTTCGCCGTCGAGGCGTGGAGCTCTACCTCGACCTACCCCTCGGGGTCCACCCCCTCGGCTACGATGCGGCCGAGGACCCGTCGCTCTTCGCCTCATCGGTAACGCTCGGCTCGCCGCCCGACCCCGGGGTTCCTGGGGGCCAGGACTGGGGATTCCAACCCTGGCGCCCGGGAGCGCTCCGTGCAGAAGGGTTCCGGCCCTGGTCGGAGACCCTGGCGCACCACCTTTCGGTGGCGCGGCTCCTCCGCATCGACCACGCCCTCGGTCTGCATCGGTTGTTCTGGATCCCGACCGGCCGGGTCCCGGGGCAGGGGGTGTACGTCCGCTCCCCCGCCCGCGACCTCTACGCGATCCTTCGCGCGGAGGCCTTCCGGGCGGGCGCCTCGATCGTGGGCGAGGACCTCGGCACGGTGCCCCCCGGTCTGCGCTCCTCGCTGCGGCGGAACGGCTTTCTCCGGCTCTTCGTGGCCCAGCTCGAGTGGGCGGGCTCCGGCCCGCGTCGTCGGATCCCCTTCGATAGTGTCGCCTCGCTGAACACCCACGACCACGTTCCCTTCGCCGACTTCTGGCGCTCGCGGGCTCCCGGTACGAACGACGGGTTCCACACGCCCCGCACGGCGCGCTCCGCCGGTGGGACCCCCGACGCGATGTCGGCGTTCCGGCACGCGACGCTCCGCCTCGCCCGGAGCCCGGCCCGCATCTTCCTCGTGAACCTCGAGGACCTCTGGGGCGAGACCCGCCCGCAGAACACCCCGGGCCGCTCGGGCCCCACGATGTTCTCCCGGCGGTGGAGCCGCACGCTCCCCGCGCTCCGCCGAGATCCTCGGGCACGCGAACTGCTTTGTGCCATCGACGCTCTCCGACGCCGCAGGTATGATCGATGGCGTCGCCCGACCTCCGGATCCGGGGAAGGTCGGCGGGCCGTCCGAAGGCGGCGTCGCCGTCTCTCCTAAGTGATTTCGACCTTCACCTGTTCAACGAGGGGACCCACCTCCGACTCTACGACAAGCTCGGCGCCCATCCGCTGGGGGTCGGCGCACCGGAGGGCGTGCACTTCGCGGTCTGGGCTCCGAACTCGGAGCAGGTGAGCGTGATCGGCGAGTTCAACGACTGGTCGCGGGAGGCCGACCGGCTCGAGCCCCGCGGCTCCTCGGGGATCTTCGAAGGGGTCGTCCGCGCCGCCCGCCCCCGGCAGATGTACAAGTACCGCATCCGCTCCCGCTCCGCCGGCTACGAGGTCGACAAGGCGGACCCCGTCGGGTTCCGGCAGGAGACCCCTCCCGGGACCGCGTCGGTCGTCTGGGACCTCGCCTACGACTGGCACGACGCCCCGTGGATGGAGCGGCGGGGGCCACGCCTTGCGCGCGACGCCCCGGTCTCGGTCTACGAGGTACACCTCGGTTCCTGGCGACGCGTACCGGAGGAGGGGAACCGTTCCCTGACGTACCGGGAAGCGGCGGAGCGGCTCGTCGATTACGTGCGCGACCTCGGCGCCTCACATGTCGAGTTCCTGCCGCTCGCCGAGCATCCGTTCTACGGCTCCTGGGGGTACGAGACGACCGGGTTCTTCGCGCCGACCTCCCGGTACGGCGACCCCCAGGGGCTGATGCACCTCATCGACACGCTGCACGGCGCGGGGATCGGCGCGATCCTCGACTGGGTGCCGGCGCACTTCCCCTCCGACGGGCACGCGCTGAGCTTCTTCGACGGGACGCACCTCTACGAGCACGCCGACCCGCGACGGGGCTGGCATCCGGACTGGCACACGATGCTGTTCAACTACGGCCGCAACGAGGTCCGGTCGTTCCTCGCGAGCAGCGCGACCTTCTGGCTCGACCGGTACCACTTCGACGGGCTCCGCGTCGACGGGGTCGCGTCGATGCTCTACCTCGACTACTCGCGCCGCCCCGGGGAGTGGATCCCGAACGAGCAGGGCGGCCGGGAGAACCTCGAGGCGATCCGGTTCCTCCGGTGGCTCAACGAGGTGGTGTACGGATCGTTCCCGGGGGTCGAGACGATTGCCGAGGAGTCGACCGCGTGGCCCGCCGTCTCCCGTCCCACGACGGCCGGAGGGCTCGGGTTCGGCTACAAGTGGGATATGGGCTGGATGCACGACACGCTCGAGTACTTCCGGGTGGACCCGCTCTTCCGCCGGTATCACCAGAACGAGCTGACGTTCCGGATGGTCTACGCCTTCACCGAGAACTTCCTCCTCCCCCTCTCGCACGACGAGGTCGTCTACGGGAAGGGCTCGCTGCTCGACCGCATGCCGGGCGATCTCTGGCAGAAGTACGCGAACCTTCGGCTCCTCCTCGCCTACCAGTTCGCGCAGCCGGGGAAGAAGCTCCTGTTCATGGGCTCGGAGTTCGGCCAGTGGCGCGAGTGGAACCATGACGAGAGCCTCGACTGGCACCTCGCGACCGAGCCCCCCCACGCCGGGATCGCGCGCTGGACCCGTGCTCTGAACCGGCTCTACCGCGCGGAACCCGCCCTCCACGAACTCGACTGCGAACCCGCCGGCTTCGAATGGATCGATCAGTCCGACCACGCCCAGAGCGTGCTCACGTTCCTGCGGCGGGGACGGTCCCCGGGGCGCTCCGTGCTGGCGGTCTTCAACTTCACGCCGGTTCCGCGGGCCCCGTATCGCGTCGGCGTCCCGGACGCCGGGAGCTGGTCCCTGCTCGCGAACAGCGACGCGAGCGATTTCGGGGGGAGTGGGGCCGGCACGCACGCGGCGGTCCTGACCGAACCGGTCGCGTGGCACGGCCGGCCCCAGTCGGTGTCGCTCGAGCTCCCGCCGCTCGGGGCGCTCTTCCTCCGCTCGCCGGGGTGATCGGTCACGGACCGCCACGACCCTCTCGGGGCGACGTTCGGTCCGGACGGATCGGCCCGGTTCCTTCTCTGGGCCCCCTACGCGAAGTCGGTACAGCTCGTTCTTCGACCGCCCGGTTCGGGGGCCAGGCAGCGAATCCCCGCCCAGGTGCCGGAGCCGCTGGGCGACGGGTACTGGGGGATCGAAGTGGAGGGACTGGACCCCGGTACGCGGTACGGCTACCGCCTCGAAGGCGGGTCGGTCCTACCGGACCCGGCGTCACGCTCGCAACCGGAGGGGGTCCACGGGCTCTCCGAGCTCGTGCGGCCCCCGGAGCCGGGCGGGAAGGACCGCGCGTGGAGGGGGATCGCTCCCGATCGCCAGATCCTCTACGAGCTCCACGTCGGGACGTTCGGCCGGCCCGGCACCTTCGATGGGGTCGCGCGACACCTTCCGTATCTTGCCCGCCTCGGGGTGAACGCTCTCGAGCTCATGCCGGTCGCCCAGTTCCCCGGCGGGCGGAACTGGGGGTATGACGGGGTCTTCCCGTTCGCGGTCCAGAACACCTACGGAGGGATCGAGGGTCTGCGGCGGCTCGCGGAGGCCTGTCACGCCTCCGGGTTCGCGCTCCTCCTCGACGTCGTGTACAATCACGTCGGGCCTGAGGGAAACAACCTCGGGGAGTTCGGACCGTACTTCTCGGACCGCAACCACACACCGTGGGGCCCGGCGGTGAACCTGGACGGTGCGGGGAGCGATGAGGTCCGACGGTTCTTCCTCGAGAGCGCGGCATGGCTCCTCCGGACCGGCCGCCTGGATGGCCTTCGGGTCGACGCGGTCCACGCCATCGTCGACCCGACGGCGCGGCCGTTCCTCTCGGAACTCACCGGCACGGTCCGGGCGGTGGGCCGGGAGGGGACGTTCCCACGATACACCATCGCCGAGAGCGCGCTCAACGACCCACGCGTCGTACGGCCGGTCGGCCACGGCGGATGGGGGTTCGACGCGATGTGGAACGACGACTTCCACCATGCGCTCCACGTCGCGCTCACCGGTGAGCGGCAGCGCTACTTCGAGGACTTCGAAGGGACCGCGGACGTCCGCCGGGTGCTCACCGACGCCTTCGCGCTCGCCGGACGGTACTCGAAGTACCGCGGCCGCCGGCATGGACGACCGGTCGGTTCCCTTTCGGCCGCGTCGTTCGTGGTCTACGACCAGAACCACGACCAGGTCGGGAACCGGCCCCTCGGGGAGCGGCTCGCTCGCCTCGTCCCGTTCGAGGCCCGGAAGCTCGCCGCCGGCCTTCTCCTGCTCTCGCCGTACGTCCCGATGCTGTTCATGGGCGAGGAGTACGGCGAGACCCGCCCGTTCCTGTACTTCACGAGCCACGGCGACCGCCGTGTCGTCCGGGCGGTCCGTGCGGGCCGGCGCGAGGAGTTCGCGGCGGGGACCGGCGGGAGGGCCGTGCCGGATCCGCAGGATCCCGCGACGTTCTCCCGGTCGATCCTACGGGCGTCGATCCCCCGGGGAGGACGGGCTCGGGCGCTCTTCGAGCTCTACCGGGCGCTCGTGCGGCTCCGGCACCGGTACGTGCCGACCGAGCGGCTCCGCCCGGCCGAGGTCGGAGGAGACCCCGACGACCCGATGACGCTGTGGATCCACCGCGGCGCACGATTCACGACCCCCTCGTTCGCGGTATTCCGCGTCGGGAAGACGCCGGGGAAGTTCCTCCCACCCCCGGTTCCGGAGCCGCTCGTGCTCCGGATCGATTCCTCGGCCCGGTCCTGGGGGGGACCGGGCGGAGGTTCGCCCGGGGCGATCGCGCCGGGCCGTCCCCGGCCGATCCCGCTACGGCCCTGGTCGTTCCTATTGTATACGCGCCGTACGTCCGGCTGACCCGATGGACCGGTACGTCGCCATCCATGGCCACTTCTACCAGCCCCCCCGAGAGAACCCGTGGCTCGAGGAGGTCGAGACCGAGGACGATGCCGCCCCGTTCCACGACTGGAACGAGCGGATCACGGAGGAGTGCTATCGTCCGAACGCCTGGGCCCGCGTGCTCGACGACTCCGGGCGGATCGTGCGCATCGTCAACAATTACGCGCGGATCAGCTTCAACGTCGGCCCCACGCTCCTGACGTGGCTCGAACGTCACGCCCCGGACGTCTACGCCGCGATCCGGGACGCCGACGGGGAGAGCCGCGACCGGTTCGGCGGCCACGGGTCGGCGATCGCCCAACCCTACCACCACGTCATCCTGCCGCTCGCGACGGCTCGGGAGAAGGAGACCGAGATCCTCTGGGGGATCCGCGACTTCCGGGCCCGGTTCGGCCGCGCCCCGGAGGGGATGTGGTTCCCCGAGACCGCGGTCGATCTCGAGACCCTCGAGATCGCGGCCGACGCGGGGATCCGGTTCACGGTCCTCTCCCCGTTCCAGGCGACCCGGTACCGCGCGCGGGGGGCGACCGATTGGATCGGCCCGCCTCCCGGCGAGATCCCCTCGACGCGGCCGTACGAGGTGCACCTCCCGAACGGGCGCGCGATGGCCGCGTTCTTCTACAACGGGTCGATCTCCTCCGACATCGCCTTCCACGGGCTCCTCCACAGCGGGAGCGAGCTCGCCTCCCGCCTCTCGGAATCGTTCGATCCGGCCCGGCCGGACGAGCCCCAGCTCTCGCACGTTGCGACCGACGGCGAAACGTACGGTCACCATCATCGGCACGGCGACATGGCGCTCGCCTTCGCCCTCGAGAAGCTCTCCCAACGGACGGACCTCTCGCTCACGAACTACGCCGAGTTCCTGGACCGGTATCCCCCCACCTTCGAGGCCGAGATCCACTCCCCGTCCTCGTGGAGCTGTGCGCACGGGGTCGAGCGATGGCGCGGGGCGTGCGGGTGCAACTCCGGCCTCCATCCGGAGTGGAACCAGGAATGGCGGGGGCCCCTCCGCGACGCGCTTTCCGCCCTTCGGGACGAGCTCCGCCCGAGGCTCGACGGCGCCGCCGCTGACCTCTACCGGGACCCGCGCGCCGCCCGCCTCGACTATGTCGAGCTCTTCCGCGACCACACGGACACGCGACGGGAGGAGTTCGTCGCCCGCCGGGCGACGCGAGCGCTCTCGCCGCCGGAGACGACGCGCGCCCTCTCGCTCCTCGAGCTCGACCGCCAGCTCGAGCAGATGTTCACGAGCTGCGCCTGGTTCTTCGACGAGCTCTCCGGGGTCGAGACGGTCCAGGGGCTGAGGTACGCGGCCCGCGCGATCCACCTTGGCGAGGAGCTGTTCGGGGAGCCGTTCGAGCCGGCGTTCGTCGACCGGCTCGCCCGGGCCCGCAGCAACCTCGACGAGATGGGGGACGGCCGTGCGGTCTACGAACAGCGGGTCCGCCCGGGCCGCATCGGCCTTCGGAACGTCTGCGCGCACTTCGCGCTGAGCTCGCTCTTCGAGGAGTACCTCGACACCGCGCGGATCTACTGCTACACCGTCCGCCAGGGCGGCCGCCGGATCTCGACCGCCGGCCCCGCGCGGCTCGCGGTCGGCAAGGTCGATGTCCGCTCGGAGGTGACGCTCGAGACCGCCCGGTTCACGTACGGGGCCCTCTACATCGGCGGGCACAATCTCTTCGGCGGCGTGCGCCCGTTCCAGAGCGAGGAGGCGTTCCGGACGACCTCGGAGGAGCTCCTGGCGGCGTTCGAGCGCGGGGACATCCCCGAGACGGTCCGCCGGGTCGACGCGAACTTCGGCGAGGCGACCTACACGCTCCGCCTGCTCTTCCGGGACGAGCAACGGAAGATCGTCGGCCTCCTGTTCGATTCCGTGCGGGACGGCGTCGAGGCGTCCTTCCGCCGCATCTACGAGTCCACCGCGCCGATCCTGAGGAACCTCGCCGACTCCGGGGCTTCCGCGCCTACGGCGCTGCGGGCGGCGGCGGAGTTCTACCTGAACGAGCAGGTCCGTCGGGCGCTGGAACGCCGTCCTCCCGAGGTCGCCGAGGTGGCGGTCCGTCTGCGCGAGCTCTCCCGCATGAACCTCTCGGTCGATTCCGCGACGATCGGGTACGCCTGGTCCCGGGCCGCCGAAGGGCTGATCGCGACGATGGGGGACGGACCGACCGACATCGCGACGATCCGCTCGCTCCGCCAGCTCACCGAGCTCGCCCGGGCCCACGCCGTGCCGGTCGATCTCGCCGCCCTGCAGAACCGCTACTACGAGCTCGCGCACGGGTCGGACCGGGTCCCCGGTCCGGTCGGGGAAGGGGAAACGGCGGGGGCCGACGAGAGGAACCGGGAGTTCCGCGCGCTCGGGGAGACCCTGGGGATGCGACCGGACTAGCCCGAGGCCCGGGTGGATCCCCCTCCGCGACCTACCGTCCCCCTATCGTCCCGGCGTCCCGGCACCTCCTGGTCGGAGACCTCATATCTCTCCCGGGAGCATGGACCGCCCCGAGCGATGGCGGCCGATCAATCCCAAGACCCGACCCCGATCGATCCCAAGGAGTTCGACCGCCGCATGAACGCGAAGGTCCTGGAGTACGGGTCCCGGGAGGACGAACGCTGCCCGAGGTGCGGCGAGGTGGGGTATCGTCGGGTCGCCGACTCGGAGATGGTGGCCCTGTTCGCATGCCGACACTGCGGCCACCAGGCGCAGGTCTTGCACGAGGCCCGGACCGGTGTTCCGCCCCCGTTCCACGAGTACCGGGAAGGAAGGGGCTACGCGGCCGCGGTCGAAGACGAAGGCGAGCACCGATCGGAGGAAGGGAGCCGGTGACGACTCGGGCTCGCCCGCCCCGCCCGCGCAGCCGCCCCGCCGAGGGCCGTCGGGCACCGATCGTCTCTCGGGGACGACACCCGGCGGCGGCCGCTCCGCTCGACCGACTGGACGTGGCGGTGCTCTCGGAACTCCAGGCCAACGGCCGGGCCTCCCTCCGCGAGATCGCCCGGCGGGTCGGCGCGAGCGTGACGACGGTCAGCAGCCGGGTGCGCGGGCTCGAGCGGCTCGGGGTGCTCCAGGGCTTCGTACCGCTCGTGAGCGTGCAGCGCCTTGCGGCGATCGGGCGCTCTCCCCAGTGCACGGTCGTCTACGTGGTCCCGGCGTCCCCGAACGGCCACGGCCTCGACCGGATCGCCGCACGGATTGCGGACGTTCCGAGCGTTTGCTACCTGTTTCAGCTCGCCGGGTCGTCGGAGCTGATGGCGCTCGCCTCCACCCGCTCTTCCGCCCAGACCGCGGCCCTCCTCCGTTCCCTCCGCCGGATCCCCGGCATCGCGGAGGTGCGGCCGATACCGATCGCCCGGGTGCACAAGGAGCGGCCGAACCACCCGGTCGCGGCCCTGGCGCCCACCGCGTCGGCTGGCCTCTCGCGGCCGGTCATGGCCTGAACGGATTCCGAGCCCCCGCACCGGGGACGGCGCCGCCGCTCCGCCTCCGTGGAAGTGGTTTCACAAACCTTGCTTATACGGGCCACTCGGTGGTTCGGCCCGCGGAAAGGACGCGACCGTGTCGACCCTCGTCGCACGACGGCACTGGACCGACGCCGCCCCCGGCGGTATCGCGGTCGAGGCGCCGATGATGGCGGAGGATGGTCGAGCCCGCGTCTCTCGCCGCGGGTCTCCCGGTCACCGGGAGGAGTGAACGAATGCCAACCTACGTGAACCCGAAGCTGTGCAAGAACAACGGAAAGTGCATGGAGATCTGCCCGAGCGACATCATGTTCGTCAACAAGGAGACGAACTTCTCCTACAACCTCGAGCCGGACATGTGCTGGGAATGCTTCTCCTGCGTGAAGACCTGCCCCGAGCACGCGATCAGCGTCCGTCCTTACGCGGACATTTCCCCGATGCTCTCGGAGGTCACCGTCCTGCGGGACGAGAAGACCAACCGCATCGCCTGGGAGATCAAGTATCGGGACCAGAAGACGGTCAAGAAGTTCGACTTCGCGATCCGCACCACCCCGTGGGACTCGATCAAGGTCCCGACCGGCCCGACCCTGAAGGACCCGACCCTGAACAACGAGCTCCTGGCGCATGAGGGGCCCCACTTCGGGACCGTGAAGGGAGGCCACCGATGAACGTCAAGCACGTCGACTCCGACATCCTGATCGTCGGCGGTGGGATGGCGGGGTGCGGGGCCGCCTACGAGGCCCGCTTCTGGGGGAAGGACCTCAAGATCGTCATCGCCGAGAAGGCCCACATCGACCGCAGCGGTGCGGTCGCCCAGGGACTGTCGGCGATCAACACCTACCTCGGCTACGAGGAGGGCGAGAACAAGGTCGAGGACTTCGTGAACTACGCGAAGGGCGACCTGATGGGCCTCGTCCGAGAGGACATCAACTACGATGTCGGCCGCCACGTGGACCCCTCCGTCCGGCTCATGGAGGAGTGGGGCCTGCCGATCATCAAGGACGAGAAGACGGGCAAGTACGTCCGGGAGGGCCGCTGGCAGATCCTCATCCACGGCGAGAGCTACAAGCCGATCGTCGCCGAGGCGGGACGGAAGGCCGCGAGCGAGGTCGTGAACCGCGCGGTCATCACCCACCTCCTCATGGACAAGAACGACCCGAACCGGGTCGCCGGCGCGATCGGGTTCGACGGGCGGGACGGCTCGCTCCTCGTCTTCAAGGCGAAGGCGGTCGTGCTCGCCGCGGGCGGGGGGACGCACATCTTCCGACCCCGGTCCGTCGGAGAGGGCTGGGGCCGTACCTGGTACTCGCCCTGGAGCTCGGGGTCCGCCTACGGGCTCGAGATCCAGGCCGGCGCCAAGATGACCCAGATGGAGGTCCGGCTCATCCCGACCCGGTTCAAGGACGGCTACGGCCCGGTCGGGGCGTGGTTCCTCTACCTGAAGGCCTACGCGACCAACCGTCTCGGCGAGCGTTACGAGAACAACCGCGAGAAGCTCCGGCCCCTCGTGGGCGACTACGCCGACGCGAAGCCGATGCCGACGTGCCTGCGGAACCACCTCATGATCGAGGAGCTGAAGGAGGGCCGCGGACCGATCATCATGCACACGGACAAGGTCCTCGACACCCCGGAGAAGGTCGAGGCCGGCTGGGAGGACTTCCTCGACATGACCATCAGCCAGGCGGGGCTCTGGGCGTCCCAGAACCACGACCCCGCGACCCGCGGCTACGAGATCATGCCGACGGAGCCGTACATCATGGGCTCGCACGCGGTCAACGCGGGCGCCTGGGTGAGCGGCCCCGAGGACGTCGCGCCGAAGGAGTACCAGTGGGGCTACAACCACATGACGACGGTGACCGGACTCTTCGCCGCGGGCGACGCGGCGGGCGGCGCCGCCCACAAGTTCTCCTCGGGTTCGTTCGCCGAGGGCCGTATCGCGGGCAAGAGCGCGGTGCGGTTCGTCCGTGACCACGAACTGCACGTCCCCGCCTTCGACACCGCGACCGTCGACAAGTACGGGGAGCAGATCTTCCAGCCCCTCGAGAACTACAAGGTCGGCCGCAACTACATCACGCAGGGGACCGTCTCGCCGTACTACCTCTACCCGTCCCAGGGTCTGAAGCGCCTCGAGAAGATCATGGACGAGTACGCGGGCGGCTGGACGTCCTACTACATGACCAACGCGGACCTATTGAACCGCGGCCTCGAGCTCCTGACGATGCTGCGCGAGGACCTCGAGTACCTCGGGGCCGAGGACCTGCACCAGCTCACGCGGGCGTGGGAGCTCGTCCACCGGGTCTGGACCGCCGAGGCGGTCGTCCGCCACACGCTGGCCCGGGAGGAGACGCGCTGGCCCGGCTACTACTACCGCTCCGACTTCCCGAAGGTCGACGACAAGAACTGGAAGCTCTTCCTCGTCTCTCGGCGGGACCCGGTCTCGGGGATCTGGACCATGGAGAAGGTGAAGTACCTGCCCATGGCGAAGCCGACCGTACCGGTCGCGCCGGCGTAGAACGATCGGTCAGCGCGCTTCCGGCCGACCCCCCGCCCCGGCGGGGGGCCGAACCCATTCCCCCCGTCCGGGCCGACTGGCACCGATCCCGCTGCGGTCCGATCTTCGACCCGTGCAAACCCTTATCACGGGTCCCTCTTCTGGACGATTGTCCACCGCATCATGAGCATCGTGGCCTACCTTCCCCGACGCGCGCTCTCGCTGGCCGAGGAGGAGGCCGCCGCTCCCCCCGCGTTCGAGCTCACCGGGCGGCGGAAGCTCTCGGAAGCAGAGCGGACGCTCGCGGGGCAGATCTTCGGGGAGTTCCGAGCCGACCCCCGGCACCATGAGTTCGTGCTCGGCTGCATCAACTGCGGGGAGTGCACGACCGGATGCCCCGCGGCGCGGTTCTACGACTTTTCGCCCCGCGAGATGCTCCAGATCGCCCTCACCGGGGACGCGACCACCCTCTGGGACGCCCTTCAGGAGAAGATCTGGTCCTGCTGCCAGTGCTACACGTGCAACATGCGCTGCCGGTTCGGCAACGACATCGCCGGGATCATCAGCGTGATGCGCGAGCTTTCGGTCCGTCACGGGGTCGAGGCGACCCGGAAGACCCTCGCCCCGTTCGGCCGGTCGCTCACCCTCCTCATGACCGTGGGAACGCAGGTCTCCTCCGACATGATCCAGCCGGACTTCTTCCGCGATTGGGGGCCGTTCGCGACCGGCTCCGACAAGGTCTGGAACGTCAGCGCCGACATCATGCGCAAGGCGATCCCCTCCGACGTCCTCCAGACGACCCGCTCCTCCTGGGAGGTCTCGGTGCAGACCTCGCTCGAGCTGTTCCGCATCTACGAGGAGACCGGGGTCCTCGACATGCTCCGGGGGCTCGACCCCGATCTCACGGAAATGCTGATCGACATCATCGAGGAGCGGCGGGAGGAGTTCTCCGAGGCGCGGGAGCGCTTCGCGACGGAGCTCGCCGGCATGAAGGGAACGGTGGCGACGTTCTCGGGGTAGGGAGGAACGGAGGGACGATGCTGAGCGCGAGCGAGATCCGGAAGGTCGTGGAAGAACGGAACGTCCACCAGAAGGGGACGGGCAAGAAGGTCGTCGATGTCCGCGAGGAGATGCACCGCCTCGAGGACAAGGGCGAGCTCATCGTCCACCGGATCCGCCCGGAGAACCGCCCTGTGGAGGCGAAGACCCTGTTCGGCTGGACGAAGCGGATCCCGACCGACCGCCTCTGGCACCACAAGTCCTGCGGCCAGTGCGGGAACATCCCGGGGTACCCGTCCTCCCTCCTCTGGCTCATGAACGAGACGGGCCGCACCTACCTCAACGAACCCCACCAGACGTCCTGCACGGCGTGGAACTACCACGGGACGGCGACGTCGAACCCGACCGCGCTCGCGGCGGTGGCGGCCCGGAACTTCCACCGGGCGTACGAGACCGACCATTTCCCCCTCATCCACTGCGGGACCAGCTACGGCGACTACAAGGAGATGCGAAAGCTCCTGGTCGAGAACGCTGCCGTCCGCACCAAGGTCCGTGAGGTCCTGCGGAAGATGGGCCGGGACCTCGTCCTTCCCGAGGAGATCGTGCACTACTCGGAGTGGGTCCACGCGATGACCCCCGAGATCGTCGCCCGGCAGTCCCGGAGCGTGACCGGGATCGTCGCGACGGTCCACGAACCGTGCCACTACTACAAGATGGTCCCCGAGGACGCGGTGTACGACGACCGGGTCTACGCCGGCCAGCGCCCGGCCGTCCCGTCCGGGATCCTGATGTCGCTCGGGGCGACGGTCGCCGACTACTCGACATGGTACGACTGCTGCGGCTTCGGCTTCCGGCACATCCTGAGCGAGCGGGAGTTCAGCCGCTCGTTCGCGAACCTACGGAAGATCCGTCCGATGGTCGAGGAGGCGCACGCCGACGTTGCGATCACGAGCGACACCGGCTGCGTCACGACGCTCGACAAGAGCCAGTGGATCGGCAAGGCCCACGGCCTCAGCTACCTCTTGCCCGTCCTTTCCGACGTGCAGTTCGCGGCGCTCGCCCTCGGCGCCCATCCGTACAAGATCGCCCAGGTCCACTGGCACAGCGCCTCCGCCGAGGGCCTGCTCGAGAAGATGGGGATCGACTGGAAGAGCGCGAAGGCGGAGTTCCAGGAGTACCTGCGCGCCCTCCAGAGCGGCGCGGCGCCCGAGCTCCTCCATCCCGCCCACGGCGAGATCGAGACGTTCTTCGCGGTCAACAAGGGCCAGGTCCTTCCGGACGAGGCCCCGGGCGCCCCCGTCGCCGGGGCGGGCCCGGACGTTCGTAGGGGGCCTCGCGAGTGAACCCGATCCTCGTGCTGGGGGGCGGACCGGCCGGCCTGAGCGCCGCCGGCGAGCTCGCGGCGATCGGCGCTCCGACCCTTCTGGTCGAGCGCGAGAGCTACCTGGGAGGCAATCCGGTCCGCTGGCAGTACTCCCTGCTCGCGCCGGATCTCCACCCGGCCGAGGACGTGATGGGCCCGCTCCTCCGTCGGGTCGAAGGGAGCGCGTCGATCGAGCGTCGCCTCGGCACGACCCTCGTCTCGGCCGAGCGCTCGGCGAAGGGCTACCGGGTCGGCCTCAAGAACGCCGACACGGTCGAGACCCGGGAGGTCTCCGCGGTCATCCTCGCGACCGGCTTCGACCACTTCGATTCCCGTCGCAAGTTCGAGTACGGCTACGGCCGGTACCCGGACGTCCTCGACTTCAAGGAGGTCGAGAAGATGCTCCACGAGGACCGGATCGTCCGCCCGTCGGACGGCCAGCCGCCGAAGCGGATCGCGTGGATCCTCTGCGTGGGCTCGCGCGATGTCCAGGTGGGGAACCCCTGGTGCTGCCGGATGGGCTGCGTCGTGAGCATCAAGCAGGCGGTCGAGGTCCGGCAGAAGCACCCCGAGATCGACGCCTACGTCTACTACATGGACATCCGAACCTACGGCCTCTGGGAGGACCTCTACTGGAAGTCGATGCAGGACCACGGCGTGAAGTTCATCCGGGGCCGCATCGGCCAGGTGACGCTCGCCGAGGGAGGCTCGCGCCTCCTCGCGACCGGCGAGGACACGATCCTGAGCCGGCCGACCGAGGTGCCGTTCGACATGATCATCCTCGCGAGCGGCATGGAGCCGAGCGCCGGAACCCGCGACGTCGCCTCCCTCTTCGGACTCCCGGTCGGACCCGAGGGGTTCCTCACACCCCGGGAGTCGGACCTCAACCCGGTCGATTCGGGGATCCCCGGGCTCTTCCTCGCCGGGGCCGCGACCGGGCCGAAGGCGATACCGGATGCGGTCACGGAGGGGATGGGAGCGGCGCTCCGGGCCTACCAGTATGCTCGGGACTGAGGGGAGGATGGCCGGGTCGAGCCTCGGCGCCGACCCGTCGCTCGTGGCCCGGGCGTTCCGGGAGCGGGTGCTCCCCTGCGGGGCCGAGACCGTGAACCGGCTCGAGTCCGCCGTCGGCGAGAAGTTCCGGGCCGTGGCCGCGCTCGAGACGGTCCCGGAGGACCGCTTTTCCGCGGCGTTCTCGTCGGTCCTCGCCGGGGTCGTCTCGACCCGGCCGTACCGGCCGGAGATCGAGCGATCGACGGGGTCGGAGACGGTCCGTACGATCGTGCGGGACGCGCGAGCGGGCCGATTCGGTCCGGAGGACCTTCCCCGGGTCGCCGAACGCCTCGGGGGCGGGCCGCTCGAGGCGCGGCTCGATCTCGCGAGCGAGCTCCTCCACGGAGCGGCGCCGGACCGGCTCGCGCACCTCGCCCGATGGGTCTGGAACCCGGGGCGCCGCACCGGGATCCTCGGTGAGTTCGGCGGAGCGGCCCCCGAGACCTACGCCGGGACCCAGGCGCGACTCGCCGAGGTCCGCCTCGAGCTCGACGCGCTCGGGTTCCCCTCCACGACGTTCGCTGCGGTCGATGTCCTCCTCGCGCTCACCTATGCGGGCCGGCTCGCGGAAGCGGTCGACCGCAGCTTTCAAGGGGGCGGGATCGAACGGCTCCTTCCCGGAGCGTTCCCCCTCGCCACGATCGTCCTCGGTGTCCGGAGGCGCCTATCCGATGCCGATCGTTGAGAAGTCGCTGGTCGAGGTGGAGCGGACCGAGACGCTCGAGGTCGACGGGATCGACGTCTCGGGCGACTGGAACACGTTCCTCAAGTCGCGGGTCTCGAGCGACCTCGACGCGCGGATCCTCGACTGGGTGAAGGGCGAGCCGCAGGGGGAGACGATCTCCCGCTGCTGGCAGTGCGGCACCTGCACCGCCGGCTGCTGCATGCACACCGACTACGGCCTCACCGACTTCAATCCTCGGTATTTCATCTACCTCGCCCAGATCGGATACGAGGAGGAGCTGCGGAAGTACGCCACGACGATCTGGCGGTGCGTCTCCTGCAACAAGTGCGTCGAGCGCTGCCCCAAGGGCGTCAAGGTCGAGGAGGTCGTCCACCGCATCGGGAGCTACCTCACGGCGACCGGGGCCGCGCCGGAGAGCCCGGCGGACCGGTTCGACCGAGCGTACACCAAGAACCTTCTGCGCCGGGGCGTGCTCGACGAGGCGGAGCTGTTCCGCGAGTACGAGCGGCTCGAGGGCCGCAAGACCCCCACGCGCGAGCTGCTGCGGATGGCCTGGACGCTCCTCAAGAGCGGACGTTTGCACACCGGGCCCCTCGCGCACCGCACGCGCGGCTGGTCTCGGATGCGGTCCGTCCTCGAGGCGCAGCTCGCCGAGGACGACCGGGCCCACGCCCCGAGGTCCCGAGGTCCCCCGGCGGGAGGGCCCCGATGAGCGGGGCGGTCCCGTCCCGGGGTCCGAGCGACCCGGTGCCGGCCTACTACCCGGGCTGCTCGCTCGACGGCCTCGGGAAGGCCTACGAGATCTCGAGCCGCCAGGTCCTAAAGAGCCTCGGGCTCTCTCTCGATCGGATCGTCGACTACAACTGCTGCGGCGCGACCGAGGTGAAGAACCTGAGCCAGGACGTGTCGGTCGCGCTCCCGGCGCGGAACCTCGCGCTCGCCCGCTCGATGGGGCGGAACGAGGTCGTCGCCGCCTGCAGCGGGTGCGTCTACTCGCTGACGCGCGCGAATGACGCCGTTCAGGACGAGGCGACCCGGGGCCGGATCAATTCGACGCTCGCCCGGGGCGGTTCCCCCGAGTACGACGGGAACGCCTCGGTCCAGCACGTCCTCGAGTTCATCTACCGGCGGGCCGGGCCCGACCGGGTCCGGGCGGCCGTACGGCGCCCGCTCGAGGGCCTCACGGTCGCCCCGTACTACGGGTGCCTCTACACCCGCCCGAAGCGCTACACGGGCGTGGGGAAGACCCCCGGGACGGACGACCCGGAGCATCCCCACTTCCTCGACGAGCTCCTCATCGCCTGCGGGGCGAAGGTCGTCACCGACTACTCGGCGAAGACGATCTGCTGCGGCGGGGGCCACGCGCTCAGCGATCTCGAGGTCTCCGTCGCGTTCAGCGCCTCGGTCCTCCACGAGGCGAAGCGCGCCGGCGCGGACGTCGTCGCGACGATCTGTCCCCTCGGCCAGATCAACATCGAGAACCACCTCGACCGGATCCGGGCCGAGTACGGCGACGACGTGATCCGGCCCGTCGCCTACTTCACCCAGCTGATGAGCCTCGCGTTCGGCTCCTCGCTCCGCGAGGCCCGGCTCTCCGACAACTTTTCCCGACCGGACCTGTTCCTGAGGTCGCGAGGGTACTCCTGAGGCGGTCCATGGCGATATTGAACGGATGCGAGTTCCCCGAGGATCGGTCGTATTTCGTCGAACGCACCCAGATGACGTGGGTCAAGGTGGAGGGCGACCAGATCCGGATCGGCCTCACCGACCCGGCGCAGACGCGGGCGGGCAAGGTCCTGCATATCCGCGTGAAGGCGGCCGGCACGGTCCGGGAGCGCGGCAAGCCGATCGCGACGGTCGAGAGCGGCAAGTGGGCCGGTCCGGTCATGGCCCCGGTGGCGGGGACCGTGACCGAGTCGAACCCCGAGGTCGAGAAGGACCCCTCCCTCCTCAACACGGACCCGTACGGCAAGGGCTGGATCGTCCGGATGACCCCGGCCGCCCCGGCCGAGCTCGCGACGCTCCTCTCGGGGGAGTCGGCGCTCGCCCGGTTCAAGGAGATCCTCGAGAAGGACAATATCCGGTGCCTGCGATGCCAGACCTGAGGGGTGACGGGCCGTGAGCGACGCGACGACCCCCGAGGCGAGCCCGCCCGACAACGCGGGCAAGAAGATCCTGATGATCATGACGACCGGGCCGGAGGACCCGGACAAGACCTACGCGCCGTTCTACACCGCCGCCCTGATGGCCGCGATGGAGATCGACACGACGATGTACTTCCTGATGCACGCCCCCGAGCTGCTGCGAAAGGGGGCGGCCGAGAAGGTCCCCCTCAAGAAGGGCGGGAACCTCAAGATGTTCCTCGACATGGCGCTCGAGAACGGCGTCAAGTTCCTCGCCTGCGCCGAGAGCTGCCGCGACCTCTGCGAGATCGCGCCCGGTGACCTGATCGACGGCGTGAAGCTGGTCGGGTCCGCGACGATGGCCGACCTCGCCCTCGAGGCGGACTCGGTCGTCTCGTTCTAGGCCCGGTGCGGAGGGGCGCGATGCCCGACGCGTGGCGCTGGCTCGACCTCGGGGCGGTCGACGGCGCGACGATGGTCAACACGTTCGTCGCGCTCGCGGGCCCGGTGGGGGCCGGACGGTCCCCGCCGACGGTCCTCGCCCTGTACCCGAAGGCCCCGTTCGCGAACGTCGGGTTCCACCAGGAAGCGGAGCGGGAGGTCGACCTCGACTACTGCCGCACGAGCGGGATCCCCGTGGTCCGGCGGGTGGTGGGGGGCGGGGCGATCCTGGACGGCCCGTGGGAGCAGGACTACATGGTGGTCGTCCCCCACGGCGCTCCGGGCACCGAGGGAACGGTCGCCGGGTTCTACGCGCACTACCTTGCGCCCGTGCGGGCCGCCCTCGCCCGGCTCGGCGTCACCGCGGAGCCGTCCGGGGTGAACGACCTCGCGGCCGGCGGGCGCAAGGTCAGCGCGAACGGGGCGACCACGCTCGAGGAGAGCTGGGTCCTCGCCGGGGACATCCTGCTCGATCTCGATATCGCGGCGATGAGCCGCGTGCTCAACGTGCCGGACGAGAAGTTCCGGGGGAAGCTCGCGACCGGGATGTCGGACTGGCTCACGAGTGTCAAGGCGGTCACCGGCGCGTTCCCGGACCGCGACCGGGTCGTGGCGATCCTCCGGGAGGAGTACGCGCGGGCCCTCGGGGTGCCGCTCGAGCCCGGGCCGCTCACGGAGGAGGAGTCGGCCGCGCTCGACCGTCTCGTCCGGACCCGGTCGGACGACGCGTGGACCTTCCGCCGGGACCGGGCGCACCCCGCGATCGGCACGTCCGCCGAGGACGGCCGGGCGGTGAAGATCGCGAACGACACGGTGGTCGCGCGGGCGGACCGCAAGGCGGGCAAGCTCGTGCGCGTCACGCTCCTCCACCGGCACGGGCGGCTCCTCGAGCTGCAGGTCTCGGGGGACTTCTTCACCCAGCCGTTCGAGGGCTGCCTCGAGCAGCTCGAGTCGGCGCTCGCCGGCGTCCCGCTGGTGCGGGTCGACATCGGGCGGACCGTCTGGGACTGGTACCGGGGCTGCGGCGTCACGCTCGTGGGAGCGACGCCTGACGACCTCGTCGAGACGATCCTCGCGGCGGCGGCCCTCGTCCCGGCGTCGAGCTAGGCGCCGGGGACCCCGGTCGGCCTAGCGGGGCGCGGTCCCGGCGGTGGACCGACCGAGCTGCTTCAGGAGCACGAGGAGCACCTTCAGCCCGCGCTGCGTCTCGGGGTCGCGGAGGGCGCGCCCGATCGCGAAGACCCCCGAGACGTCGGGGACCGCGCGGACCGCTTCCTCGCGGGCCCGGGGGTCGGCGAGGACCGTCGTGGAGTCCGAGAGGAGCGCGAGCGTCGGCGCCGCCTTGACGGCCGCCTGGACGAGCGGCTCCATCTGCTCCTTCGGGGGCAGCGACTCGATGAACTGGACCCACCCGACCGCCGAGCCGCCGGCATGGGCGACCATGTGGTCGGTGGTCGCCTGGGCGACGCCGACCAGGCCCTCGGCGAGGGTGACGAGCGTGTCGAGCGCGCCGGTCTCCTTCCATTCGGCGACCCGATCGATCAGGAACAGCAGCGCGTCCCGGCGTTTCTCGTCCTGCGCGACCCAGTCGAGGAGCGAGAGCGCGCCCACGAGGGTCGAGCCGGCCGAGCTCAGCATCCGGTCGGTGATGGCGTCGCTGATCCCGACGGCGCCCTCGAAGAGCGAGAACGCGCGGTCGAGGGTCCCGTCGGCCTGCCAGCGGGCGAGACGCTCGCCGAACGCGACCAGGGCCTGAGTGGAGTCGGGCGAAGTCGGTCCCCCCGGAGCCGTGGGGGGCGTGGCGGATGGGGCGGGAGTGCTGGCCATCGTCGCCTCCTTCAGAACAGCGCCCGCGCCGTGAGGTCCCAGTAGGTGCGGTTGTAGATCACCTTGTTCCAGTAGTGCGCGAACGACGGGGTCGGTGGGTGCGGCGGATGGAGATAGTCGAACTTGATGTACGTCGCCTGCGCGAGCCCGGTCATGATCCAGCAGTAGACGCGGCCCTCGTACCGCGCGGTGGGGGCCTCTCCCCGGACCATCGACGCGACGTTCTGCGTCACGACCTCGGCCTCGTAGTCCGCCGTGCTTCCCGCCTTCGAGATCGGGATGTTGGTGGCGTCCCCGAGCACGAAGATGTTCTCGCGGCCGTCCGCCTTCAGGCTGTAGCGGTCGGTCGGGATCCAGTTCCCCTTGTCGCCGAGCCCCGAGGCGCCCACGAAGTCGGCGCCGCGGTGGGGCGGGATCGCGATCAGGAGGTCGTAGGGGAGGGTGTCCCCCTCGACCGACTTCATGCTCTTCGCCGCCGGGTCGATCTTGTCGACGTTGAACGGGATGTGCACGGTGATCCCGCGCTCCCCCATCAGGCGCTGCATCGGCTGGGCGACCGTGTCGATCCCGAAGACCTTCGGGATCGGGTAGGTGTAGTGGATCTCGCACTTGTCGCGGATCCCGCGGTTGCGGAGGTAGTCGTCGAGCATGAACGTCACCTCGAGCGGGGCGACCGGGCACTTGTAGGGCATCCCGGCGACCGAGATCACGATCTTGCCGCCGGTGAATCCGTGCAGGGCGCCCCGGAGCTTCTGCGCGTTCTCGAGGTCGTAGAAGCTGTGCGCCCCCTCGACGAACCCGGGCGTGAGCTCCGGGTGGATCACCGAACCGCTCGCGATGACCAGGATGTCGTAGGGAAGGTCCTTGCCGCCCTTGAGCACGATCTTGTTGGCGGCCCCGTCGACCTTCTCGACCTCGCCCTTGACGAGCTGGATCGACTTGTGGAGGAGCAAGCTCTCGTCCCGGCGGGTCTCCTCCGGGCGCATCTTCTCGAAGACGACCATGAGGTAGCCCGGCTGGTAGGCGTGGACCCCCTCCCGATCCACGAGCTGGACCTGGACCTGCCCGCTCGCGACCTCGCCCTCGAGCGCCTTGCGAATCCGGTTCGCCACCGTCGTTCCGCCGATCCCTCCTCCCAGCACCACCACTCGCTTCACCGCGGTTTCCTCCGTTCCTTCGTTTCGATGCGTTGCGTATCCCTGGGTCTCTAGTGCGTCTTCCGGATCACGTACCGGTCGTAGCCGGACTCGTTCTGGACCTCGAGCAGGGCATGGCCCGCCTTCTGCAGCCAGCTCGGCACGTCCTTCCGCGAGCCCTCGTCGCTCGAGAGGAGCTCGAACTCGGTGCCGACCGGCTCCTCCTTGATCACCCGCACGAGCTCCATGAGGGGGCCGGGACACCAGCTCCCCCGAGCGTCGACGATCATGCGCGGGGCCGCCCCGCCCTTCTCGGTTCCCTCGGCCGCGCTCATATGAAATAGCTCACGTTCGCCGTGCGGGTCCGGTCGACGAACGTTCCGACCCCGGTCACGCCATCGACCATCGGGTCCAGGTCCTCCTTCTTCAGGCCCAGCACGTCCATCGACTGGGAGCAGGCCCAGATATGGAGCTCGCCGAGCGACTTCGCCATCTCGAGGATCGTCCGCCAGGACGGCGCCTTGGGCTTGCGGAGCGCCGCCTCGAGACGGGCGCCTTCCGCGCCATGTCCCGGACTCACGCTCGCCGGTGTCGTCGCCCCGTCCTTGCGGAACGCCACGAGACCCCAATAGCTCACGAAGACATCGACCTGGAGACCCATCGCGACCGCCCCGCTCACGAGCGTGGCGAACGGGAGGAGCTTGTCGTCGGCGTTCTCCGTGAGGACGACCGCCATCTGTTCGGAGGGAGCCGGCTCCTCAGGCGTCACGAGCGACCCCCCGCCCCGGCCGTCTCAGATGAAGAGGGTGAGGGCGTCCGGCCGGGACGCGAGCTCGAGATACGTGCTCGCGCCGATCACGTCGTCCACCTCGTTCACCAAGCTCGCCTTCGTGAGCCCGAACATGTCCATCGTCGGCGAGCAGGCGTGGATCTTGACGCCGGCCTGCTTCGCCTGCTGCATGAACTGCTCGACCGTGGGGAACTTCGCCGCGATCGCCTTCTGCATCTCGGGCGGGAAGACGTCCATCGACTTCTTCCGCCCCTCGGAGGTCAGGAGCTGCATTCCCCAGAACGTGAAGTACATGTGGGCCTCCATCCCCAGGGCCCGCGCGGTCGTCGCGAGGATCAGGGACGGGTAGGCCATATCCGCCCCTCCCTTGGACACCACGAGGACCAGGGACTTCTTCCCTTCCCGCTTCGCGGATTCGATCGTCTCGTTCGCATGCGTCTTCGCCGAGGTCGCCGTCATGGTCCCTGTTTTCCTCCTATTTCCTCACTTATGCTTCAGCACGAATCGGTAGGTCCCTGCGTCCTCGCTCTGCTCGGTGAGCGGATTGCCCGTCCTCTTCGCGAACGCGACGAAGTCGGAGGGGGCGGCGGGATCGTCCGCGAGCACCTCGAGGCTCTCGCCCGACTTGAGGGACTCGAGCATCTGGCTCGCCTTCAAGATCGGCATGGGGCAGAACAGACCCCGCGCATCCAAGTGCGCCTGAACCGTAGCTCCGGACATGGTGTCAAACCCTAGCACGCCCATGCGGGGTTCGCTATTTTGACTTTACGTTTGTCCATTTATCGGGATTCAGTACCAACCTTCCGCCCGGCCCCGTCGCCGGGGAACGCGACCTCCCGGCGCTCGAGGATCGCGGCCTTGGTGATCGTGAGGACGTTCCGGTACGCCGGGAACAGGTCGGCGCCGTACCGAGAGGCGAGGGGGGAGTTCTCCTCCGCCCACGCGACCTCCCCGAGGGCGAGGAACTCCTCGTCCTCCCGGAGGAGGATCCCCGCCGCATGGAAGACCGGGCCGGGGAGACGCTCCGGGCGATCGGGGAACTCGAGGGGGGTCGGGTCCCGGTAGCGGACGTAGACCACGCGCACGGTCGGCGGAGGGGATGGGGAGTCCCCGGCGCCCTCCCGCCGGACCTCCCGCATCGGGAGGGGCACGAAGGGGACGGAGGGACTCTCGCTCATGCGAGCGAGATCACCCGCTCGGCCGACATGACCGCCTCCACGAGCTCGTCGTAGGATAGGGACCGGAACGGCCGGTCCTCCGGTGGTCGGAGGCCGCGCCCCTTCACGTCGTCCTCGAGGACCCAAGCGGCCGGGGCCGAGGGCGTCGCCGCCTCTCCCGCCGGTTCGGCCTCGTACGTCGCCGTTCCGAGGAGGACGGGCACGAGGGCGATCCCGCGCCGAACGAGCCGATCGGCGAGACGAGCCACGATCTCCGCCTCGTCGGGACCGAGCGGAGACTCTCGCAGGAGGAGCCAGCGGCGCTCCGTCGAGGGCGCGGGCGTCAGAACGGCACCACCCGGTGGGACCGCTCCAGCCACTCGGCCGCCCCCCCATCGTCCACGAGCTCCACCGGGACCCGGGGCGCGAGGTCGTCCGCCGACAGCCCCCGCGCCTCGAGCGACCGGCGATGGACCAGCGCGGGGCTCTCGGCCGTCACGACGTCCGTGAGGAGCTTGTCGATGGGGGGTCCGAGCCGATACGCCTCGGTGCCCCGCAGGAGGGCCCGCACCCCGTCCCCCAGGAACAGGAGGCGGAACGGGACCCCGAGCGCGGTGCCCATCGTCGCGAGCCGGATCGCTTCGCCGAGATGGACCGTGGAGTGTGGGGCGTGCCGGATCCAGAGGAGGACCCCCTCCTCGGACCCGTTCACGGTCCGCTCCCGAAGGTGAGGAAGCGGTCCGTCCCGCCGAGGGAGTCGACCAGGTCCTCGAGGCTGCCGTTCCGGGCGTTCGGAAGGACCGTCGTGTCGTCCAGCCCGCGGAAGCGGGCGCACGTACCGCAGTTGACGAGCGCGACCGACGAGGGCAGCCGCGCGAGGCGGTGGACGACGGTCTCCTCCGGGGCCGCGAGGTGGGCGCGGCTCGTGCAGTAGACCCCATCCGCCAGGAAGAACGCCGACACCGAGTGACCTAGGCGTACCGCCGCCTCGATCGTTTCCGCCGCCATCGTCGCCGAGCGCCGTTGCAGCGGAGAGGAGAAGACGAGGACGCCGAGGTGCCCCATCAGGACTCCCGACCCGGGGGCACGATCCGCCAACCGGCCCGGGTGCACACGTACGTCCGGCTTCCGATGCGGACGAGCCCGCCGAGGTCGACCGTGCTGTCGTAGAAGAGCCGATTGAGGAGCGCGACATGCGAGGGTTCGGACACCGCGGGCCCGGCCTCCATCGACTCGGCCTCGAACGGATCGCCGACGGCGCGGAGGATGGTCACCGCGACCTCCTGCCGGCCCCGGGGCGCGTCGGTCACGGCGTCAGTCCCCCGGCGGGGTCCCGCCGGCGGTCCCGGCCGGGGGCGTCCGCGCGCGCCGCAGCCGGTCGACCAGCAACCGGACCCGGTCGGCGATGATCGCCGCCTCGGGGGATCGCACCTCCTCGATGCGACCCGCGTCCGCGAGCGCCGGAACGCCCGGGACGATCGGCAGGCTGCCGAGGAAGGGGATCCCCATCCGTGAGGCGAACTCGGGCCCCCGCGACGGACCGAAGAGGTCGACGCGCTCCCCGTGCGGACAGGTGAAGAACGCCATGTTCTCGATGAGCCCGAGGACCGGCGCGGAGAACGTCTTCGCCATCGACGCCGCCTTCGCGACGACCTCGGCGGAGAGCTCGGTCGGGGCGGTCACGAGGACGACGCCGTCGGGATCCAGCGATTGGAAGACGGTCATCGGCGCGTCGCTCGTCCCCGGGGGAAGATCGACGACGAGATAATCGAGCGCGGGCCACGCCGTGTCCTTGAAGAGCCCCCGAATGGCGCTGTTGATCATCGGACCGCGCCAGAGGAGGGGGATCTCGGTCGCCGCGGTCACCGACGCCATCGACATCACCGCGACCCCGCCCTTCGACACGAGCGGTTCGATGTGGAGCCCGTCCGGCGAGAGCTGCGGGACCACCCGGACCCCGAAGACCCGCGCGATCGAAGGCCCCGTGATGTCGGCGTCGAGGACGCCGACCCGCGCGCCGTGCCGATGGAGCTCGGTGGCGAGCAGCGCCGAGACCAGGGTCTTACCGACCCCTCCCTTTCCCGACAGGACCGCCACGACCGCTCCGACCCGGGAACGATCGAGCCGCCCGATCGAGAAGGCGGCCTCGGGAACGACCGGCGGGGACGAGCGCTGTCCCACCACCGGCAGCGGCTGGGGTTCGTCCGACCCCGGTTCCGGCATGACCCTTCCGGGAAGGGTCGAGATACGTAAGCCCTCCCTTGGCGGTCCTCGCCACGGTCTCGCCCGGCCCTTCGGATCGATCGCACGCAGGTGGGGAGGTTCCGGATTCGCGGTCGTCTGCCGGGGCGGGACGGGGCCGGATCGGTCGGTTGCCTAAAAATTCGGACAAATGTCCAAAGTACGTTCGAAAGTATTTTCCCACCCCTCCCCTACGGGGCACCATCGAGGGTTGCGAATCGCCTCCTCGCCTTCGGGCGGGGGGGCGGAGCGGCTCTCGAGAGGTACCGAAATCTCATGCCGACATTCGTCCGAACGGGAAAGTGCAAGGGCTGTATGGAGTGCGTCACGATCTGTCCGAGCGACATCATGCACATCGACCCGGCGCAGGGTCGGGCGTACAACGTCGAGCCCCAGATGTGCTGGGAGTGCTGTGCCTGCGTGAAGGCCTGCCCCGAGGCGGCGATCGAGATCCGCGGGTACGCCGACTTCGCTCCGATGAACCACTCGGTGCAGCCGACCCGGACGGACACCCACATCACCTGGAAGATCCGGATGCGCGGCGGGGATCTCAAGGAGTTCACCTTCCCGATCCGCACCACCAAGTGGGGATCGATCGCAGCCCCCCAGGAGGCTCCGGAACCGCCGGCGGAGGCCCGCGCCGGCGAGCTGCTCTCGTTCGAGCCGGACTATCTCGCGGTCGAGGCGCTGCCGACGCTCGCCCGGAAGCCGTCGGCGCCCTGACGGGGGGGAACGATGACCGATCCTTCCCCGGACCCCGAGACCCATACGATCGATTGCGACATCCTCATCGTCGGCGGCGGGTTCGCCGGCTGCGGCGCCGCCTACGAGGCCCGGTACTGGGGCCGCGATCTCAAGATCGTCGTCGCCGAGAAGGCCGCGATCGAGCGGAGCGGGGCCGTCGCCCAGGGGCTCAGCGCCATCAACTGCTACATGGGGATGCGCTGGAACGAGAACCAGCCCGAGGACTTCGTCCGGTACGTCCGCAACGACCTCATGGGGCTCTCCCGGGAGGACCTCGTCTACGACCTCGCCCGGCACGTCGACTCGACCGTGCACATGTTCGAGGAGTGGGGGCTCCCCATCTTCACGGACCCCGTGACGGGCCGGTACGTGCGCGAGGGCCGCTGGCAGATCATGATCCACGGCGAGTCGTACAAGCCGATCATCGCCGAGGCGACCCGAAAGGCCGCGAGCGAGGTCTACGAGCGGATCATGGTCACGCACCTACTGCCCGACGCGAAGGACCCGAACCGGGTCGCGGGCGCGATCGGCTTCAGCGTCCGGGACGGCTCGTTCTATCTCTTCCGCGCGAAGGCGGTCATCGTGGCGGCGGCCGGTGCCTCCCACATCTATCGGCCCCGGTCGGCGGGCGAGGGCTCGGGGCGGACGTGGTACCCGCCGTGGGCGAGCGGGTCCGCCTACGCCCTCCTGATCCCGATGGGGGCGGAGATGACCCAGATGGAGAACCGCCTCGTCGTCACCCGGTTCAAGGACGGGTACGGTCCGGTCGGAGCCTGGTTCCTCCTCCTCAAAGCGACGGCCACGAACGCCACCGGTGAGCACTACGAGGCCGCGCGGCTCCCCGAGCTCCGCGAGCGGGTCGGGGCGTACGCCGACGCGAAGCCGATGCCGACGTGCCTGAGGAACCACCTCATGCTGCAGGAGATCCTCGCGGGACGCGGCCCGATCCTGATGCACACGGAGAAGGTCCTCGACACTCCCGAGAAGGAGTCGATCGGGTGGGAGGACTTCCTCAACATGACGATCGGCCAGGCGGTCACCTGGGCGTCGCAGGGGATCGAGCCGAAGACCACCCCTTCCGAGCTGATCCTGTCGGAACCGTACGTCATGGGCTCCCATGCGGTCTGCGCCGGGGCCTGGGCGAGCGGTCCCGCCGACGTCGGGGCGGACGACTACCACTGGGGGTACAACCGGATGACCACCGTCCAGGGGCTCTTCGGTGCCGGCGACACCATCGGCGGCTCGGCACACAAGTTCTCGAGCGGATCGTACTCGGAGGGCCGCCTCGCCGGCAAGTCCGCGGTCGCCTTCGTCCGCGACCACCCCGGGGCGCCCACAGTGGCCCCCGAGCGGGTCTCGGAGCTCAAGGCCGAGGTCTTCCGTCCGGTGCGGAACTGGCAGACCGAGCGGCTGAACGTCACGACCGGGACCGTCTACCCGGAGGTCCTCTTCCCGGACCAGGGGCTCAACCGCCTCGAGAAGATCATGGACGAGTACGGCGGCGGCGTGAGCGCGAACTACTCGACCAACAAGCCGCTGCTCGAGCGCGGGCTCGCGCACATGGAGTCGCTCCGCGTGGACCTGGATCACCTCGGCGCCCGGGACCTGCACCAGCTCCAGCGGGCCTGGGAGCTCCATCACCGGTGGTGGACGGCCGAAGCGGTCCTCCGTCACACGCTCTTCCGGGAGGAGACCCGCTGGCCCGGCTACTACTACCGCGCGGACTTCCCCCACGTCGATGACGAGCAGTGGAAGTGCTTCGTGAACTCGGTGTACGATCCGCGCACCGGGGAGTGGCGTCTGTTCAAGCGGCCGTACCGCCCGCTCTTCTAGACCCGCGGCGTGCGATCGCGCCACGTCGGGGGGGCAGAGCACCGTGGCCCGAGCATCCGAGCGCCTGAGGGCGGACCCGACGGCGCTCGTCGGTCGACCGGCGTCCGACCTCTGGGAGGTCCTCGACGAGGTCCGGGCGGCGTTCGATGCCCGTCCCGGCCGACCGCTCGTCGAGCTCCCCTCCGACCGCCCGGTCGCGGTGATAGGGGATAGTCACGGTGACTGGCCCGCGGTCTCTTCCGCGCTCCGGTTCGCGCGGGGCCGTTCGGTGCCCGAGCGGTTCGTGGGCCTCGGGGACTATATCCATCGGGCGACCCGCGCCGAGCCCGACCCCGCGGCGCTGCCGAGCGGTTCCGTATGGAACGTCGCGTATCTTTTGGCCTGGGCCAGTTACGCCCCCGACGACGTGATCCTTCTTCGCGGCAACCACGAGGCAACCCGGCAGATCCCGGTGCCCGCACCGACCCTCCTGCGGGAGCTCGGCCGTGCCTACCCCCGTGTCGAGGTCCTCCCGCTCTGGGAGTCGATCGTCGGGCTGCTCGAGCGGCTGCCGCTCGCCGCCCGGACCCAGAACGGCGTCTTCCTCGCGCACGGCGGCATCCCGGACCGCTCCTTCTGGGACCCGGCCCGGTGGGAGGCCTCGAACCTCCGCCTCCTCGAGGGGTTGCTGTGGAGCGACCCCGAGCTCGAGTACGAGGACCGGGCCGTGGGCGCCCCCTATGGCCCCGACGCCCTCGACGCGTTCCTCCGCGCCGTGGGCTGCCGGGTCATGGTGAAGGGGCATGCCCCGAACCATTCGGGGCGCTCCCTCTACGGCGGAAGGCTCCTCACGGTCCACACGAGCGACCTCTTCGCCAGGTTCGGCGAGGGAGGCGTCCTGCTCGCGGAGATCCCGGCGCGGGAGCGGATCGAGAGCTCGGCGGACCTCACCCTGCGCGCCTGGGACGGGGCGGAGTGGATCCCGCGGGCGATCCGCCACGACCCGGAGCTCCCGGGACCTCCGACGGGCGTCCCGGCGGCCACGCCGGCCACGGACGGGTCGGGGCGGTAGCGGATCATGCTCCTTCTCGTCCTTGTCCTCGCCCTGCTCGCGGTCGCCATCGGGGCGGGGTTCCTGGGCAGCCTGGCCGGCCTCGGTGGCGGCGTCATCATCACCCCGGTCCTCGTGGTGTTCTTCGGCATCCCGTTCGGCGATGCGGTCGGCGCGAGCGCGGTGAGCGTCCTCGCGACCTCGACGACCGCCGGGGCCGCGTACGTCCACGATCACCTCACCGATCTGCGCATCGGGAACTTCCTGCAGGTCGCCACCGTGCCGGGCGCCCTCATCGGCGCCGCCGCGACGGTCTTCCTCGCCCGCACCTCGCTCGTGCCGGTGCTCCTGATCGTCCTCGGCGTGGTCCTGATCTCGACCGTCCCCGGGACCATCGCCATGCGCCATGCCGATGCGTTCGCGCCGATCCCGACGAGCCCGCTCTCGAAGCGGCTCCGGCTCCGGGGCGCCTACTTCGACCAGCTGAACCAGCGGGTCGTCACGTACGAGGGGAAACGCGCGAAAGAGGCCCTCGGCGTGATGTTCGGCGCCGGGCTCGTGGCAGGCCTGTTCGGGATCGGCAGCGGGGTCCTCAAGGTCTTGGCGCTCGACCGGGCCCTGCGACTTCCGATGAAGGTCTCGACCGCGACGAGCAACTTCATGATCGGGGTCACCGCGACGGCGGGCGTCGGGGTGCTCTTCGCGGGCGGGCTGATCTTCCCCATGCTCGCGGCGCCGGTCGCCCTCGGGACGACGACCGGGTCGTTCCTCGGGAGCCGGCTCCTTCCGCGGATGTCGAACCGGCTCATCCGGTGGGTCTTCGTCGGGATCCTGATCGCGCTGTCGGTCGAAGTGATCATCCGGGGGGCGTCCAGCCTGTGACCGCCGTTCCCGGGATCGCGGAGTTGCCCCCGGATCCGTCGTTCACGCCCGAAACGTACGTGCGTACGGCGCTCATCCTCCGGAGCGGGGTCATCGGGTTCCTGGTCCTGTCGGGCGTCGGGATGGTCATCGGCCTGGTCGAGAGCCCGGGTATGACGGTGAGCTCCCTGATCGGCTCGAGCCCCTTCGTGAACGTCGGAGACCCGGGTACTTTCCTCTCCTCGCTCGCCTCCTTCCAGGCGAACGCGCTCATCCTCCTCGGGGTCTTCGTCATGGTCGCCGTGAGCGTGGGCCGGGTGGTGGACGCGATGGGGGTGTTCATCCGAGGCCGGGAGACCATTCTCGCGGTCGTCTGCGGGGTCGTCGTGGCCCTCCTCGTCTTCGGGCTCACCGTCGTGGCCTCCATTGTCCACTAGGCCGGCCGGGAGCCCCGCGCCGGACCGGGGGCCGCGCGGGTCGGTCGCTTCCCCGTCCCGCCCCGTCAATCGCGGTAAAGGAGGAATCTAAGAACCGTGCCGGACTCGTTCTCCCACCGGATCGTCCGTATCCTTGGAGGGCGATGGCCGTTCTCTTCCTGTCGCGGGGCACTTTCGGCGGGGTCCAGGACCTCGTGGACACCCTGTGCGGGAGCACGAGGGCGCGGTGCATCTCGCGCGAGGACCTGATCAAGGACGTGAGCCGCTACGGCGACTGGGCGACGGCGATCGTCGAGCAGCTGTCGAACGCCACGAGCGCCTACGAGCAGTTCAGCCGGGCCCGGCACACCTACATCGTCCTGATGCGGCAGGCGCTCCTCGCGCGGATCCAGGAGGACTCGGTCATCTACCACGGCCTCTCCGGCCACCTCCTCGTCCCCCGGCTCCCCCACTTCGTCCGGGTGCGGATCTGCGAGCCGCTCGGCCAGCAGATCGCGGTCACCATGGACCGGATGAACTGCGACCAGGACAGCGCGCGCTCCCAGATCCGCGAGGCCGAGAACCTTCAGGTCCGGTGGGCGCGGTTCGTCTACGGCCGGGACGTCCGGGACCCGACGCTCTACGACCTGAACATCAACCTCGGCCACTTCAGCCGCGAGGTGACGATGAACGTACTGAGCTACCTCCTCTCGGAACCGTCCCTGCGCGCCACGCCCGAGACCCGGGCGGAGATGGGCCGGCTGCTCCGGGCGGCGGACGTCGAGGCAGCGCTCACCCGGGACCCCCGTACCCGGGAGTACGAGATCGACTGCACCGCGACCGACACGTCGCTCCGGCTCGAGGGTCCGTACCTCGACGAGGCGGCGCGGGCGGTCGTGCGCGAGGTCGCGATGTCGGTCGACCCGAAGCACCCGATCGAGTATGCCCCCGGCTACGCGACCGGTCACCGGCTCGAGGACCGGACGGAGTACTTCCTGCCGGCACGGCGCGTGGTCCGGGAGGTGGGGGATGCAGAACACCCGGTCGGATAGGCGCTCGGAGGAGATCCTCGAGGAGATCCGGGCCCTGCTCGTCCGCTCGGTCGAGCTCCAGGCCTCCGCGATCGACCTCGAGCGCGAGCGGGGGGAGGCGACCGACAGCATCGCCGCCAACTCCGAGACCGAGACGGCGCTCGCCCGACAGCGGACCGGCCTCTCCGAAGAGCAGACGGCCCTCGTCCGGGCGCAGACGAGGTTCTCGACCCGTACGACCGAGCTCGCCGAGGTCCGTACCGACCTCGCCCTCGAGCGGAACCGGCTCGCCACCGAGCGGAACGACCTGGCCGCCCTGCGGACCGATCTCGCCCGCGGCCGCAACGTCCTCGCCCACCAGCGGAACGATATGGCGGAGGCCCGCACCCGTCTCGCCGAGACCCGGACCCAGCTCTCCACGCTCGTCACGACCTACGCCAAATCCCGTACCGAGCTCGCCCGCGTGCGGACCGAGCTGTCGGTGGTGCGGACCGGGGCCGCGCTGGCCACCCTCGCGGTCGCGCTCTGGAGGTTCTTCCCGACCGGCGAGTGGTGGTGGTACATCTCGCTCGCCGTGATGGGCATCGGCGGGGCGATCACGCTCGGGATCGGCCTCGCGCTGTACGAGCACAGCCGGCGGCTCGTTCGGCACCTCGACCGGGTCACCCAGGGTCAAGAGTCCGAGCTGCCGTTCCTCGAGCGGCTCTTGAGGCACTAGCGCCGTCGGAGGACGGGTAGGGGCCCGGGGGGTTCCCGGTGCCCCGGAACGGGTTCGGGCGGCGGGCGGTCCACCGGTGGTCTAGCCCCCGAGCGCCTTCGTGAGCGCGGGGACGATCTGGTAGAGGTCCCCGACGATCCCGTAGTCGGCCTGGGCGAAGATCGGGGCGTTCGGGTCGCTGTTGACCGCGACGACGATCTTCGACGACCGCATCCCGACCAGGTGCTGGACGGCGCCCGAGACGCCGACCGCGACGTAGAGCTTCGGATGGACCCGGTGGCCGGTGAGCCCGATCCAGTGGTCGTCCGTCAGCCAGCCCGCCTCGGCGGCGAGCGGCCGGGTGCAGCCGACATCGGCCCGGGCCGCCTTCGCGAGCGCCTCGATGATACCGAGGTCCTCCTTCTTCTTGAGGCCTCGACCGATCGTGACGACCCGGTCGGACTTCTCGATCTCGAGGGCCCCACCCGGCTTCGCCCGGACCTCCGTTCGTTCGCAGAACGGCGTCGGCGCGGCCGGGAGCGCGTGGTCGTGACGTTCCGCCGAGGCGGCCGCGACGGCCGGCCCGGTGGTCCCGGGGAGGACGCCCACGATCGCCGGGCGTGTGGGGATCCGCTCGACCGAGACGGCGTTTCCGCTCAGCGTCTCGCGGTCGACCTCGATCCCGTTCGCCGCGAACCGTAGGCCGGTCACGCCCGTGATCGCCGGGAGGTCGAGCCCTCCCGCGAGCCGGCCCGCGACCTCGCGGCCTCGCTTCGTGGAGGCGAGGAGCAGCACCGTCGGCTTCACGGCCGCGATCAGCGACCGGAGCATCTCGGCGACCACGTGGGGGTCGGCGTTCGCCGCCCCCGCCACGACGTGGATGGCTTCCGCGCCGGCGCGGGCGAGGCGGTCCCCGGCGTCCGCCGGAGCCCCCGGGAGCACCACGGCGTGAATCTTCGCCCCCGTCGCTCCGGGTGCGGCCCGGGCCAGCCGGAGGAGGTCCCCGGCGAGATCGATGTCCTCGCTGTAACAGAGGATCCGCTCCTCGCTCATGCGAGCACCCCCTCTCCCTTGAGGGCCTCGACCAGCTTTCCCGCGACCTCCGCCGGGGTCGCGCCGCTCACGGTCGTGCGCTTGCGGGGGACCTCCGGGACGGCGGTGCGGTCGATGAGGACCGCAGGGGCGAGCGCCTCGGGGGCGAGCCCGAGGTCCGCCGGCGCGAGCGTCTGCACATCCTTCTTGGAGGCCTTCAGGTTCGCCATGAAGTTCGGGACCCGCGGCGTGTTGATCTCCTGGCCGACCGCGACCACTACGGGGTACTTCGCCTTCAGGACCTCGATCTCCTTCTCGAGGTCCTTCTCCGCCACGACCCCGTCCGGCCCGATCGTGAGCTTGCGGACGTAGGCGATGTCCGCGACCCCGAGCTCCGCGGCGATGCGCGGGCCGATGAGGCCCGCGAAGTGGTCGGTGCTCCCCTCGCCGAGGAGGAACAGGTCGAAGCCGCCCAGCTTCTTGATGGTCGCGGCGAGCAGGCGCGCGACCGCGCGGCTGTCCCACGCGGCCGCACCGGCCGCCGTGACGAGGACCCCCTGGTCGGCGCCGATCGCATAGGCCTCGCGGAGCGACTGCTTCGCCTCCGCCCCGCCGACGCTGATGGCGGTGACGGTACCCCCGTGCTTCTCCCGCACGCGGACCGCCTCTTCGACCGCGTTCAGGTCGAAGTCGCTCGTCTTCCGCGGGGCGCCCGCGAGGCTCACGAGACCGGTCGCCCGGTCCGCGCGCGCCAGCGAGACATCGACCCCGTACTTCACCGCCACACCGATCCTCAGCTTCTCCACCATGATCCAAACCCCTTCCGTGACCTTCCCGGGTTACGTTCCGTGCCGCCGAACTTCTCGGGCGGCGCGGCCCCACCCCACGCGGGGACCAATAGCCCTTCGCCCCGGTCCGGGAATCCGGGAGGGCCACCGGGGCCTACGGGCCGTACCGGGCGAGCAGGAACGCGATCGCGATCAGCGTCACCACCGAGACCGTGATCGAGGCGAGGACGTTCTCCTGGGCCCGGTAGAGGCCGATCGCGCTGATCACGCTCCGCCCGATCACGGCGACCATCATGACGGCGACCCCGAGCAGGATCACGGAGCTCGGGTTGAACGCGAACAGGTTCGAGAAGTACGCCTCGGGGGTCCAGTACCAGGACCTCGGCTCCCGGTGGATGACGGCGCTGAGCGGCATCGCCCAGTCCTGGACGAGCCGGGCGACGAACCCGATCAGGGCGAGCAGGAAGAAGACGACGGCCGTCACCTCGAGCAGGCGCGCCATCCGGTCGTAGGTCTCCGGCGGGAACGCCGGGTCGATCGGCAGGTCCTCGATGGTCGGGTTCTCCGCGCTCACAGTCCCGTGACCCCCTTGAGCAGCTCCTCGATGCCGAAGATCACCATCAGGGCGAGGAACACCCAGCGGATCCAGCCGCTGTCCATCTTCGGGAGCATGCGGCCTCCGAAGTAAGCGCCCGCGGCGGAGCCGATCGCCACCGGGGCGGCGAGCGTCGGCTGGACGAGGCCGCCCGCGAACAGGATCGCGAGCGACGCCATGATGTCGATCCCGACGACGTAGTTGCTCGTCGTGGTGGAGACCTTGATCGGGAGCCCGGTGACGCGGTCCATCGTCAGGACGTTCAGGACGCCGCTGCCGATCCCGAACAGCCCCGAGATGACCCCGGCCCCGAACATCACCCCCATCGTCTCCCGTACGCGCTTCGCCCGGTAGTGCACGACCTTCCGGCGGGGCCGGTCGAGGTAGTTCCCCTCGAGATGGAGCAGTTCCGCGAGCCGGTCCGGGCGCCCGTTGTACGGCTCGCCCTTCGGCCGGCGCAGCGCGACGGTGCCGGGAATATTCGCGATCAGGATGAGGCCGAACGCGATGAGGAAGAGCGGCTCGATGCGGGTCCCCGCGAAGAGGACCGTGAGCGTCGCGCCGACGAGAGCCCCGGGTACCGTGACCGAGGCGATCAGGTTCGCGACCCTCAAGTCCATGATGCGCTCGCGGGTGAACGCGGCCCCGGTCGTCAGGGACGTGGCGAGGACCCCGATCGCGCTCGCCCCGACCGCGTCCCCGAACGAGAGCCCGAGATAGAGGACGAAGATCGGCTGGAGGATCATCCCGCCGCCGAGCCCGGCGAGGGCCCCGAAGAAGCCGGCGAGGACCGCCACGATCAGGATCGTGATCAGGAGGTCCGCGAGCGGCGTGAGGTCCGGGATCATCGGCCCCCCTCCCGGTCGGATGGCCGCGTGTCGTGCCGGGCGTCGTCCGACGGGTCGCCGCCCTGCTGGCTCCGCATGGATCGGGCCGACCCGCTAGTCCGAACGAGCGGTCGATCGGCCCGGTAGATCGCCGGAGGACGCGCTCCCGATCGGGGGAGGCCCATCACCGCCTTGGATCTGGCGCCCAGGGCGCGGTCGAGCGCGATTGTTCCTCCCGGTCCCGATGCCCCTCGACATCTTCCCTCGGACCGGGCCGGGGAGCCCGGGGGCCGGGGAACGGCCCCCACGCTCCGCGAGCCCGCGGTCGCGGGTCAGACCCTGTCGCATCGGAAAAGTATCTCGTAAACTCGGGCGCACCGCCCGTCGGACCGGGCCGGCGCCCGCCGGCCGGACGGCTCAAGAGCCTTTGGTCAAGTCGACGGAACCCCGGAGGGCTCGCCCGGGGCCTGCGACGGTCACCCGAGGCGGTACTTCACGCCGCGGCCGCCCGCCGGGAACGCCCAGACGAGGGCGTGGTTCCCCAGCTCCTGGCAGGCGATACGGCAGGCGCCGGTCTCGAGGCAGTTCTCGTAGCTGACCCGGAGCCGGTCGTTCTCCCACGCGTACACCTGCGCCGGACAGACCGGAATGCAGGCCCGGCTCGCGCACCGCTGACAGAGCGCGGGGTCGGAGAGCGTGAGATGCGTCGTCTTGTCCGAATCGAACGCCGTGGTCCCGAGCCGCTCGGAGAGCGGGATCCGGGGAAGCGTGTCGGCCATCGTCCCGGTCACGCCGCGTGGATCGCGGACTCGACGCGCTCAAGGACGTCCGGAGCGAGCTCGCTCATCTTGTGGGCGCACAACGCATGCTCGCGCACGCGCTCCACGATCTCCGCCCGCGAACCGGCGCGGAGAGCCCACTCGCACGGAAGTCCCAACGACCGGCACTCGAACGCTACTTCTCCCATCGCTTGTCGTCCCCCGAAAGTTCCCGGAGATCTCCGGTTCGAGGGTGCGCAAGGGGTCTCCCGACATAAGGGTTCTCGGCGGTGGCGGCCTTCGACGAACCTCGACGGGTGGATTCGTTTCCACTTCGGATTTCTCTCGTGGGGTGGAGCCGCTATATGCCGCATCGCCGCTGCGCACCCTCGGGGAGGGACGGTGCCGCGCGAGGCGGTCTCAGGACCCGCGTCCCCGGCCGTTCGGACCACGCAGGAGGAACTGAACGAATGTCGCTGAAGATGAGCATCCCGCCGCCGCACGGAGGCAAGCTCGTGGACCGCGTCGTCCGCGACGCCGACAAGGCCCGGAGCCTCATCGCCGGTTGTACGAGCTACGACATCCAGCCGACCCATGACAAGGACATGCCGATCCGCAACGTCTACCGCGAGATCATGTCGACCTGCTACGGGTTCCTGAGCCCCGTGGAAGGCTCGATGGGCCGCAACGAGCTCGAGCGGGTCCTCAAGGAGCGCCGCCTCGAGAGCGGCTGGGTCTTCCCGTTCCCGATGCTCTTCGACGTGAGCGAGGAGGACAAGAGCCGTCTCAAGGTCAAGGGCGGCGACCGCCTCCTGCTCAAGCTCAAGGGCCAGCCGTTCGCGACCCTGGACATCAACGAGGTCTACTCGATCGACCCGAAGGACGTCGCCACCCGCACGTTCGGGACGCCGGAGACCGTCCCCGGGGTCGTGAAGCACGCCTTCGACCCGAAGCACCCGGGATACAACATCTACCTCCACCTCAACCCGGTGGTCTTCGCCGGGAAGTACACCATCATCAACGAACCGACCTTCCGCGCCCCCTTCGACCGCTTCTGGCTCCCGCCCGCGAAGTCGCGGGAGGAGTTCGCCCGACGGAAGTGGCGGACGGTGATCGCGCACCAGACCCGGAACGTCCCGCACCTCGGCCACGAGATGCTGATGAAGAACGCCGCGTACATGGGCGACACCGAGCCCGCGAACGGCATCCTCGTCAACGCGATCGTCGGCGCGAAGCGGATCGGGGACTATCCGGACGAGGCGATCCTCGAGGCGCACGAAGCGGTCCACACGGCGAACTACGTGAAGCCGGACCGCCACGTCGTCTCGTTCGTCCTCTGGGACATGCGCTACGGGAACCCGCTCGAGTCGCTGCTCCACGGGATCGTGCGGCAGAACCTCGGCTGCACCCACCACATGTGGGGACGCGACCACGCGGCCGTGGGCGACTACTACGACTCCTACGCCACCCAGACGCTCTGGACGAAGGGGATCCCGGGGTTCGGCTTCGACGCCCCGCCCTGCGAGGTCGACAAGGGCCTCGTCCTTCGGCCGCAGAACATGGGCGAGTTCTGGTACTGCCCGAAGTGCGGGGAGATCGCCTACAACGCGAACTGCGGCCACATGGACGTCGTGCAGCGGTTCAGCGGGAGCTTCATCCGCAGCCTGCTCGCCGAGGGGCTCGCGCCCCCGCCGGTGATCATGCGGCCGGAGGTCTACCGCGTGGTCGTGAAGTGGTGGAGAGAGCTCGGCTATCCGTTCAACAACAAGCACTACCTCAGCGCCCGGGAGCAGGAGCTCGAGGTCACCGTGCCGAGGATGGAAGCGGCCCCCGCGATCGCCGCCGGAGGCCACCGATGAGCGCCCCCGCGCCCGCGGGCTACTCGCTCGCGGTGCTCCTCGACCCGAAGCGGGTCGCGACGATCCGCGGCACGCCGCTCGAGCACGAGATGTCGGACCTCTTCGGCGGCGCGATCAAGGCCCTGATCCTCCGGGTCAGTCCCGAGCAGAGCCAGAAGCTCCTCGCGGCGTTCACCCGGTCCCGGACCGACTCCCGGGGGTTCCTCGAGGAGCTGCCGGTCTCGTTCAAGCACGCCCTCTTCGAGGAGATCGTGCGCGAACGGTCGACCGGGCCGAAGGTGATCGACAAGGTGCTCGGCCGCATCGATGCGCTGAAGACCGAGGCGGCCCGGGAGGAAGACCACCTTCCGGCCCCCGAGATGCCGAACGTCGCCTAGTCGAGGGCGCGGACGGTCCTCCGATCGGTCGGCGAACCCCTTCCGGATCCATGCGGCACGGAACGGCCCCCCCGGTATGTCGTAGGGGAGAGCGCCCGTTGCCGCGGGGTTTCCGACCGCTCATCGAAACGGAGAAAAGGTAGCGGGGGTGCTCGGGGCCCATGGAAAAGACGGACGTCGTGGTCGTGGGCGCGGGTCTCGCGGGAGCCTCGGCGGCCTACGCCGCGGCGAAGGCCGGCGCCGAGGTCGTCCTGGTCGAGCGGGGAGCGCGGGCAGGGACGAAGAGCGTCTCGGGCGGCCTCCTCTACACCTTCGCGCTCGCCCGCCTCTTCCCCGAGTTCTGGAAGGACGAGACCTGCCCGGTGGAGCGCGCAATCTCGCGCAATGTCCTCTCCCTCCTGACCCCCACGCAGGCGACGTCCATCGACTTCTACGACAGCGCGTTCGCGCGTCCCCCGTTCAACTCCTTCAGCATCCTCCGGGCGAAGTTCGACCCGTGGCTCGCCGGCCAGGCCGAGGCCGCCGGGGCGGCCGCCGTGTACGGCCAGCAGGTCGACGGGCTCATCCGGGAGGGCGCCCGGGTCGTTGGGATCAAGCTCGGCGACGAGGAGTTCCACGCGGATGTGGTGATCCTCGCGGAGGGGTTCAATGCCCTCGCCTCGCGCGCGACGAACCTCGAGCGGGACATGTCCGCCGAGACCCTCGGCATCGGCGTGAAGCAGGTGATCGGTCTCCCGCCGGGCGAGGTCGAGCGCCGGTTCCAGCTGCGGGGGAACGAAGGGTACCAGATGACCGCCACCGGCCTCCCGGCGGGCGTCGCGGGCGGCGGATTCCTTTACACCAACCGGGACTCGATCTCGATCGGGATGATCCTCAACCTGAGGTCGGTGGTCGAGCACCAGGTCGCGATGTACGAGGTCCTGGAGGACTTCAAGCAGCATCCGCTCATCTCCCGCTACCTCGAGGGAGGCCAGCTGCTCGAGTACAGCGGCTGCGTCGTGAACGAGGGGGGTCTCGCCGCCGTCCCGGCCCTCTATGGCGACGGCTACCTGATCGCCGGTTCCGCCGGCCAGTTGTTCCTGAACACGGCCCTCACGCTCCGGGGCATGGACTTCGCCATCGAATCCGGGCGCATCGCCGGCGCCGTCGCCGCCGAGGCATCGAAGGCGAAGGACGGCTCTGCCGGGTTCCTCCAGCGCTACGCCGAGCGCCTCCGGTCGAGCTTCGTCCTCAAGGACCTGACCGTGCACCGCCGGTACCCGAAGCTCTTCGAGAGCCCGAGGATCTACGGGGCCTACCCCGAGATGCTCGCGACGCTCCTCCACCGGGCCTACTTCGTCGATGGGTCGGACCGGGAGCACCTCGTGAACCTCGTACGATCGGTCCAGCGCGGACGCCTCTCCTATCTCGACATGGGCCGCGACATCCTCGCCGCGGTACGGGCGCTCTAGGCGGAGCTCCCGACCCCCGGGTGTCCCCTCGGGAGACCGGCCGGCGCGAGCTACGGTCGGGCGGGGGCGGGAGAGTTTCCGCCCGACTTCACGACCAGCACCGGGCACTTCGCGTGGTGGAGGATCCCGTCGGAGACGCTCCCGAGGAAGAACCGTCCGGTGGTCGAGAGGCCCCGGGAGCCGACCACGATCAGGTTCGCCGACCGCTCCTGGGCGGCCTCGAGGACGCGCTCGACGGGATCTCCCTCGAGGAACAGCGTCTCGACCCGGGTGACGCCCTTGCGGGCGAGCTCCTCCTGAACGCGCGCGAGGCGGGACCGCGTCGCCGCGATCGCTTCCGTGAGCGACGCACCGGGAGGGATCGCCCCTTCGCCGCTGGTCCGTACCGATAGGACGCAGACGATCGTCAGCTTCGCCCCGGTCTGCTCGACGATGTCCGCGACCGTATCGAGGGCGGCGACCGCCGGGGGTTTACAGTCGTACGCCAGGAGGACCGACTCGAGCGCCATCGCCCAAGTTACACCGGTCCGGGGGGATATCGGTTGGGGGGACCGTCGCCAAATCGGGGGCTCACGGTTCTTTCCCTCCGGTCCGGGGAGGAGCCCGCGGGGCTCGCCCGACCGAGGCCGTCCCCAGGATCGCGTCGAGGACCGAGAGCGTCTCGGGGTGGAGGTGAAGGTAGTGAGCATAGAGGTTCTTCACCCGGATACCGTCCTTTCCGTCCGAGAGGCCGCGGCCGTGCTCGTAGGCGAGCGCGAGGTCGTACGGCTCTGCGAGGTCGACCCGGGAGTAATGGAACTCGTGCCCCTGCAGGAGCGTGCCCCGCGAGGCGAACGGCGTGTCCCGCACGACCCGCGCCCTCGCATAGCCGTGCGCGACCGGCCGGACCTCCTGGACCGTCTCCCCGTGGATGGCCCCGACCATCTCGAACCGGCCTTCCCGGGTGACGATCGCATCGGTCAGGTACATGAGGCCGCCGCACTCGGCGTAGACGCGACCTCCCCCGTCCACGAACGATCGCACGGCCGCGCGGAGCGAACGATTCCGCTCGAGCGTCCGCGCGTAGACCTCGGGAAACCCCCCTCCGATGACAAGCAGGTCGAGCGGCGGGAGCGCCGAGTCGGTCTCGGGATCGATCATCGCCACGCTCCCGAGCTCGCGGGCACGTTCGAGCATCTCGGGGTAATAGAACGTGAACGGACGCCCTGCGAGGAAGCCGAGCCGGAACGGCCGGTGCTTGGAGACCGGCGCGGCCGACCTGGTCCGGACGGGGACGGGTTCGTTCGCCTCCCGGATCCGTTTGAGGAGGGGACCGGTATCGATCCGAGACGCGAACCGGCTACGGATGAGCTCGACCACTGGGGGGCCCTGCGCTCCCTCGGCGATCGGTACGAGCCCGAGATGGCGGTACTCCATCTGCGCCCCGATGGCTTCGTCCCGGGGCAGGATCCCCACGACCGGTAGCCCCTCCTGCTCCACGATCGCCCGGACGCGGTCGAACTGGCGCGGCACGGCGTTCGTCACGATGGCGGCGATGCATCGGACGTCGGGGTCGAAGACCCGGAGCCCCCGGACCAGGGCTCCGAGGGTCCGGTTCGATCGCTCGGCGTCGATGACGAGGAGGACCGGGGCGTGCAGGAGCTTCGCGAGCTGGGCCGTGCTGCCGATCTCGCTGAGACCGTCGGCGCTATCGTAGAGCCCGTGGTTCCCCTCGATGACGGCGAGCTCGGAGTCCCGAGAGTAGCGGTGGAACCGCTCCACGACGCGGTCGCCCATGAGGACGACGTCGAGATTGCGGCTCGGCGAGCCGAGGACGGCCGCGTGGTGGCCGGGGTCGATGAAGTCCGGGCCGTTCTTGAACGCCGAGACCCGGAGCCCGGCGCCGGTGAACGCCGCCAGAATCGCCATCGTGGCAAGGGTCTTCCCGCCCTTGCCCCGGTAGGAGGAGACCACGACCCGGGGGACGGTGATCCGCGCGGCGGAACCGACCCCGCCATGGGGCGCGGCGCGCTCTTTCGCGGGCATCGGTACGACTCCGGCCCTCCCCCTAGACACGCCGCGGTCTTCCCTGCGACGATACGCGGTTCCGGGCGCCCCTCCGAGAGGGTGCGGAAGCAGGAGCCGAGCGACGGGCCGACCGGGCCCGGGATCGCGGCGGACCCTCCGTTCCCCGTGAGGTCGCCGGGCCGGCGGTCCGCAGGCGGGAGGCGACCTTGCGGTACCCCGGTGAGGCCCAGCGGCGTTCCCGGGGGAACCAGCGCAGGCGGTCGGCCTGGCCGACCGAGCGCCCGACCACGAGCACGCTCGGGGAATCGAGACGCGCGCGCACCGCCGTCCGGGTGGATTCGCCGAGCGTGAACAGCGTCGTCCGCTGACGAGGGGTGGTCGCCCATCGCACCGCGGCGACGGGGGTCTCGGGTTCCCGTCCCGCCCGCAGCAGGGCCCGGGCGATCTCCCGCCACTTCGCCACGCCCATGAGGATCACCAGGGTGTCCGCACCCCGGCTGAGGGCGGTCCAGTCGAGCGACGGGTGGTCGGGCGAGGCGCTCATGTGACCGGTCACGAACGCCACGGACGACGAGTACCCCCGTTCGGTGAGCGGTATCCCCGCGTAGGCCGGACCGGCAAGGGCCGAGGTGACTCCCGGGACGATCTCGAACGGGACCCGGTACCGTCGCAGGGTATCCGCCTCCTCCCCCCCGCGGGAGAAGAGAAGGGCGTCCCCGCCCTTGAGGCGGACCACTCGTTTTCCCGCGCGGGCCGCGCGAATCATGAGCTCGTTGATCGACGCCTGGGGGAACCGGTCCCCGTGGTGGGGGCCCTTCGCGACCCGGGTCTTCTCGGCCTTCGGAGAGACCAGGTCGAGGACCCCGCGCCCGACCAGTCCATCGTAGAGGACCACGTCGGCAGAGGCGAGGAGCTCGCGGGCGCGTACCGTCAGAAGCCCCGGGTCCCCCGGACCCGCCCCGACCAGGAACACCCGCCCGCGGGACATGGCGCTCACGGCCGCGGGCGCGGCCGGGCCGACCTCGCGGCCTGGACGGCGATGATTCGCAGCGCGACCCGGAGCGCCGCGGCCCGGTCCCCGGCTCGGAGGTGTCGCGCGACGGTGCGGTCCCGGGCGATGCGGTAGATCGTCGCCCGCCGGTCCTCGAACGACGACGGTATCGCGCGACGGATCGTGGCCCGGAGATTCCCCTGGAGCTCGACGAGCGCGGCGTCCTGCGGGCGGAGACCGCGTTCGAGGCGACGCCTCAGGAGCGCGGCCATCGCCGGACTCTGCCCCGAGGTCGAGACCGCGAGGCGGATGGGACCGGCCACACCGGTCGACGGGAGCGTAAAGTCGGAGAGGGCGGGGGCGTCATACACGTGGACGAGAGCCCCGACGGAACGTGCGGTCCGGGCGATCTCCCGGTTCTCCTCCTCCGTCCCGCCGGTCGAGAAGACGAGGGTCGGGCGCTCCTTCCGGACCCGGGCGGCGACGATATCCGTCGGACGGAGCGGGGACCGCCCACGACGTCCGGCTCGGGCGGGCGCGCCGGCGGCCGGGGGTGGGATCAGGAGCACGTGGGCCCCTTCGGAAGCGACCGTTCGGCGCCGCGCCTCCGCGAGCTCACCGCGCCCGACCACGAGGACACGCCTTCCGCGCAGGGTCAGATCGACCAGCATCGGCGGGAACGGGGGAAACAACATTCTTCAACCTTCCGTGAAGTGTCTTCATGACGGGGGTCCCGCCGTCGGTCGGACCCCGCCCTCGCAGCTCCGAGGGATGCTCAAACGGCCCACACAGAAGGTTTGTATGCTCGGCCTCACCCCTTTCGGCCGTAGGTCGAGAGACCCGCGGTGAAGGGATGACTTCAGTTACCGTACCGGGAGAGTACGATGTGGCCGGACGCAAGGTGCAGCTCGACGAGGACGGGTTCCTTCAGAACCCGGAGGCATGGAACGACGAGGTGGCCCTGTGGATGGCGAAGAACCTCCTCGGGATGCCCACGCTCACCGATGGGCACTGGAAGTTCGTTCGGTACCTCCGTCAGTACTGGGAGACGTACGGAGTCTGCCCCCCCATCAAGATCATCACGAAGGTGACGGGGATCACCCTCGAGGACATGTACAATCTCTTCGTGGACGGGCCCGCCCACGGCGCGTGCAAGGTCGCCGGGGCGCCGAAGCCCACGGGATGCGTGTAGGGTAGCCCTTCTGCCCACCCGCACCTTCCCTCCACCGCCGGGTCCGAGCGTTTCCGCCGGAGACGCTCGGACCCCGGAACCTCCCCGTCCCGCCGCAGGCGACGTCCCTCGGGACCTTCGAATTCGATCCGTGTTCGGACCGGAAGGTCTTCTCAATTGGGGTTAACGAGAGGTCTTTGAGCCACAGGGTATCCTCCTCGGGCCATGCCCGAAGACCCCGGACGGCCGAAGCGCGTAGCGTTCTTCTCGACCACGACCCCCGGCGACACGGCCCGTATCGACACGATGCTCGGATACGCGCTCGCCGCCGCGGCGATGGGCTACGAGACGAAGATCTTCTTCGCCCTCGACTCGGCCCTGGTCACGAAGAACCAGGTCTACCAGAAGCTCGAGGAGAAGCTGCGCAACCGCCTCGCCGAGTGCCCGAAGTCCGGCGTCGCCCTGGAGGTCTGCTCGGCGTCCGCCCAGACGTTCAACATCAAAAAGGAGGATCTCATCCCCGGTGTCCAGATCAAGGGAGTGGCCCAGTTCTTCGACTACGCCGAGACGGCCGACATCAGCCTCAGCTGGAGCTAAGGCCACTGGCGGAAGGAGGTCCACCCGACCCGGGGCCGGGAGGAGGCCCGCCGAGCGCGTGCGCGGCGAGGATCACGGGGGCTCTCGGCCGACCGCGCGCTCGATTCGGGAGAGCGCTAGACGCCGAGGGCTCCGATACGCGGAAAGGATATAGTGGGACCTCGATGAAGCCCGGATGCCCGGCTACAAGCGTCCCTGTCGCTTTTGCGGGAAGCTCGTAGACGAGAACTCGACGGTCTGCCCGTTCTGTACCCGAGCCCATCCGCTCCAGATGGTCTGTCCCTACTGCTTCGCCCCGATCCGAGTCGATTGGAAGGTCTGCAATGCGTGCGCGAAGCCGCTCATTGTGGCCTGCCCGAAGTGCGCGGCGCCGATAGGGCCGGACTCGGACGCCTGCGAACGATGCCACACGGTCGTCCGGTACCGCTGTCCGACGTGCGCGGCCGTGCTCACTCTCGGATCGAGGCGGTGCGATCGGTGCGGGGCAAAGCTCAAAGAGTATTGGAAGGCGCACGGCGTGTAATCTCGCCCGGACCCCGCGTTTCTTTCCGGTAAGGGGACCGTCCGCGGCTCCCGTCGCGGAGTACCACGGACTCCGCATTCACGTTTCGGAAAAGCGAAGATTTAAGATGCGAAGCACGGGTCCCGCGGCGGTCGGTTTCGGACGGCATCATGGCGCTGATTGAACATCCCAAGAACGTGGACGACTTGAGCGGGGACAAGGGCTTCCAGTGGCGGTTTCACTGCGACCTCTGTAGCTCGGGCTACGATACTTCGTTCATTCCGTCGAAGAGCGGGGCGTCGTCCCGCCGACTCGGCTTCCTGGGCGCGGGGCTTTCCTCGATCGGGAGCATGGCGAGCGGCCTCACGGGGAACGCGTCGAGCGGGCTCTACGGGGCCGGTCAGGCCGCCGGGGCCGCGAGCCAGTTCCAGGGGATGTCCGCGGCATGGCACAAGGAACACGACAACGCCTTCTCCCAGGCCGTATCGGAGGCGATGAGCCACTTCACCCGGTGCCCGAAGTGTCGCTCCTACGTCTGCGCCACCGACTGGAACACGGAGGCCGGGCTCTGCTCGAGCGATGCTCCCGCGTTCGCCTCGGAGCTGCAGGCGGCGAAGGCCCAGGCCCGGGTCGAGCAGATGCAGGAGGCGGTCAAGCAGCAGCCGCAGTTCACGGGGGATACCTCCGATCGGGCGACCGTCTGCCCCACGTGCGGGAAGCCCTCGGGTGCGGGAAAGTTCTGCAACAACTGTGGGGCCCCTCTTGCCTTCAAGTCCTGCCCTTCCTGCCACGCGCAGAACCCGCCGACCGTGGGCTTCTGCGGCGAATGTGGCACCCGGCTCGGTTGACTCGTTCCGTCCGATGTGCGACCTGTGCACGGGAGAGCGCGAGGACTTTCACTGCAATCACCCGTCCTGCAGCTCGCCGGGTTCCGCCTGTGCGTGCCGGCTGAGCGGACCCGACCGATGCCCCGCCTGTGGACATCCTTGCCTGCCCTGGTACTTCGGTGTGGGCGCCCACGGGGCTCCCGAGCCGATCAATGACTTCTTTGGGGGGGAAGGCTCGGAGAACCCCGGCTACGACAGCTTCCCGGCGGACCGGGCCCAGCTCACCTCGGCGGTCCGGGGCTGGTTCGATGAGCAGGGAGTGGGGGAGGACGGGCTGAATCCGTCGGACCTCGACTGGTTCGTCGGTCATCTCCCCGACCGGACGTTCCAGAGCCGGGGAGAAGTGCTGGCCGCGCTCTTTCAGCCGTTCGTGGGAACGCCGCTTTCGGGAGCGGAGTGGCTGCGCTGGGATCGGAGCGGCGCGATCCCGCTCGGGACCCGACTCACGGTGCCTGCTGGCCAAGCGGCGGCGCTGGTCGCTCGAGGTGCCTCCGCGGCGGATGTGTTCCCCTCGGGGGAGCACCGCCTCACTCGGGAGAGCGCCCCTCAGGTGGGCTCTCGTTCTCGTCCTCCCGCACCGGGGTTTCCTTTCGCGGTCCTGGACGCGGAGGTAGTGTTCCTGGGACAGCAAGAACAACAGGGAAAGATCGGCTTCTCGGGCAAGACCCGTTCAGGGCAGCCGTTCTATGTCCGGGCGGACGTCCGCTACGCGCTCGAAGACGCCCAGGCGTTCGTCGGGTCGTCCGTGGGCCAGAGCGTCCTTGGCGGCACGCGCCCGCCCGACCACCTGTTGTCCCTGGTGGTCGATGCGGAGCTCAATCGGGCGATCGGTGCATCGGACGGCTCTCCCGCCGCGTTCGACACGAAGGGTGTGGAACGGGTGATCCGCTCGGCGCTCGCCGGGGCGGGATGGGCGGCCCGTGAGGTCCACGTCCAGTATGCCGGGTCGAATCCGATGGAGGCGGGTCTGGCCGGGGGTGGAGCGAACCCCTTCGCGAACCTACCTCCCGAGATGCAGGCGATGGTGCGCGCCCGGATGGAGGCGGCGATGCAGCAGCGGACCGCCCCGTCGGGCCGACCGGGCGTTTCCCCGCCCTCGGCACCCGTCGTCGGCGCCGCCGGGACGGTCGTCTGTGCCGCGTGCGGTTCGGCCAACCCGACCACCGTGAAATTCTGTCAACACTGCGGTCAGCCGATGGCCGCAAAGAGAAGGTGCCCTCAATGCGGGAAGGAGGTCGGCGCTTCCGTGAAGTTCTGCGGGAACTGTGGGTCCCGGCTGGCCTGACCGGCACCACGGCTCCCCCTCGATCTCGACCGCGAGGAATACACCCGGCCCCGGGGGAGCCGGAACTACCTCACCGGTCCGTCGAGCCGGATTCACCTCGAAGGTCGATCGAATCGACGTTTCTTGTGGCGTGTGGGCGGCGTCGTTCGCCGTTGCTCTATTCGGATTGACATAAATTGGAATACCCTCCCGCGAGACTGGTCGACAGGAGTTTGTCCATGGCTTCGTCAGCGCAAGGAACGTCCGTGGGGGATCCGTTGCTGGACAAGGGCCGGGAATACCTCAACCGGCTCGAGAAGGGGCCCTGGCCCAGCTACGTCACGGAGCTCAAGAAGGGCGGGTACCCGATCGATGCGTACGCGAAGGGTCTCGGCCAGGGGTTCTCACCGTGGTACGGCGGATCGGCCCGTATCCCCGCGGTCTTCGTCGGGTTCATTGCGCGACGCACGAAGGACGGCAAGTACACCGAGCTCCACTTCCGGGTCTACCACCCGTCGGGCCAGATCTACCGGACGGACGACCTCCGCAAGCTGCTCGACATCGCGGACCAGTACGGTCTCGGCAGCGTCGAGGCCGTCGGCCAGACCGGCGACATGATCGTGCCGATGCAGGCCGACAAGGCGAACGCCGCCGTGGACGCGCTGCGCGCGATCGGGACGGACCTCGGCGGGACGGGCGACACCTACCGGGACACCGCGGTCTGCGTGGGCCCCGCGCTCTGTGAGTACGCGCTCTTCGACTCGCTGGCGATCCGGGACTTCTACTTCCAGTACCCCGATATCCACTCGAAGCTCTCGAGCCAGCTCTTTCCGTTCAAGATCAAGCTCAAGGTGAGCGCCTGCCCGATGGACTGCTCCCGAGCGACCCACCGCTCGGACTTCGGCTTCGTCGGATTCTGGGAGGGCGCCCCGGCCATCGACCAGAAGGGGTTCCGTGAGCGCGTCGAGAAGAAGGAGGTCGACCCCGAGAAGCTCGCGAAGCAGTGCCCGGGGAAGGCGATCCGCTGGGACGCCGCCACGAAGACGCTCTCCATCGACGGCACGAAGTGCCAGAAGTCGAGCAACTGCATCCGCCACGCTTTCCCGGCCATCAAGGCCGGTCCGAACCGTAAGATCGCCTTCACGATCGGCGGCAATGCGAAGGGCCGCTGGGGCCCGAAGATGGCGAAGCCCGTGGCGGTCCTCGACGACGCCCGGACCGTGGCCCCGTTCATCGTGAAGGTGATCGACTACTGGTCCGACCGCTCGCCGCACAAGGACCGGCTCGGCGACCTCCTCGTCCAGGAGGGATACGACAAGATCGTGGCGAAGTTCAAGGACTCGCTCCCGGTCGAGACGTCGGGCCACGTTCCCGGCGCCCCGCGGATCGTCACGAGCAGCGTCCTCAGCGACGCGGAGCGGAAGACCTACGCCGACTGGTCCCAAGCGATCGCCCACGAGTACGAGGGGTGAAGAACCATGAGCGCAACCATGGCCCGCGCGCCCGTCGAGCGGCTGAAGAAGACCGTCCCGGTCCCCTACACGAAGTACCTCCCCGACTTCCTCGCGCGCAACGTCGGCCACTGGGCCGACCGCAAGTTCCACGGCGCCGGCATCGTCGAGCACATCTCGGACACCGGCGACCACGTGTTCACGGTGAAGATCGGCGGGCCTTCGAACATCCGGTTCAGCACCGAGACCCTGCGCAAGTTCGCGAAGATCGCGGACGCGTTCGGGAGCCACGCGCTCCGGTTCACGCGCTCGGGAAGCATCGAGATCTTCACCGAGAGCCTCGCCGCGGCCCAGAAGGTCCAGCGGGAGGCCGAGGCGATGGGCTTCTTCGTGGGCGGCTGGGGCCACACGCTCTGGTCGATCCAGTCGTGCACCTCCTACCTGACGTGCACGACCGCGGTGGTGGACGCCCCGAGCCTCGTGCAGGTGCTCTACAACCACCTCGCCCCCTACTTTACCGGCAAGATCCCCCTCCCCGCCAAGCTGCGGATCAACGTCGGCGGCTGCCCGACGAGCTGCGGCGGGCTCGTCTCCGACATCGTGCTCACCGGCCACTACGGAGCGGCCCCCGACTTCGACCAGGACCGCGTCCGGATGTGCCTGCCCATGCGCGCGGAGGTCCTCGGCAAGGTCACGCCCGAGGTCCAGATGGTCTGCCCGGTCAACGCGATCAAGTCGTTCCCGAAGCCGGACGGATCGGTCGGCGTCGAGATCATCGCGAAGAAGTGCATCGGCTGCGGGCGCTGCAAGGACGTATGTGACCACGTCGTCTGGGACCCGGCGAAGATCGGCGTATCGGTCCTGATCGGTGGGAAGTCGAGCAACACCGGGGTCGGCCCGACCCTGGCGCGCGTGCTCGTCCCGTGGATCCCGGCCCAGGCCCCGGACTACCGGGAGACGGTCGCCGTCGTGCGGAAGATCATCGACGTCTGGCGCGCCGACGCAGAGTCGGGCGAGCGGATCGCCGACTGGGTCAACCGGGTCGGCATGAAGCGCGTCTTCGAGCAGCTCAAGGTCCCCCTCGGGCGCTGGAACCGGCCCGGAGAACTGAACACGGGATTCGGGGTCCGACAGTTCCTGCCGCGGTGAGTGCATGGACCCCATAGTTCAGATCGGGGTCTTCCTCGTCGCGCCGTACCTGGCCGTCGCCCTGCTCGTCATCGGCGCGCTCTACCGCCTCGTCCAGTGGCTCCGCCCCCGTCGCATCACCGGGCTCCGCTCCGTCGCGATCGTGCCGTACACCTTCGGGTACGGCCGGGTCCTCTGGGACCTCATCAAGCGGGTCTTCGGGTTCTACACGCTGCCGAAGATGGAGAAGGACCGGGTCCTGATCTACGGGGGGATGATCTTCCACTACGGGATCTGGGTCGTCCTCATCTCTCACTTCGGTCTGGTCGTGCCGCTTCCCCTCACGGCGAGCCAGCACGACTTCGTCGGCCTGTATATCGGCGGGACCGCCGGGGTGCTCGCGTTCGTCGGGATGCTCATCCTGATCGTGCGCCGGCTCAGCCTGGAACGGATGCGCCAGCTCAGCAACTTCGAGGACTACTTCACGCCGGGGCTCCTGCTCCTGATCATGTTCTTCGGCCTGATGCAGACCCTGGTCATCCGCCCGGATTACCTCAACACCGTCTCTCCCTGGCTCACTTCGATCATCGAGTTCCACCCGAACCTCGCGCCGATCGCGTCCGTCGGGATCTTCACGATCCTGCACGTGCTCGTCGCGTGCCTCTTCATCGCGTACATCCCGTGGGGTAAGATGGTCCACTGGGTCGGCTACCTGTTCAACCCGAGCGTGACCGGGCCGAGCTTCCCGGTGACGACCGAGAAGGTCCGTCCCCTGCCGGGGCTCGAGGCACATCAGGGAGGATCCCCATGACCGAGGTGGCCTCCAAGCTCGTCTGGGGCGATAGCTCCCAGGTGCCGCCGTTCTGGCTGAAGCCGGAGATGCTGGCCAAGCTCGACAAGGTCGTGCCCCGGAAGAAGGGAACGGGCAACCTCGCCCACGACGTCGTCTGTGGGCTAAAGGAGCAGGTCGAGGCCAATCGGAACGTCCGGCTCACGATCGACGCCTGCGTGCACTGCGGGGCATGCCTGAACGCCTGCCCGACGTACCTCACTACCGGCGACATCCACAACTCCCCGGTGGGTCGGGCCGACCTCGTGCGCCGTGCGCTCCGGGCCGAGACGCGTGCGGGCAAGTGGTTCAAGAACCTCGTCGGCGCCGAGCGGCTCACCGACGAGGGAGCCCGCCGGATGGCGACCTACTACCATCAGTGCCTCGAGTGCCGCCGCTGCGGCGAGATCTGCCCGTTCGGTCTCGACCAGGCGGACGTGACCCGGGCGGTGCGCTCCGTCTTCTACGACAACGGGATCATCTCGCGGTACGTGGGGACGGTCATCGAGTCGAGCGAGCGGACGGGGAACAACCTCGGCCTCCCACCCCCCGCGATCAAGACCACGATCGAGTTCTGCCGGGACGAGATCCAAGAAGAGAAGGGGTTCGTGCCGCGCTACAAGGTCGACGAGCACGCCTACGCCATGCTCGTCCCGCCGTCCGCGGACTTCTTCCTGAACCTCGAGACCCTGAAGGGGTACATGACGTTCTTCTACCTCGCCGGGCTCGACTACACGTTCACGACGGAGCACGCCGAGCTCGGGAACTTCGGCCTCTTCAACGACGAGCGGCACCTCGCGAAGATCGGCGACCACATCGTCTCGGTCGCGCGGAAGCTCGATGTGCGGCTCGTGGTCGCCGGCGAGTGCGGGCACGGCTGGCGCGCGTTCAAGCAGTATGTCATCCCGCGCCTCCGGGAGAACGGCTTCGAGGCGGTCCATGTCTTCCACCTCGTGATCGATGCGATCAAGGGCGGGAAGGTCACCCTCGACCCCTCGCTCAACGGCGCCACGCGGTACGTCTACCAGGACCCGTGCAACTACGCGCGCGCGGCCGACCTGACCGAGGAGCCGCGGTTCATCCTCGCGCACGTGACCCGGGACCACCAGGACTCGCCCCATAGCCGGGAGCGCACCTGGTGCTGCGGCGGCGGAGCGGGGATGCTCACCGACGAGCTGATGCCGCTAAGGCTCGCCTACGGCCGGCTCTGGTACGACGACGCCCGCTCGGTCGGCGGCCAGCACATCGTCCGGCCGTGCGCGATCTGCAAGGCGCAGCTCAACGCGGTCCTCCCGAAGTTCAACAAGGAGACGAAGGACAAGGTCGCCTACTCTGGCCTCATGGACCTCGTCTACAAAGCGCTCGTGCCTCCGCCAAAGCCGGCGGCGCCCGCGAGCACCCCCGCGGTCGCGGCGACCCCGGCGTAGGCCCGAGCGTCGGGTCCGGCCATCGCCCATGGCGTACCTTCCGGAGGGACGCGACCGCCGGGGGCACTCCCGTTCCCGACTGGATTCGAAGAGTACCGGACGCATCATGCGGGGTCCGCGATCTCCGGTCCTTCCTGCATGAAAGAGGTCACGGGCCCGACTTCGGAGGAAACCCGGCACCGTGACGCTGCCGGACGATGGAGGGTGGGTCGGACTGAGCGAAACTCCATGTTCGATCGATGACCGTCGGGCTACCCCGCGCGTCGTACGGGTCAGCCCGGCCGCCGCCGAACTCCGTGCGTACGGAGCCCACGTCGTCGGTTTCGGACACGGCTCTCGAGCTGACCCACCAGAGGCAAGACGTTCTCCGCCTTGGCCAGGACGCGAACGTACTCCCAGCCGAGCCCCTTCGGATACCGGAGCGCCAGTGCCTCGGCCTGCCGGAAGAGGGCGGGGTCGCGATCGGTCACGGTCCGCATGAGCCGGCGGACGATCAAGAACTCGATCGGCCCAAGCATCACTTCGCCATACGGGGTGGGCCAGGGTCGCGGCGGAAGACCGGACCGGTCCCGCGCCCCTACGAGGTCGACCGCGCCGAGCCCGTCCTTGACCCAATACGCCCGTCGACTCCGTCCGCTCTCCTCGGAGAAGCCCCATTTCGAAAGGACCGGGGCGATCATGGATCGTGCCCCCACCAGGTCGATGTCCTGGGAGGTGTACACCGCCGCCGTCAGATAGACTTCGATGGCCGACCCGCCCACGATGACGAGTCGGCGTCCGAGGCCCGTCTCGCGGGCGAGCAGGGCGCCGAAGTACGCAAGTCGTTCCTCCTCCGACGGCGCCCCTGCGATCGCCGCTTCAAACTCCCTTCGACGCATACCTCCGGCTCGGTCTCATCCCATGCTTGGCGAGGAGCTCGTCCTTGTCCCGGCGCCGGCGGAAATCGATCTCGATCGGCCCGCAGCCCCGGAGGGAAGGCGGCGTCTCCTTCTCCAACTGACGCAGGAGCCGCGCGACGGTCGCACGCGACGGTCGCCGAGGGGTTGCAAACAGGCGACTCTTGCACCCGGGGCACATGCGGACCAACGGACGACGCGGCGTCCAGGCCTTCCCGCAGCGGTGGCATCGAAGGACCGGCAGAGCCACGGTTTCCATACACGTCCGGAAGGCGGAACTTACCTATAAGTGAGTTCCCTTCTTGGGCGCATCACCGGCTTCGCCCCGACCGGCCTAGCCGCGCACGGACCGGAAGATACCGGTCGCATCCGTGGAGAGTGGATCGGGCGGTCCCGTACGCCGTTCCATGACCCGTGGTTCACTCGCGGACCCGGACCGACCCCTATGATCCGTGCCGGATCGACGGGATACCCTACCCGGAACTCGAACTCCCGAAGCGTGCGAATCTCTCCGTGCTCGGTTCGTCACCGACGTCGCTACTCGCGAAGGGACCGACCGTATCCTTCTGCGGCTCCCGCGAGGGCAGACTCGAATGACTGCCACCGGACGGTGGCCCGCCCGTCTACGTGGGAAGCTCCTCGATCCTCGAGTCCTTCGGAAACTTGGCGCTTCGCAGTCGTTTAGCTATGCGGGGAGCATCATCTCGCGCGAATCGCCAAAGCTGGTCGAGGTCGAGTCGGGCTGCTCCGATGTCATAGGGGTGGGCGACGTCATGCCGAAACAGTCGCAGGAGCTTCCACGGGACGTCGTCGTTGGCGGTCTTGAACCGGCTGCTCGTCTTCTCGGCCGCTTCAGCCAGCAGCTCAGTGGCGTGTTCAAGAGCATACAGGGGCTCCGCGGAGGATTCCAATCGGGCCTTCCCCCCTCGGACCTCGAGCGCCACCACGCCGAGATGGTGACGCATCTCATCCACCAGGAACCGGTCCCTTTGCTCCGTCTCTTTCATAACGGCACCTTCTCGGCCTCGACCTGGGGTTCGATTGCCCAGTGCAGACCACCGACGTTCACGAGGTCCACGTTTCGCCCCATCGTGGCTCGGAGGTCCACGATCAAACCCGCCTTATCCAGCAACGAAACTGGCCTACTCCAGCTCACCATGAGGTCGACGTCGCTCGTCGCGGTCGCCTCGCGGCGACGGACCGAGCCGAAGACCCAGAACTGACGGACTCCATGCTTGCGGCCGAGTCGAAGTATCGCGGTGCGATGGGGCGCGACGATTTCCTCAATCCCGAGACCATGCCCCAAGACGACGGGACGGACCTTCGGAATCCTCCAGAGCCGCGACTTGCAACGCGGACATATGCGGGGGTACTGGCGACGCATTCGCCACGTGTAGACGCACCGGTAACAGTGGCCGACCCTAACCTTCCGCTTGGTCATGGCTACGGAACGAGCTCGATAGGACTTAGAACTTACTTATCTATATCGGCGGCGTTTGCACGGGTACTGTGCCAACGTTTGTTGATGGGGAGGGTCTCGCCGGAGTGGGGACTACCAGGAACCCACGGAGGCGGGACCCACGGAAGCAGAGGAGTTCGGACGGATAGACCTTACCAACCTGTTCCAGGA
>JAKASE010000030.1 GCA_021819135.1 Thermoplasmata archaeon | reverse complement strand
AGATCCGAATGAAGGACATACTCACCCATAGTAGTGCGTATGGTAGTATGTAGGTTTCGGTGATCCCTCCGTCAGGGGAAGGTCAGAGCGGGTCGCTCACCCTCTGACCGTTATTGGATAACGTGGATCGCCCCCCTCGCCTAGGCCGAAAGGTTGATTCCCCTCCCGGCCGCTCGCCCGCCGATGGTCGACGTCGACTCCGTCCTCCTGAGCGTCCAGGAGCGGGACAAGTGGCGTCACCGGATGGAGATCCTCGAGCGGTCGCTCCGGGACACCCGGGACCGCCGCCACCGGCTTGAGCTCCGTCTCCGTCACATCCGAAAGGAGCTCGCTCGGCTCCGCCAGACCTTCGAGGCCCTCCACGACATGTCCCGGATGCCCATATCCGGCCAGGTGGCCCGTGCCCCGCGCGGCGATCCTCTCCGATAGGCAGGAGAGCCTCCTCGCGACCGAGCGCGAGGTGACGGCCGAACTGCATCGTCTCGCCCGCGAGGAGGAGTACCTCCTCCTCAAGGTCCGTCAGGCCCGCGAGCAGGTGCACTACTACGAGGGCCTCCTTCGGCTCCTGCGCCGGGACTGGGGCCGGGACCGGGACCTTTCCGAGCTCGTCCGCCGGCTGGGCTAGGACGGTCGCTCGCCCGTGAGGATCGTCGTCCTTGGCGCCGGGGCGGTAGGCAGTCTCTTCGGCGCCCGGCTCGCCCGGGCCGGCCACTCGGTCCTCCTCGTGGGCCGGGCCGACCACGTCGCGCGCATCCGATCGTCCGGACTCATCGTACGGGACCACGGGGAGGAGATCTACCGGGTCGAGGCCCGGGTCGCGCTCCCTCCCGGGGCCGCGGCGGACGCGGCGTTCCTCGCGGTCAAGACGTTCGACCTCGAACGGGCCGCGACCGCCCTGGCCCGGGCGCACCCGACGCCGGTGCCGACCCTGCTGGCCCAGAACGGGCTCGGGGTCGAGGCGCTCGCCCATCCGGCGCTCGCGGCCGGGGGTTGGGCGGAGCCCGAACGCTGGACGGTCCGCGCGGTGCACTCGGTCCCGGCGACCTGGATCGGCCCGGGCGTGGTCCGCGAGGCCGGTTCGGGAGAGGTGCTCTTCCCCGAACCCGGGCCCCCCCGCGACGGGGCCGACCCGGCCCGGACGTGGAGGGCGCTTCTCGAGGAGGCCGGGTTCGCCGTCCGGGTCGTGCCCCAGTTCGAGCGGGAGGTATGGCGGAAGGCCCTCGTGAACGCGGCGATCAATCCGGTGACCGCGCTCCGGGGCGTGCCGAACGGTGCCCTCCTCGAGGGGGCCGCGCACACGGAGGCGCTGACGCTCCTCGCGGAGGCGCGGGTCGCCGCCGGTGCCGCCGGGTTCCGCTTCTCCGAGGCGGAGGCGGTGCGCGATTTCGAGCGCATCGCCCGGGCGACGGCGTCGAACCGGTCCAGCATGCTCCAGGACCTGGACCGGGGACGGCCGACCGAGATCGACGCGATCTCGGGAGAGATCCTCCGGGTCGCGGGGTCGCACGGGATCGACCTCCCCGCGACCCGGGCGGCCCACGACGCCATACGTCGGCGCGCGACGCAATCGCGGGGAACGACACAACCGTCTTAGCGGTCCTCCCCTCCCCGGCGTGATGGTCGCGAAGAAAGGCCTCGCGTCCGCCCCCGTCCGGGGGCGCCGGGTGCTGGTCCGGGTCGATTTCAACGTGCCGCAGGACCCCAACGGACAGGTCGCGGACGACCGTCGGATCGTCGAGGCCCTCCCGACCCTGAACCATCTCCGCGCGGCGGGCGCGCGAACGATCCTCCTGACGCATCTCGGCCGGCCCGGGGGGCACCGGGACCCGAGGTACTCGCTGCGTCCCGTCGTGCACCGCCTGAGCGCGGTCCTCGGCCAGCCGGTCCCGCTGGCGGACGACGTCGTGGGGATCCACGCGCTCGAGCAGACCGCCCGGCTCGCCAACGGGCAGTTCCTCATGCTCGAGAACCTCCGCTTCCACCCGGGCGAGGAGGCGAACGACCCGGCGTTCGCGAGCGAGCTCGCCCACCTCGGGGAGTTCTTCGTGGAGGATGCGTTCGGCGCGGTGCACCGCGCCCACGCCTCGACGGTCGGCGTCCCGAAGCGGCTGCCGTCCTGCGCCGGCCTCTTGGTCGAACGGGAGGTCCGCGAGCTTTCGCGCCTGATCGAGCGGCCCGAGCCCCCGTACGTCGCGCTCGTCGGCGGGGCGAAGGTCGCGGACAAGCTGCCGTTCCTGGAGAGCTTCTGCGGGCGCGCGAACTCGCTCCTCATCGGGGGAGCGCTCGCCTTCCCGTTCCTCTCCGCCCGGGGCCTCTCGCTCGGCGCGACCCGCGTCGACCCCGGTCTCGAGAGCGCGGTCGACGCGTTCCTCCGCCGCGCGGAGGCCGAAGGGACCGAGGTCCTCCTGCCCACCGACCTGGTCGTCGAGCGGCCCGGCGTCGTCGGGGCCGAGACCCACCCCGTCGGTGGGATCCCCGCGGACGCGATCGCCCAGGATATCGGCCCGGAGACCCGCGACGCGTTCTCCGCGCGGCTCGATGCCTCCCGGACCGTGTTCTGGAACGGTCCGCTCGGCCGTGCCGAGGACTCCCGGTTCCGCGACGGTACGCGGGAGGTGCTCTCGCGCCTCGGCTCGGCGCGCGGGTATCACGTCGCGGCCGGTGGGGATTCCGCCCGCATCGCCCAGGACCTCGGCGTCACGGGGAGCTTCCAGTTCATCTCGACGGGCGGCGGCGCGGCGCTCGAGTTCGTGCAGGGGCTCGAGCTCCCGGGCCTCGCCGTCCTGCCCGACGCCTAGGGCCCCCGCCGAGGGGCGGGGGCGGCGCGTCGGGGTCGAGGATCTCGGCGAGATAGGTGAGGTACCCCGGATCGACCCGCGGCACGTCGATCTCCGCGATCTCGGGGACCTCGTACGGGTGGGTGCTCCGCAGGAACCCGAAGAGCGCCCCCACGCGCTTCGGCACGGTCTTGAAGATTGCCAGCGTCTCGCTCGCGGACTCGACCGACCCCTTCCACCAGTAGCGGGAGTCGACCGCCACCAGGTTCGCGCACGCCGCGAGGTGCCGGGCGAGGACGGCGTCGGCCGCTGCGAGCGCCTCCTCGCGCGACGGATAGGTCGTGAGGACGAGCCGCATCGGGCCCTGCGCCCGGACCGGCTCGAGCGGATAGGGGCTCACGCGCCGGTCTCCTGCACGGTCGGGGGCCCGTGCGAGAAGTCGAGGGAGACGAGGGCGAGGCTCGAAAGGTCGACGATCGCCGCCCGTGCCGGCACCGGCGAGATGTTGCGCATCCGCTGGTACTCGGTCTCGGCCTGCCAGGTGGAGGCGTTCAGGAGCAGGACGCCGCGGTAGCGGTCGACGCCGTAGGTGTGGGCGTGCCCGGTGACGAGGATGTCCGGCGCGGGGTCGATGACGAGGCCGTCGCGCGGGAGGGGGGCGAGAGGGGTCCGGTCGCCGTAGATCGGGGCCAGGTGCCGCATCTGGAGCATCCGCTTCATCACCTCGGTCGGGCGGGCATAGGAGGCGCCGGGCAGCGCCGGGATCAGGTCGTCAAAGCTCCGGCCGTGGTACGCCTCGACGACGACGCCCTCGAGGGCGAACGTCGACGGGTTCGCGAGGATCCGCACGTTCGGCGGGAGCCCCTTCGTGAGGTTCGCCGGGAGCGGAGGTTGCGGCTCCGCCGGGCATACCGCGTCATGGTTCCCGGGGACCGCGACGATCGAGAGGCGGTCGGGGAGCTCGCCGAGGCGGCGGCCGAGCTCGGCGTACTGCTCGACCACGTCCGAGATCGCGAGGTCCCGCTCCTGCCGCGGGTAGACGCCGATCCCGTCCACGAGGTCCCCCGCGATGACCACGTGGTCGATCGAGGCGGCGAGCTCGGGATGGGGGCCCCGCTCCCGGAGGAAGTCGACCAGGTGGCCCCAGGCCTCGGTGAGGAACGACCGGCTCCCGAGGTGGAGGTCGGAGAGGAAGATCGCGCGTCTCGCGCGGGGCGCCCGGCCGACAGCCCGGCTCGCGGGGATCTCCGGCCGCTCGATCGCGAGGGCCCGGGGGATCCGCCCCGCCTCCCGGGAGAAGCGCAGGCTCGCCCCGACGACCTCGTCGGGGAGGATCGGCACGCGCGCGCCGGGGGAGTCCCGCGGCACGAGGACCTCGACCGAACCCGACTCGTCGTCGAGGGTCAGGATGAGGTGGTGGCGCTGGGGGGTCTCGCGGACCTCCCGGACCATGCCGATCACCGACGCCGCGCCTTCCGAGACCCGGAGCTCCTTGATCGGACTCAGGTTCGGAAGCGCGGGGCGGCCGCGCAGCATCCGCGCGAGCGCGAGATAGCGGGAGTGGAAGAGCGCGCCGTAGGCGGCGATCGGCTGCGTCGCGACCGGCGGACCCGAGAACCCCTCCGCCAGGAGCTCGAACGGTAGGACCCGACGCGGCGCGCGCGACGCGAGCTCCCCCAACGGCACCGACGGTATCGCCCCGACCGACCGACGACGCTGCGCGAGGAGGCGCTCCACCATCTCGCGGGTGACGAACGGCATCCCCTCCTCCGAGCGCTCGATGAGCTCGCGCGAGACGATGAGCGGCTGGTGGTCGGAGAGCAGGAGCTGGAGCGCGCCCGCCTCGACCAGCTTGTGGTGCTCCTCGAAGTACTGGACGAGGTGGGTCCGGAGATCGCCCTCCACTCCCTTGCCTCCGGACGGGCCCCGAGCGGCCGGGCGGCCCGTTCGCCGTCCCCCGGGACGTGTCCGGGCGTGCGACACGAGCCGAGTTATTTCAATCCTCGGTCGCGCCCGGGGCGACCGGGGGGTGGAACGGGTCCGCCGCCCCGCGCCCGCGCCCAGTCGGCGTCGTGCGTCGCTCGCGGGCGCGTCCGCCGATGCGGACCGGGAAGAGACGGGAACGATGCGTCCCCGGCGCGGCCGGCCGGGGCGCTACCGGTACGATTCCTTGGCGTAGGAGGTACCCTTGGGGTACTTCTCCTTGAGGTGCGCGACGAATGCCTCCGGAGTGCGCTCGAGGTGCGCCGCGTACCACTGGACGACGACGTCCTTCAGGATCCGGTGAAGCTCGGGCACCTTGACGGCCTCCTCGGCCGAGTCGAAGAGGACCGACTGGCTCATCATCCGCATCCAGCCGGAGTAGCGATGGTAGCTCTCGCCGTCGCACCACTCGAAGATCCCCCGCAGCCGGGAGGTCCCCTCGGGGGTCCGGTAGTACCAGAAACGCAGCGTGAACCCGACCCAGCCGGCGGCCCGGTCGCCGAGCTCGATCGTCTTCACCGCCCCGAAGTCGAAGTTCTCCTTGAACGTCCACTTGGTCGGGTACTCCGCGAAGGTCGCGAAGAGCGTCTGGGACGGATCGATCGCCAGGTGGACGCTGATCTCCTCGAACTGGTTGTGGACCTCCCAGAGGTCCTGGAGGATCCGCTTGTTGAGCTCGCCCCGGTGCGTGAGGTCCTCGCCGGTCTTCGCCCCCGCGCTGGCCTGGGTCCGGACGAGCTCCGCCTTGAGCGAGCTCACGAAGTCGTCATCGGCGAGGGGGGGTTCCGGTGCCGGGATGCCGGGTTCGGGAACGTCCGGGACGCTCGGTGTCTTATGAGCGGGTCGACGAGGCATGGAAGGTCACTCCGAGGGCGGCGTAGTGGGGCCCCATATAAAGACTGTATCTGCGCAGTGGCGAAACTTCTCGGCGGCCGGACCCCGCTTTGGTGCCCGTCGGGCTTGTTCCCTCTCGCTTAAATAGCCACCCCGGCTTCCTTCGGTCGGAAAGCACGCTCCGGGGACGAGAGGAGGAGGACTCCCGACGTCGCCGCGAGATCCGGAATCACGACTCATGATCCGCCCTTCCCCCTGTCGTAATCTCCGCGCATCGACCGGCGACCTCGGGTCCGACTGATCTCGCCCCCGGGGGAGCGACCCGCACAGCGGGCGCTTTCCCCAAGGAAACACACCCATGGCGAACGACCCCAGTGCCGCGAAGTATGAGATTCGAGCCCGCATCACCGCTGACGGCGTGATCGACAAACCCGACGTGGTCGGTGCGGTCTTTGGACAGACGGAGGGACTGCTCGGCGACGAGCTCGACCTCCGGGACCTCCAGAAGTCCGGCCGCATCGGCCGGATCGAGGTCGAGATCGACAGCCGCAAGGGCAAGAGCGAGGGGGAGATCGTGATCCCCTCGTCCCTCGACCAGGTCGAGACCGCGATCCTCGCCTCGGGCCTCGAGACCGTGGACCGGATCGGCCCCTGCCGCGCGAAGATCGAGGTCAGCAGCGTCAACGACATCCGCATCACGAAGCGCCAGAAGGTCGTCGACCGCGCGAAGGAGATCCTCGCCCGCCTCCAGGAGGAGTCGAAGGGCGTCGGCGTCGACCTCACCGAGGCCGTCCGCAAGGCGGTCCAGGTCGAGGAGATCACGAGCTACGGGCAGGAGCACCTGCCGGCGGGGCCGAACGTCGACCAGGCGGATGCCCTGATCGTCGTCGAAGGCCGCTCGGACGTGCTGAACCTTCTCCGCTGCGGGATCAAGAACGTCATCGCGGTCGAGGGGACGAGCGTCCCGCAGACCGTGAAGGACCTGTCCCGCGGGAAGACCGTGACCGCGTTCACGGACGGCGACCGGGCCGGGGAGCTCATTCTCCGCGAGATGCTCCAGACGATGGACGTCGACTTCGTCGCGCGCGCCCCGCGCGGCAGCGAGGTCGAGGAGCTCACGCAGAAGCAGCTGCTGAAGTGCCTGCGGAACAAGATCCCGATCAACCAGTACCTCGAGATGAGCGGGTTCGAGTCGACCGGCGCGTCGCGCGAGCCCCGCGAGGAGCGGGGAGAGGGCGGCCGTCCCGAGCGACGGGAGGAGCGGGGACCGGGCGCCATGTCCCGCCGCGACGATCGCGAGCGGGAGCGGGCCCCGATGCCCCGGCCCCCGGCGGCACCTCCGGCCCCGCCATCCCCTGCGGTGCCCCTCACCCCCGAACTGCAGCACTACTTCGACCTCCTGAACGGGGTCGAGAACACCTCGAAGAGCCTGTTCGTCGGTGCGGACGACGCGGTCGTCGGCGAAGCGCCCGTCAAGGAGATGATCGAGGCGATCGGGAACCTCTCGGCTCCGGCGAAGGCGGTCGTCTTCGACGGGATCGTGAGCCAGCGTCTCCTCGACGTGGCCCAGGAAAAGGGCATTGGCACGGTCGTCGGGACCCGGCTCGGCCCCGTGGGCAAGATCCCGGAGCAGGTCCGGATCTACACGAAGGCCGACCTCGGCGCCGCGACCGGCCCGTAGTCGGTCGGCCGGACCGACGTTCCGCGTCGCGGGGCCCGGAACGCTCCGCGACGAACCTATTACGCTCCCGCACGCATCCCGGACCAGGACCGTGACGACCTCGGCCCCCGACACCGCCCGGCGGGTCCCGGCCGCGCTCGACGAGATCGAGACGACCGACGACGTGCCGATCCCGACCGACCCGCTCCAGCGGGTGATCGGCCAGGAGAAGGCCGTCGAGATCGCCCGCATCGCAGCCTATCAGCACCGGCACCTGCTCCTCGTCGGCCCGCCGGGGATCGGGAAGTCGATGACCGCCCAGGCGCTCGCCCTCCACCTCGACCGGCCCCGGACCGAGCTAAGGGTCGTCCACAACCCCGAGAACCCCGAGCGGCCGAGCGTCGAGGTCGTGCCGCGCGACGAGGTCTACCACGAGCGGGAGGCGGCCCGGTCCGTCGAAGGGGAGCTGATCGTGCCCTCCGACGCGCCCGCCTCCGTGGCGGAGCGGCTCGGGTACCGATGCGCGCGGTGCAGCTTCTACTCGCTCCCGACGGAGCGGTACTGCCCGAGCTGCGGGAACGTTAAGCAGGTCGTCCCGGGGGTCGCCGGGAGCGGGAACCCGTTCCGGGACCTCGTCGGCGGGATTCTCGAGCTCACGGTGAGCCCGGGCGGCAACCCGCAGGAGTCGGTACGGACGACGCGCCTGAGGAACGGCGTCGAGGAGGTCGTCGCCTACGAGCGCTCCGGCGACCGGATCAAGGTCCTCGATCAGCGGGCGCTCGAACGCCGACGCACGCTCCAGCACCAGAGCCCCCGCAAGGTCCTGGTCAAGCTCGATCGCAACCCATTCGTGATGGCGACCGGAGCGAGCGAGACCGAGCTCCTGGGCGACGTGCGCCATGATCCCTACGGGGGCCACCCGCAGCTCGGGACGCTCCCCTACGAACGGGTCCTCTCCGGGGCGATCCACGACGCCCATGAGGGGGTCCTCTTCATCGACGAGCTGCCGCACCTCGGGTTCCTGCAGCGCCACATCCTGACCGCGATGCAGGAGAAGCGGTTCCCGATCTCGGGCCGCAACCCGCAGTCGGGAGGTGCCGCCGTCCGGGTCGACAGCGTCCCCTGCGACTTCATCCTGGTCGGGGCGGCGAACATCCAGGACATCCCCCGGATCCTCTCTCCGCTGCGTTCGCGCCTCGCGGGCTCGGGCTACGAGGTCCTGCTCGAGACCGCGATGCCCGACACCGAGGCGAACCGCCTGCGGCTCGCCCAGTTCTGCGCCCAGGAGATCGCGGTCGATGGCCGGATCCGGCCCGCGACCCGAGACGCGGTCGCGGAGCTGATCAAGGAAGCGCGACGCCGGGCCGAGGTGCTCGACGGCCGCCGGAACGCGCTCACCCTCCGGCTCCGAGAGCTCGGCGGCCTCATCCGGACGGCGGGAGACCTCGCCGCGGTCTCGGGCAGTCGGTACCTCGACGCGTCGCACGTGCGCGAGGCGCTCCTGCGGGCCCGGTCGATCGAGGAGCAGGTCCGCGAGGTCTACGGCTCGTTCCAGGGCGGGCTCCGCCAGGAGGCGACCGAGTCGCAGCGCCAGTCGATGGGCTACTACAACTGGAACGACCACCCGCAGGACCCGAGCCAGTATCCGGGCGGCTACGGGTGAGCCGCCCGTCAGGGCTATCTGCCGAGCGTCGGTGGCGCCCGCACTGGGCGCGTAGTCTAGTGGTTATGACGTCACCCTGACACGGTGAAGGTCGCCAGTTCGAATCTGGCCGCGCCCATCCGAACATCATACACTGGGTTCGGGGCCCTGGGTGGATTCGAGTTGCCGGGCGACCCGGCGTGGCCGCGTCCGCAGCGCGGGGCGGCGCGAGTTCCGATCACCGACCCTGCCCATTCTACGCCAGGGAAAACCCGAGCCGCTCGCGACCACGTCGAGCATCCCGGTCCCATCGAATACGAAGGTCCCGAGGCGGGCGGATACCACCGGAGGACTAGTGACCCGTGGGCTCCGCCTTCTCTAGTCGCGTCCCCGGGTGATGGCGTCCCGGGGTGGGATATCGGCGGACCCCTCCGGTCCGTTCCTCGGACGAGCTCTCCACGCCACCACGAATCCGGAGATGAGGACGAGAGCCAGCAATCCGACTCCGAAACCTCGGGAGTACGGCGTGGCCCACGACCATGTCAGGATGACGATGAAAATGAGTGCGACAGCACACACCAAGAACACCGGCCGCGCGCGTTCCCAGCGCTCAACCGCCGTTCGGGAAGTCATGATCGGTAGAGGAGAGACTCTGTCCGGACGAGATCGCCTCGTCCATGAGGAGGCGACCCCAGGACTTGACTTCACCGCTCTTCTGCCTCCTCGAAATACTCTGTCCGCGTTCCGGCCCGATACACCGGCATATCAGTTGCATGACGGATTCTCGGTCCGGCCATCGGGTCATGGTCTCCCGTCGATCATCGGCAGGGCGGACGGAGTGCCCTCGTATCTCAAGCCTCGGAGGAACCCGACCCCAGCTGACGGCGCGCGAGACCCGACCCGCGAGTGGTGCCCGCCGGCCGGGCGAGCGTCCCGTCGTGCCCCGGGCACGTAGTGGGCTCGGCGTCCCCGTCGACCGCTTCTCCCGCCGGGTCATCGGTCAATCCTCCCCGGGCGCCGCAATCCAGAACAACCGCGACGGTCTCCGAACGGAGTGGCCGCGGCGGGCGAAGCTCCCGGATCGGCGGGGCGGGACAGGGCCTCACCGCTCTCGCCCCGCCGCGCCCGGCGGATCCTGATCTGCACCGGCCTCGGCTCGTTCCTCGCCCCATTCGGGAGCAGCGCGATCTCGTTCTCCGTGCCCGAGATCGGACGCGCGCTCGGGATCCCGTTCCTTTCGATGGTCTGGGTGCCGCTCGCCTACCTGATCCCGCTCACGACCTCGATGGTGCTGTTCGGAAGGCTCTCCGACACGCTGGGCCGCACGAGGTTCTTCCTCGTCGGTTTCCTCCTCTACGCGTTCGGCTCCGCGGCGGCGTCCCTCGGCTCCTCGTTCGCGACGCTCGTGATCCCGGTCGCCCTGATGGGGACGGGTTCTGCGCTCCTGTCCGTGAACTCGACCGCCCTGGTCAGCGTCCTCTTCCCTCCCCGGTCGAGGGGGGCAGCGCTCGGCATCGTCACCATGGCGGTTTACCTCGGGCTCACCGCGGGGCCCACGGTCTCCGGGGTACTACTCGGGTCGGTCGGGTGGCGGTCCCTTTTCTACGCGACCGCGGCGCTCTCCCTCGCTTCCCTCCTGCTCTCCCGGCGGATCCTCCGGGATGTCGTGACACCGCTCCGGCCCATCCCGATCGACCTATCGGGGTTCCTTCTCTTCCTCGCGGCGATCTTCCTCGGGGTCTTCTCGCTGAGCGCCGGGGAGATCTACGGATGGGCCGAGGTGGTCCCGCTCCTCGTCGCCAGCCTTCTCCTCCTGCTCCTCTTCGTCGGGGTCGAACGACGGCAATCGCACCCTCTGCTCGATCTGTCGCTCTTCACGCGGAACCGGACGTTCGCGGCGGCGAACCTCACGGCGTTCCTCAACTACATCAGCACGTTCGCGATCGTCCTCGTCTTCTCGATCTATCTCACGGCCGTCGCCGGCATCGGCACGGTGGAGGCCGGGTTGATCCTCGTCGTCGAGCCGGTCCTGATGGTGGTCGTCTCGCCCGTAAGTGGCCGCCTCTCCGACCGCCTTGGGTCCCGGGGGCTCGCCTCCCTCGGGATGCTGATCATCTCGGCCTCGTTCTTTGCCCTGTACCTCCTCGTCGGGCGGATCCCGCCGGTCGACCTCGCGATCCCGCTCGCGGTGGTGGGCGTCGGGTTCGGCCTGTTCTCCGCCCCGAACACCAATGCGGTGATGGGTTCGGTGGACCGGGAACTCTCGGGGATCGCCGCCGGCACCCTCGGCACGATGCGGTTCGTCGGGCAGCTGATGAGCATCACGGTCGCCGGGGCGATCCTCGCCACGTCCCTTTCGCACACGGCACTGCTCGGCCTCTTCTCAGGCACAGCCGGGGGTCCCGGGAGCACCGACACCGGCGCGTTCCTGGACGGACTGCGGACGATCATGATCGTCTCAGGGGTGCTGAGCCTCGCCGGCGTGTTCACGTCGCTCGTCCGGGAACCCGGCGTGGCCGGTCTCCGGCCGGCCCCGTGATCGCCTCCGCGACGTGCCGGGCGAACGGGGGTCGCCTTCGCCTCCCCGTCACGCCGGGAACGCGAACCGTACGGCCCTCGAGCCGGGGGCCATCCCTATAATATCACGCGGTCGCTCGGCGGACCGCCCGCTCCGATGTCGTTCTGGGAACTGGCCGGCGACGCCTGGTTCAATCTCGTGACCTGGGGGGTCTTCGGGGCGCTCTCGATCCTAAGCGTCCTCCTCCTGCTCTACCCCAGCGACCGGGGCGCTCGCCTCCGCCCGTGGGTCCTCCACCAGCTACGGCGCCTGTCCCGCCGGTCCGACGTGGATTGGCTCGATTGGCGTCCCCTCCTCGTCACGGGGGCCGTCGCGTTCGCCGCGGTGAGCGCCTACGGGCTGCTGAACGGGCTCTACGGTTGCCACCCTTCCGGGGTCAGCGACCCGATCGGGGTGCTGAACAGCGGACGGGCGTTCTGGGCCGGCCAGGACCCGTTCACCGTGTCCGACTGCGGCGGGACCATCCAGGTGCCGTACGGGCTCGCGGCGGTCCTGATCGACGCGATCGGGAGCCTCGGGGGGCTGCCGGGAATCTACGCGATCTGGGGGGCGATCGGGCTCAGCCTGCTCCCGCTGACCTGGGCGCTCGGGGGCGGCGAGCGTCGCATGGTGACCCTGTTCGTGGCGACCTCCCCGCTCTTCGCCCCCCTCATCTCCACCCAGATCGACGGGGCGACCAACGCCATCGTCCCGGTGACCGTGCTCCTCTCGATCTACCTCGCCCGGCGGAGCGAGGGCTGGGCGATGATCGCGGGCGGATTCCTGTCGACCGCCCGGTTCCCCAACGTCCTCGCGATCCTCGGCGCCGCCGGGAAGCTCTCGCGGCGGGTGCTCGCGGTCGCGGCCGGGGTCGCGAGCTTCGCCGTAGCCACCGCCATCGCCTACGCCGCGTGGGGACCGGGCTTCGTGGGACCGGTGTTCCTGAACCAGATCGGTCGTCGCTCGTTCTCGCTCAATCTCTACGGGATCTTCCTGCTCGGGAACGCGCTCCCCTCCTCGCTCCTCATCGAGGGGGTCGAGGGCGTGCTCACGCTCTCGCTCCTCGTCTTCGCGGTGATCCGGGGACGCTCGGCGATCCACTCCGCGGCGATCGTCCTCGTCGGCTTCGCGCTCCTCACCCCGTTCCTCTCGTTCAACATCCTGGTCTGGCTACTGCCGGTCGCGCTCATGGGCGCCCGGGCCCGCTGGTGGCTCTGGGGGATCACCGTCGTCGGCTCGATCAACTACGATCTCGCGCTCAACCTCTGGTTCTGGGGGGACGGGGTCGCCTGGCCCAGCGCGGTGCTGGACGCGGTCCTCACCGTGCTCCTCCTCGCGCTCCTGGTCGAGCTCGCGCGGACCGGCCGGGACGTCCCGGCCCGGCCGCCGGCCGCGGCGACGGTCGGCCCCGCCGGACGGGCAGATCGAGCCGCATCTCGTTCCCCGCCGTGAAGCCGAGGCGGGCGTAGATCGGGCGCCCCATCGTCGACGCGTGCAGGAAGATCCGCCGGTACCCTCGCTCGGTCGCCCAGCGGAGCATCGCCCGGACGAGCCGGGTCGCGATCCCCCGGCCACGGAACTCGGGCTCGGTGAACATCGAAAGGATGTACGGCATCGTCTCCCGGGAGAGGGTCCCGGGCCTCGGCTGGGCCGGCTGGAGCCAGATCGCCCCGCTGCCCGCGACGCGACCGTCGGGGGCCTCGACGAGGAAGGCGACGAACCGGCGCGCGCGCGTCTGCCGCCGCACCCAGGCCCGGTACGGACCATCGGCGCGGTCGAGCTCCCGGGTCGTCCGACCGCCGATGTCCTTCCACATCCTCCGTCGGTGCCGCACGAGGGTCTCGAGGTCGGCCGGCGCGGCGGTACGCAGCCTCCATCGACGCGCCCCCTTCGGCGCCCGGCGGGAGCGCGGACGCTTCGGGATGCGGGAGGCGGACGGGACCGCTCGGGCCATCGGGCTACTCGGTCTGCTTGAGCGCGCTCACGAGCTGCCCGACCGCGGACTGGGCGTCGCCGTAGAGCATGTGGCAGTTGTCCCGGTAGAAGAGCTCGTTCTCGACGCCGGCGAAGCCCTTCCCCTGGCCCCGCTTGTTGACGATGACGTTCTTCGCCTGCTCGACGTCGAGGATCGGCATCCCGTAGAGCGGGCTCCCCTGGCGGTGGGCCGCGGGGTTCACGACATCGTTCGCCCCGATGACGAACGCGACGTCCGTCGCCGGGAACTCGGCATTGATCTCGTCCCGGTCGAACAGCTTGTCGTAGGAGATCCCGGCCTCGGCGAGGAGCACGTTCATATGGCCGGGCATGCGGCCCGCGACCGGGTGGATCGCGAACTTCACGGTGACGCCCTTCGACTCGAGGAGGTCGGCGAGCTCCTTGACCTTCTGTTGCGCCTGGGCGACCGCCAATCCGTACCCGGGGACGATGATCACCTGGTTCGCGTACGCCATGAGCGCCGCGACGTCAGGCGCCTCCATCGGCTTGAGCTGCCCCTGGACCGGGCCGCCCGTCTCCTCGGTCGCCCCGAACGCCCCGAAGAAGACGTTCGCGATCGAACGGTTCATCGCCTTCGCCATCAGCACCGTGAGGAGCGAGCCGGCCGACCCGACGAGGACCCCCGCGATCACCATCGCGTATCCCGCGTCGCCGAGGGGCCCGTTGACGAGCGCGAAGCCGTCGAGCCCGACCGCCACTCCGGTGAGGGCGTTCGTGAGGCTGATCACGACCGGCATGTCGGCCCCCCCGATCGGGAGGGCCAGGAGGACCCCGTAGAGGAGGAGGAGCACGAAGAACGGCAGGAGCCAGAACGTCTCCTGCGCGATGACCGCGTAGATCCCGAGCGCGACCCCGATCACGAGGACGGCGGTGTTGACGACCTGACGCGCGGGAAGGACGATCGGTTTCGAGGTCAGCCAACCCTGCAGCTTCAGGAACGCGACGATGCTCGCGGCGATCGAGATCGACCCGATCACCCCGCCGGCGACGCTCAGGCCCGACGTGGTGAGGTCCCCGATGTGGCCGAGGAGCTCGACCGCGGCGATCGCCCCGGCGGACCCGGCGCCCATCCCGTTGAACACCGCCACCATCTGGGGCATCGCCGTCATCTTGACGACACGGGCCCAGTACCAGCCGCCGAAGCCCCCGACCGCGACCCCGACGAAGATCCACAGGAAATTGTCGGTCAAGAGGCCGGGACTGAAGAACGTGACCCCGACCGCGATCAGCATCGCGAGTCCGGCGTAGACGATCCCGCGACGCGCGGTCGCCGGACTGCTCATCGCCTTCAGCCCGAGGATGAAGACGAGGACCGCGACCACGTAGATCGCGTTGATCGCGTCCTGGATCTCGAAGGCGGTCACTTTCCGCCGCCTCCCTTCGGGCGCGACCGGTCGAACATCGCGAGGATGCGGACCGTGACCACGTACCCGCCGGTCACGTTGAGCGCCCCCATGACGACGGCGACGAGGCCGATCGCCTGCTCGAGCGGCGTCGTCGCGAGCCCGAGGGCCACGATCGCGCCGACGAGGACGATCCCGTGGATGAAGTTCGACCCGCTCATCAGCGGGGTGTGGAGTAAGACCGGCACCCGGCTGATGACCTCGTAACCGGTGAACGCGGCGAGGAGCGCGATGAACAGCGCGGTCCAGAGATCGGCGGCCATCTACGACTTCCCTCCCGCGAGCAGGTCCGCGGTCGGTCGGTGCCGCACCGTGCCGTCCGCGACCAGGAGGCTCGCGGCGAGGATCTCGTCCGAGTAGTCGGTGACGAGGTTCCCCTCCTTGGTCACGAGCAGCGTCAGGAACGATTGGAGGTTCCGCGCGTACATCTGGCTCGCATGGAAGGCGAGCTGGCTCGGGAGATCGACGGGGCCCGCGATCGCGACGTCATGGGCGACGATCGTCTCGCCGGGCTTCGTGAGCGCGCAGTTCCCGCCCGTCTCCGCGGCGAGGTCGACGATCACCGAGCCGGGCCGCATGCTTCCGACCATCTCCTCGCGTACCAGGATCGGTGCCCGACGGCCCGGGATCGCCGCCGTCGTCACGACGATGTCCGCCTCGGAGACGGCCTTCGCGACCATCGCCGCTTCCTGCTTCTTCTCCTCGTCCGTGAGCTCGCGCGCGTAGCCGCCCGCGGCCTCGGCGTTGATCTGGAGCTCGAGGAACTTCGCCCCGAGGCTCCGCACCTGCTCGCCGGCGGCGCGACGGACATCGTACCCCTCGACGATCGCCCCGAGCCGCTTCGCGGTCGCGATCGCCATGAGGCCGGCGACCCCGGCGCCGAGCACGAGGACCTTCGCCGGTCGGATCGTGCCCGCCGCGGTCGTGAGCATCGGGAGGAACTTCGGGCAGAGCCCGGCCCCGATGAGCATCGCGCGGTATCCCGCGACGGTCGCCTGCGAGCTCAGGACGTCCATGCTCTGGGCCCGGGTGATCCGGGGGAGGAGCTCGAGCGCGAATACCGCGACCTTGCCGTCCCGCAGCTTCGCGACCCGGTCGAGGCTGCGGCTCGCGTTGACGAGCGCCACCAGGACGGTCCCCGGGGCGATCCACGCGGCCTCCTCGAGCGTCGGCGGCTGGACCTTGAGGAGGACCTGGGCGCCCCCGAACAGCGTTCGGCGGTCGGCCACGAGGGTCGCCCCCGCCGCGGTGTACGCGTCGTCGGGGTACCCGGCGGCCCGGCCCGCCCCGGTCTCGATCGTGACCGAGACCCCGGCCTTCGCGAGCGCCTTGACGACCTCGGGGACGAGCGCCACCCGGCGCTCCCCCGGCATGACCTCCTTCGGAACCGCGACGCGGACGGGCATATGGAGTCGGCCGCGGGACCGAGGAGCCCGTTATAACGTAACCCCGCGAAACCTTCGGATGGACCCCGGACCGTGCGCGGTTTCGCACGGTCCGGCACGGCGGACCCGCCGCGCGAACGGCGTCGCCCGGGGCGAGCGCTATAGGCGTTCCCCCGCGTCCCGGGTGGGGATCCCGGCCGCTTCGCGTCCGGGCGTCGGACCGTGACGGAGACGTTCGATCGTGTGGTCGTCGGCGGGGGGATCGTCGGCCTCGCGACCGCTCGTGCCCTCCACGCCCGACACCCCGAGTCGTCGATCGCGGTCGTCGAGAAGGAACGGGAGGTCGGCTCCCATCAGACCGGTCACAACAGCGGGGTCGTTCACTCCGGCGTGTACTACCGCCCCGGCTCGCTCAAGGCCCGGCTCTGCCGGGACGGTCGGGAGGCGCTCCTCGCGTTCGTCGCGCAGGAGGGGATCGCGACCCGGCGCGTGGGCAAGATCATCGTCGCCTCCCGGAACGAGGAGCGTGCCGGGCTCGACGAGCTCCTGCGGCGCGCCCGCGCGAACGGGGTCGAATCGGTGCGGCGGCTGTCGGCGAAGGAGCTCGAAGAACGCCTGCCGGGGCTCGTCGGCGTCGGCGGGCTCGACGTGCCGAGCGCCGCGATCGTGGACTACGCCGAGGTCACCCGACGACTCGCCCGTCGCCTCACCGAGGGAGGAGGGGTCGTTCATACCGGCTGGAAGCTCGCCCGCGCCGAGCGGACCCCGGACGGATGGCACCTCACCGCGGGCGAGCGCGCCATCCGGGCCCGGGCGGTCGTCAACTGCGCGGGGCTCGAGTCGGACCTCGTGGCGCGTGCGATGGGCGCCGACCCTCCGGTGGCGATCGTGCCCTTCCGCGGCGACTACTACCCCCTCTCGGAACGCATGCGCGGTCGGGTACCCTGCCTCGTCTACCCCGTGCCGGACCCGGGCCTGCCGTTCCTCGGGGTCCACCTGACCCCCACGATCGGGGGGAAGCTCCTCGCCGGGCCGAACGCGGCCCTCGCCCTCGCCCGGGAGGGGTACCGCCCCGGCGCGTGGGACCTGCGTGAGATCGCCCGCCTCCTCGCGTTCCGGGGTTCGGTCGGTCTGGCCCGGAGCTACGGACCGCTCGCGGCCCGAGAGTGGCTCCGCTCCTGGAGCCCGGCGGCCTATCTCGACGCGATACGGGTCCTGTGGCCGGACGTCACGAGGGCGGACCTCGGTCGACGGACGAGCGGGGTGCGGGCGCAGGCGGTGCGGAGGGACGGGTCGCTGGAGGACGATTTCGTGTTCGTGCGGGGCTCCCGGGTCCTCCACGTCCTGAATGCTCCTTCCCCGGCGGCCACCGCGTCGTTCGCCATCGCGGAGCGCGTGGCCGACGCGTCGGAGACGCTCGAGGACCCGGTCCGCGGCCAACCGTGAAGGAACGACGGCGGAATCCTCATCTCGGCGTGGTCGCTCGCGCGGACTCGTGCCCGAACCGACCGGGGAGACTCCGTCCCCCGTTTTCGACCGGATCATCCGGGGCGACGCCCGGGACGTCCTCGACACGCTGCCGGCCGACAGCGTGCATCTCGCGATCACGAGCCCTCCGTACAACGTGCGGATCCCGTACCGGGGCTACGCCGACGACCTCGCGCCGGAGGAGTACCTCCGGTGGCTCAAGACGGTCTGGGCCTCCCTGCACCGTGTCCTGGTCGTCGGGGGACGGTTCGTGCTCAACGTCGCGCCGACGTCGATCAAGGACTTCCGTCCGATCCATCACGACCTGTCGAGGGACCTAAGGGACCTCGGCTTCATCATGCGCACCGAGATCATCTGGTACAAGCAGACGATGGGGCGCCGGACCGCGTGGGGCAGCTGGCGGAGCCCGTCGAACCCTCACATCGTCCCGTCGTGGGAGTACGTGCTCGTCTTCTCGAAGGGTCAGTGGAAGCTCCCCGGCGATCCGAAGGCCGTCGACATCACGGCCCGGGAGTTCGAGCGGTTCTCGGACGGCTTCTGGGCGATCCCGCCCGAGCGGCAACGCCGGGGGCATCCCGCGCCGTTCCCGGAGGCGCTCATCGAGCGTCTCGTGAAGTTCTACAGCTACCGGGGCAACGTCGTCCTCGACATGTTCGGAGGAACGGGCACGGTCGCTGCGGTGGCCCGTCGCCTCGGCCGGCATTACCTCAGCATCGACTCCTCGACGGAGTACAGCCACGCGGCCGCCGAGCGGGTCGGACGCGCGGTGCCGCCGTCCGACGCCCCGATCCCCGCGCCCCGGGTCGAGGTCATCGCCTCTGCGACGTCCGGGTCGGATCGGTCCTAGCGGGGCGCCCGGGCCGCCAGGCGCGCCCGCGCGATGCGCTTGGCGAGTCCCGGAGCGCCGACATAGGCGAGACCGTACGCGCCCGCCGCCCACGTGTCGAGCGTCCACGCGCGCTCCCGCGGATGGGCGCCGAGGAACCGCAGGTAGTCGCCGGTCCGCCATGCGATCTCCCGCCGTCCCCCGTCTCCGGCGACGCGTTCGACGAGCGAGCTCCCCCGGAACATGCGGCCGTAGTGGACCGCCAGCTCCTCGAACCAGGGGCCGAGCTCCCCTCCGCCGTGCCGGGCCGCCATCACCGCCATGTCGGCATAGGAGCTCTCGGCGGCGCCGAGCCAACGGGCCTGGTTCGAGGTGTTCGCCCCGTACCGCCGGTATCGGGTCAGCCGTTGGTCGTCCAGGAAGACGTCCCGGCCGGCGAGCGCGGCCGCGAGGAAGGAGAAGTGGTCCGGCAGGTGCGAGCGCAGAAACCATTCGCCGATATCGCCGCCCAGGATCTCGCGTCGGATCGCCATCGAGCTCGAGTTGAACGTGGCATAGGTCCCCCGTGCGAGGGCGAAGAGGCGGGCGGTATCGGTCCCGGGCACGAGGAGCGGGCCGGTACGGTCGAGCTCGGGCGCCCGCTCGAGAGGGCCCTGCGCGTCGGCCGGTACCGGACGGCCGGCCCCGTCGACCACGGCCACCCGGTTTCGGTAGAACCCCACTCCGGGGTAGCGGTCGAGAACGTCGACGATCCGCGCGAGGCGCCCCGGCTCGAACTCGTCGTCGTCATCGAGGAAGGCCAGGATGGGGGCGCTCGTGCGCACGATCGCGCGACCGAGCCGGGCGCCGACGCACGGGTCCGTGTCGAACAGCACGGTGGCTCTCGCGTCGGCGAGCTCTCCATCGAGCGCCTCGTCGCGATAGCTCTTCGTGACGGCGATCTCGAAGCGGTCGCGGGGGAGCGTCTGACCGAGGACGGAACGGACGGCCGAGCGGAGGAAACGCCGGCGTCCGAAATCGTTGACGATGACGGCGATGTCGGGCCCGGCGCCCACGGCCGTTCAACCTCCGGCGGGAACCGCCACCGTAGGCTCCGGCATCCCCGCGAGGAGGCGCCCTCCGAGGTCGCGCGCGGCGCGCGCGAGGAGCGGCTCGAGGTTCACCGTGTCCGCGCGGTTGTAGCGCACGAGCCGGTCGAGCGCGCTCGGGCTCCCGCGGCGGTGCTCCTGCCAGAGGCGCACCGCGTCGAGCCCGTGGATCCCCTCGACCCCGGAGCGGTCGCCGATGCCAAGACGTTCCTCGATGCGCTTCAGCCCCCCGGCGATCCCCAGGCGGTAGAACAGGAACCGTAGGTCGATATGGACGGGGGGGACGACCAGCTGCGGGAACGTGGCCTCGAGGAAGGGCACGTCGAACCGCCGTCCGTTGAACGTCACGAGCACGCCGAAGCGGCGGAGGTACGCCGGGAGCTCCTCGAGGTCCTCGCCGGCGATGAACGACCGGGTCGCCCCGCCGCCGTGGACCGTGACGACGGTGACGATCCCCTGGTACGGGGAGAGACCGGTCGTCTCGATGTCGAGGAACGCCGTCTCCCGGGCGAGCTCGGGATACACGCGCCAGTGCTCGCCGTCCGGTAGACGTCGCCCGAAGAACCCCGCGTCGCGGGCGGCGAGCGCCCGCTCGCTCCCCCCGACCTCCGCGGCGACCCGGTCCTGGACCGCGACGGAGAGGCCCAGCGACGCCCGGCGTTCGAGGAGGGCCTGCCAGTCCTGGATCCCGGCCCGCCAGAGGGCGGTCTCGGTGACCCGACCGACGCCCGCGAAGTGCAGGAACGTCGCCCGCAGCACGGGGGGTCGGACAGGTCCCGGGACTTTATCCTTCGCCCGGCGGCCCGTTCACGGCCAGGGATCGGCCGCCGCGACCGGGAGCGGACCGAGCGGGGCCAGCAGGGGCTTCACCGCGGCCCAGAACTCGGCGACCTCCGCCTTCGGGAGGCGCGCCCCGTAGATCGGGGCCCGGCACTCCGCCTCAAGGACCTCGGGCTCCTCGGAGTCCCAGACCAGCCGGAGGACCCACTCGCCGTGGTCCTCCTCGTAGGCAAAGACGCGTCGTAGAGGGTCGGTCGGCACCGGGTTCGCCTCCAGGATCTCGAGGGGAGGTGCGGCGGGCGGGGGCGGACCGGGCGTGAGCATCACCGGCGCCGGGGCGACGGGGAGCGTAAGGCGGATCCACGCCACGACCGGCCACCGGGTCCGCGGAACCCCGAGGCTCGGCATCGCGCGCCCGATGAATGACCGCGGTGTAACCTTGGCGGCTCACCGCGGCCCTCGCGGCCATCCATTATAGGGGCTATCCTCCCTCGGCCCCCGTCGTCCGACATGACCGCGCACGTCCCGGAGATCGTCGCCGACACGGCCCGGGGCCGTACGGGAAAGCGCGTGCGGCTCGCGGAGGCGCTGGTCGTCCTCGCGGTCGGACTGGGCTCGGTGGTCGGCGTCCTGACCGGACCGCTCCTCGAGACGCCGTTCACGGGGCTCGCGCTCACCCTCGGTGCGATCGCGGCGTTCCTGCTCGCCTTCCGATGGACGCTCCTCACCGAACGGTGGTTCTTGGCCCTCTGGGTGGGCGCGTCGATCGCGGTCGCCGTAGTTTCCGCCCTCACGGGGGCGCTCAACGGCCTCACCGACGAACCGTACGCGACCCCCGCGTTCGTCCAGCTCTACCCGAACCTTTACGGCGGTACGCTCCACCTCACGTACTCCCAGTACGGTGGCGGCCCGTACTCGATCGCGGCCGCGTACGTCTACCTCCCGCTCCTCCCCTGGATCCAGGTCCCGGGTCTCGACTACCGCTGGGTCGCGGTCGCGACATGGCTGATCGCGGTCTACCTCCTGCGCGCGAAGGGGGCCGCGGTCCTCCTGTTCGGAGGACCGTACGTGGCCCTCGTCGCGGCGAACGGGTTCAACGATCTCGTCCCGATCGCCCTCCTCACGGTCGCCTTCGTCCCGGTCTCGCGCGGGTCCTCCCGCGCCGCCGGATTGGTCGCCCTGGGGCTCAAGCAGTTCGCGAACGTGTTCGTCGTCCTCTACTGTCTCTGGCACCGCCGATGGACCGAGCTCGGGGTGGCGGTCGGGGTCACGGTCGCGTTCCTCGTCCCGTTCCTCCTCTTCGACGCCGGGGGCGTCCTCTGCCACGCGTTCTTATTCGATCCCGGTCCCGGCTGCACCGGCGGCGCGGGGTTCACGACGGTCTCGAGTATCATGGGCCACGTGAACTACTTCGTCTGGCTCCTGTGGGGGCTCGGGGTCTTCGGGTCGGGCTACGTCGCCACCCTGCAGGGTCCGGCGTACGCCGAGGAGCGGGCGGCGCTCGTGCGGGCGCGATCCGCGAGCGCGGCCCGACCGGGGTCGGGTGCGTTGTCGGCGACCGACCTCATGCGACTCCCGCTCCTCCGGGTCCGTGCCCGCCTCTTTCGGCGCGAGAGACCTAGCACCGCCCCGCGATGAGTCCACGACACCGGTCGGACGGTCGCCGCCGGGGGCGGGGGTCGGGTGAAGTCTCCCGGCGTTCGGTCCGACGTTCGACAAATGACCTCGGCCTCTCTCGATGAACAATGAAATGTGGGGCTAACTCTATCGCATGTGAGGGGCTAAGTATTTCTGTCCCTGAGACTGTCCCTCCCCGTGCGCCTCCGCTTCTA
>JAKASE010000029.1 GCA_021819135.1 Thermoplasmata archaeon | reverse complement strand
AGTGAACGAGCGGGATATGAGGAGGCGCGAGTCGCTGAACGATGGCGGGCCGCGCTATCGATAGCGGACGACGAAGGAACGATTCAGGTCGGCGAGTCCGGGACCGTTGAGGTTACCGGATAAGCTCTAAGCGCGGCGAGAACTCGCGGGGAGGATGAGCGGACGCGCGCCGCCCCAACCCCTTTCGATCCTGTTGAGGAACCTGCTGCTCGCCCTCGCGATCGGGGTCGTTCTCTTCGTCCTGTTCACGGTCCTCAACCGGCGGTACCTGGCCCCGTTCACCGGCATCGAGATCCTCCTCTTCGAGGCCGGCGCGATCGTGCTCATCGCCTACCTCGTCGCGCGCGGGGTCACCGACGCGATCAACGCCCTCATGGCCCGACGGGGCGGCTCCTCGCGGGCGCATGCGGTGCGCCTGTTCCTGAACGTGCTCGTCGCGATCGGCGCGGTCCTCGCCCTGTTCAGCCTCGCCGGTGTCAGCATCGAGTCGATCTTCCTCGGGAGCGCCCTCGCCGGGATCGTTCTCGGGCTCGCCGCGCAGACGGTCCTCGCGAACGTCTTCGCCGGCGTGCTCCTCGTCATCGCGGACCCGTTCCGGCCGGGGGATCAGGTCTCGCTCGTCTCCTCGAGCTACGGGGCGATCTGGCCGAGCTACCCGCACGAGATGATGTATCCGAGCTACTCCGGTACCGTCGAGGACGTAGGACTGATCTACACGGTCCTCCGGGTGGACTCCGGCGGAATCGCCAAGGTACCGAACAGCGTCGTCCTGGCGGCGCTCGTCCTCCGGTCCACCCCCGGCGCCGCCCGGGCCCATCGGGTCCGGATGACGTTCCCGCAGTCGGTCCGCGTGGACCAGGTGGAGAGCGCCATCGCGGGCCTCGCACCCCTTTCGGCGGGCGGAGCCGGCCCACCGCCCCGGCTCGAGGTCGCGGACATTTCGGCGACCACGTGGGACGGAGTGGTCGTCCTGTGGGCGGTCGCGACCGACGAGGGGGCGACCCGCGACCTGGTCCTGCGATCCGTTCTAGGGCGACTCGCGTCCCCCGCCCCAGGTCGAAAGTCGGCCCCGCCGCCCACTGCTTAAATCCGCTCTCCGCTCGTCGCGGCCATGACCTATCGGGTGACGCTCATTCCCGGGGACGGGATCGGACCAGAAGTGACGTCCGCGGCGCGCGTCGTCGCCGAGGCGACGGGCGTCTCGATCGACTGGGAGATCGCGGAGGCGGGCGAGAAGGCGATCCACGATCAGGGGACGCCGTTGCCCGAATCGGTCCTCGATTCGATCCGGAAGAACCAGCTCGCCCTCAAGGGCCCGATCACGACCCCGATCGGCAGCGGGTTCCGATCGGTGAACGTCGCGCTCCGCCAGCAGCTCGACCTCTACGCCTCGATCCGCCCGGCGCGAGCGATCGCGGGCGAGGGGACCCGGTTCCCCGAGACCGACCTCGTCGTGGTGCGGGAGGCGACCGAGGGCCTCTACTCGGGCGTCGAGCACTGGGTCGACCGCGACCACACCGCGGCCGAGACGATCAACATCATCACGCGGAAGGCCTCGGACCGGGTCATCCGGTTCGCGTTCGAGTACGCGCGGAAGAACCGCCGCCGGCGCGTCACTGCGGTCCACAAGGCGAACATCATGAAGATGACCGGCGGACTGTTCCAGACCGCCTTCCGCGAGATGGCGGCGAAGTATCCCGACATCCCCTCCGACGAGCGCCTCATCGACAACATGTGCATGCAGCTCGCGAAGAAGCCCGAGGAGTACGACACGATCGTCACGACGAACCTCTTCGGGGACATCCTCTCCGACCTCTGCGCCGGACTTGCGGGCGGCCTCGGCGTCGCGCCGGGCGCTCTCTACGGGGAGAACCTCGCGGTCTTCGAGCCGGTCCACGGCTCGGCGCCGAAGTATGCGGGGGACGACAAGGCCGACCCGGTCGCGGAGATCCTGTGCCTCGAGCTGCTCCTGCGGCACATCGGGGAGACCGAGGCCGCGGAGCGCGTCTTCCGGGCCGTCTGGGAGACGATCGCCGAGAAGAAGGTCGTCACCTACGACCTCGCGCTTCCGGGCTACACACAGCATCCGGTTGCCCCCTCGTCCTGCTCGGCGATGGCGAAGGAGATCGCGCGCAAGGTGCCGCTCATCGACCTCCACAAGCCGTTGCCCCGCCCCCCCGGGGCGGGCCACGCGCACGACCGTCACCTCGAGGGGTAGGGCGGATTCCCCGTCCGTCGGCGAGCGCCATCCCCCGTCGGGCGCCTGGGGACGATGGGCGTCTAGGGAGCGGGCGGATCGCCCACGACCTTGACGATCACGCGCTTCGGCCGCTGGCCGTCGAACTCGCCGTAGAAGACCTGCTCCCAGGGGCCGAGGTCGAGGTCTCCCCGGGTCACCGGAAGGACGACCTGGTGGCCCAGGAGGAGGTTCTTGAGGTGCGCGTCCCCATTCGACTCTCCCGTGCGGTGATGCTCGTAGTCGCCCGGGGGGGCGAGACGGTCCGCCCACGCGGCGATGTCACGGAGGAGTCCGGACTCGTTGTCGTTGACGTAGACCGCGGCCGTGATGTGCATCGACGAGACGAGCACCAGACCGTCCGCGACCCCGCTGCCCCGGACGATCTCCCGGACCCGTTCGGTGATGTTCACGAACTCCCGCGGCCGCCGCGTGTTCATCACGAGATACTCCGTGCGGGCGACCATCGCGGCCCGATGGAACGGGGGTACTTTTAAGGTCGGGGCGGGACCGTTCTAACGATCGAGGACCGATGACCTCCCCTCGGGCCGTGCGCATTCCACGGGGCCGTCCCCCGCTGGAGGGATCCTCGTCCCCGGGGCCGCAGGCGGATCGGCTCCGGGCGGAACGGCCGCCCCCCGATGCGGCCCCGCGGAAGGGCATGGGGGGACGGGCGGTGGTCCGTCCGAACTCCGCCGGCTCGCAGCGCGCCCTCCGGCTCACGCTCCTCTACCTCCTCGCGCTCGGAGCGCTCTATCTCGTCTTCGCGCTCTACGAGGAGACGATGCCGTACGGCTCCGGAACAGGGGCCGGAAACGGGCTCCTGCTCTTCTCCGGGCTCGCGGCCGTGCTCGCCGTGGTCGGGCCGTACGTGACGCTCTCTCCGGCGCCGCGACGCATCGAGATCCGCTCCTCTTCGGTCGTGGTGGTGGGCCGGTGGGGCGGTCGGACCGAGTGGGCTCCGTGGAGCGAGGTCTCCCAGCGGATCGTTCGCCGGTACCCGGCGGGGTTCCTCTCAGGGGAACCGGTACAGTCGATCGAGATCACGATCTCCGGAAGGTCCCCGCGGACCTACCTGGTCGGGACCGACCTCTTTCCGAGGTCGCCCCCCCAGTCCCGCTAGGGCAACGCGGGGGCCCACCCCTACTCGAGCAGGTCCTCGAGCTCGCTCGCGACGAGGGTCAGGAGCTGGTCGAGCGACCGGTTCTTGAGCTCGGTGATGTGGCCGGAGTCGGTCTCGAGGCGGGCCATGAACTCGTCCCCGTCCCGGACGAACGACAGCGAGAGAACGTGGCGGCGACCGTCCGGGAGCGGAAGCTCGAGCGGCGGGTTGGGCGCGGCGGCCGCGGCATTGGAGCGGTGCGAACCCCCCGTCCTCGCGGCGGGAGCGGACTTCGGCGCGGGCACGCCCTTGGCCGGTGCCGACTTCTTCGGCGGGGCGGGCTTGCCGTGGACGGCCGCCTTGGAGGACGGCCGGGCGGGCCTCTTCTGACGGCGGGGGGAGGGCATTCGAGCGACTCCTCGAGTCGGCCGCACCAAGCCCCCCTATTTATCGATTGGGTCGGCGGGAGTTCCCGCACGGGGGTCCCCGCCCCTCCGGGGTCACACCTATAGCGCGGGCCATTCCTTGCCGGTCCCGGATGCCGGATCGAGAGGAGCTCGCCGGACCCGCCTCCACCGACATCGCGCCCCCCCTGCGACCGGAGATCGTGCTGCTGCTCGGAGCCCTGGCGCTCCTGCTGGTCTTCCTCGCGCTCGAGCCGTACCTCTCCTTCGCCCTCTTCGGTTCGGACACGGGCGAATACTACCGGTTGACCGCGGACCTGATCGGCTCCGGGACCCTGCCCCACGGCGCCGCGTACACCGGCTGGGGCTCCGCCTACCCGGACTTCCCGGGGATCTACCTGCTCGCGGGCGCGGGAGCGGGAGCGCTCGGCATCGACGCCTTTTCGGCGCTTACGGTGATCCTCCCGGTCGTCGCGGTCCTGTCGGTCCTCCCCCTGTTCCTCCTGTTCCGACGGATCTATCCGCACGACGGGACGGCGCTGCTCGGCGCGGCCCTCGCCACGGTCGCGATGCCCCGCCTCTACTCGATCGCCCACCCTGCCCCGCTCGCCCTTGGGGACTTCCTGTGCGTCGCCGCACTCTGGCTCCTCTTCGAGAGCCGGCGCGACCGGCGGTGGTTCGTCCCGCTCGCTCTCGTCTCGGGGTCGCTGATCGTCACGCACCACCTTTCCTCGTACTTCTTCGCGGTCAGCGCGGGCGGGGGGATCCTCTTCCTCGAGCTATGGCGTCCGGGCCTCTACAGCCGCCGGTTCCCGCTCCGAGAGCTCGCCTTCCTGGCCGCCTTCCTGACCGCGACGTTCACCTTCTGGTTCTACGGGACCACCGAGTTCGTCTCCAAGGTCCTCCTCGAGAGCCTCGGGAGCTACTCGTGGGTCGGTTTCGCGGCGTTCGAGGCGGTCGGCCTCCTCGCGGTCCTCGCGATCGGGCTCCTCATCCGATGGCGGCGCCGCCCCGCCCGAGCCCGTCGTCCGTGGGTCGGCCTCCCGACCGACCGGAGCCTGGTCCGGGACGCCGTCGCGATCACGGCCATCGCCTTCACGCTCATCGCCCTCGTGACCGTCGTCCCCGTCCCCGGCACCGGTCAGGTCACCACCTTCGCGGCGATCCTGTGGTTCAGCCCCCTCTTCCTCTACGGGATCTTCTGCGCCGGGAGTCGCCGCCAGCCGCGGTCGGCCCGACTCGGACCGTTCGCGCTCACGTGGACGGGAGCGCTTGGCGTCTCGGCCGGGGCGATGATCCTCCTCTCTGCGGTGGGAGGGGTGACCGGGTCGACGGCCCTGTCGAACCTCTCCGGCACGATCTCGCCGAGCCGCCACGTCGAGTACCTGCTGATCCCGATCGGGCTCCTCGTCGCCGTCGGCTTCGCCCGGCTCGCCTCCCGGGCCGGGGACCGAGAGGGCCGCCGGGCGTTCCTCGCGGTCGTGACCGGCGCGGTCGTGCTGGTCGCGGTGAACGCCGCCATCGTCTACCCGCCCCCGAGCGACTTCGGGAACTTCCAGGAAGGCCTCACGACCGGGGACGCGGCGATCTGGCTCTGGGTCGGGATCGCCGCCCCCCCGACCTGGGCGGTCGCCTCCGACCACCGGCTGAGCTCGATGGTGTTCGGCTTCGACGGGAATCCGGCGACGTGGGTCACGACGCCGGCCCTCTTCAACGGGAAGAACGCATCGGATTGGCCCGCGGCCGCGGCCGAGCTCCGGCTCGCGATGGCACCGAACGACGCGAACCTCCATCCGATCGATCTCGTCGCGGTCGATTCGGTGATGTCTCAGGGCGTCGCGCTCGACCCGGCGCAGCTCGCCGAGCCGCTCAGCGCCGCCGCGATCGCCTGGCTCGGCGGACTGCCGTTCGTGGTCCTGTACGAGAACGGGGCGAACGTCGTGTATCTGGTCGATTCGACCTATCTGTCGGCCGGATAGGCCACGATCGAGCCGTCCGGCCGCCAGGTCAGGATCGGCGGGGCCGGCCTCGCCGCGAGCAGGTCGAGGGAGCGCCGCGCCCAGGCGAGCTTCGCGAGCTTCCGCGCGCGGGACGGGGCGTCCGCCTCCTCGACCCGCTCGAAGTCGAACCCCCAGAGGAGGAGCCGCTCTGCCCCGCAGTGCGCAGCGAGATGCGCGGCCCGGTCCCCGTCGGTGAATCCCCCCACGTTGATGAGGGGGCCCCGGGGCGGGCCGGCCCAGGAGCCCCCGAGCTCTCCCGGGAACTGGGGGACCCACTCGTCGAGGGCGGCCCGGTTGTCGCCGTGGGCATGGACGAGGACGAACGCCCCCCGTCGGTTCGCGGTCACCTCAGCCGCGACCGGACCGTCGAGGTCGGTCACGACGACCGTCGGGACGATCCCGGCGGCGAGGCAGGTCGAGGTGGCGCCGTCGGCGCACACGATCCCCGGGGCGCGGGTGCCGCCGGGGTACCGCCAGAGGGGCGGGGGTCCGGCCGACGGGGCAGACCCCACGATGATCGCATCGCGTCCCCGCAGGAGCGGCTCGATGCGGGCGATCGGGTCGGCCCGCGCCGGGGGAGGCAGAAGGGCCGCGAGCCGGGCCGCCGCGTCCTCTTCCCGGTCGAACGGAAACCCGAACTCCGCGCGGATCCGCTCGTACAGGGGGGCCCACGTCGCGTAGTCCACGGTTTGCCTCGAGAGCGCCGATACGCTTTATAATGCAGCTCATGCTCCGCCGCTACGGAGACGCGCCGTGATGAGACCGCTCGCGCAGGAGATCCTGGCCCATCTGCCCGGTGAGGGGAGACGGGTCCCGGAGGCCCCGCCCCCGTCGAACGACGATGCCGAACTCGAGGCGGTTCTCGCTTCGCTGAAGACCAACATCAAGGTCATCGGATGCGGCGGCGGAGGGTGCAACACGATCAACCGCCTCGCGGAGGAGGGCCTGGCCGGCGCGGAGATGGTCGCGTGCAACACCGACGCGCAGCACCTCCTCACGATACACTCCCCCCGCAAGATCCTGCTCGGCCGGCGCCTTACGCGCGGGCTCGGGGCCGGGGCGCTGCCGCAGGTCGGCGAGCAGGCCGCGCACGAGGCCGAGGAGGAGCTCAAGAAGGCGCTCGCGAACTCGGACATGGTCTTCATCACGCTGGGCCTCGGCGGGGGGACCGGCACCGGCTCGGCCCCCGTCGTCGCCCAGGTGGCGAAGGACGCCGGCGGCGCGAGCCCCCTCACGATCGCGGTCTGCACGCTGCCGTTCGCCTCCGAGGGACTCGTTCGGCAGGAGAACGCGATGTGGGGGCTCGAGCGCCTCCGGGCGACGATCGACACGGTCATCACGATCCCGAACGACCGACTCCTCGAGCTCGTTCCCCGTCTGCCGATCCAGACGGCGTTCAAGGTCGCCGACTCGGTCCTGGCGCGGGCGATCCGGGGGATCACGGAGATCATCACCCGGCCCGGTCTCGTCAACCTCGACTTCAACGACCTGAGGACGATCATGAAGGGCGGGGGCGTCGCCCTCATCGGGATCGGGGAGTCGGAGAGCGACAACCGCGCGGAGGATGCGGTCCTCGAGGCGATCAATTCGCCCCTCCTGCACGTGGACATCGCCGGTGCCACCGGGGCGCTCATTAACGTCACGGGCGGGCCGGACATGACCGTGAGCGAGGCCCAGAAGGCGGCCGAGGTCGTCCAGAAGTCGGTCAGCCCGAACGCCCGGATCATCTGGGGCGCCGCCGTGGACCCCACGATGCAGAGCACGATCCGCGTCATGCTGGTGGTGACCGGAGTTAAATCCCCCCAGATTTTCGGGGGGGCGGCGACCGGTACGGGACCGGCCCGCAGGTCGGGTCCCGAGCTCGATGTCGTCCGATAGGGCATACGCATGGCATTCCTCGACCGCGCACGGCGAGTACAGGACGAGTTCGACGGCCGGCTTCGCAACGTGGGCCACGGCAAGTACGGCCGCATCCTCCGGATGGCCCGCCGACCCACCTCGGAGGAGTACGTCAAGGTCCTCCAGGTCACCTGGCTTGGCGCGATCCTGATCGGGCTCACCGGCTTCGCCCTGTACATCTTCTTCTCGCAGGCCGGGCCGTGGCTCTGGTCGAACTACTTCGCGGGGCTGTAGGGCCCGGGACCAGCACGATCCAATGACCGACGGTACCCCGGAAGAGGAAGGGATCGGCCTCCTGACAGGAGCGCCCCCGCCCGAGAAGAAGTCCGAATCGCCCGCGCCGGCAGCTCCGACGCCGCCGGTGGCGGCGCCGCCAGCCCCTGCGCCGCCGAAGCCCGACCTCTCGGGCCTCCTCCTGCTCAAGGCGGCGGACGACACGGTCCGCGCGGTCACCGCCGGTACGGTGACGACGCTGAGCGCGGTCCTGACGAGCCGCGCCTCCGAACCCGCGGTCGCCAGTCTCACGGTCGAGGTCGGCTACACGTCGACCTACCCCGGCGAGGGAGCGGAGTGGCCGGTGACCTGGACCCCGCCCGGGAAGAAGGGTCGGGTCGAGCTGTTCCCCCGCAAGGAGACCCACCCGATCCCCCTCGCGCCGAACACGGGGGTCCCGCTGTCGTTCGAGATCACGGCCCCTGTCGGCGTGCGCTACGGGGACAAGGTCGAGGTCCGGCTCGGGGTCTCGGGAGGGAACGGAGGCTCCCCGGTTCGTCTCACGCTCGCGTGCGTCGCCCGGCAGGCGGTCCTCGCGATCAAGACCTCCCGCGGGTACGAGCGCGAGGTCGCCGACACGCTCCTCGCGCGGGCGGAGGAGAAGCCGGACGTCGTCTTCTCCCTCCTCGTGCCGTCGGCGCTCCGGGGGTACGTCTTCGCCGAGGGGATGAGCTTCGAGGGCGTCCGCGAGATGCTGAAGGGGATCCGGAAGGCCCGGGGGCTCGTCGAGGGGGAGACGACGCTCAAGGAGGTCGAGCCGCTCCTCGTTCCGAAGGTCACGGTCGAAGGGTTCGTCGAGGGGGCGATCGTCGAGCTGATCTCGGGACCGTTCAAGGGCGAGAAGGCCCGGGTCAAGAAGATCGACCAGGCCAAGGAAGAGATCACGGTCGAACTGATCGAGGCGGTCGTCCCGATCCCGGTGACGGTCCGGGGCGATCACGTCCGCATGCTGGAAAAGGGAGGCGGTAAGGGTGGCGGTTGAGGTGAGCATCCTCGTCGAAGGCGGCAAGGCGGCGGCCGGGGCGACCCTCGGCTCGGCGCTCGGCCCGCTCGGCGTGAACGTCGGTCAGGTCGTCGCCAAGATCAACGAGGAGACCAAGCAGTTCCTCGGCATGCGCGTCCCCGTCATCGTCCGGGTCGACCCCGCGACGAAGTCGTTCACGCTCGCGGTCGGCCGTCCCCCGGTGGCCGCCCTCCTCTTGAAGGAGGTCGGCAAGGAGAAGGGCTCGGGCAAGCCGAAGACCGAGGTCATCGGGGATGTCTCGCTCGACGCGGTGAAGCGGATCGCGGAGGCGAAGGGGGAGGACCTCTACGGCCGCTCCCTCGAGGAGCGAATGAACCAGGTGATCGGCACCTGCGTCTCGCTCGGCGTCACGGTCGACGGGCAGGACCCGCGCGCGCTCCTGGAGAGCCGCATCGCCGCGCGGGGCGCCCGATGATGGGTCCGCCGGGGGCTCCGCCCCCCGATCTCGCGAACGCGGAGATCGTCGACTACCAGGTCATCGAAGGCGACGGCCGAGTCCGGCTCAAGCTCAAGGACGGCTCGGTGGTCGAGATCCGTCTTGAGATCATGAACATCCTCCGGGCCGGGAACGACCCGAACACGGGACTCCCCGCCTACATCGTCCAGTCGGCGCCGCTCGTCCGGCTGGTCGAGTGCCCGAAGGAGCTTCGGAAGCCCCCGCTCCGTCCCGGCGGGAAGTCGGACGGCAAGGCGATCCCGGGGTTCGGCTAGCCGTCGCCGCCCGGATCGGGCGCGCCGGTCGAGAAGCGATAAGGAAAAAAGGTCCCGGAGCGCGGGCTCCGGGACCGGGGTTCGGTGGGGGGGTCGTCCCGTCTACTGGACGGCGATCTTGACCTCGGAGTCCGACGGGGCCGGGTGCTGCTTCGGGAGCTCGAGCTCGAGGATACCGTTCTCGACCTTCGCCTTCGCATCGGTCGCGACCACCGGCTCGGGGAGCTCGAGGCACCGGTAGAACCCGGCGTACGTCCGCTCGCGGTGGACGAAGTGGGTCCCCTCCTTCTGCTCGGTCTCGGTGCCGGATTCGCCGCGGATCTCCACCTCGGTGCCGCGGACACGGATGTCGAGCTTGTCCTTCGGGATCCCCGGGATCTCCACGGTCAGCGTGTAGGCGTTGCCGGTGTCGGTGACGTCCGTCCGGGCGGCCCGGAGGAGCCCTCCCTCGGTCCCGCTGAGCGCGGGCAGGGTCCGGCCGAACGGGGCCAGTTCCCACGAGTCGAAGAACCGGTCGCGCAGGTCGTCGAACCACCGGTCGACGTCGGTCCACGGGTCGGCGCGGTACTCTCGCTTCTGGATCTGTCGGGTCATGGATCCACCTTCTTGCGTCAATAGTTAGTTTGCGTTTGTATATAATACATACTAACCCGACTCCTCGGGAACGATCCCGAGACCACCAAGGACTTACCCCACCGGCCCATGGGGACCCTGACCCCGCGCGGAGGCGGTCCATGGTCGAGCTCGGAGTCGGTGGCCGAGGGATCCTCCCCCGTCGGGAGTTCCCACGCCTTCTCGAGGCGATCACGGCGAGCGGCTACGAGATCGTCGGACCGACCGTGCGGGAAGGGGCGATCGTCTACGACCGCCTCCGCGGCGTCGACGACCTCCCGATCGGCTGGACCGACCGTCAGGAGGGCGGGCAGTACCGGCTCGAGCGACGGGGCGACGAGGCGCTGTTCGGCTACACCGTGGGTCCGTACACGTGGAAGAAGTTCCTGTTCCCGGCGCGGGAACGGCTCTTCACCGCGCGCCGGGAAGGAGACTCCTTCGTCGTCATCCCGGAACCGACGGACGGCCCGAAGCTCGCCCTCTTCGGCATGCGCGCCTGCGAGCTCGCCGGTCTCGACATCACGGACACGGTCTTCCAGGGCGGGCCGACCCCCGATCCGGGGTACCGGGCCCGCCGGGGCCGCATCCTCCGGGTCGCGGTGCAATGCGGCCAGGCCGGCGGGACGTGCTTCTGCGTCTCGATGGGGACCGGCCCCGGCGTCCGCGGAGGCGCCGACCTCGTGGTCACGGAGATCCTCTCTCCCGGGGAGCACCGGTTCCGCCTCGACATCGGCTCCGAGGAGGGGGCCCGGGTCGTCCGCGGACTGGCGTCGGTCCTCGCTCCAGTCCCCCCCGAGGACGATGCCCGGGTCGAGGCGATCGTCGCGAGGACCGCGGCGTCGATGGGGCGCACGATGGAATCGAGGGGGCTCCGCGATCTCCTGCGGGAGACCCTCGATCACCCGCGCTGGCAGCACGTCGCGAACCGGTGCCTCTCGTGCACGAACTGCACGATGGTCTGCCCGACCTGCTTCTGCAGCACCCACGAGGAGGTGCCGGACCTGAACGCCGAGACGGTCGAGCGGTGGCGCCGCTGGGACTCCTGCTTCAATCTCGGATTTTCCGAGCTGCACGGGGTCAGCGTCCGGAAGTCCGGCCTCTCCCGCTACCGTCAGTGGCTCACGCACAAGCTCGGGACGTGGCACGACCAGTTCGGCTCCTCGGGGTGCGTCGGCTGCGGCCGGTGCATCACCTGGTGCCCGGTCGCGATCGACCTCACCGAGGAGGTCGCCGCGCTCCGCCAGCCGGCCACCCCGAGCGCACCGCCCGGAGGGAATCGATGACGAACGAAGAGCACGCGAGGATCGTGGAGCGTATCCGAGAACACCCGTTCTTCCGCGGGTTCGACGAGGAGTTCGTCGAATCGGCCTGCGCGGACGCGGTGGAGCGACGGTTCTGGGCCGAGGAGGTCCTGTTCCGGGAAGGGTCCCCGTCGAAGAACCTCTTCGTCATCCTCGAGGGGAAGGTCGGCCTCGAGGTCGGCTCCTCCGACCGACCGGAGCTCACCGTCCAGACGGTCGGACCGGGGGAGGTCATCGGCTGGTCGTGGCTCGTCCCGCCGCATCGCTGGCGGTTCGACGCCCGCGCGCTGAAGCCGACCCTCACGATCGCGCTCGACGCCGAGAACCTCCGCCACACGCTGAGCCGCCGGCCGGAGTGGGGCTATCAGTTCATGATCCGGTTCCTGCCGGTCCTCGCCGAGCGCCTCGAGAACACGCGGATCCAGCTCCTGGACCTCCATGCCCGCTAGCGCGCCGGCCCCGACGGACTCGGGGCACCCGCTCGCGCCGATCCCGTACGCGGTACGGAGCACGGCGACCGAGACCCCGGACACGACCACGCTCGTGATCGAGCCGCGCGGTACGCGCCGGATCAGCCTCTCGCGCCCCGGTCAGTTCGCGATGCTGTACGCCTTCGGGGTCGGCGAGTCCCCGATCGGGATCAGCCGCGAGACCCCCGAGGGCCGGCTCGTCCACACGATCCGGCGTGTCGGGCCGGTGACGAAGGCCCTCACGGCGCTCACCCCCGGCGACACGCTCGGGGTCCGGGGTCCGTACGGCCGGGGCTGGCCGTTCAAGGAGGCCCGGGGCCAGGACATCGTGATCGTCGCGGGGGGGCTCGGTCTGCCTCCGCTCCGACCCGTGATCTACGAGATCTTCGCGCACCGGGAGGCCTACGGGCGCGTCGAGATCATCTTCGGCGCCCGCACGCCGAAGGACCTCGTCTACTACGACGAGGTCCAGTCGTGGCGCCGGCGTACCGACATCCGCATCCAGGTGACGGTCGACGCGGCGGGCCGGGACTGGTACGGGGACGTCGGGGTCGTGACCACCCGGCTCCCGGACGCTCGGTTCGACCCCACCCGGACGACCGCGTTCCTCTGCGGGCCCGAGATCATGATGCGTCTCGTCTCGGAGGCGATCCAGGCCCGGGGGGTGGACCCGCACGCGATCTGGATCTCGATGGAACGGAACATGAAGTGCGCCATCGGACTGTGCGGGCACTGCCAGTTCGGCCCGGTGTTCCTGTGCCGGGACGGACCGGTGTTTCCGTTCGCGGACCTCGCCCCGCTGCTCCGCGTCCGGGAGGTCTAGCGGTGCTCGCAACGCCTCACCGCCCCCGACTCGCGGTCTGGAAGTTCGCCTCGTGCGACGGCTGCCAGCTCTCGATCCTCGACCTCGAGGACGAGCTCCTCGCTCTCGCGGGCCGCATCGAGATCGCGAACTTCCGCGAGGCGTCGAGCGCGGTCTTGGACGGTCCGTACGACCTCTCGCTGGTCGAGGGATCGATCACGACCCGGGAGGATGCGAAGCGGATCCGCGAGGTCCGGGCGCAGTCGAAGGTGCTCGTCACGATCGGGGCGTGCGCGACCGCGGGCGGGATCCAGGCGCTGCGCAACTTCGCCAACATCGACGAGTTCCGGCGGGCGGTCTACGCCCGTCCGGAGTACATCGAGACCCTCGCGACCTCGACCCCGATCGCCGACCACGTCCCGGTGGACCACGAGCTGCGCGGATGTCCGATCTCGAAGAGCCAGCTCCTCGAGATGGTCGGGGCGTTCCTCCAGGAGCGCGCGCCGAACACCCCGAACGAGTCCGTCTGCATCGAGTGCAAGCGCCGCGGCAACGTCTGCGTTCTGGTCGCCCGGGGCACCCCGTGCCTCGGACCAGTGACGCAGGCCGGCTGCGGGGCGATCTGTCCGGCCTTCTCCCGGGGTTGCTACGGCTGTTTCGGGCCGCAGGGGAGCCCGAACGTCGCGTCGATGCTGACCGAGCTCCACCGGCTCGGGATGACGGCCCCCGAGGTCCGTCGGGTCTTCCGGACGTTCAACGCGGGGGCCCCCGCGTTCCGGACCGCTTCGGAGTTCGCGGTCGAGGCGACGGACGCGAAGGAGGGGGCCCCATGACCGAGCGCACGATCGCGGTCGACTACCTCGCGCGCGTCGAGGGGGAGGGAGCCCTTACGGTCCGGATCCAGGACCAGCGGGTCGAGGACGTCAAGCTCCGCATCTTCGAGCCGCCCCGGTTCTTCGAGGCGTTCCTGCGGGGCCGGTCGTACCTCGAGGCCCCCGACATCACCGCGCGGATATGCGGGATCTGTCCGGTCGCCTACCAGATGAGCAGCTGCCACGCCATGGAGCACGCGCTCGAGATGCGCGTCGACGGGATGATCCGGGAGCTCCGTCGCCTCCTCTACTGCGGCGAGTGGATCGAGAGCCACACGCTCCACGTCTACCTCCTCCATCTCCCGGACTTCCTCGGCCTCCCGGACGCGGTCCGGCTCGCGAAGGACCATCCGGAGGCGGTCCGCCGGGGCCTCGCGCTCAAGAAGGCGGGGAACCACCTGATGCAGGTCCTCGGCGGGCGCGAGATCCACCCAATCAACGTGCGGGTCGGCGGGTTCTACCGGTGCCCCACGGTCGATGAGCTCGGCGCGCTCCGGCCCGAGCTCGAAACGGCCCTCGGACTGGCCGAGGAGACCGTCCGGTTCGTCGCCAAGCTGCCGTTGCCGGACGTCGCGGAGGACTACGAGTTCGTCTCCCTCCGCCACGAGCACGAGTACCCGCTGAACGAGGGGGAGATCGTCTCGAGCCGGGGGCTCCGGATCCCGGTGACCGACTACGAGAGCGCCTTCGAGGAGGTGCAGGTGCCTCACTCGACCGCACTGCACTCTGTCCGCAAGGGCGGCGGATCCTACCTGGTCGGCCCCCTCGCGCGGTACGCGCTCAACCACGACCGCCTCGGTCCCCGGGCGCGGGCCGCCGCCAAGGAGGCGGGGATCTCGGACGTCGTCCGCAACCCCGCGCAGAGCGTCGTCGTCCGCGCGGTCGAAGTCGTCTACGCGTGCGAGGAGGCGCTCCGCATCCTGGACGCCTACGAGCGGCCAGCGGAGCCGTTCGTGCCGCCTCCCGAGACCCGTACCGCCAGGGTCGGCATGGCGGCGACCGAGGCGCCGCGCGGGACCCTCTACCACCGGTACCGCCTCGACCCGGGAGGCCTCATCGCCGAGGCGAAGATCGTGGCGCCGACCAGCCAGAACCAGCGGCGCATCGAGGACGACCTCCGTCACGTCGTGGAACGCTCGCTCGCGATGGACGAGCCGGCGCTCACGGACGCCTGCGAGCGGGCGATCCGCCACCACGACCCCTGCATCTCCTGCTCGACCCACTTCCTCCGCCTCACGGTCGAACGGAGCTGAACGGGGGATGCCGACCGGGCCGACGGGTCGACCGGCGCGGGTCGTCATCGGGGTCGGGAACCCGCACCGGCGCGACGACCGCTGCGGGCTCGACGTCCTCCGCACCCTCGCCGGCCGCGTCCCGCCCGACGTCGCGCTCTTCGAGGCGCCGGCCGACGCGACCGCGCTCCTCGACCTGTGGGCCGATCGAGAGCTCGCGATCGTGGTCGACGCGGTGCGCTCCGACCGGCCCGCGGGGACGCTCCATCGCTGGGCGCTCGGCGAGGGCGCGCTCCCGACCGAACTCGGCGGGACCTCGACCCACGGCCTCGGGATCGCCGAAGCGGTCGGTCTCGGGCGGTCGCTCGACCGGCTCCCGCGACGGCTCACGGTCCTCGGGATCGAGGCCGCCGACCTCGGGGTCGGCGAGGGTCTCACCCCGTCCGTCGCCCGCGCGGTCGTCGGGGCCGCGCACGCGGTCCTCCGGGAGCTCGCCTCCCGCCCGGGCCGGGAGGCCTAGGGAGGGCCCATGCACGAGGAGGCGCTCTTCGCCGGGCTCACGCGGAAGGTCGAAGAGGTCGCCCGGGAGCACCAGATCCGCCGCGTGACCCGGGTCCGCCTCTGGGTCGGCGCGCTCTCCCATCTCACGGAGGAGGGGATGCGCCGGCGCTGGGAGCTCGAGGTCCCCGGGACCATCGCGGAGGGGGCGACCCTGATCGTAGAGACCTCCTCCGACCTCTCGGACCCGCGCGCAGGGGACGTCCTCTTAAAGAGCCTGGACGGCGACGGATAGGGGTCGGGCGGAGAGGCCCCCGGGGCGCCGTCGAAACGGTTAATGCCCGGTAGCACGCGTTTTCTTCGATAGGGAGCGACCGCTCCCGATCGATGGGGGAGGACTCGGAGGCGGAGCGCATCCTGCGTGACCGCGAACAGCGGCGGAGCCGCGAACGGGCCCGCATGGAGGAGGAGCGGCGCGGTCGACGGCTCGAGATCTCCCGGTTGCGGCTCTTCGAGCTCGGTCCGGGCGAGTCGGGGGAGACGGACCCGTCCCTCGCGGAGGTTCCGACGAACCGGGTGGTGGTCGTTCCGGAACGCGATCCCGAGTCGGCGCGCCCCCCGGTCGAGGCGCCGGCGCCCGGGGGCCCGGGGCCGGCGTCGCGGAACATCGGCGGCTCGGTCCTCATGCCGTCGGTGGATGCCTTCCTGCGAACGGACCCGACCGAGCAGTTCGACATCCAGGCCCTGAACGCCCTGCGGTTCCCCGACATCCTCGCCGGCTCGTCGGCGGACCTCGCTCTCCGGGAGCGGGTCGTCCGCCGGACCGGCGCCCTGATGGTCCGGGTCAAGCAGGAGGTGGATGATCCCCTCAACGCCGGCGCATTCCTGCGGGAGCAGGTGATCCGTTGGTACCGGGAGAGCCCCTCCGACGCCGACTGGACCGCGCATGCCTCCGAACGCTGGGCCGGTCTGTTCGCGGAATCCCGCGTGAGCGGCGGCCGCCTGCAACCCTGGCTCAACCAGCGGCTCTGGGTGCTGCGGGGGTCCCTCGTGCGCGGAGGCCCGTGGAGCCATCGGTTCCGGACCGGCATGCGTCGGGACCGCCTCGAGGCGACGATCGCCCGGACCGCCTCCCAGCAGATCCACGCGGAAGTGGCCCAGGCGATCCTCGACGACCTGGCGGCCCACGCCCGGGCCCCGGGGGCGGTGTTCCCGCTGGTGCGCCTGAGCGAGCTCGCCGTGCGCCGCCAGGTCCCGACCGTCAACGAGACGCTCGCGCTGCTGTTGAGCGTGCCCGAGAGCGGACCGTTCGTGGTCCTTCACCCGAACCGATACCCGGACTGCGAGGAGCTTCTGGTGCGGCCGCCGACCCCCGGGTCGGGAGGGGCGGCGCTCGCCTACGCGCTCGTTCCCGGACGGCCGTTGCGGTCCGCGCCCGGCCGACGCCCGGGCGAGCCGGGGACATCCGAGTCTCCTCCTTCGGAGGGGAGCGAGGAGGCCGCGATCGACGCCGCGAGCGTCTGGCAGGCGGACGCGGTCGGCCGCGAGGCCTGGCGACAGGTCCTCGAGGAGTGCCGTCGCGAGCGGCGGCGGCTCGAGGCTCCGGACAAGGAGCGGCGGGTCGGGGAGACCTACCGCACCCTGCGCGAACTCCTGCTCGAGAACGCGGAGTCGCGCAAGGCGTTCTCCGCCGTCCGGTGGCGCGGGCGGCCTGCGGGGCTCCCGCTCCTCGTGACGCTACTCCAGAAGGGATCGATCGCTCCCGAGGTCGCGACGGACCACGAGTACCTCGAGGCGGAGCTCACGGACGCCGCCGGCGAGAACGCGTCCGGCGCGGCCGAGGGCCGATGGGACCTCCCCGGCTGGTCGGTCGTTCGGGAAGGGAGCCACCGGGAAGGCTTCCGCTTCCGGGCCGAGCGCCGGTCGTAGTTCCCGCTACGGCTCCGGCGGCGACGGGAGCCGGCGGGCGAGGCCGGCGACGTGCTCGAGCAGGGCGCGGTACTCCTCGAACGAGTACTCGGGCTCCCATCCGCCGAGGGGCGTGCGCTCCCTCCGGCGGATACGGGCACCGCCGTTGCCGTTCTGGTCGACCGCGAGGCTGCTGAAGAACCAGCGGGGCGCCTCGATCGTCAACGAAGGGATGGGCGGGTCGCCGGAGAGGAAGCGCGCGGTCTCGGGGAAGTACCGGGCGAGGACTCGGTTGCCGAGCGCGTTCCGGTCCCCGTCGCTCCACGTGGCCGAGGGCCCGAACGGCATCGCCAGGAAGGCCCGGGTCTCGGGCGGGCACCGGTCGAGCTTGGTGACGACGAACACCGGATGCATCCGTCGGACCCGCCGCCCGCGTTCCGCGGCGAGCGACCGCCCGAGCAGCTCGAGCGTCCGCGCGAGGTTCCGGTCGTAGGTCTCGAGGAGGCCCGGGACCGGGCGTTCGGCCTCCGCCGGCCACCGGGAGGCGTCGAGGAGCAGGAGCGGGACCTGGCTGCGCAATAGGCGTCGGAGCGGCGCGTCCCAGACGGCCTCGTGGGAGCGGATCTCCGCGGCCTCGTGGGGGGAGATCCCTCCGACGCGCATCCGGACCACGTCAAAGTCGCCGTCCGACCCCCGGTGGCCGCCGAGGCCCACGAGGGAGCCCCGCCGGAACGCGAGGAGGAACGTGAGCGGGTGCTCCTCCCAGGAAACGTCCCGCACGGGGAACCGGCCGCTCCCGAGCTCGCCGTAGATCGACTCGAGCTGGCGGATCGTCTCCCGGTCCGCGGAGAAGCGGAACCGGTCCTCGGTCTCGGTCCCGAGACGGACCTGCGCCGTGTAGAGCAGGCCGACGAACGTCGTAAGCCCCGATCCCGGGTCCCCGACGACGACGGCTGAGACCATGGACCTTCCGAGCTTCCGCCCGCCCTCCGTGGCCGGCGCCGCGAGGCCCTCCGCGGCCTCGCTAGACCGCGAACGCCTCCGCCACCCGGGCGTAGACGGGGTTCTTCCCCCGCGCCGGAGGCAGGGCGGCGTGGTCGATGCTCGCGTCGAGGAGCGTCCAGGTCCCGTCCGCCCGCACTCCCCGGGAGGAGATCGCGAGGCGGAAGTGGTTCATGGCGCTCAGGGTCGGCGCGTCGCTGATCGACGGGAACAGCGCGACCTCGTTGCCCGCGAGGAGCAGCTCGACGAGTCGGTAGAGGAGCTCGTTGCGGTACTGGTGCGTGCTCCCGCGACAGAGGACGAGGGTCCGCGCGTTCGGGTCGGCGAGCAGGCGGCTCACGAGCGTGTCGACCGCGGCCTTCGTGATCAGCCGGCGCAGGCCGGAACCGGGGGGCTCGCCGGAAGGTTCGGGCGCGTGGAGCTCGATCTCGATCGGCTCGACCCGCCCGGAGGCCTTCGGGAAGCGCCGGTCGTAGTCGATGACCGCCTGCTCCACCTCCGTCAGCGTGAGGCGCCCCTCGCGCAGGCGCGCCGCCGGGACGACGACCGTGTGGTTCGCGATCGTCGGACGGTTGTACTCGTCGGCCAGGCCCCGGCCGAGGATCGAGAGGAGCACCTCGTCGTTCGCAGGCGCCGGGTGAAGCATCCGCGCGTCGATGATCGTGTTCCCGCTCGTGGTCTTTTCCACCCGGACCGGGGTCATGTGGTTCCCGAGGTACCGGGCGTAGAGCGTCCCGTTCAGGCCGAACGACTCCGCCTTCGTCCCGTAGCCCTTGTCGGGGCTGACCCCGTAGATCCAGTGTTCGAGACGGATCGTGGTGCGAACGTCGTCCATCGTGTGGGCCTCCTTCCGAGATCCTCCGCGTCCTCCCCGACCCCGGTCCCTACGCGGTCGCCGCGGCGGGGGGCGCCTGGAGAGTGGCCTGCTCGACGATCTCGTCGGGGACCTTGTTGGCGACATTGCGGAAGTGCTCGATGAACGCGACGTAGTCGTCGTAGGAGAAGTCCGGCTCCGCCCCCCCGTCCGCGCTGAATCCCTTGCGCACGATCCGCGGCGCGCCGACCGGCTGCATGCCGGCCTCCGCGGTCTCGGTCCGGACCCAGCTGAAGAAGTAGGCGGCCTGGTCGAAGTTGACCCCCGCGACCTTGCCGCCCCGGATCTGGGAGAGCGTCTGCGGCATGAAGACCCGAAGGAGCGCCTCGGCGTACTCCTTGCGCTTGCGCTTCTGGTCGCCGTTGGGCACGCCCCGGTGGAGCCCGAGCTTCACGAGGACCTCGTCCCGGACGCTGTCGAACTTCGAGAGGACGATCGCCGGGTAGATCACCGGGTTCCCGACGCTCAGGCCCTGGGCCTTCATCCGCGTGAACTCCTGGCGCTTGTACGTCTGGAGCGAGACGAGGAGCGAGGCGACCTCGCTGTCGTACTTCAGCATCTGGCGGAAGACCGGGGAGTCGATCTCCGTCGTCATCTTGGAGCAGTCGACCAGGATCACGACGACGTGGCTCTTCAGGAGCTGCTGGATGATCGGGCTCGCCGCGACGCCGGTCTCGATGAACTCCTGGACATCCTCGCCCGAGACATCGTACGCCGCGAAGGAGAGCTTGGCGAACGGATTGACCCAGTTCTTCTCCTTCAGCGCGGCGGGGAGACGGCCCGAGAGCGGCTTGCGATACCCGAAGACGAACCCGATCTCGGTCATCTCGTCCTTCAGGGTCGCGCCCGGGAACCGGGCGTCCTTCATCCCCTCGTAGACCTGGCTCATCAGCCGCAGGGACTGAAGCGGTGCGTGGAACCGGAACGAGTCCAGCACCCGCGTACCGTACTTCACCTGGGCCGCGTAGAGCAGGCCGAGGAAGGTCGTCTTTCCGCACGCTCGGTCTCCCAAGATCGCTGCTGGACACATGGTCGTTCTCCTCTACGGTTCTCGTCTCCACGGGAGGCCGGGTCCGGGCCGCTCCGCACGATGCCAGCCGACGGGGTCGGCGGGCGGTGCGGCGGACGAGGGTTCGTCCTCCGGTGGATCGGAATGTCGGAGCACGATCGACGGGCCGTCCGGGCCGTCGACCTCGTACCCGAGGGGGAGGTCAAGGATGGACTCGGGAGGGGACGCCTCGGTGACCAGGGCGGCCGGCGATCTCCACTCCTTCGGGGGAAGCGCTGCGACGGTGGCGCGCTCCACCCGGGCGAGCCGTTCCTCGATCGAGGAAAGGACGGTGATCAGGCGCTCCGCTCCCGCGGAGGCGGTCGCGAGCCGGCCGGGGAGTGCGGCACTCGTCTCCCGGATCTCCGGCTCGGCCGGACCGATTCGGCGGAGCTCCGTGAGCGCGAGCGACCGGACGATCAGTCCCCAGGCGACCAGGTCGGGGGCGACCGCGGCCTGGATCTCGGCGGCGACATGCTCCCAGTCGGGCTCGGAATCCTCCGCCGGGATGCGGGCGAGCACCGTAGGGACCCAGCCCTCGACCGAGCGGCGGACCACGGTCCGCACCTCCTCATCGGTCTTCCCGAGGAGGTTCTCGGCGGCCGCCTGCAGCGCGCTCGCCTCCGCGGGGATCTTGACCTGCACGCGGACCCCGGCTTCCCAGCCGGTCACGCGGTGGTGGGCGAAGGACTGCATCGAACGGACGGTGAGGTCCACGATGACCGGTTCGAGGGAGAGGTAGCCGACACCCTTGCTCCAGGGGGCGACGAACACGCGACCGCCCACGATGATACGGGGTCGCCGGAGCTCGGTCTGGGTGGAACCCGACACGCTCTCTCCCCGGCCGGAGGCCTCTCGCCGGCCGTAGAGCACGAGGGCCTTGTTCGGAGGGACCTTGACCGAGAGACGGGAGTACCCCCAATCGGCGAGCGCGCCGAACGTGCCGGCGGCGCCGACGATCGTGGCGACGGGAATGATCAGGTCTTGGAACGCCACCGACTGCCTCCCCGATCGCCGGTCCTACTGTGACGCTCGGTGCGCTCGTCACGCGCCCGACGCCAGCCGAACACCCGGTCGAGGCTAGCAGACGTGGTCTCCCTCGGCGAAAAATATCCGCGGCCTCGGGGCCGGGGTCCGTTGCCGTCCGTTGCTCGGATCGGTTCTCGGACCACGTTCCCTCCCTGCGGGCGGTCCCCCGCGCGCGGCGGGGTTCCGTGACAATCATACACACGAATAGGGATAAATACTTACTCAAAGGAGCTGCCGCGGCGCCGTTCCGGACCTCGTCCGGGGCCGCACCCGGCCCGTTCGCGCTCGGACCGACGCCGGCCCCCGCGCGACCGTACGTCGGCGGCATCCTCTCCGATCTCCGGGAGCGGATCTCGGGGCGCCCGCCGAGCTCCTTCGCCCGGGTCCGCGGCCCGGCCCCTCAGTGAACGACCGATGCGTGGAGCGGCCGCGGCTCGCGGCATGACCGCGGTGGTCCTTTTCCCCGGTCCCGTAGCCGCTCGCCCCGGCCGTTCCACCGCGGGGCCCGCAACGTCTATAGAGGCTCCCCGGGTGGGCGCTTCCGTGGTGGACATCCAGGAGACCCCGGCCGTTCCCCCGATGGACCCGGGCGGGGACGAGCGTGTCGGCTATTTCATTGCGGGCGGGCTGCTCCTCTTCCTCGGATGGGGGCTCGGGGTTCTCGCGAACCTGGTGCTCCATGTCGCCGCCGGGTCCGGTGGGATGACCATCGGGTGGATGCGGATCACCTCGACCTTGGGCGCCTACGCCTGGGGGGTCTTCGGGCTGGGCCTCGTGACCGGGATGATCGGGGTCGTGCTCCTCGCGCTCGGTCGGGCCTCCCCCAAGGCCCGGCTCGTCCTGCCCGGATACCCTTACTGAACGCGGCCCGGGGCGCGCGGGCCCCGGTGCGACCGACGCGACGGGGGGGGCCGGTGCTCGACCGTGCTCTTCGGGTCCCGCTGCACCTGCACGCAGTCCGTGCAGATCCGTTCGTCGGCGTCGAGGCAGGATCGACAGAACGTCCGTCCGCAGATCGTGCACGAGAGCGCCGCGGGCGCCCCGCATCGCTGGCACTGTCCGACGAGCATCAGCGGTCCCCCCCCGACGGACCGTTTCCGCCGACTATCCCGCTCGCCTTAAGTCCTTCGACAAAGCCCGCCGAATAGGACCACGTTATCCAATAACGGTCAGAGGGTGAGCGACCCGCTCTGACCTTCCCCTGACGGAGGGATCACCGAAACCTACATACTACCATACGCACTACTATGGGTGAGTATGTCCTTCATTCGGATCTC
>JAKASE010000028.1 GCA_021819135.1 Thermoplasmata archaeon | reverse complement strand
CGTTGGTCCAGTTGCTCAGTGGAATGACGCCGCTGGAGCCGGGACTGTCGGCGTGGGCCGCCTCGGTGGGGCTGGCGGGCCCCACTCAAGCGGCAGAATGTCCCTGACCGTTATTGGATACCGTAGGGGGCGATTCCGGGGTGGGGCAGGGCGCCGCTTTAAACCCGGAGGGCGGTCCGCGGCTCACCGAGGGACGTCGATGAGCGCTTTGTCAAAGATCGTGGTGTTGGGAGCCGGAATGGTCGGAGGGTCGCTCGCCCAGCGACTCGCGGAGTCGGACCTGGCGAGCGAGGTGGTCCTGATCGATATCATCGACGGGCTCCCGCAGGGAAAGGCCCTCGACATCCAGGAGTCGGCCCCGATCCTCGGGTTCTCGACGCGCGTCACCGGGTCGACCTCGCTGGATGCGATCGCGGGCGCGGACGTCGTCGTCGAGACCGCGGGGCTCGCCCGCAAGCCGGGCATGAGCCGCTCGGACCTCCTCGAGAAGAACGCCGCGATCGTGAAGGGCCATGCGGAGGCCGTCCGCGCGAAGGCGCCGAAAGCGGTCTGCATCGTGGTCACGAACCCGGTCGACGTGATGACCTACTACTTCCGCGAGGTGAGCGGGTTCCCGCCGGGCCGGGTCTTCGGGGAGTCCGGCACGCTCGACACGGCCCGCTTCCGCACGTTCGTGGCCGACGCCCTCCACGTCGCGCCGCGCGACGTGACGGGGTTCGTCCTCGGGACGCACGGGGACACGATGGTCCCGATCCTCTCGCTCACCAGCGTCGCGGGGGTCCCGCTCACGAAGCTCCTGCCCGCCGACAAGCTCGAGGCGATCGTGAAGCGCACGAAGGGCGGCGGGGGCGAGATCGTCAACCTGCTGAAAAGCGGAAGCGCCTATTACGCCCCCAGCGCGAGCCAGTTCGAGATGATCCAGGCGGTCGCCCAGAACGAGCACCGGCTCCTCGGGGTCACCGGCTGGGTCAACGGCGAGTTCGGGGAGAAGGGGCTCTACATCGGCGTCCCGGTCGTGATCGGCCGGGAGGGCGTCGAGCGGGTGATGGAGGTCGACCTCACCCCGGCCGAGAAGACGGCGTTCCACGCGAGCGTCGAGGCGGTCCGCGCCGACCTCGCGATCCTCGCGAAGATGCCGCACTAGGCCCGAGCCGGCCCCGGGGGCCTCGGGCCCCCCACCCTCCCTCCCGGTCCTACCGGGTCCGGGACGTGGACGCCTCGGGGAGCGCCGGGTCGCGTCCGGCGGTCTCGGCGAACGTGTAGCGGTGGTTGCCGCCGAAGCCGACCACGCTGCCTGCCGCGATGCCGACCGCCTGCCCGAAGAGCGGAGGGAACAGGAGGCTCATCGCGAAGAGGACGACCTCGTTCACCGCGAGCGACCCGAGCGACACGCCGTAGTACAGGCCGAGGCGGAGGCTCACCGAGTGTCGGTGCCCGACCTCGGACCGGAACGTCCAGAGGTTGTTCCAGGTGAAGTTCCACAGGGTCGCCACCACGAACGCCGCGCCGCTCGCCGCGAAGTTGTCGAGGGGGTTCGACGAGTTGGCGGAGGCGGAATGGAGGAGGCCCCCGTAGAGGTCGAACGTGGCGCCCCGGGTGAGGGCGTCCAGGGTGAGGATGAAGACGATCAGGTTGACGACGACGCCGGTGAGACCGACCAGGACGAACTTCCCGTACCTCGCGAGGAAGCGGCCGCGACCGGTCGGCCCGGGAGCGCGCGGACGCGGCGGGACCGGTGAACCGACCATTCCGATATCGGCCCGAGAGGACCGGTCCTCCCTTGAACCTACCGGTTCCACCCGCGCGTACGGCTCCCGGCCGCCTGCCCTTGGGGGGACGCTGCGGTACGGCCGACGCGCCTCCCACCGTTCCACTCAAGGGTCAGCTTAAAACCCCGACACTTCGCTCCTCGGGGCCGGAGCCGGTCTACGTCGTCGCTCACCCCTTCCTCGGACGCTCCGACCCTGTTCCCGTACCGGGTCCGACCCGGCCAGGAGGCGATCCTGCGCGAGGTCACCGAGGTCACCCGACGCGGGGGCGCGCTCCTGATCAACGCGCCGACGGGGAGCGGGAAGACCGTCGCAGCGCTCGCCCCCCTCCTCGAGCATGCGGAGCAGGCCGACCACAAGATCCTCTACCTCGTCCGGACCCACTCCCAGGAGGTCCAGGTTCTCCAGGAGGCCCGGACGATCGCCCACCGCCTCGAGCGGCCCCTGCTGGCCCTCGGTCTCCAGGGGCGGGCCCGGCGCTGCTTCCTGCTCGAGAACGTCGCCGAGGTGAAGGGGGCGACGGCGGAGGAGCACGGGAAGCTCTGCGCGGACCGCAAGCGGTCGACCGAGCGGGCGATGCAGGGGGAGGCTCCCGCGGTCGCGCCCGCCGAGCTTCCCGAAGGCGGGGAGATCGACCTCACCGACCTCGACGGGTGTCCGTACTACGCGCGCGTGCTGCAGGCCGACCTCGAGGGCCTGGTCGACCGGTTCGGGCAGAAGCTGCCGGCGCCCCACGAGTTCGAGGCCTACTGCCGCGAGGAGAACCTCTGTCCCTACGAGCTATCGAAGCGGCTCGCGCCGCACGCCCGCATCGTCACCGCGCCCTACGCCTTCTTCTTCCATCCGCACATCCGGCGCTCGCTCCTTACGTGGCTGGGCGTCGATCCCGCCCGGATCGACCTCGTCATCGACGAGGCCCACAACCTCCCGAACCAGCTCCGCGACCTGACGACGGTCGCGCTGCCGCAGGAGTCGGTGCGGCGCGCCCGGGCCGAGGTCGCCGAGCGCGGGGACTTCCAGCTTCCCGACGGACCGAGCGCGAGCCGATTCCTCGACCTTGTGGGCGCGGCCGTCGAGGAGCTGATCCAGGCCCTCGCGCGCGACGACGACGCCGTCCTGCCGCCGACGGTCTTCGAGGACGCGCTCCTGACCGCCCTCGGAGGCACGAGCCACCGGCTCGATACCTGGCTCGGGGCGCTCGCGACCTGGGGAGAGAACCTCCGGGACGAGCGTCGGCGGGAGCGTCGGCTGCCCCGCTCCTGGGTCCACACGGTCGCGCTCACGCTGCTCTCCTGGCCGCAGCTCGAGCCCCCCGCCTACGTCAAGGTCGCCACGCGCCTGCCGCGACCGGCGCTCGAGGCGTACGCCCTGGACGCCTCCGCGGCGGCCCGGCCGATCCGGGACTGCCACCTCTCGGTGCACCTTTCGGGTACTCTCTCGCCGCTCGAGGAGTACCGCGATTCCCTCGGGCTCGGCCCCGAGAGCCGGACCCTGGATGTGCCGTCCCACTTCCCGCCCGAGAATCGCAAGTTCCTCTACGACCCGACGGTCACGACCCGGTTCGAGGACCTGAAGAGCGACCCGCGGGCGATCACCCGCCTCGCCGACCGCCTGGTCGAGGTGCTCCAGACCCTGCCGGTGAAGACCGCGGTGTTCTTCCCGAGCTTCGAGCTGATGCACAAGGTCCTCGAGGCGGGCCTCCAGTCCCAGCTGCCCGGGAACGTCTTCATCGAGTACCACAAGATCCCGATGGGGGACCTCTGGCGCTCGGTGGAGGGATGGAAGAAGGACCCCGAGGGGACGATCCTGATCGGGGTCGCCGGCGGCCGCCTGAGCGAGGGGATCGACTACCCCGATGAGGAGCTCGAGGCGGTCGTCATGGTCGGGATCCCGTACCCCCGACCGACGGCGAAGCGCGAGGCCCTGCGCCGATTCCTCGATGCGAAGACCGGCCGGGGCTGGCAGTACACCGTCGACGCGCCGGCCCAGCGGGCGATCCTCCAGGCGACCGGACGCATGATCCGCTCCGAGAACGACCGGGGGATCGCGATCCTCCTCGACCGCCGGGCACCGGCGTTCGCCTCCGTGCTTCCCGGCCTCGCCCCGATCGACGACCTCGCGAAGGTCACCCACGCGTTCTACGGCCGCCGGGCCCGCTGGTCCTCGAAGGCCTCCCGGGCCCCGGTCGGCCCGGCTCCGCGTCGTACCCCGTCGACCGGCGGAAACGGGATATAACCCGGCGGGACGTTTTCCGTCGATCCCGATGATCATCACGCGCACCCCGTTGCGGATCAGCTTCGCCGGCGGCGGGACCGACCTTCCGGGGTTCTACCGAGCCTTCGGGGGCGGCGCGGTGACGAGCGCGGCGATCGACCGCTACATCCACGTCCTCGTCAACGAGAAGTTCGATCGGTCGATCCGCGTCGCGTACTCCCGGACGGAGAACGTCGACCGGCTCGACGACCTCCAGCAGGGCCTGGTGCGCGAGGCGCTGCGCACGGTCGGGCTCCACGAAGCGATCGAGATCCACACGATCGCCGACATCCCCTCCGAGGGAACCGGGCTCGGCTCCTCCTCGACGCTGACCGTCGGTCTGTTGAACGCGCTCTACGCTTTCCAGGGGGTCCTCAAGGACCCGGCCGAGCTCGCCGAGGAGGCCTGCCGAATCGAGATCGATAAGCTCGGCGGTACGGTGGGCAAACAGGACCAGTATATCGCCGCCTTCGGAGGCGTGCAGCACTTCGCCTTCCACCCGGACGACTCGGTCCGCGTCTCCCCGATCCCGCTCGCCACCGCCGACCGGGAGGCGCTCAGCGATCACTTGTCGCTCTTCTACACCGGCATCACGCGAAGGGCCGAAGGGATCCTGAAGCAGCAGAACTCCCGCACGGAGATGAACCAGGAGGCCCTCCGTCGCATCCGGGACCTCGCCGGCGATGCGCGCAGGGCGCTGCTCCGTCGGTCCTGGGCGGACCTCGGGGCCGTGCTCGACGAAGGCTGGCGGCTCAAGCGGGGCCTCTCCGACGGGATCTCGAGCTCCGAGATCGACCGCCACTACGCGGCCGCAAAGACCGCGGGAGCGTGGGGTGGGAAGATCACCGGGGCCGGCGGCGGCGGCTTTCTCCTCCTCCTCCACCCGCCTGAGCGGAGCCGTCAAATAGCGGACGCCCTGTCGCCGATGCGACGCTTCCCGGTGCGGATCACCGCGGAAGGTTCTCGGATCCTGTTCGTGGGACGATGAGCGACCTCTCCACCCTGGGCCCGTTCGTCGACCGGTACGTCCGCGAGGCGGAGGCGACGCTCACGGCCCCGTACCTGCGCGAGGCGATGGAGCGGATCGTTCCGATCCTCCTGCGGGCCCGCCGCGAGGACCGGACCGTCTTCTTCCTCGGGAACGGCGGCAGCGCTTCCACCGCGTCGCACTTCGTGACCGACATCGCGAAGGTCGCAGGGGGGACCGAACCCCGCGGTCCGGGGCACCGGTTCCGCTGCCTCGCGCTCAACGACAATGTCCCCGGCCTGACCGCCTGGGCGAACGACACGGACTATGCCCAGGTCTTCGTCGGTCCGCTGCGCGCGCTCGCGCAGAAGGGCGACGTCGTTTTCGCGATCTCGGGCAGCGGGAACTCTCCGAACGTCCTCGAGGCGGTGCGGGCGGCCCGGACGATGGGCCTCGCGACGATCGGGCTCACCGGGATCGGGGGAGGGAAGCTGAAGGACCTCGTGGACGTGCCGGTCGTGGTCCCCTCGAACAGCATGCAGCACACCGAGGATGTCCACCTCATCGTGTGCCACATGCTGACGGCCTACCTCCGGGACGAGCAGCCCTCCGGGCCGCGATGAGCGTCCGCGTCAAGGATTACATGGTGCTCGAGGTCGAGCACCTCGCGGAGTCGGCGACGATCGGCGAAGCGATCGCGCGCCTGACGAAGAGCCGCCACCACGGACTCCCCGTCACCGACCGCCGCGGCCGCCTGGTCGGCTTCGTGAGCGCGAAGGAGCTTCTCCGCCACGCGGACGAGGCCACCGATTCCCTCGGGAAGATCATCCGGCCGGGCACGTACACGGCATACCCCGACACCGGCCTCGATGACGCCGCCCGCATCATGTTCCGCTTCGGGCTCCGCGACCTTCCGATCATCGACCCGGAGGGGCGCCTCTGCGGCATCCTGTCGAACCTCGACGTCGTCCGCTCGCACTTCGAGCGGGCCTCGCCGGCGAAGGCGGATACGCTGAAGCGGCTCCTCTCCGAGCGCTACGGCCTGCCGTTCTCCTTCCACCGGGGCCTCGTCCCGATCGACCGGCTCACGCCGACCCAGTGGAAGGTCTTCGAGGACGAGCTCGAGGGCCGACGCTACGAGCTCGAGCGGGGGTTCGCCGAGCCGGTCCTCGTGCTGCAGAAGGGGGACCGGTGGATCCTGGTCGACGGCCACCACCGGGCGCTCGCCGCGCGGGAGATGGGCCTCACCCAGCTCCAGGCGTTCGTCCTCACCTGCGACCAGCCGCAACAGTTCGTCCGGGAGACCGGCTTCGAGCGGATCGCGAAGGAGCACCACCTCGTCACCGTCGCCGACATCGAGATCGACCGGTCGAGCCACCACCCGCTCATCGAGGTCACGACCCAGCTGATCCGGCGGTTCGAGGCCGGCGAGCTCAAGGACGTTCCCTTCGCCTCCACCGGCTCCGAGAAGGACTGATCGGGACCGGTCGGAACCGGGGTCATAAGAACCCCGCCCCCGTCGGTGCCTCGCCGATGGCGCTCTTCCTGCCGTCGCTCGCGCTCGACACGACCCTCGTCCCGTTCGCGACGATCGCGATCGCGATGATCGGGGTGACGATCTTCGTCTTCGGCAAGATGCTCCCGTCCGACGGGCAGCCGCCCCTCCTCACCCATGCGCTCCTCGCGCTCTCGGTGCTGGTCGGCGGCAGCCTGTTGCTCCTCTCGCTCGTCTTCGTCTATCTCGACCCGAACGGGGCCGATGCCTGGACCTGGGTGCTGATGGCGTTCAACGGGATGATGATGCCGCCGGTCGGGATCTGGATGATCGGGGTCATCCTGTTCCGCGAACGCCGGATCGGGACGGCCGGCTGGACCTGGCCGGCGCTGCTCGCGATCACGACGGCCGGCTCGGAAGCGACGATGGGCATCCTGTTCGTGCTCGCCCCCGCCTCGTCCCCCCCGAGCGCCCTCCTGACCCTGGCCGGCGGTCTCACGTCGATCTGGTTCTTCTGGTCGATGAGCGCGGTCATGCTCGCCCTCCTCCTCTGGGCGCCCCTCTCGCGCGTGGAGCGGCTCGCCCTCCTTGCGCTCGGGGCCTCCGCGGTCGTCGCGCCCTGGGTCACCGCGTTCCCGACCGTGGGGGGCGCGGCGATGGGCGCGATCATGGCCGTGATCTTCCTGCGGCTCCTCGCTCCCCTGCGGCGCCTCGAGGTGCGGGTCGCCGAGGTCGGGGTCCTCTTCGGGCTCGCGGTGGCGTTCCTCGTGACCGCGATCGCCGGGTTCGCCGTCGCGGCGACCGGGGGGGCCGCGGTCGCCGACCTTGCCTTCGGCGGGACGATGGGCGTCGTGATGGCGGTCGAGATCGCCTACCTGTTCCGCCGGTTCTACCACGGCTCGGCGTACGCGCCGTGGGTCCCCCGGGCGCGAGCGGCCGGTTCCCGGGCGCCGGTCCCGGTCTCCGCGGGCGCCATCGTCGCTCCGTGGGACCGGTAGGAAGGACGCCTCCGTCCGTCGTTCTCGGCGGGGCGCGCGATTCGTACATTCAGCATATCAACGGGCCCCCGGATGCTCACGCACCAGGGACCTCTGTGAACGACGTGCCGAACGCACGACCGGCCCGGCCGTACCGTCGGGCGCTCCCGTGGCTGGTCGCGGGATTGCTTCTCGCGACGATCGGTCTGCCCTCGGTCGCCGCCCTGGGGACGATGCCGGTGGCCCCCGCCGTGGGTGTCGCCCGGCCCCTCGCCCTCACCGAGAACCTGTCGGTCAACCTGACCGACCGCCCGTCGTTCGACCCGGCGGCGCTGAGCGTCCCGTCGAACTCCTCCGTCTCGATCCATCTTGTCAACGTCGGGAACTATTCCCACACGTTCACGCTCTCCGCGAAGTCCGGCGCCGTGATCCCCCCCACGCTCTCGCCGAGCGAGCTCTACAGTTACTTCCGGGCGAACGGTTCGCTCGCGAACGTCTCGCTCGCGCCCGGCGGGCAGGGATGGGCGAACCTCACGCTCAACGCCTCGACCGGCCTCGACTCCTTCGAGTTCGTGTCGGTCGTCCCCTACCAGTTCCAGGCCGGGATGGCCGGGCTCCTCAACGTCACCTCCTCCGGGCCCGGTCTGTTGCTCTCGGAGAACGCGACGAACTCTCTGTCGTTCGACCCCAACGTGCTGAGCTCGACCCCGACCCACTACCCGATCAACCTCGACGTGCTCGTGACGAACGAGGGCTCGTTCCCGCACACGTTCACGGTCGCGCCCCAATCGAACGTCACATTGACCCCGGGGAACTTCACCGCCTACTTCCAGCAGCATGCCCCGCTCGTCAACGTGAACGTGCCCGCGGTCGGGGGTGGAACGGTCTGGGCGAACTTCACGGTCGCGAAGCCGGGCATCTACGAGTACATCTGCGAGATCTCCGGCCACTTTCAGAGCGGCATGTTCGGGTTCCTCTATGTGGGCGTCTCCCCGCCCGCGCCTCCCGCCGCCCCCAGCACCGCCGTCGTCGAGTCGTGGGTGCTCGCCGGGTCCGCAGTACTCCTCGCGGTCGGTGGCGTGCTCGTCCTGGTCGCGACGTACACCGGACGGCTCCCGCACCGGACCGGCGGGCACCACGGACACCCGTAGGGCTCTCCGCGAGGGTCCCGTCCGACTCGGAGGGCGAATCGTGGAGGAAGGTGCCGGGGGGACCGTGGAGGAGGACGGACTCTCCGCAGCACGACCTTTTCCGCCCGCGGAACGCGGGGCCTGGAGGCTCCTCCTCATCGGCGCGGGACTCCTCCTCGTGCCGATGGCCGCCTATCCGGGCAACTGGGCCGATGTCGCTCCGACCTCGGCCGCCACCGAGGCCGCGTGGGCGATGCTCGGAACGATCGTGTTCGTCGCGCTCGCGATCGGGATGGCCGTCGGGTTCGTCGGCTGGCGGCGTCTCATGCGGGCCTGGTCGACCCGGGCGCCGGGCACGGCCCGTCGGTCGGTCGCGGAGGCGATCCGGGGGCGCCGGGGACGGTGGGCGTTCGTGCTCTCGGCGGTCGCCTACCTCATCTTCGTCTCGACGTTCCTCAGCCTCTACGGCTGGTCGGCCGGCGGCCCCGGCATCTGGAACGGCACCTACCCGGCCGCGGCGAACGTGCTCTGCTGCGGACCGCTCGGAGACACGCCCGTCGCGATCCTGATCGTCTCCCCGACGTTCGAGCTGGTCGCGATCCCCGTCGTCCTCGCGACCGTGTACGCATCGACCCTGTTGTTCGCGATGAACGTGGCCGTGGCGACGTCGCTCCTGCGCCGCCGGTCGGTGGGCATCGGGGTCGGCGGCGCGAGCGTCGGCGCCGCCAGCGCGGTGCTCGTCACCTGCCCGAGCTGCGGAACGATCCTCCTCGCGAACGTCCTCGTCGGGACCGCGGGGGCGGGGGTGCTCGCGGCGTGGGCCGCCTACTCGATACCCCTCATGCTCGTGAGCTTCCCGCTCTCGGCCCTGGCGCTGCTCTGGACCGGCCGGCGGCTCTCCCGGATCGCCCTCGGGGACGCGTGCCGGGTCCGACCGGCCCCGTCGTGAGCCGTCGACCGCGTCGGCCGGCCCCGAAATCCGCCGTTGACCGACCTACGCCCGAACTCGGGGCGCCGCGGACCGTCAGACGATGACGAGGAACGATCGCATCGTTCCGTGGTAGGTGCCGCAGAACTCGGTGCACTGGATCAGGTACTCGGTCCCCGCGGCCGCGTTGGGCACGGTGAACGCGAGGTGGTTCGTCCGTCCGGGGATCGCGTCGATCCGCACCCCGAGCTGGGGAATGTTGAACGAGTGGATCACGTCCGCTCCGGTCACGTTGACCTGCACGACCGCTCCGGGCGGAGCCCACATCGCTCCTCCGCTCACGGTGTTCGTGATGGCGTCGTAGGACGAGTTGAAGCAGCTGCCGTTCACCGGGTAGCAGAATTCCCAGTACCACTGGTGCCCCGTGACGTCCACGTACTCGGTCGGGTTCGACGGAAGGCTGTCGAGATGGTAGACCAACACGGTGGAGTACGCGGCGACGCCGGCGAGCAGTCCCACGACGACGAGCGTCCAGGCGACCTCGAACCGATTAACCATGACGCCGTCCCTTCACCTTCGGGTCGCGGAACTTCCAGATCGCGTACGCGAGGAACGCGAAGGTCACGATCGCGCCCGCGGCGGCGATCGCGATCATGATCCAGACGAGCGCGTTGGTCTGGTCGAGATTGGTCGACCCGCTCCCGAGGAGCGCGCCCATCGGCAGGGCCGCGGCGGCACCGCGGGCGACCCCTCGTCGCAGCCGGCCGCGCTCCACCACGACCGGAGGGGGGGACCGAGCTACATATTGCCGGCGTACGAACCGGAATCGTCGGTTCCGTCGGTCCGGCCGCCGGACCGTACGTACGGAGGGGCTTTGAATCACACGCACGGTCCCGCGGTCGGTCGCAAGGGATTGGTATCGTGGGGCGTAGGACTCGGGTCGGGACGCTAACGGTCGCGCTGGGTATTGTCGTCGTTCTCGGCGTCCTGGGCGCCCCTGGGACCCTCGCGGCAAAGGGGATCGTCGGGGTCGCTCACCCTGCGAGCGGGAGCCTCGCGGTCACCGCGAAGTACCCGTTCGCCTTCGATCCGAACACCTTCTCGAACGTGCCGACGAACACGACGATCTCCGTCACGCTCACGAACGGCGATACGATCCCGCACACGTTCACGATCCTCAATCGCGAGGGCTATGTGATCCCGTCCTCGGCCGACCCGACCGCGATGGCCGTGCAGTTCGGCTCGCTCGTGAACATCGTCGCGGACGGGGGGACGACCGCGTACGGCAACTTCACCTCACCCGCGACGGGGTGGTACGAGTTCTTCTGCAACGAGTCCGGACATTTCGGGAACGGGATGTACGGGTTCATCGCGTTCGGCGAGGGTCTGCCGGCGAACCTCACCGTCAGTGCCGCGTCGACCGGGCCCGGGATCGCCGTGTTCATCATCACCGGGACGATCGTCGCGCTCGTCGTGATCGCGCTCGTCCTCGGCTTTGTGGTCGGACGCCGGCGGGGGGCCGAGCACGAGATGCCCCCCGAACGTCTCGGCTACCCCGAACCCGTGGCGCCGGCCGGTTTCCCTCCGGAGCCCCCGACGGGCCCCGCCCACCCGAAATAGCGGCCTCGGTCCGTCCGGCTGGGCCGACGGTCGGTCCCGGGTGCGAACACAACGTTCAAAAAGGGTACCTCTTGTAAGCTACGAGCCACGTAGTAGGTTGGAGTGCAGTACCATGGCATGGGGAACCCCGAACCGGGAGCGCCGCGTCCTCAAAGCCGGACACTCGTCGATCGCGGTCACGTTGCCGAAGCCGTGGGCCGAGGCGATGAACCTGCGTCCGGGAGATCTCATCGTCTTCGACCAGAATGATGACGGGACGCTGTTTCTGAAGCCGGCACCGGTTCCGGGTGTCGGAACGGCCACGGCCCCGTTCCTCGTTCAGGCAAGGGCGTTCGATACTCCCGGTGTCCTCGAACGGCTCATCGTCGGTGCCTATCGTGTCGGGCACGACGCGATCGAGGTACGCGCCGACGTGCCCCTCGCTCCCGAGCGGATCGAGGAGGTCATCCAGTCGGCGCGGGGGCTCCTGGGAGTCTCCGTCGTCGCGCAGGAGCCGACGCGGATGGTGCTCCAGAACTTCATCGATCCGTCGAAGTACGAGCTCCCGCAGCTCGTCCAGCGCATGAAGATGATCCTCGTCGCTTTCCTCGAGGAGATGGAGGAGGTCCTCGACCGCCGGGGACGGAGCCGGCGGCTCACCACCCTCGAAGAGGAGGCCGGGAAGGTCCTCGCGCTCCTCGTCCGTCAGCTGTTCCTCGCGAGCCGGGACTGGTCGCTCGCCCGGCGGATCGGGAGTCCGGACCCGCGCCAGCTCCTCGAGTGGCGGGTCGTCGTCCATGCGCTCCAGGAACTCGCCGAGCTCTTCGGCGAGGCGCTCACCGCGCTGAACGAGGAATCCGGCAAGCTCCCGGTCGCGGGACGCGAGCTCCTGATCGCCCGCCTCCCCGAGCTCAAGGCCGAGCTCAAGTCGGTGGTCGAGGCCCTCGTGCACCCGTCGCTCGACCATGCGTGCGAGGTCTACCACCACAGCCTGCGGCTCATCGACGAGTGGAACATGCCGAGCGCCCCCGTGCGGAGGTCGAAGTCGTCCCGGCCGGTGCCGGCCGCCTCCCGCCTGCTCGCCCGGGGGCTCGGGCACCTTTCCCACCTCGGCGAGGTGGCGATCGATCGCGCCGTCGCCGCCGGTACCGAGACGATTCTCGTCGAGGCGGCCTGAGACCCCTTTATCCCCTGCGAGTACGGACAGGCGGTACGAGTTCGGTCCTCCCGTACGAACGCCATATCGACCGAGCCCGAGTGGACCCGGCGGGAGCGACCGTGTTCGATTCGATCGACGACTGGCTGATCATCGCCGTAGTGGCCGGGATCCTCTTCTACGGATCCAGCAAGATCCCTCAGCTCGCGCACAGCCTGGGCCGGTCCATGGGGGAGTTCAAGAAGGGACGCCACGAGGTCGAGCGGGAGATCAAGGCGGAGCAGGCATCCGTCTCGAGCGCCCCCGGACCCGCGGGCCCATCCCACTGAATCCTCCTCCCGACCGCGACTGGCATGGGCGATACGCACGAACCGAAGAGACCCGCCCGGGACCCGACCCGGTCCCCGGAGCGACCGGGAGGGAGGTGCCCGGGTGACTGATGGGCGACCTCGACCGCATCTTCTCGGTCCTGGGGGAGGTCCGCCACCGGCTCGTACGGATCGCCCTCGTCCTCGGGCCGCTCTTCGGCGCGACGATCCTCTTCGAACTCCGGCCGTTCACGTTCGACCTCTTCGGGGTCCCGATCCCGCTCGCCTACCCCTGGCCGAGCCCGTTCTACAACATCACGGCGCAGGTCTTCGACGCGATGGTCGCCACGATGCTCCCGCCGGGCGTCACCCTCCTCAATCTGGGGGTCGGCGACTCCGTCCTCGTCCAGATGGAGATCGGGCTCCTGCTCACCGCGATCTTCGGGATGCCGTGGGTCGTCCACGAGATCGGGGCGTTCCTCGTTCCCGCGCTGCGGAAGAACGAGCGGCTGCTGCTGCGGCAGGTCGGGATCCCGGCGACGGTCCTCTTCGCGTTCGGGACCGGCATCGGGATCTTCTTCCTCACGCCGTTCACGTTCCGTCTACTGTTCCGCTACGTGGCGGCAATGCAGCTCGCCCCGGTCCTCGGCGTGCAGGACTTCGTGACGTTCGCGCTCCTGTACTCCCTCGCCTTCGGGGTCGTCTTCGAGCTGCCGGTCTTCGTCTACTCGCTGACGCGCCTCGGCGTCGTGCGCGCCGGAGCGTGGCGGAAGCACTGGCGCGGGGCGGTCATCGCGTCGCTCGTCTTCGGGATGATCGTCACGCCCGACAACTCCGGGATCACGATGATCCTCATCGCGGCGCCGATGATCGCGCTCTACCTCGGCGGGGCGTACTTCGCCGGGCGCTGGGAACGCCGGTCCTCCCGGGGCGAGCCGCCCCGGATCGCGGTGGGCGCGGGGTGAGCTAGTCGTGGCGCTCTTCTCCGACGTGGACTGGATCATCCTCGCGGCGGCCGCGGCGTTCCTCTTGCTCGGACGCGGCTCGGGGGACGCGGTACGCCAGCTCGGGCGCTGGTACGCGCGCGCCGGCCGCGTGAAGCAGGAGCTCCTGGCCGAGTTCGCGAAGGCCGCCGACCTTCCGGCACCGCCCCCCGGGGCGCCCCTCTCGATCCGCGGGGCGCTCCTCGGCCTCGACCCGATCCCGACGCGGACGGGCGGGATACCGGTGGCGGTCCGGACGCCCCCGCCCGGGCCGGCACCGGTGCCCCCCTCCCCGACCCCCGCGACCCCCCCGACCCCGTGGACCGGCGGATCCCCGGTCGTGACCTGGACGATGACGGCCCCGGTCGACCCCCGGGAGTTCGAGGTGACCCGATGACCACCCTCACGGTCGACCAGATCATCACGCTCACCCAGGTCCTGGTGATCCTCATGGGGATAGGTATCGTCTGGGCGATCTACTACGGCAGCGAACGCGCGGAACTTCCCGGCGATGCATCGATCCCGAACGCGAACGAGGCCGACGACTCCGTTCCCGACACCCGGGGGAGGACCCTGTGACGTTCGGCGGGTTCGACTGCGCGACCGGGTGCCCCAACGGCGCGGAGCGCCTCTCGGCACTCGACTTCCCCATCGGACAGGTGCGGCGGGTCGCTTCGGTGAACCCCCCCGGCGACGGGGAGGTCGACGAGACGAAGCGGAACCTCTTGAAGCTGCTCGGCGTCGTCGCGGTCGCCGGGGCCGGTGGCGGCGGGCTCGCCGGGGCGGCGATCCAGTACATCCAGCCCCCCACGGTCGGTCTTTCGAGCTATCCCAAGGTGCAGCTGTTCGACACGGACGGCGCTGCCCTCACCGTCGACAAGGTCGAGTCCGAGTACAACGCGACGACCAGCGCGGATCTCATCTTCAACTACCCGCTCCGGAACGAGCCGAACTTCCTCCTCAACCTCTACCCGGCGGGCGGAACCCCGAACGGGACCAACGGGGCCGAGAACGTCCCGTACGGGGTCGGGACCCACAAGTCGATCGTGGCCTACAGCGCGATCTGCCAGCACCTCGGCTGTCCGGCCCCGGCGATCTCGTACTACCCTCCGGGGACCTGCGCGAAGACGTTCTCGAACGCCAGCTACCCGACGCTGTCGTTCTACCTCCACTGCTCCTGTCATGGGTCGACCTATGACGTCACCGACAGCGCGTCGAACCTGACGGGCCCCGCGGTGCTGCCGCTGCCCCAGGTCCTCCTCGAGACGGACTCGGCCGGGAACATCTATGCCAACGGCATGCGGCCGGGCAGCCCGCCGGTGAACGGCCACATCGACACCCTTCAGGGCGACTACGGCGTGGGGTCGACCGCGTCGCTCGTGAAGGAGACGCCGATCATCCTGTGCTCCTTCCCTGCCTGAACGAGGACCGACCGTGACGTTCTCGAACTGGTACAACCGGACCCTGAACAAGATCTGGGGGTTCGTCGAGGACCGGACCTCGATGAAGAAGTGGGCGCTCCGCCCGCAGCCCGAGTTCACGTTCAAGCCGTCGTACTGGACCGGCGCGTTCGTCGTCAACGCGTTCCTCTTCCAGGTGATCACGGGCGCGCTCCTCTTGATGTACTATCAACCGAGCACCGCCCAGACGCTCACCGCGTGCGGCCAGACGGTGGGCACGCTGTCGGCCGCCCCGGCGGCGTGGTGCTCGACGTACTACATCATCAACACGGTCCCGATGGGATCGCTCCTGCTCTCGACCCATCTCTACGGCGCGTACGCGATGATCTTCCTGATGTTCGTCCACTTCTTCCGGGGGTACTATATGGGCGTCTACAAGACGCCCCGGGAGTTCTCCTGGATGGTCGGGACGCTCCTGATGCTGATGACCCTCGGCATGGGGTTCACCGGCTATCTCCTTCCGTACACCCAGCTCAGCCTGAACGCGACCAACGTCGGGCTGGTCCTCGCGATCCGCCTTCCCACATTCGGCCCGCTCCTGGCGCCGTTCATCCTCGGCGACGGCACGCCCCAGTCCCTCCTGTCCCGGATGTTCGACGCCCATGTCGTCCTCATCCCGATCGCGCTCGCCGCCCTCCTCTACGCCCACATCGCGCTGTTCGAGTCGCACGGGATCGCCCCGCCGGCGACCTCCGACCCCCTCCAGCGGAGGCGCTTCACGGAGAAGGAGGACAAGAAGCACGTCCCGTTCATGCCCCACATCCTGTTCTACATCACGAAGTGGGCGCTCCTCTACGCCGGCGTCCTCTTCGCGATCGCGGCCCTGTGGCCGTGGCAGCTCCAGACCTACGCCGGGAACGTGGCGGCGGCCGGGGTCGTCACCGAGCCCGACTGGTACTTCCTCTGGCTGTTCAAGCTGGTCGATTTCACGGGCGTCACCCCGGTCGTCGCGGTCGGCGTCACGACGGTCCTCCTCCTGTTCGTGCTCTTCGTGCCGTTCCTCGACCGGTCCCAGCGGACCCATCCGCGGGACCGCCCGTTCTTCGTCTGGATCGGGACCTCGCTCCTCGGGTTCTTCATCCTGATGACCGTCTGGGGCGGGGAGACCCCGGGCGTACAGATCCTGCCGATGGCCGTCGCCGAGACGATCGGCCCGATCTTCCTCGTCAACGCCCTGGTGATCGGGCTCTTCCACTGGCGGTACCGCCGCAGCTACAAGCGACGCCTCGCGGCGCGCACGAGCCCCTTCGACGGCGCCTATCCCCGGCCCGGTCCGGCCCCTCCCCCGGCGGTCGCGACCCGGGAGGTGACCTCGCATGAGTAGCGCGGGGACGACCCCGACCTGGAACACCCGCCCGCTCTGGGGGATCCTCGCGGTCCTGCTCGTGGTCGGGACCCTCGGCTCGGCGACGTTCGTCTTCGGGGTCCTCGGGGTCGTCGGGGGGAGCCTCCTCTCCCTCGTCTGGGCGACGGTCGGTGCGATCATCGCGGTCCTCTCGTTCCTGTTCATGGCCGGCATCCTCTACCGGGTCGACCGGTACCGGGGGATCCCCCACCGGAGGATCGACCTCTTTGAGTAGCCCCGAGCTCTCCGACCGCGAGTACCGGCGGCTCCAGAACCGCATCCTCGATCTCTACACCGCGGTCACGCTGTTGATGCTGCTCGGGATCGCGGTCCTGATCGTCTACGCGATCCGGATCGGGCCCCTCACGAGCCCGGGGGCCCAGGAGTCGCTCGGCCTCGCCGTCGCGCTGATGTTCGTGATGGCGGCCGTCGTCTTCCACCTCGCCGACCGGACGTACCGGTCCTGGCCCCTCGGCCGGCGCTACACCCCGAGCCATCCGGGGGCCCTCACCACCGAGTCGTGGGTCCGGCTGCTCCAGGTCCTCGTCGTCGTGGCAGCGGGCGCGGCGATCGCGTACGTACTAGGGGGACTTATCGCATGAGACCCCGGGGTACGGTGTGACCGGCTTCACGACCCCGCTCACGATCGTCACGATCACGGTCGCCCTGGCGGCGTTCCTCCTGTGGGCGCTCTCCTACCACGGGGCGTGGGTCGTCCGGGCGGTCCGCCGGTGGCTCTTCACGACCGACCACCGCGAGATCGGCCTCATGTACATCACGACCGGGATCGTCTTCTTCTTCATCGGCGGGATCTACGCGACCCTGATCCGCACCGACCTCGGGATCGTGCAGGGTCTGGGCCTCGACCCCCAGACGACCCTCGGGATCTCCCCGGACGTCTACTCCGTGCTGTTCACGATGCACGGGGTTCTGATGATCTTCATGTTCATCATCCCGACCCTGGCCGGGTTCGGGAACCTCCTCGTTCCGTCGATGATCGGCGCGCGGGAGATGGCGATGCCGCGGATCAACGCGATCGCCTTCTGGCTGATCCCGCCCGCCGGCATCATCCTGATCCTGTCCAACGCGAACGCGGGCTGGACCGGCTACGTCCCGCTCTCCGTCCAGGCGCCGGGGATCGGGATCGACCTCTGGATCCTCGCCCTCCACATCCTCACGATCTCCTCGATGCTCGGCGCGGTCAACTTCCTCGTCACGATCCTGAAGCACCGGGCGCCGGGGGTGCACTACTGGAACATGCCCCTGTTCGTCTGGTCGATCCTGATCAACTCTGTCCTCCTGATCTTCGCCCTCCCCTCGCTGTCGATCGGCCTCACGATGATCCTCTCCGACCGGAACTTCGGGACGCACATCCTCGCCGCCGCGGACGGCACGCCGCTCGGCGGGGCGCTCCTCTACCAGAACGTCTTCTGGTTCTTCGCGCACCCCGAGGTCTACATCATGGTCCTGCCCGCGTTCGGCATCATCTCGACCGTCCTCCCGAAGCTCGCGCGCAAGGACATCTTCGGCTACGGGGCGATGGCGATCGCGCTCGGGGTCTTCGCCGTCCTCTCCTTCGCGGTCTGGGAGCACCACATGTTCGTCACGGGGATCTCGACGAACATCCGGTTCGTCTTCATGCTCTCCACGATGGCGATCGCGGTCCCGTCGGCCGTCAAGACCTTCAACTGGATCGCGACGCTCTGGGGCGGCCGCATCTGGATGGCCGTGCCGATGTGGTTCTGCTTCGCGTTCATCACCGGGTTCGTCATCGGGGGCCTGTCCGGCGTGATGCTCGCCTCGATCCCGGTCGACTATCTCTACCACGGCACGTACTTCGTGGTCGCTCACTTCCATTACATCCTGCTCGGGGGGACACTGATGGCGATCTTCGCCGGGATCTACTTCTACTTCCCGATCCTGACCCGCCGCTGGTACAGCCAGTCGCTCGGCCACGTCCACTTCCTCCTCACGTACGTCGGCGTCAATCTCCTCCTGTTCCCGATGTACATCCTCGGGGCGGAAGGGATGCCCCGCCGCGTCTACACCTACCTCTGGACCGGGAACTTCCAGGCCCTCAACTTCCTCTCGACCCTCGGAGCCTACATCCTCGGGATCGGCCAGCTCGTCTTCGCGTTCAACATGGTCTACTCCTACTTCGCCGGCACGCCCGTGACCTCGGAGGACCCGTGGGGGGAGGAGCTCACGGTGACGATGACGGGCCCGGTCCCGGCCCCCTCCCCCGCGCGGGTCCCGGTCCCGGTTCCGACCGCGAGCTCGACCGAGGGAGCGTAACCGCCCGTGCGCGGCCACGACCTCTTCCGCTACGCATCGATCTTCGCGGTCGTCCTGTGCTACTCGACGATCCTCCTCGGCGCGAATGTGATGGCGAGCGACTCCGGCCTCGCCTGTCCGGATTGGCCGTCGTGCTTCGGCAACGGAAACCTCCTGCCGGCGTTCCAGGGGGGCGTCGCGGTCGAATGGAGCCACCGCGTGTTCGCGTTCTTCCTGTCGCTCTCGATCACGGTCCTCGCGCTCCTCGGGGTCGTCTACGAACGGACCCGCAAGGTCCTCCGCAACTTGAGCCTCGGCGCCCTCGGGCTGGTCGTCGCCGAGGCGCTCCTCGGCGGGCTCGTGGTCCGCAGCGACCTCACGGCGGAGATCGTGGTGGTCCATCTCGCGATCGCGACCGCCCTGTTCGGGCTGCTGCTCGCCCTGGTCCTCCTTGCGAACCTGCGCTCGCTCCCCCGGCGATGGGTCGAATGGGCGCGACGAGCGTCGGATGAGGCGCCGCAATCGGACGCCCTAGGCCGGACCCCCGGCGATCCGTCCCCCGTCCCTGCCGCGCCCCCGGCCGGCCCGGCGCCCCGGGAGGGCTGAGCCCGCGCTCGGGAGCCCGATCGATGTCGAGCATTCCGGCCCCTGCATCGGCCGAACCCTTGACTTCCCGCTCCCGGGATATCGCCGCGAGCCTCGTCGAGCTCTCTAAGCCCGGGATCACGGCGTTGATCTGCCTCGTCGCGGTGGGCGGGTTCCTCCTCGCCGACCCGATCTCGATCGACCTCGCCCGACTCGGGATCCTGCTCCTCACCGGAGCGTCGGCGAGCGCGGGGGCGGCGATGCTGAACCACTATCTCGACCGGGACCTCGACGCGGAGATGCGCCGCACCCGCCGGCGACCGCTGCCGAGCGCGCGCATCGCCCCGGGAGGGGCCGTCGCCGTCCTCGGCCTGGCGCTCCTCGCCGCCGGGATCGGGGTCGCGAGCCTGGCCCTCAACCTCCTCACCGGCGTTTCGATCCTCCTCGGGGGTCTCACCTACGTCCTCGTCTACACCGTCTGGCTGAAGCGCCGATCGAGCTGGAACATCGTCATCGGGGGGTTCGCGGGCAGCGCTCCGGCCCTCGCCGGGAGCGCCGCGGCCGTCGGGAGCTGGACGCCCGGGGTCCTCGCCTTCGCCCTGCTCGTCTTCCTGTGGACCCCGCCCCATTTCTGGAGCCTCGCCCTGTTGTTGCGGAACGACTACGCGCGGGTCGGTCTGCCGATGCTGCCCCGGATGGACGATGTCGCCTACTCGGGCAAGGTCGTGGTCGTCTCCGCCGCCCTGCTGGTGCCCGCCGCGGTCCTGATCGGATGGACCGGGGCGGTGACGTGGCCGGTCCTCGTCATCCTCGTGGCGGCCGGCCTCCTCTTCGTCGCTCTCACCCTGCCCCTGTGGCGCACCGTCAGCGCGCGGGTCGCCCGTCGGGGGTTCCTCTACTCCGGCCCCTACCTCCTCCTGATCGTGGTCGCGGTCATCGCGAACGTCGCGCTCGTCCGCGGGGGCCTCCCGGGCGGGATGTAGGGAGGACCCGTTTCCCGAGCGCGCGTCGAGCTTATCTCGGGTCCCGGATAGTACCGAGGCGAACACCATGCCGGGCACCGAACCCAGCGCGGGCACCGCGACCCGCCAGCGCACCGCCGAGACGATCCTGAAGAGGCTCGGGTACGCCCGGGTGCCCCCCCAGCGCCGCGCGCCGCCGCTCGAGCCGTCGTTCTGGGTCCAGGAGGCGGGCGTCCCCCGGCGCACCTTCCCGGTGTACGTCCCCCCGACCGTCCGGTCGAGCGTCGTCGAGGGGATCGACCGCTGGGTCGAGGGTCTCGGCCGGGAGCGCGCCCCCCCCTCCCGCGCGATCTTCGTGGTCCCGACCGACGCGGCGGCCGAGGAGGCGTGGGCCCACCTGGCCCGGGCGAACTCCGCGGCGATCGACCACGAGGTGTCGATCCTGGTCGTTCCCGCCACCGAGCGCGCCGAGGAGGCCGCGCACTTCCACCTCCGCCTCGCCGAGCCGTCGGAGATCCTGCGGACGGCGACCGGGATCGTGGTCGGGCTCTTCCGCCGGGCCCAGGCCTCGGAGGGATCGGCCCAGATCGACTTCGAGGAGCTCCTCGCCCTCCTCACGGGGCGCTTCGGCATCGATGTCCGCCGCTCGCTCCGGGTCGCGTCGGACGAGGACGCGCTCTTCCTCCTCTACCAGCTCGCGATGCGGGACGCCTACGCCCCGGGGGACCCGGGCGCGAACCTGCACCTCCTGGTGCTGAAGCCGACCGGACCCGCGGCGCGCCTCCCCTGGTTCGCCGCGTAGACGGGACGAACCGAGGCGATAAGAACCCGTTCCCGGTCGCCACAACGATGACCGGCGGCGACGAGAGCTACCGCTACCCCTTCACTCCCTACCCCGGCAGCTCGACGCCCCCCGCCGCGACGACCCCGGAGGAGGGGAAGGGCGAGCTCTGGGGGTTCTTCTGGCTCGCGCTCGTCAACACGATGATCATCGCGGTCGCCGGCATCGTGACCTGGTGGCTCGTCACGCGTCCCTGATCGTCCGCGACGCCCGCCCCGAAGCAACCATTATCTGCCGTCCACGGGTCGGCGGCGGCCGGCGCGGCGTGGGGCCGTGGGGTAGCTTGGACCATCCTTCTTGCTTGGGGTGCAAGAGACTCCGATTCAAATTCGGACGGCCCCATTCCGCCCGACGTATCCCGGGGCGTCCTCCGGTCGGGCGGTCCCCTTAACCGCGGGAGCGTTTCCCCCCGCGTTGGACGCGGACGAGCGACCCCGGCCCGGCCCCGGGAACCCGACCGCCCTCGGCTTTTTCCGGGACGTGCCGGGCGAGGACCTCGGCCGGATCCTCGCGCTCAGCGACGGCGTCTTCGCCTTCGCGCTGACGCTCCTCGTCCTGTCCCTCACGGTCCCCTCGATTGCGACGAACGGGCGGTCCCCCTCCCAGGTCTCGCGCGAGCTCTTCTCCGCCCTCGGTGGGGACTGGCACGTGTTCCTGGGCTACGTGTTCTGCTTTGCGATGATCGCGATCTGGTGGACGGCCCACCACCGGACCTTCCGGTATCTCCAGCGATACGACCGCACCCTGATCCGCCTCAACCTCGTGCTCCTCCTCGAGATCGCGGTGATGCCGTTCGTGCTCGAGGTGTACGTGGCGTACCCCGAGACCCAGACCGCGGTGGTCCTGTTCGCCGTCCTGCAGGCGGTCGCCGGGCTGACCCTGAACTCCCTCTGGACGTACGCCACTACCGGCCACCGGCTCGTCTCCCGCTCGCTGGATGCGGAGGCGATCCGGCGGGCCCAGGCGTGGGGCTGGGTGACCCCGGCGGTCTTCCTCGTCTCGGCCGGCGTGAGCGTCTTCAGCGTCGATGCGCCGCAGTACAGCTGGGTCGCGGTCTTCGTGGTCCAGCGCCTCGGCGGTCGGTACGTCGCGAGCTGAGCGCGACGCTCGACCGCGGCAGTCCCGGGATACGGCCCCGGCGTCGGCCGATTGAAGTATCCCGCCCCGCTCCCGGTCCCGATGCCGCGCCGGTTCCTCTCTGAGCGTCGCCGGGACCCGTACTATCGGGCGGCGCAGCGCGAGGGTCTCCGTTCCCGCGCCGCGTTCAAGCTCATGTACCTCGATGACCGGTTCCGCCTGTTCCGGCCAGGGGCCCGGGTCCTCGACCTCGGCGCGGCGCCCGGGGGCTGGTCGATGGTAGCGCGCGACCGGGTCGGCCCGCGCGGGGAGGTCGTCGCGGTCGATCCGAGGCCGATCGAACCGATCGATGGGGTCCGGTCCGTCCGGGGGAAGGTCGGGGACCCGGGACTCCTCCGGGGGCTGGGCGACGCGCCGTTCGACGTCGTTCTCTCCGACATGTCCCCCCGCATCAGCGGCGCCTACGCAACCGACCATGCCCGGTCGGTGAGCCTCGTCCACGATGCCCTCGCGCTCGCCCGCCGGACGCTCCGTCCGGGAGGTTCGTTCACCGCGAAGGTCTTCGACGGCGATCTCGTCGACGACCTCCTCCGGGAGCTCACCCGCACGTTCGCGGCGGTGCGCCGCACGAAGCCGCCGGCGTCGCGCGAGCCGTCGTCCGAGATATACCTCGTGGCCTTGGGGTACCGTCCAGAGGGCGCGTCCGGTGGCCCCGGCCGTAAAACCTCGCCGGGGTCTGCGTCCGATATATAGTTTCGGAGTTTACCCTCGCTCCCCGTTTTGAGGCTTGGTTACTCGTGATCCGTTTCGGACCCGCGGGGATCCCTCTCTCGTGCAAGGGCCGTACCCTCCGCGACGGGATCGCCGACATCCATCATCTCGGACTGACCGCGATGGAGGTCCAGTTCATCAAGGTCAACCCGCTGACGCGGCTCGCGATGGACGAGGAGATCTCGAAGATCTCGCGGGAGGTCGTCCAGCAGCTGATCGTGAGCGTCGGCCCGGCCGACCACCAGGGCGGACGGCCGACCCTCGAGGCGCTGACCTCCCCGATCCGCCGCCGGGACTCGCTCACGACCCTCGCCTGGAGCCTCGCCAAGGACTACGCGGACCTCCAGCAGACGATGTCCCTCGCCCGGGCGCTCGACACCGATCTCACCCTCCATGCGCCGTACTACGTCGACTTCTTCGGGTCCGCGGACGCCCGCGAGCAATCGATGCGCCAGATCGAGTGGTCGGGGGTCCTCGCCCATGGTCTGGGGGCGCGCCTCGCCGTGACCCATCTCGGGTTCTACGGACCCGGGGACCGGGCCGACTCCGTCCAGGAGCTCACCGAGATCGTGCGCGATCTCTCCGACTGGCTCTCGAAGCTGTCGAAGGGATCCGTCCGCCTCGCGATCGAGCCGAGCGGGCACCCGGACGTCTTCGGCTCGCGCGACGAGGTGCTCGACCTCGTCCGTCGCGTCCGGGGGACGGTGCCGGTGCTCAACCTCCCGCACCTCGCCGCGCGCGAGCGATCGACGTTCGAGACCGTCGATCAGATCGAGCCGGTCGTGCGCCAGTTCGTCGAGGCGACCCACGGGCCGCTCTACCTCAACTTCTCCGGGGTCGAGTTCTACGGCCCCGGGGAGTTCCGCCTCACGCCGATCAAGCGCGGCCAGGTCCGGTTCGACCCGGTCGCGGAGCTCCTGGCCGAGCGGGACTACGACGTGACGGTGATCTCGAGCTCCCCGCTCCTCGAGCACGACGCGATGTACATGAAGCTCCTCTACGAGCGGGCGCTCACGCGCCGCTGGACGAAGCAGCACGCCCCGCCCGCGCCCCGCGCGGCGCCGAAACCCGTGGTCCCGCCCGCGCATTCGGCCGCGTCCGGGGCCGGGCGCGCGCGCCCCCGACCGGCGAAGGCCGCCCGTCCCGCAAAGCCCGCCGCGCGCAAGGAGTCCCGGAGCCATGGCAGGTCCCGACACCACTAGCGGGTCGACGTTCGTCGAGGCGGAGCGGTACATCGGCGAGCGCGTGACGGCCGCGCTCGAACGGATCGACCCGGAGTCGATCGCGCGCGCCGTCCAGATCCTGCTGAAGGCCTCCTCGATCTTCGTCTACGGCGCGGGACGGAGCGGGATCATCGGACGCGCCTTCGCGATGCGGCTCGTCCAGGCCGGGCTGCGGGCCTATGTCATCGGCGAGAGCGTCACCCCGATCGTCGGCCACCAGGACGCGGTGTTCATCCTCTCCGGTCAGGGGGAGAGCTTCTCGTCGATCCAGACGGCGAACATCGTGCGGCGGGAGGGGGCTGAGCTGATCGTGCTCACCTCGCGCGAGACGTCGAAGCTCGCCCACACCGCGTCGCTCCTCCTCGCGGTGGAGTTCCCGGAGGACGGACGGCGCGCGCGCATGGCGCCGCTCGGGACGCTCTTCGAGTCCGCGAGCCTCCGGCTCACCGACGCGCTCATCGCCGAACTGATCCGCGTGCGGGGCGAGAACGAGGCCACGATGCGTCGACGGCACGCGATCATGGTCTAGCCCGGGCCGTCGGGGCTTTGGGATGAAACGAAATCCTGAGACAGAACTCCGGTCGCTGGGACAAAATCTCGACGGAACCACGACGGAGTAACGTCGGGACCGTTCCCCGTACCGATAGGTTTATCGTCGGTAGTGAC
>JAKASE010000027.1 GCA_021819135.1 Thermoplasmata archaeon | reverse complement strand
GGAAGTTCGGGCTCGGAGGGCTCGGCATGCAAGCCCATAGACGTACGCGACGAAAGTACTTTCGGCAGAGTTCTCGTCAGAAGCTCCGTCAGCGAACTGACGGAGTTGGGCTACAAGCTCCTAGCCTGTGCTTGCGTCAGATTCCCGTCGTCCTGTGCCAGCGTGAAAAGAGGAGGAAGGGGTTTCGCCTACCTGGGGACCCGAAGGACCCGATAGCCCAGGACCTTCCGTAACCCTACGTGTGCACCACCGAGATCGCGGTCCCGAAGTTGGCGTAGGGATCTCGAGTCCCTCCGCACGTCGGGTCGGTAAGGAACGCCGTGGGGCTGCACGCGGGCGACTGGATGTCCTCCGCCGCGAAGACGAATCCTAGGCCGGGGACGAAGACCGCTGCTCCGTAGTCGCCCCAGCGGGGCCGGAAGCCGCCGGTCCCTAGTCCGAGGTACTCGGAGAAGCCGTCCTCGGGCGCCTGACCGTTCGCCGCGAGATGGATGGTGCGTCCGTTGAGCCCGGAGGCGCCGACCTGGAGGATCCCGTAGGCCGTGCTGGGGAAGAATCCGCCCATGTGGCCGGTGACCGAGATGTCTCCCGACAGTGTGAAGGAGATCAACGCCGCCTTCCAGGTGGCTGCCGCCACCGCGGGGAACACCATGTCCTCGTGCGCGGCGGTGACGTATCCCTGGCTGTCCAGCGTCAACAGTCCCCCGGCATTGAACGACGCGGTACCGAACGACCAGTACGCGGCTCCGAGGTGGTACTCCGTGGACGCCCCGAACTTCTGAGCGACGGCCGTGCTTACGGCCATCCATATTTCGCCCGCTCCGTACGACGCCTGGGTAGCGCCGTCGCCATTGCTGGCGAGACTGTTCTCAGGGCATGCGGTAAGACCACCCGTGGGAGGGACGAGCCCCGCCGCGACGCAGTTCGTGCCGAGAGGAACCACACCCGCCTTCTGGGGCGCCAGGCCGCAGTAGGACAGGGAACCCGCCATGCTCACGGGGCAGCCCGCACCCTCATCCAGGTACGCCTCGAGCCCGGTGAACAGCGTCGCTCCGAAGCCGATCTGCGAGCACTTCGAGCATCCCACGCTGTTCAGGGCGGAGAGACCGGTCCAGTCGAAGACCGCGATCCGGGTGTCGCCGACCCCGAAGAAGTCGAGCGAACCGACCATGAATCCGGATCCGCCGTGGGAGTTGTCGAACTGCGAAGGCGCCGGAGAGGCCGCGGGGATTACCTGGTACCAGCACGTGTACGGGCTCGTGGCCGCCAGACCGCAGCCGCCGTCGGGCGTGGGCAGGAGGCCGAGGTTCTCGTGGGCCGCCATTACCTTGCCCGCCGGCTTGCCCATCTCCATCGCGGCCTTGCCGAAGACCAGCTCTTGGGCGCCGTTGAACCCGCCGCATCCGAAGGCCGGGCAGGCCGGGACGGTCGCCCCGTTCAGGTTGTACTCGTCGTAGAAGAGCATCAACGCGTCCCGGGTGGTCGCCAGCTTCGCGTAGTCGTTGAGGAAGTAGCCCTGCCCGGGGTCCGCGTCAACGTGGTTCGGGTCGAGGAAGTAGGTGTTGTACGCTCCCATCGGGTTGCTTGTGGCGCTCACCGCGATCCCTTCCAGGCAGGAGTCGTACACCGCGGCGAAACAGCCTGCGAAGGCGCCTCCCGCCGACTCGGAGCTCACCGACACGAACTCGATGATGAACCAGTGTCCGCCGTTGTTGGCGTCGTAGACGCACGAGACGTCACCGCCACTGCTGTAGCCGAGCCCCGTGAGTCCCATCAGGGAGTCCAGCGTCACCGGTCCGGAGGCCGGCATGAGCGTCGACGCATAGAAGACCTGGGCGGAACCGATGTTGATCCCCTCCACGACGTAGCCGTTGCCGGCGCACATCATCTGGTCGGGGGGCTCGACGTCCCCGATCGTCGGGAACAGCGCATCGTTCAGCGTCGCGTTCATGGCGACGGGGTTCGTCGTCACCGTCTTCGGAGCGTTGGCTATCACGTCACAGCTCGGAGAGATCGGAACGCAACTGACCGTGGGGATTGGTGGGTCCGCCGGCTTCGCTCCGCTTGTCTTCAGTATGTCGGTCTTCAGGTTGGGCAACGACGCACGCGGCGCCATCGAGGGGGAGGACCCGTGAACCGTGATCCCGACCGCCGCCGTAGGCGCGGTGAAGGCAGAGCTAACGGCTATCGGACCCGTGAGGCCGAAGTTGCTCGCGAGCCCCGTCGAGAGCGCCGTGTTCACCGAAGCCGTAGCCGAGGCACCCGGGGTCGGAGACGCGACGGGCGTCGCGACGGCACTCCCAGCGGTGGCGATCGTCGCCAAAGCGACGACCGCGATCAGAACGTTCGTCCAGACTGTGGCTTTCCTGCTTCTCCTCATGTCTCGGAAGTGAGGAATCACCTCTGCAAGGGCGGAGGGATTCATGGTAGAAAAAGCCACAAGGTTATACGTAGTGGCGGGGCACACACCACGGTTAGCTCCGCCCGCCCAAGGTACCCCGGGGTGGGGTCTGGCGACGCTCCCTTCGGGCCTCCGCATCGAGGGACGGGGGTGCCATGTTCCTTCAAGTTGAAGTCGTCCGGGCGGGCGAGGAGGTCACCGGTCCTTCCCCCACACGACATCCCGGCTTTCGGGCCCCACTCCTGAGAGCTCGGCGAGTCGTCACCGACCTATCCTCACGGAGTAACGAACTCGAGGTCCGCCGGGTCGGGTTATGGCCCATGCTGCCTAAGCCACCGCTCGAGGGGGCGTCCGAACCTCGGGACCGATTGCCCGTACTCGGCTAGGAGCCCGTAGCCTTACTTGTTTTTGGGCGAGCGGGGAGTCCCTTTGGGGAGATCGGCCCTCCCACCCCCGGGTTCCCCGGCCCTGCGTTCCTCTCAGCCGAGGCTCGCCGCGTGCAGTTTCCTCAGGTTATGGGTCAGACACCAGAGCTTCCATTCCGCTCCTACCTTCGCTTTCCCTCGAAGGAGGAACTGCCGCAGCCCCCGCCCCTGCTTGATCTGGCCGAAGACCGGCTCCACACTGACCTTCCGCCATCGATACTCTCTCCGTCCCCGACGACTTCGGACCCGACGTCGCATGAACTGCGTGAACCGTTCTCCGAGGGGAGGCCGGCCGATCGGACACGGGGAGCTCTCCGTCACTCGCCACGGGTCCGGGGGGCAGTAGACGACCATGCCCTTCGCCTCCACGGCGCGGATCTGGGCCTCGCTGAAGTACCCGGCATCGGTGAGGAGCTTCGCGGGGAGCTCGCCGAGCTCCCGCTCCAGCTCCTCGACCATCGGCACGAGGTGTTGGTTGTCCGGGTTCTCTTGGGTGATCGCCGCCATCACGATCACCTGGCTCTTCGCATCCACCGCGATCTGGGCGTTGTAGCCCTGCACATATCCGGCCTTGTTCCCGCTCTCCTGAACGATCCGGGAATCGGGGTCCGTGAAGTTGTACTGGGTCTTCGCCTCGGGGGTCGGCTTGCCCTTCTTCCGCTCCCGCTCCTCGACCGCCTTGCGTGCCTCGCGGAGCTTCTTCAGACGCTCCTTCCAGTCCGGCGGTAACGGGTTCATGTACGGGTTGTTCTCGGGACCGTAGAGCCGATCCTCCTCGGCGTCGATCTCCTCCGCCTCGCGCACGATACGTCGGGCGAGCTCGCGGAGGTCCTGTTCCTCCTCCCCGATCTTCCGATAGCTCTTCGACTTGTGCTTCGAGGCGTTGGCTTTGATCTTGGTCCCGTCCAGCGCCACGCGCCCGAGCTTGACCAATCCCACCCCTCGGCAGAGCTCGAGCACCTGGTGGAAGAGCCCGTCCATGAGCGGCAGGCACTTCCGACGGAATCGGGCGAGGGTCGTGAAGTGGGGATGTTGGTCGGTGGCGAGCCATCGGGTCGCCACGTCCTCGTACGTCGCCTTCTCGAGCTTCCGCGAGCTCCCCACCCCGATACAGTAGCCGTAGAGGACCACCTTGAGGAGCATTCGGGGATGGAAGGCGGGTCGCCCTCCCTCCTCGTTCTCGTAGCTCGCGAGGAGGGGAGCGAGGTCGAGGTCGTCGTCGACTACTTGCGCGACGATGCGGGCGAGGTGGTTCGGAGGGAGCCACTCATTGAGATCGGGCGGGAGGATCAGGGTCTGCTTGGGGTCGTACCGGCGGAAGACGGGCTCCCTCTCGGCGGGCATGCCCACCGATAGACGAGCCCGGCTATAGTACCGTCGGTCGACCCGCCATCAAAGCAACGGGTGAGTAATGCTACGGGCTCCTAGCAGAACCGACTCAGCGGTCCGATAGAACCATCCGTGGAAGGGAGTACCGATGCTGCTCCCTGTGCGGGTAAGGATTATGGACAAAACTGCGCTGGCGAACAGCGGCGTGCATTCCCGGTGATACCTACGCGTCGACCAATGGCCCCCCCAGACCGGGGATCCCCAACGGCTTCGCCAGAATCCAAGAGTCGGTCGACGCTCTGGCTCGCACTTCCCCTAGCGTTCCTTGTCCTTGCGGCCTTCATCGCTCAGACGAACCTAGTGACTCCCATCGACCCGGTGCGGGGGGGTCCGCAGACCGACCAGCCTATGGTCCTGTGGGTCACTGGCGAGTACGGAAACGCCTACCGGTCCCTTCAAGGGAATCATTCGGTCCAAGGCACCACGCTCGCCCTTGGCTCGCTGAACTCGACCAGTAACGCGGGCGCCACCTGGAGTTTCTCCTTCTCCGAAGCGTACGATCTTGCGGGCCGTCCCGCGGACCTCACGCTCTGGCTCCCCGCCGAGATGTCCTTCTCCCGGAACGACACCCCCCTCCTCGCCTCGGTCGACGGCCAAGCGTTCCGATTTGTGCCCTCCGCATCGATGAACGTCACGTGGCGCCCGACCGCCATCTACGTCCCTGGGTCTAACCAGATCGCCCGACTGCCGGGCCTCTTCGCCAACTTCACCGGAAACTACTACTATGTCCCTCTGACAGCGACGGCCGTCCCGGTCAACACGACGATCACGGCCTCGGTCCTACTTCCACCCGGGGTCGCGATGACGATCCCCAACGTGGTCTTCTCGGCGGCTCCTGCGGCTTCCGTTTCGTCGGCAGGGATGGCCCAGGCGAGAGGGTGGGTCCTTCTGCCGGTGCTGGGACTCTCCGTCCTGGCCGTGGCGTGGCTCTTCCGAAAACTGTGGCACGGCCCCCTGGCCTTGACGCTCTCGCTGGGCCTCGCCCTCCGGCTGGCTCTCGCACCGCTGTTCCTCCACACCGACCTCGTGACGTTGACCCAGTATCCCATCCTGGTCTATTCGGACGGGGTGGTGAACTTCCAGAGCTTCCTCTATGGCCCGACCTGGTTGGTCTCCCTCGTCGTACCCCCTTCACCGTTCTACGCCGCTGGCGTGACCCCCACGGCCGACGCGTTCAATGTCCTGTTCAAGCTGACCCCGATCGTCTTCGACGGACTGACCTACCTGTTGTTGTTCCGCTACTTGAGCGACTCTCGTGGCGCCCGTACCGCCTTTGTGTGGGCAACGTATGGTTGGCTCCTGAATCCCCTCGTCATCTACTTCTCGGCCGTCCACGGACTGGACGAGTCGGTCGTCGCGTTCTTCGTCCTTCTGACCGTCTATCTGGTGGAGCGAAGGCGTTGGTCGGGCGCGTCGCTAGGAGCGACGCTTGGTCTCCTCACGCTGTACCCGGTCGTCTTTCTCTGGCCCGCCCTTCTTGCGATCAAGGGTCGTCCCAGGCGATTCGTGCTCTACTTGGCCGCCCTCCCTCTTGTCACGTTCGGGCTGCTCATCGCGGTGCTCTACCGCTCCCTCGCGCCCGGTATCGCCTATGCGGCGGGAGTGCTCGCCAGCGCGTCGCCGGACGGACTTCCGACGTATGGTTCCGTCGAGAGTCCCATGTCCCCCTGGTTCTACGTCAACCGTGCGTTCGGTCTCCAGCCGATGGTGCTGGTCGGCCTCGCCGTCGTCGTCGGCCTCTTCCTCTGGCTTGGGATACGCCATCGAGGACTCACGGTATTTGCCGTACCGGCCGCGACCTTCGTGAGCCTGGTCATATTCTACCTCAGCTACCTCTCCTTCTTCGTCCAGCTCCTCCTCTGGATCGTCCCGATTCTCGTGGTGTTGCTGGCCCGGGTAACCGGGCCGGCTCGCCTTCGGCTCGCCTGGCTCATCGGGGTAAGCGTGTTGGTGTTGGCGATCAATCTGATGACCAGTCCCCTCCCGTTCCTTGTCGGGGCCCTTGCCCCGCTCCTCTTCGCCCTGCTCCTGACGCCACTACTGACCCTCCTACCGTTGCCCACTCGTTCCGCGCTGGGGCCTTGGCGTCGCCGGATAGGGAACGCAAGTTCGGTCGCGGGCGTGATCCTCGTCGCTCTTACCGCGGTGACGACCCCCCGGGTCTTCGAACTCACGCTCCTCGCTTCCGTGGCCACGGTCGGCCTAGTGCTGGCCGCGCTCCGAGACCACCGGTACGCCCGTTTGGACCGGGCTGCGCGCTCTTACCCATTCGCAGTGTTCCTGAGCGTGGGAGCGGCGATGGGCTACCTCTATCACGTCGTGGAGGTCGGTCACTTCGTCCTCGGGGGACTCTGTTTCGCCATCGCGTTCCTGATCGCGCTCGACGGCCTCAGCCGGGTTTCCGTCCTGTTCCACGATTGGCTCGCCGCTACCCCTCGAGGCGAGGTGAACGAAGGTGCCTCAGCCACCTCCTAAACGGCTCCTCGTCTTGGTCCCCGTCAACCTCCGCGTGGGGGGCGGCCAGGAGCAGGATATCCTCGCTCTCGCGAAGGCGCTTCACGGGGATCGCTTCCAGGTGCATGTCGTTGACTTCGACACTCCGTTCCGGGAGGAGATGCGGTACTCCGACGAGGCGATCCGGCAGCGGCTCGGAGAGGTCCCCCGGACGACCCTCCCGAGCTTGCCCGTGCTACGAAGCTTCACCTCGGTACCATCCCCGCGGGGGGCGCAGCAGCTCCGAAACCTGCTGGCCGCCTCCGACCTCGTGCTCACCTCCCCATACTATCTGGAGGATCTGGCAGTGGCTCTGCTCATTGCGCTCGCGGGAAGACCGGCTGTGGCCTCGCAGAACAACACCTTCCTCCACCGGGTACGGGGCAATCCCCGGGAGGCTCTGCAGGATCTGTGGAACGGATGGGTAGGGATCCGGCTTCTTCGTCGGATGGCGGGGGTTCGGACCGTGAGCCAGGACGAGCGGGCTCAGCTCGTGTCGCTTGGGGTACCTCGGACCGAGGTCCTGTACTTCGCGCCCGGCTGGGACCCGACCAGCCGAGAGTCCCCCCGCACGGGCGACGCGACCCCGGGTCCCGCTCAGACGACCGATGAGTCTCCCGGGGTCCTGCGCATCCTCGTGGCCGGTAGAATGACCTTTCAAAAGGGTTTTCTCACCACCGCTGAGATCCTCCGACGAATCAGCCTCCGCCCCGAGGGGTTCCGCGACTACCGCTTCGTGTTCGTAGGAACCGACACGCTTCCTCCTCAGCTCGCATCCTGGGTCCAGCGGTCGCCGGATCGCATTTCGAATCTGGGCTTCCTCCGGGCGGGCATGGACGCGGCGTTCCATCGCGCGGACGTCCTGCTCATGCCCTCCCTCTACGAAAGCCTGGGCTCGACCGCGATACGGGCGCTGAGAGAGGGCGTCCCCGTGATCGCTTCCGATATACCGGGTCTCCGAGAAGTGGTGCGGCCGGGCGTATGCGGATGGCTCGCGCCAGCCCAGGATGTTGATGGGTTCCTCGTCGCGCTGGGTCAGGCGCACACTCTGAAGCAGTCCGGACCGGAGGCGTGGACCGCCCTGCAAGTCGCGTGCCGCACGCGCTACCGCGAGGGATTCGGTCGTCAGGCGATCACCGAACAGTACGCGCGGTTCGTCGATTGGCTCTCGGCGTCCGCGGGCGCAGAACCTGCGGTTCCCCCGGCCTCTCGCAAAGGGTAGGGCGCCTCGGACTCTGACCCGGAAAGAAGGTCCCAACCCAAGCCCTCCTGTTACCCGAACGTGAATGGCCATGGAGAGCGGAGGTCGGAGATACGGGCGGAAGTCGAAAGGTGCTCCCTGGGCTCGGGATCTGCCAGACCGCAGGCCGCTTCGTGGTCTGCGGGGAACCGCCTCGCGGTGACTGGAGCGGGGAGGGGCCGGGGCGAGAGAACCCTCCGCACACCCGTCGTAACGTGTAGAAGAGGCATACCCGAAGCGCTGGTCTCCTCGGGACTCACCTATATAGACCGGTGTTTCGTCCAAATCGCCGAGGGAAGGGACGCGACGTGGCGGTCGAAACCGACGAACGAGGGTTGACCGACGTGCCGGAACTCCGCCTTTTTTCCCGAAGTCGGGCTGGTAGGCGGAGGGTTGTGGCCCGGTTCGAGAGCTTGCTCAGATGCGGGCGTGCGCCCCCACTGAGAGTGTCGACCGGAGGTGGGTACGCATGAAGGTGATCGTGGCGAGCGCTCAGTTTCCACCCACCCGAAGTGGGTACTCGCGCATAGCCGGCAATCTCGCCGATCAGTTTCGACGCGCGGGTCTCACGGTCATCCCCCTCACCGAGGGGGCGGGGTGCACCCGGTTCGGGCGGATCCCGGTGCTCAACCGGGAGGGGGCACGCACTCTGGATGCGGGGGCCGATATCGTACAAGTGATCGGGCCGTCTCCGCCCTTCACCGAGCAGGTGGTCTGGAAGGCCCATCGGTTGAAGATCCCGGTCGTCTATGGGCTCCATGCGTTTGCCGGGCTGGCCACCTACTATTCCGGCCCCATCCCTTCCACCGTGGACACGATCTATGCGAGGACGCTCCACCGTCTTGCCCTGCGTATGATCGATGTGGCGGTGTTCAACACGCGCGATTTTGCCGAGACCTTCGGATTGCGGTCGATCCCTTGGAAGGTCATTCCCGCGGGATCCACCGATCCCTGCGCGGTCGCTCCCGTGTCACAGCCGTGGACCCGTCAAGGCTCGGATCCCCGGCTCCGCGTGCTCTTTGCCGGACAGCTTCGCCGGGCCAAGGGCGTGGACAACCTCGTCCGCGCGGTGGCCAAGCTCAACCGGAACGGGAGACCGACCGCCCTGACGATCGTCGGTGGCGGACCACAGCGGCCCCTTCTCGAGCGGAGGGTCGATGAGCTCGGGATCCGGGCCGAGACGACCTTCCGGGGATTGGTCGACGACGCTCAGCTTCATGCCGAGTATCTGTCCAACGACGTCATCGTACTTCCGAGCCTCTTGGGCGATAGCTTCGGGATTGTGCTGGTCGAAGCCCGGCTGCACGGCCTCGCGGTGGTCGCCTCGGACCTTCCGGGGGTCCGGGAGCTTGTGCGCGAGTTCAACGGATACCTTGTACCTCCGGGCGATGTGGATGCCCTCGCCGACACCCTTTCCCGGGTGGAGCGCCCTCTTCCCGAGGCGCGCCAGTACAACGCGCGTCTCGGCCAGAAATTCTCCTGGTCCGAGATCGCACGGCAGTTCCTGGCCGTCTACGGGGACATCCTGCATCCCCGCGGCGGCGGATCGACCGGGTTCTAGGCGGGTCTTCGGGGTCTCTAGGCCGGAGGACACCCGGCCAGGGCGGACCCTCCCACGAACGCGTATACGCTGGCGTCGCCCACGCTCATGAGTTCCCGGAAATCGACTGACCCGGCGAGGATGGCCGGGTCGAACGCAGCATACCCCGGAAACGTGACACCGGTCACGAAGACCTCTGTCACGCCCAACTCTTCGAGCTCGGCGCGCGTCGAGGCGTTGTAGCCCCCGCCGGTAAGCGCAGTCACCACGGTCGCATAGGACCCGTTCCGCGGGGTCGGGGTCATCTGGTACACGAGATGCACCTGGGCATACTCGGGAAGGAACTGGCCGGCGGAACCGGGAGCCACGAGGACTTGGGAACATCCGGGGAGGTGGCTACCTACCCACCCGAGCGCCACAAGGTCCTCGGGCGTTGCCTGAGCGATGGATTGGATCTTCGAAGTGAGGAAGCCGGGTACCTCCACCACGGTGACAAGGGCCCCCCCGGCAAACAAAGCCGCCATCCCGACCGCGAGGGCGGCTCGGCGCACCGTCCAGCGGTACGGGGACTCCCGAGGGAGAAGCCACGGGCGTCGAATCGGCGTCCTGGAAGCGGGCCGAGCGGGGACGCCTTGGCGATGGGCGCCCCGGTCGTCGGCGAGTACGGAGAGCCCGGCAACAATCGGGATCGAGGCGATCCCGGCGAGGACGATGAACATGAGATACGACGTCTCGTCCACGTTGGAGAACGTCCGAACGGCGGAGGCAGTCTCGCCCGGGGCCTGGCCGAAGGAAAGGAGGAAGGTCCAAGCGAAGAGGATCGCCGCGGTTGCGCCTAGCGTTGAAATGAACCCGTTGGGAAACCGACGCGCGAGGCCCTTCGTCGGATACACGCAGACCCAGATCACGCACGCGAATCCGAGGACGAGGAGAAGCTGAAGGATGACACTGAAGACCGGGAATGGGGAAAGTCGGTACTTGAACGGGACGAACGGATCGAGCTCTTGCATGAGCAAACCAACCCCGAACGGCGCGATCCCGAGGGGCGGCGTCGTGAGACTCCCGCCAGTCTGGGTGAGGACATGGGCAGGGTACCCATACCAGACGACGATACCAGCGATGCTTCGGGCGAGGAACAGGGCGACTACGCCCATCATCGCAGCGAGTCGCAGGACCCAGCGGCCCAGGACCTGGAGGAGGCGTGCATGGTCGAGCACGATCAAGCCGAGCAGAACCACGAGAAGGGCTTGGGCGGCGATGAGGCTCAAGGTTGCCAGCACACCGAGGGCTGTTCCCATCGCGAGGATCTCCCCCCAACGACGTGGTGGGGCCCGCACAAACTCGCGCACACCCCCGAGCAGGATCAGGAACAGCGGGAATGCCAGTTCGAGGTCGTACGATCCTCCGGCATACAGGCGGGGCCACCCCCCCACCACTCCAAAGAACACCGCGAACAGCAGGCCGACCGGGCGGCCCCAGGGCCCGTCGACGCCACCGAGCCGTCGGCCCCAGCAATACGTCGCCGGTACGCTGAGAGCAAGAAAGAGCGGAGGCAAGTACAGCGGGGCCGCGACAATCGGCCAGCCGAACAAGATAACCGGGAGCGCGAACCACACCGTGGTGCCCTGCGGATAGGTGACGCCGGCGACGGCGTACGGCTCCAAGGTCCATGGTAGGGTGTGCTGGCTGACCGTCAGGTTCACCCAGAGCGCATCCGCACTGCCGTCCCACGCATTCGGCAGCAGGAGCGGAGCGGCCCCTTGAAGCTCGATGGCGAGCAGCGCAAGGGTCCCTAGGGCGAGCAGCCCGAGTTCCCAGAGCGGCTCCTCCTTGAGCGCCCGAGGGAGCAGGGGTTGCCGGTGGACGACGCGGATGACGAGCATCCCGCCAATCCCTAGGACAAAGAACGCGACCGCAAGCTCGATGCCGAAGAATGGAACCGGTAGTGTGGCGAGTACGTAGAGGGCGCCGCCCCCGGCATAGAGACCAAGGAGGGCACGCTCGACGAGCGAAAGAGGAAAGGTCCGGCGCAGGGCCCACTCGGCCCCTCGGAGCAACGACAAGCCGGCGGGGAGCAGCAGGAGCGAGAGCAGGACGAGCTCGAGGTAGGCCCCCGGCAAGGTCACCGGCACGCGCCGAGGAGGGGAGATGCGGACTAATAGATTCCTTGCGCCGAGGGAGTCTCACCGGGTACCCCTCCGGTCGAGAGCTCGACCGTCTCCACGGCCAGGGGGCGAGACTGGCGACCCTCTCCAGCATCTACTTGAGAGGATCACTGCTGACCAGGAGGAGAGGTCCGGTGCGTGCGAGGTTCCCCGGTACCAAGGGCTCCGGGTCTCAAAACCCAGCGGAGCCGATTCTGGGACGCTCCGGCAACCCCGGCGTGTTCTGATCTTCCCCTCCGAGAGCTCCCGGGGACGCGTCGATGGAGCTCCGTGCCGGAGGTTCCTCCGTCGTTGGGGCACACACGTGCATGAACCGCCGGGGACTCCTGTGCTTCGCACTTACGCTCGTGCTGTTGGCCGGCACGCTCGCATACGCACAGTCCGCGAATCCGATCCCTTGGAACCTCGAGTCGCTCACGCCGGATGCCGGAACGGGTCCCGTCTACGTCTGGGGCGGCGCACTCTACGGGACCCAGACCCAAGCCCGGCAGGGAGCGAACTCTACGACCATCGGCACGACCCTGCTGCTGAACCGGATCACAAGCTCGACGCCCGCTTCGGCAACGTACGACTTCGAGCTCTCTGACCTGAAGGACCTGAAGGGGCACGCCTACAACTTCACCCTCTACGTGCCCGCGAACCTCGCCTTCGCGTCCAACCTGAGCTCGTTGGTCGTAAGCGTGGGGGGCGAGACACTTCGGACCCTTCCCACGCTGGCGGAGAACGTCTCCTGGAATCCGTCGGGCGTCGTGTACGTGCCGGACCCCGCCACTGAGCTTGCGACCCCGGGACCCTTCGCAGTTCCCGCGCGTGGGCCGTTCCTCCCGCTCTCCTTCCAAGCGAGAACGCTCGCCCAGAACACGACGATACCGGTCTCGATCACTGTCCCGGCCTACGGACAGCTCTACGTATCGGTCCTCGTGCTTACGGTAGACCTCCAGGTCCCCTCGGTGAACACACCGATTGCCGGATCCATGGGTCTGCTGATCCTGCCGTTCTCGGCGCTGTCCGTCACGGCAGTCTTCGTGTTCTTGCGAAAGTTCTCCGCAGAACGGTATGCGGGCACCCTTGCGGCGGCGTTCGCCGTCCAGGTCGTTCTGGCGCCGTTCTTCACCCACCCGGATGAGGTGTCGCTCTCCCACTTCGATGTCCTGTTCTTCAACTTCGGGATCGTGAACCTGAACTCCTGGCCGTATGGCCTTCTCTGGTACGGCACGAACCTCCTGCCACCCGCGCCTCTCTACGCGGCGGGGATCACCCCGAGCTACGGGAGCTGGAACCTTCTTCTCAAGCTCCCGGCAATCGTCGCCGACCTCCTCACGTTCCTGGTCCTGGTGCGCCTGCTCACTCCTCGGTTAGGGGAATCCCGGGCGTACTCGATAGCCACGGTCGGATGGCTGTTCAATCCGCTGGTCGTCTACTACGCCACGGGGCATGGTCTCGGGGAATCGGTCGTCGCGCTCTTCGTCACGCTCACCGCCTATGCGATCCTAAGTCGGCGGATGTGGACCACGGTCGCGGGAATCCTCGCCGCGGGACTGACGATACTTCCTGGGCTCATGATCGCGATCCCAGCCCTCTTCTCGAGGCGCACGACATGGGCAGGACGGGCCGCGCTCGTGGCCGTCCCGCTAGCCGCCTATGCGGGAGCGTCTCTACTCTTCTACGGATCGCCCGCGGGACTATTCGCGCAGTACCCCGCGATCGTCGGGGGGATGGAGCCATCGACTCTTGTCCTCACCTCGGCAAGCTCGAGCCCGATGAGCTACCTCTTCCTCCTCGATCAGTGGCTGGGATTGTACCTGTTCCCCCTGATTGGGGTCGCGGCCCTCCTCGCGGTGGTCGTACTGCTGCTCCCGATGAAGCGTGAGCTCCTCCCGAACTATGGGATGATCGCCACCTACGGCTCGCTCCTGGCGTTCTATCTGACCTACGAGGTGTTCTACGTCCAGCACTGGCTCTGGTCCGTCCCGGTGTTTATCGGGAGCGTCGCCCTGGCTCCCCGAGTGCGGGCCGACCGATCGCTGGCCTTCGTGACCGTGGTCTCTACCCTGGCACTCGGACTGAACCTGCTGATTGACCACGTGCCGTACGCCGTCGCGGACCTCGCCGGGGTACTGTTCGTGGCGCTGATCGTTCCGGTGTTCCTATGGCTCCCGACCCATGGGTCCCACCCCACCCGGGCCAAGTCGATCCGGCTTGCGTTGTCTGGCATCGGAACTGGCCTCAGTGTTGCGATCGCGGTCGGACTCGCGACCTCAGGCTCTACATCGATCGACGGGCTGTCATTGTGCGCTGTGAGTGGGGGAGGCTTCTTCGTGCTTGGAACCGGATTGATCCTTCCCGACACGAAACGGCTCGGCGCCATGGTCACCGCGGCGGAGGTCCTTTCGGTGGCGGGCAGCTTGCTCGTACTCTATGCGGTGACGGCAAGTGCGTCGCCCGAAATCCGCGGGCTCGCCCTTGCTCTCGAGGGCGTCGCCCTCGTCGAGCTGGGTCACCTCATCATCCGGGGGCTGCGAACGCCCGTGCCGGTTCGGCGCATCGAGGCCACGACCTTGCCCGCATAACCCCGACCCTTCTGGCAGCTCGCGAGAACCGGAGATGTAACAGTTCACTGAATCGAGCAGTCTGAACGCGCGCACGCGCGCGTCCGCGGAAAGTACTAAATCTAGCGACCCGTTCACCCTTTGCCCGAGGGTGACGTGGCCGCTCGGGATCTCCGATTCCTACTCGCCACCGAGGAGGAGGGTTCGATCACTCTCACCCAGAAGCAACGCCAGGAGATTCTCCGGCGGCTCGAGAAGCTCGAGACGGAGAACGAGGAGCTCCGCCAGAAGCTCGAGGAACGGGAGAGGGAGCTGAAACGCCTCCGCCACCACACCGCGGAACTCGAGGTGGCCACTCCGCCTTCCAAACAGGTCGATCGACTCTCGATGCCGGCGCCTGCGGAACCTCGGACGAAGGGCCGCCGGCCCGGCGGTCAGCCCGGCCACGCCCCGCATGTGCGACCTCGACCTGACCACGTCGACGAGACCCTCGACCTGACGCTCGACCGCTGTCCCGACTGTGGAAAGAGGCTCGGGGATCCCTCCGACTGCTACGAGCGGTTCGTCACCGAGCTCATCCCGGCCTACCTGTTCGTGTTGCGGATCCTCGTCCAGCGCTACTGGTGTCGTCGGTGTCATCGGTTCGTCCAGGCGACCACCGATCGGGCGATCCCGGGCCGTCAGCTCGGCCCGCGCCTCGCGAGCACGATCGTGCTGCTCTCGATGATGGGTCTGCCCGTCCGACGGATCCAGGAGACGGTCGCCACGATGGTGGGGCTCGAGGTCAGTGTTGGCGAGATCCAGGGACTCTTGGAGCACACCGCCGAGCAGCTGGGACCCGAGTATGGGGCGATCCGCGAGGAGGTGCGCTCCGCGCACCTCGTGCAGCCCGACGAGACGTCCCTGCGCGTGAACGGGGCGAACTGGTGGGCTTGGAGCTTCGCGACCGAGCACGCCGCCTACTACGAACTCGACCCGAGTCGAGGACAGGATGTGGTGGAACGCGTGCTGGGTCGGGACTTCCCCGGGACGGTGGTCTCGGACGACTGGTGCGCCTACAACTGTCTCGGCGGGAAACGCGGAGTCTGTTGGATCCACATCAACCGGCATCTGCAAGCGGTCGAGGTGGCGCATGGGATCCTTCCGAGGGGTCCACGGGACCTCGCCTCACCGATTTACGAGCGGCGAGGTCACCCGCCGACGACCTTCCTTCGGTTCGCTCACCGACTGCGGGCGCTCTTGCGCGAGGCGGTCGAGTGGTCCGAGAACACCCCGACTTCGGCGCTCCCTGCTCGAGAGGAGCGAGCTCGGCGCTACGAGCGGGGGATCCGCCGACTGTGCGACCCGGCATCGAAGGACGAGGATGTGGCGCGGATTTCCCGGAACCTGCTGAAACGGATTCCCTACCTGTTCGAGTTCGTGCGGGACGCAGGAATCCCGTGGCACAACAACGCCGGCGAGCAGGCGATCCGTTCCATCTGCGTGAAGCGGAAGACGAGCGGGGGAATGCGGAGCGCGGTGGGCGCCCGGACCTACGCTCGATTGAAGAGCGTCCACGAGACGGCGAAGCGGAAGGGCCGGGACTTTCTGCGGATCGTGATGGAAGCGCTGACCCACTCCCTGCTCGCTTCCCGGCCCCAGAAGACTCTCGGCGGGTAGCGGGCATGCGTCCCAACCCAGATGTAGGGCCAGCCAATCCGGTCATCGTGGCGAAACGAAGGCGGTGGGTGAACCGAAGTCCCAAGAAGGATGAGGAGGAGCTTCTGGAGCATCTCCACGGCGATGATCCCTGCCCGGAGTGTGGGCTCGCCATCGATCTGCCTCCGGCCCCTTGCGAGCACTGCGGGCATCCGATCAACGCCCACTTCCCGGGATACTCTCTCGGCGGTGCTGCTGTCACGCTGGACTGCACCGAATGTGAAGCGATGTGTCCCGCTCCCCCGGCGCTCATCAAAGGACAGGGAGCTGGCACTCCGGTTTTATCACTTCGGCCCCGGTAAAGGCTGCTCGACCGGCTGAACAGTTACCCGGAGATCTTCTCCGCTGCGGGTGGCAGGACCTGATCCAGAATAGGGCGCGCCGTCGGACATATACGATGTTCTGCCGGCCGGAGGGATCAAACTTCTTCGAAGCGCGATATCGTTCCGGACCCCGCCGACATGTCAGCCCGGAGTCGGCGAGGAGGGTGACCGAGTCCCCAGGTTCGGTTAACCTATGTAGAGAGAGTCCCTCTCCTCGGCTCATGGAGACGTCCGCCCCGTCCCAAGAGACCCTTTCGAACTTTGCCCGATCGATCCTGACCCGGAACCTCCGCGTTCGTCCGGGCGAGCGAGTCACGATAGAGGCGTGGCCACATACCCTCCCCTGGGCCGTGGCGCTCGCCCGCGAGGCCCGCCGCCTGGGCGCGCTCCCGCTCGTGTTCTACGAGGATGAAGACTCGTACTGGGACACGGTCGCCCGGGGGGGCGCGAGGATCCTAGGGACCGTCGGAGACCACGAGTGGGCGACGCTCTCGAAGACGAACGTCTACATCCACATGTGGGGCCCGGGCGATCGGGTGCGGCTCGCCTCCCTGCCGGCGGCGCAGTCCGGGAAGCTGACCGCATTCAACGAGGAGTGGTACGACCGGGCGCGAAAGGCGGGTGTTCGGGGAGCCCGACTCGAGATCGGTCGGCCGTACCCGACACTCGCCAAGGCGTATGGGGTGGATCCCCAGACATGGCTCGACCAGGTCGTCGCTGCGTCGATGGTCTCTCCCGCCGACCTCGAGCGGCGAGCGAGACCGGTCTCCCGAGCCCTCGCCCGGGGCCGTACGCTGCGGATCACGCACCCGAACGGCACCGACCTCACGCTCGGGCTCGCCCGGCGCGAACCGACCGAGCAGGTCGGTCGGCCCCGGATCGGGGACCGGAAGCGCCCGCTCACCTTCCTCACCAGCATTCCCTCGGGCGCGGTACGGGTCGCTCTCGACGAGTCGGTGGCCTCCGGGACGATCGTCGGGAACCGTACCTGTTACTACGAGGACGGCGTCGCCACCGAGCCGACCTTCGAGTTCCGGGACGGGCGTCTTGTGGGCGCTCGGTTCGGGTCGGGCGGCGAGCGGTTCGACGGGCCGTTCCGGACCGGGGGGGCGGGCCGGGACCGACCCGGCTGGTTCTCCATCGGTCTCAACCCGAAGCTGAGGGACACCCCCCAGCTCGAGGACGTGGAGGACGAAGCCGTGACGGTCTCCGTCGGTGGCAACCGGTACCTCGGCGGCAAGAATCGATCGAGCTTCTTCGGCTGGGCGGTGCTTGCCGGGGCGAAGGTAGAGGTCGATGGCCACTCGATCGTCCCGTCAGAGTAGTTGCTGGGGCCTAGAGCGGAGTTCAGGGACTGAGCCGACTCGGAGAAGGTAGGTATTGGTCCTCGAAAGGGCAGGGACCGCTCCGATGACGCTCTCGGACACGTTGATCGACGTTTGGCGGCAAGCCCTCGTCGACCGGAAGGACGAGGTCGAGATCGGGGGACGCCGGTTCCGGGTCGGCCGGACCCGGAGCCAGGGCCTCCGGACCGTGTCGCTCGACTACGCCGAGCACGTGATCGAAGGGATCGAGCAGAACCCGGAGAAGACTTCTCGCTGGGCGCAGCTCGCGCGAGAGGGAAAGCGGATCATGCAGTTTCGGTATCGCACACGGTACGTCGGGAACGTCTGCGACGGGGCGTTGTTACGGTATCCCGCGTGGAAGACGCTCGGACTCCCGGAGTAGGCAGGGCTCGACGTCCGACGCGCTTCCCACCGGGGATGGGGGAGGGAGTGGCTCTCCGGGAAGGTCCCGTCCCCTCCAGCAGGGCTACCCCGGGCTGGGGTGTAACGTACGAATTGGCGGTTTCGCCGGGGAATGCAAGTTTAGCGTGCATTCGATGCCGGATTTCACAATATTTTCATAGTCAGCCGCGGGTGCGGCGCCCGTATGTCTACGGTGTTCTCCGTCCGAAGAGCGATCTGGCTCCTGCCCGTCGTGGTCATCGTCGGCACCCTCATGGGGCTCTCGGGATCGGCGACCGTGGCGATGTCGACCCACGGCGCCATCACGAGCACGGGAGTGACCTCGGCGACACTCCCTGCCCCGACGACCGCATCGAGATTCCTCTCGTCCGGTCCGACGATCCCCACGACTCCGTCGGCCCCATCCCTTTCTTCGTACGGACTCTCCTCGGCGACCATGAACCCACCGTGGCTTGAGGCCGCCCTACACCCGGGTTCCGCCGCGACGGCCGGGATCCACCCGCTGACCTCGATGCCCAACCTCCAGCTGCTCGAGCACGGCCCGACGGTGAAGGACGGACAGATCTCGCCGGGGTACGGCTTCCAGCCCGCTCCGATGGGTCTCTCGGACTTCGGCCTCGGGGCCACGGGACCCTACGCATACAACACGACCAACTTCCTCGGCACCCTCACGCTCAATGCGCCCCCGAACGCGACGAACCCCGGGGCCGCAGAGATGATCCTCCCGAACGGCGGAAGCCAGGGGTACATCAGCTCCCCCTACGTCTTCGGCGTCCAGCTCAACACGGTGCTCACCAACATCACGATCCCCGGTACCAATGACGGACAGTTCTGGACCCAGAACGTCCTCGACATCAGCGACAGCGGCATCCACCTGGTCTCCGACACGTTCAATGCGACCGCGGGCAGCGGCTTCTACATACCGCCCACCGGGACGATCGTCTCCGGCTGTCTCGGTCAGAACGTCCAGGACATCCTCGAGGAGTACGGGGGCGTCTTCCAGTGCGTCGGAGCCACGATCTCCATCACCCCCGCGGACTACCCGATGACGATCCAGCTCTACAACAACGTCAGCGTGGACCCGGCGACCCATAACGACTACATCGCATACGGCTACAACTTCGTCGGCGCGGGCGGCTTCCACGCGACGGGCATCTTCAACAACGTCACGTTCAACAACCCGACCGGGGCGGCTCCGACCCTGACCCCGGGCTTTGAGGTGAGCGGGATGTACGCCAGCCCCTACCTCCTCTACGATGCCGAAATGGACATCGTCGGAGGCATCGGGGGCGACAACGCGGTCTTCTCCTCGCTCAACGGATCGATCGCGCTCCAGTACACCAACGCGTCCGGCTCCTGGCACTCCATTCCATCGGCGTACAACTTCGGGGGCGACACCGGGGAGACGTCTACGGGGGTCGCGGGCTACTGGACCGGCACGACCGAGCGGATCAACGCCGGACCCAGCTTCCTCTACGGACTCTGGAACGGCGTCCCGCACGTCTCGGTCGCCTCGGGGGACATCCAGTTCAACGGGACGATCTCCCCGAACTACGGGTTCGTCTTCGTGAGCAACGTCGACCCCACCACGAACAACTGGGGGTACAACTTCAGCTGGGTCCCTACCAACACCGCGGGGGACTTCAACACGTACCTCCCGGCGGGCGGGATCCCTCCTTCGACCACGTACTATGTCCAGTCGTTCGCGGCCGGCTATGGCGAGCTCAACAGCACGCCGTTCTCGGCGTCCCAAGACGGCTACGGGATCACGCTGAGCCCGTCCGCCGGTCCGATCACCGCCCCGCTCTACATGAACGGGAACGCCCAGGCGGCGGCCCTGGAGGAGGCCATCTACGGGGTCCGTTCCACACCGTACACGTTCTCCGGGCTCAATATTGCGATGAACCTCACGTTCACCCATTTCAACGACTACACCTTCCCGTCGTTCGTCATTTTCAGCGCGACGGGTGTGACGGGGGGCCTCAACGTCAGCGACGATTTCCAGGCGCCGAACTCTGCGAGTGGGGCGACCTACTACACCTACGACTACCCCAGCACGGGGGGACTCATTCCCGGCTCCCCCCAGATCCTAGTCGCCGGGACGCAGTTCGGCCAGCAGTTCTGGCTCCTCCAGTCACCGAATGTTAATGTGACCGACCAGATCATCGGGGGCCAGGGATTCGGGTCCCCGTACGCGCAGGAAGGTGGCGCCATCTTCCTCTGGAAGGATACGCATGCGTACGTGGCCAACATCATCACGGGATCCTACAGCACCTCCCCCGGATGGGGTGTCTACGTAGGGGACTCGGTGGACACGAACGTGTGGAACGTCACGAACGAGGCCCCGAGCTACGGGATCGACGACATCTCCTCGACCGGAACGACCGTCTCATGGGTGAACGCCACGAGCGTCGCCATCCAGGCATATGGAGCGGCCCATGCGGTCTACTCGGAGATCAACGTGACCGGGGTGTACGCGGCCGCGCTGTATGCCGGGTCCGTCCAGCCGTTCGGGTACTACAACCTCGTCGGGCTGATCGACTCGGTCCTTACGAACGTCACGGTCACGGATGCTACCGGGCTCGGTATCGCTGACTCGACCTCTGTGGGGGCGGGCCACCTCTACGAGGCCAACGGTCTCGGCGCGATCGTCGAGGGTTCGAACTACACTTCGTTCGCGAACGTGATGGCGAACGGTGGCACGGGAGTGGTGTTCGGCGGGGCCCCGGCCGGGATGGTAACGAACGTTGTCGCGACCAACGGCTCGACGGGCGTGGTGCTCCAGGGGTCGACGGGAGGAAGCATCACCACGGTTTCCGCCTCGTCCGGCGCCGTGGGGGTCTACGCCGACGGTTCGTCCGGGTTCTCGGTCACGGGGGTCACCGTGCCGTCCCTCTTCTCGGGGGCGACCGGTGTCTACTCCTACCAGGGCTCGGGAGGCATGATCTCGAACGTCAACGAGACCGACGGCGGGAACGGTGTCTTCCTCAATCAGTCGAGCGGGTTCTCGATCATTGGAGTCTCCGCCTACGACCAAGGCTCCGGGGTCACGCTCTACCAGACCACCGGCGGCACCGTGTCCGCGGTCTCCTCTAGCTATGTGGCGGTCGGACTCGAGATGTACGAGACGGTCGGTGGCACGGTGTCGGCGGTCACGGCCTCCTACTCTGACGGGGTCGAGGTCGACGGCGGGACCGGACAAAGCCTGACGTCGATATCTGCCACGGGAGGGCTAGGCGCGGGCCTCGTCGACACGAGCGGCGCCACGGTCTCGTCGGTCACGGCCACGCAGGATGCGCTCGGAGTGCTCGCGGCGAGTGGCCAGTACAACGCGATCTCGGGTGTGACCGCTTCGTCGGAGTCGATGGGCATCTACGACGCGAACTCCTCGTGGGACACCGTGTCGGGCGTGACCGCCTCCGGTTCTTCGATCGGAGTGGGTCTCTACGAAACCGCGTATACGACGGTCTCCACCGTGACGGCGACCGGCACGTCACCCGCCGAGACTCCGTGGGTGCTCGAGGCGTACTACGGGGCCCCCACGGCGGCCGTCGTCTCCGAGTACACGTCGGCGCTCACGCTCTCGGGAGTGACGGCGACGGCGTACCCGGCGGCCTGGTACGATATCGGGTCGACCGCCCCGAAGGCCTCGTACCTCAACGCGAGCGGCGGCTTCTTCGGGATCGTGCTCAACGATACCTACAACGCCCTCGCGACGAACCTCGGCGCCTACCAGGACAACGTCGGCGCGCTCCTGGAGGACTACGCCTATGCCAACACGATCACCGCGAGCTCGTTCGTCGACAACGCGCGCTACGGCGTGATGCTCACCGACTCGTACGTCGGGCAGACCCACCGCTACGCCGACGGCAACACGATCTTCAACAATCAGTTCGTCGGGAACAACGGGGCCACGAGCGTCTACAGCCAGTCCCACATCCAGGCGTACTCCGCGGAGTACAATGACTTCTACATCTGCACGAACGCGGCCTGCACGACCGGGCTCGGAAACTACTGGTCCGACTGGCACACGTACGGGGCGAACGGACTTCTCGCGCCCTACCTGGTCAGCGGGAACAGCATCGACGAGTTCCCGATCGGCCCGGCCGAGACGTTCGCGGTGACCTTCACCGAGAGCGGACTCGCGCCCGGCACGAATTGGACGGTAGCGTTCAATGGGGTCGTCACCAGCAGCGCCTCGTCGACCGTCGTCTTCACGGTCCCGATGGGCACCTACTCCTACAACGTCGAGAACGTGGCGAACTACACGGTCACCCCCAACACCGGGACCGTGACGGTCGGGGCCGCGTACGATGTCCCGGTGACCTTCTCGCCGATCCCCGTGACGCCGCCGCCGCCTCCGTCACCGCCGACGCTCTACGCGATCACCCTGAGCGAGGGCGGGCTCTCGCCGGCGACGACCTGGTCGGCGACCGTCAACGGCACGACGCAGTCGACCTCGGGCACGACGCTCACGTTCTACCTCCCGGCCGGCAGCTACAGCTACTCGTTCGGGGCGGTGTCGGGCTACAGCCTCGGCGCGAGCGGGACAGGCACCGTCACGGTGACGAACGCACCGGTCAGCGTCTCCACGAGCTACGCGCCGAACTCCACGCCGTCGCTCGCGTCCACGTCCGACCTCAACAACGCCTTCACGGTGGCCCTGCTCGTCGCGGTGCTCGCCCTCATCGTGGCCCTGGTCGCCATCGTGATCGGCGCCCGTCGTAACAGGGGGGGCTCGAGCGGACAGAGCGCGCCGCCGACAGCCTGGACCCCCCCGGCAGCGGCCACGACCGGAACCAGCGCCCCCCCAGCGGGAGGGAGCGGAGAGGCGAAGGTCTCGGACGCCGGCTGGAACGAGGGAAGCGTCCCGTCCGGAGGGAGCGAATCCCACTAGGTCCTCAAGGCAGGGGGTGAGGTTCGGCTTACCCCCCAGCGCGAACCCATTCCCGCTCCTTCTTACCCAAGGAGGCTCCGGAACCGGATGACAGGCGCTCCGACTCGACCGCTCGGCAGGTCCCTCCGCCGCGGATCCTCCCGACCGGCATAGGGACGGTCGGATCGGGACCGCACCCGGGTCCGCCGACCCCCTATTTCGACGGTCCGACCTCTCCAAGGTAGGGATTCCGGTGGCCACGGCGGGTGCACCGGACCGCCCCTACCATCATATACGAGTTCTTTGCAAGTCTGACACATGCAACGCCGGACCCTTGCCGTACTCGTGACCGTGGCGCTGACCCTCTCGATGCTCTGGGCGATGGCCCCCATCGCCTCCCATGGGGCCTCCACGTCTCCCTATCGGTCGTCCCCCCTCGAGGCAGGTGCGATTCAACCTGCGGCGACCTCGTTCACCGTGCTGAACGGGTACGACCAGCCGACGACGACCTTCTACCCGGGAGCGGGAGCCAGCGGCCAGGTCTACTTCGCGATCTACGACACGGCCGATCAGGCCGTCAATGTGACGATCTCCGACGCGAACGCCGCGCGCGATGGGGTCGCCAGCCCCGCGTACCAGTACTTGGCCGTCCTCAACAGCACGACGTTCTCCTTCAACTCCTACACGGCGCATGTGTACTATGCGTTCCCCGCGAACCTCCCGTACGGGGGAACCTGGACCGTCGACTTCTCGGCCCCGAACGCGGGCAGCAACCTCTACAACATCACGACCCGAGTGTACTCCGCCAGTGTCGCCACGTCGGTCGGCTACGGCGCCACCCTGCCGGGGGAGGGCATCACCGTCTTCTGGCAGCTCAACACCAATTCGAACGGTGGCCTCTACACCCATGCCACGAACGTGGAGCTCGTGGGCCAGTGTACCGGTAATGGCACCTACCAGACCCTCTTCCCGCTGGGCCCCGCGATCCTGACCTCGGCCGGTACGGGGCAGGGCCAGTGGTCGGGGGTCGTCCCGGCCAACGCCACTCCGAATACCGACCTCTACTTCGAGCTCTACGCCGTCACGAACGTGAGCGGCACCGTTGCCGAGAACGAGACGGCGTCCACCGCGATCGCGGTCGGCGCGCTCGCTATCGGGCAGGTCGGGCTGGCCGCTTCCGCCGTCAGCTGTCCCACCGGTGACTTCGGGCTCTTCAGCCAGGGCGCTCCGCTGCTCGCGTGCCTTGAGGCGGGCTCTGTGTACTACGGAGGGTTCACCCCGATCGCCGGTCTTCCGGTGACCGTCTCCTATTGGAACGGCTCGGCGACGGTGTTCCTCCCCGGCGGTGCCACATCCGCCACGACGAACGCGTACGGTTACGCGGAGATTGCCTTCCCCGCGCTGGCGCCCCCGTTCGTCACCGATACGCAAACGGTTGCGCTGAACTCGGTCAATCTCTCCGTGAGCGTCCCCGGCGCGGACTCCCCGTATACCTGGACCGAGTGGTTCAACCAGACCTTCGCCATCATTCCGGGTACCACGGGTGCGCAGAGCGTGACCGTGACCCTGGACTCCGCTCAGTACTACGTCGGGGACACCGCGACCGCCACCTGGTCCACGTACACGAGCGACCCCGCCCAGTCCGGACTCCTCAACGGGTCGTCGTGGTACGTGGAGTCGGGGTACGCCGGTCAGGTCTTCGACATCGGCGCGATGACGGGCGGGACACAGTCCGGCACGTTCTCCTTCCCGATCACGAGCGCGATGCTCACGATCCCGTACCTCGTCGTGATCGTGGTCGCGACGAACGCGACCACCTCGTTCGAGGGATACGCCACGGTCTACGTCCTCGCCGCCACCCTGGCGTTGAGCCCCAGTTCCCCGTACTACAACCCCGGGAGCACGGTATCCGTGGGGGTCTCGCTCCTCGGCGGCGGGTCCAGTGCGGTGATCCACTACCAGGTCACCGGGAGCTGGTCGTCCGGCAGTGCGGTGCTCTCCAACGGGACGGTGGCGAACGGGGGAACGGTCTCGGTCGCCATCCCCTCGACGGCTCCCCCCCAGTACGTGACCGTCTTCGCGTGGGCTACCGTCTCCGGTCAGCAGATCGCCGCCCAGGCGGCGACCGTCGATCTGGCCGTGGGCTACTCGCTCACTCTCTCCGTCGCCACGGCGTCGAGCTACAACGACGGGAGCTACCAACCCGGCCAGACGGTCAGCCTCTCCTACCAGGTGACGGCCACCAACGGGGTGCCCCTGCCGAAGCAGGTGTCGCTCGAGCTGGCGACGATCGGAGCCCCGGCCCCCCAGTACTACAACAGCGTCGCCCCCAGCGGATCCATCCCATTTGTGATCCCGTCGAACGCTCCGCAGGGAACGCTGATCATCGAAGCACTCCTGACAGGGCTACCGCCGGGCACGTCGTGTCTCTCGTGCATCGCCCTCACCGGGCTCCAGGTCAACCCCCATCCCTCGGTGCTCAACTACGACCTCGGGGCGGGCAGCGGGGTGACCGTCGGCTGGGTGATCCTGCTGGTCCTGATCGTCCTGCTCGCCGTGGTCCTCGTGATCATGATGCTCCGGCAGCGCGGAGGCCGCTTCCGGGCCGGGTCCACCGGTTCGACATCGAGCGCGACGGAGTGGACGCCGCCGACGAACTCTTCGTCGGAAGGTTCCGCCCCGACAGGATCCGGGGAGTCTCCACCCCCGTCTTCCTCTGACGGTCCCTCGTAGGCAGCGGCTTTCGGCAGGGACAACCTCTTCCCTCTTTCGTCTCGCCGACCGAACTCGCGGTCCTCGCCGGTCCCCGGGTATAGTGCGCGGGGGAGTGGACCGATCGCCTTCCCACGCCGCGCAGGCAACCCTTTTTGGGGGCGGCCCCCTCCTCGGATGCGAGCACGTTGACGAAGATCGTGGTCACGGGTGCGGCCGGGTTCCTTGGCTCGCACCTGGTGGATCGGCTCCTCGAACGCCGGTCGAACGAGGTGACGGGGATCGACAACTTCGTGACCGGGAGAGAACAGAACCTGCGAGAGGCCCTGGAGAGCCCCCGATTCCGCTCGGTGAGGGCGGACCTCTCCCGCCTTGCCCGGCTGCCCCGTGCCGACCGGTACTTCCATCTCGCGAGCCCGGCCTCCCCGGTCGCCTATCAGCGCGACCCCGTGGGAACTCTCCTCGTGAACTCGACCGGGACCCAGCGCGTGCTCGAGTCGGCCCGGCGAGCCGACGCCCGGGTCGTCGTCGCCTCCACGAGCGAGGTCTACGGGGACCCCGAGGTCCATCCCCAGCCCGAAGGGTACTGGGGGCACGTGAACCCGGTGGGGGTGCGCAGCTGTTACGATGAGGGAAAACGCTACCTCGAGGCGCTCTCGGCGGCGTACCGCCGTCATTACGGGCTCGATGTCCGCATCGTGCGGATCTTCAACACGTACGGTCCCCGCATGGATCCCCGCGACGGCCGCATCGTCTCGAACTTCATCGTCCAGGGCCTCCGGGGGGAGCCGTTCACGATCTACGGGAGGGGAACTCAGACCCGCGCCTTCTGCTATGTCTCCGACCTGGTACGGGGCCTCGAACTCCTGATGGAGGCCCGCCGGGATGTGCCGACCCCGATGAACCTCGGGAACCCCCGGGAGTTCACGGTCCGGAAGGCGGCGGAGGTCATCGCCCGGACCCTCGACGTCCCGATGCGAGCCGTGTTCCGCCCCCTCCCCGAGGACGACCCGAAGCAGCGGGTCCCGGTGATCCGGCTGGCCCGTAAGCACCTTGGCTGGAGCCCCCGTATACCGTTCGAAGAGGGCATCCGGTCCACGGTCGAGTACTTCCGGACCCTCGGCATCGGCCGCGGGAGACGATCGTGACGGTCCGACGGCCGACCCGGCGCACCACACGACCGACGGTAGGTATCGTGGGTCTCGGGTACATGGGGCTCGCCACCGGGCTCGCCTTCGCGGCCCGCGGTCTTTCGGTCCATGCGTTCGATATCAAGCCGGAGATCCGCGCGGCGGTCGCCGCCGGCCGGACCCCTTACCACGAGGCCGGTCTCGCGCGCCTTCTCCAAGACCAGCTGAGGGCGGGACGCTTCGGGGTCGTCGATTCGGTGGCGACCCTCGCTGAACGCTCGGAGGGGCTCTTCCTCTGTGTACCGACCCCGAGCCGGCCGAACGGCGAGATCGACCTGGGTCCCCTGCGTCGCAGCGCTGAGGAGGTGGCGGAGGCCCTTCGACCGGTTCGTGGCTTTCGCCTGGTGGTCGTCAAGAGCACAGTGGTCCCCGGGACCACCGAGAGCGTCGTGGCGCCGATCGTGAGCGAGCGGTCGGGGCGGACCGGCGCAGGGCTCGGAATAGCCTCGAACCCGGAGTTCCTGGCCGAAGGGACGATGGTCCGGGACGCGGTCGAGCCGGCCCGTATCGTGATCGGCACGAGCGACGCCCGTTCCCGTGCATGGCTCGAGCGGGCGTATCGGCCGTTCCGGGCCCCGGTGTTCGCGCTCACGCCCTCGGGGGCCGAGCTTGTGAAGTACGCTTCGAACAGCTTCCTGGCGCTCAAGGTCTCGTTCGCCAACGAGATCGCCCGCCTCTCCGACCGACTGGGTGTCAACGTCGACGCGGTGATCCAGGCCGTCGGGCACGACCCCCGCATCGGCGATCGCTTCCTCAAGGCGGGACCGGGGTTCGGAGGGAGTTGCTTCGACAAGGATGTTCGGGCGCTCGTCCACCGGGCGGAGGAGCTCGGGGACCGGTTCCGCTCGGGCGACGCCGCCCTTCGCATCAACGACGACCAGCTCGCCTACGTGCTCGACCGCGTGCGCTCAGCCGTCGGCCCGCTCCGGGGAAAGCGGATCGCCCTGCTTGGGCTCGCATTCAAGGACGGGACCGACGACGTCCGGGAGTCCCGCGCGATCCCGATCGCCGAGGCACTGTTCTCCGAGGGCGCAACCGTGCGGGCCCACGACCCGGTCGCAGTCGAGAACTTCCGGCGGGCATGGACCCCACCGAACGGGACCGGAGCGGGCGAGCTCGTGCTGGTGGCCACCGTCCCCGAGGCGCTCGAGGGCGCGGATGCCGCCGTGCTCCAAGCCGCGTGGCCGGAGTACCTTCGCTGGCCCGGCGCGTGGACCCGACGGATGCGGGTCCCCCTGCTCCTCGATCTCCGACGGGCGCTCGACCGAGGCCGGGCGCGTCGAGTCGGACTTACCGTGATCGGGCTCGGCGCGGGGGACCCCGCCGGTACCCCGCCACCGCGGCCCGGGGCTTCCCCATGAAGGTCGTCATTCCGGCGGCGGGACTCGGGGTCCGCTTCCTGCCCGCCACGAAGAGCCAGCCGAAGGAGATGCTGCCGATCGTGGACCGGCCGGTGATCCAGTACGTCGTCGAAGAGGCCGTGGCGGCAGGCGCCGACGACATCCTGATCGTGACCGGCCGCGGCAAGCGCTCGCTCGAGGACCACTTCGACTTCAGCCCGGAGCTCGCGAAGTGGTCAGACCACCCCGAGCTGACCCGCCTCGAGGAGCTGAACCGGAAGGCCCGCATCCATTTCGTCCGCCAGCGTGAACCCCGCGGACTCGCCGACGCGATCGCCTGCGCCCGTCACCACACGGGTTCCGAGGCGTTCGGGGTCCTCCTCGGGGACACGATCAACGTCTGCGAGCCGCCGCTCCTTCGGCAGCTGTGGGACCGGCACGAGCAACGCTCGGCCTCGGTGCTCGCGGTGGAAGAGGTGCCAGACGAGAAGGTGGGGGATTACGGGATCATTGGGGGACCCGAGGTCGAGCCGGGCCTCTACCGTTGCGAACGGCTCGTGGAGAAGCCCAGCCTCGCGGACGCCCCTAGCCGACTCGGCATCACGGGCGCTTACGTACTCACCCCAGACATCTACTCGGCGATCGAGAAGACACCTCCTGGTGTCGGGGGGGAGGTCCAGCTGACGGACGCCCTCCAGCGCCTCGCCCGGACGCACCCCGTCTATGGGGCCACCTTCCAGGGGACGCGATACGACATCGGGGACCGCTTCCTTTGGGTCCGGACCAATCTCGAGTTCGCGCTCCGGGACCCCGAACTGAGTCGCCGGTTGCGGCCGTACCTGGTTTCGCTCCTGAACGAAGGGTCCGACCGAAAGTAATCGCTCGAGAGCCCGAACCATCGGGCGCCGATGCGGTGGGAGATACGAGTCGGGAAAGGGTTCCGGAGATCCGGGCGGGGAGGCGCGACTACGGGCGTCCCCGGCGGTTGGTCATGATGATGCGGAACATCCAGCCGCCCACAATCACCAGAATGCCGAAGCCGCTGATCACGAAGAACGCCTCAAGGTCACCCTGGGCGGTGTTCGCGTTCCCGCCTGAGACGAACGCGTTCCCGGCGAACCCCGCTCCGAAGAGGAAGCCGATGAACGTCAGGAGCGCACCGATCCCGATAACGAGGAGACCGATGTCCAGCCAGGGGGGCATTCGCACTTGGGTCGAGGCCGCGGGGACATGGCTCGGGGGAAGCGCGGACGGAGGCGGGGAGCTTCCACCGGGCGGGCTCGGGTACGACATGCGCGTATCTAGCCGGGTTCCCCTATACAAGCATGCCGGTATCTCTGTAGGGGCGCCTGCGGGAGTGCTGTGTCACGAATTGTTGATGGGAGGTCTGACGGGTAGGGACCGTTCGACCATCGATCCGCCCGCCAAATACCTTCGCGTGGCCCAACTGTAGGCGGCCGGGCGGGTCTTCCGTGTGAGCAGG
>JAKASE010000004.1 GCA_021819135.1 Thermoplasmata archaeon | reverse complement strand
GTTCGGTAGCTAATGTCGGCGATACGTGAGTGGGAGGAAACGTCCTATTGACGAGGAGGCCCGATCAAGATAGGGGCAGAGGCCCATGCGGTGGCCCGCGGGGACTACTTAAGCTACCAAACTCACGCCTAGGCGTAGTGGCTCAGGCTCGAGCGTTCCTTCTTCGCGGCCTCGCCCTCGGCGCCGCGCTCCTCGCGGCGGCGCTCGCGTTCGCACTCCTCTTCCGTGACCCAACGGAACTCGAGGTCCTCGGGGTGGTCGTGGGCGACGAAGGCGCCGGCCTCGAAGGCGCTCGAGATGATCTCCTCGAAGTTGTCGGCCTCCGTCCCCTCGAGACGGCCCGCGATCCGCCAGTACCAGTCGGGGGCCTTACCGGACGCCTGGAGGTATTCGGTGATCAGGTCGTAGATCGAGCTGCGGTCGTCCGAGAGCCGGACGTGCAGATGGCGGTCCCGCTCGGCCTTGCCGGAGGAGTCGCTGTCAGTGCTCATCGCCCCGGGATGAGGACGACCCTGTATAACGCCCCGGGCCGCGCCGGGAGGCGGTTCCGAGGGCTCGGCGGCAACCCTTCAAGAGCGCTGGCGCTCTGGGGACCGGCGCCGTGATCCCCGAACCGTCGAGCGCCTCCTCCACCTCTCCTTCGGGGCAGGGTCCCCGGAATCAACGGTACGTTTACCTCATCGGGCGTCTGCGCACCCGTCAGATGACGATGGAGGAAGCGACCGAGCTGTTCACCATCATGGACGCCATGATCCGGGCCAGCGAGGCCGCCCGGGTCGCGATGTCGCGAGCGCCCGCGATCGCCGCTGTTCCCCCGGCGATCGCGCCCCCCCGGCCGACCGCTCCCGTGCCGGCGAGCGCCGGGATGGGGGACGAGTTCTTCCTCTTCGGTCTGATGGCGATGGGGGCCGGCGCCGGACTGCTCGCGGCAATGGCGCAGCGCATGCAGGCTCCGCCCACCTCCCCGACGCCCCCGGCGAAGGGCAGCGCGACCTCCGGGCGCTCGGCCTGACGGGGGCGGATGGTCTCGGATCGGTTCGTCTTCGCCCATCTCGCGGACGCGCATGTCGGGGCCTGGCCGAGGGACCCCGCGGTCCGCGGAGCGCTCCGCGAGAGCGTCCTGCGCGCGCTCGCGGTCGTCGAGGAGCGGGGCGCGGAGTTCCTGCTCATCTCGGGGGACCTCTTCCACACGCCGGTCCCGGACCCGGGCGAGGTCGCCCCCGTCGCGGCGGCGCTCCGGCGCCTCGTGGACCGGGGCGCGCGGATCTACGTGATCTACGGCTCCCATGACTATGTCGCGCACCGGACGAGCTGGCTCGACGTCCTCGCCGAGACCGGTGTCTTCCTGCGGGTCGCCCCCGAGGCGGTCCGGAGCGAGGGGACCCGGTTCACCCTCCCGTTCCTCGTCGATGGGCCGACGGGGGCGCGCATCGCCGGGATCTCGGGCCGATCGCACGGCCTCGACCGGGAGTACTTCCGATCGGTCGATGCCGAGGCGTTCCGGACGGAGCCCGGGTTCAAGGTCTTCCAGTTCCACGCCGCGGTCGAGGAATACCTGCCGCCGTCGATGCGGGAGCACATCCGGGGGATCCGGGTCGAGGACCTCCCCGAGGGATGCGACTACTACGCGGGCGGGCACATCCACTACACCTACGAGGGGGAGGGGCCGGGCGGCGGGCTCCTCGTGAACCCGGGAGCGGTCTTCGGCACGAGCCGGACCGATCTCGAGAACGGGCTCGCCGGCCGCACCCACCAGGGCGTCGTCCTCGTGACCGTCACCGGCGGAAGACCATCGGTCGAGTTCGTCGACACGGCGCCGCAGGAGCACCTGCGCCTGGTCGACGTCGATCTCTCGGGCAAGACCGCGGGGGAGGCGCACGAGGAGCTCGCGCACCGGCTCGAGGCCGCGTTGGCCCCGGGGATCCTCGTCTTCCCCCGGGTCCACGGGACGCTGGTCGACGGCTCGCTCGCGGGACTCGCTCTCACCGAGGTGACCCGTGCGGTCGGCGCGGCCGGAGGGACCGTCCACTGGGACGTCCGGGACCTGGTCCCGGGGACTCCGGACGGCGCGCCCCCGGCCTCGGAGAGCGACATCGAGGGCGCCGAGCTCCGGGCCCTGCTCGAGGCAACGCGTCCCGGGTCCCCGTGGCTCGAAGGGACCGACGGGGAGCGTCGGGTCCGCGAGCTGCTCCGGGAGCTCGGGCTGCCGAAGGCCGAGGGGGAAGCCCGCCAGGACTACTCCGCCACGCGCATCGCGAACGCCCGCCGCCTGCTCGGGATCCGGGAGGATCCCCTCGCCTAGGAATGGGGGCGCTGTGCAGCTGCGTCGTCTCCGGGTCAAGAACATCCGCAGCTACGAGTCCGGACAGATCGACTTCGGGCCGGGGACGACCCTCGTCTCGGGCGACGTGGGGGCCGGCAAGACGAGCCTCCTCTACGCGATCGAGATGGCCCTGTTCGGGATCTCGGAGGTCGACGCCGCCTATCTCGTCCGGCACGGCGCCGGCCACGCCGAGGTCGAGGTCGACTTCGAGGGGAGCGGACACCGCTACCGCATCGGTCGGCGGTTCCGCCGGGTCCGCCGGCGCGGCAAGGAGACGTTCGAGCCGGAGAAGATCGCGTTCCGCATCGACGGCGCCGAGACGACGTACTCCGCGACCGAGCTTAGACAGCGCGTGATCGAGCTCCTCGGCTTTCCCGACAATCCGAACCCCCAGGCCCATTCCGATCTCTGGCGATGGGCCGTCTACGTCCCGCAGGAGCGGATGCGGGACATCCTCTCCGCTCGAGCCCAGGACCGGCTCGAGACCGTCCGCAAGGCGCTCGGCGTCGAGCGGTACCGCACGGCGGCCGAGAACGCCCAGGAGCTCGCGACCGACCTGCGTCGGACGGGCCGGGAGCGTCTCGCCGAGGCGGACCGGCTCCGTCACTTCGACGTCGAGCACGCCGAGGCGACCGCGGACTCCGACCGGCTGAGCCTCGAACGGCGGGCGCTCGACACCCGTCTCGCCGAGACGGAGGCGGGCCTCGAGCGGGCCCGGACGGCGCGGGGGGAGGCCGAGGCGACGATCCGCCGAGGCGAGGCGGACGCACGGGAGCTCGAGGGTCTCGAGCGCGAGCACGCGACGGACGAACGGTTCCTCGGGTCGGCCGCGGAGGCCCAGGCCGCCCGCCGCGCGGAGGCAGAACGCCTGCGTTCGACCGCCACCGCGGCTGAGCCCGAGTCCTCGCAGCTCGACGCGGCGCGGGCGACGCTGGCCGCGATGGACCGGGAACGGGCGGCCGCGCTCGCACGGCTCGACGCGCTCGCCGGAACGCTGCGCGCGCTCTCCGAGGCGAACGCGGAGCGGACCGCGGGGCGTACGGCCCGCGCGAGCGCCGAGGAGCGGCGGCAGCGGGCGGAGGCCGAACGGGAGGCACGCCGTCTCGAACGGGATGCGGCCGCTCGGGAGGGGCCGGCCCACGCTCCCCCCTCGCCGACGGACCGTAGCGTCGCCGACATCGACCGGGCGATCGCCGCCGCCCGGACGGCCGAGGACGAGAGCCTCGCCGCCCGGACCCGGAGCGAGAGCGCCCTGGCCGAGCTCGACGAGCTCCTCACCGCCGGGGTTTGCCCTCGCTGTCACCAGTCCGTTCGCCCGGAGGAGTTCGCCGCGCACCGCGCCGAGACCGGTGCCGAGACCGAGCGGCTTCGCTCGGCCCTCACGGAGGCGACCCGGAACCGCGAGCGGCTCGAGCAGGAGCGACGGGCGCGAGAGCGCTACGATCGGGCGATCGAGCGGTGGAACGAGGTCGCCCGCCGGCGGGAGCTTGCCGAGGGGGCGCTCGCCCGATCGGAGGCGTCGCTCGCGGAGGCGACCGATGAGCTCCGAGCGGCCGAGGGGACGCTGAGCGCGGCGGAGGCCCGGGTGGCGTCGCTCGGTCCCGCGGAGGCCGAAGAGGGCCGGGTCCGGGCGGCGGTGAGCGCCGGCGAAGAGGCGTACCGGCGGGCGGCCGAGGCGGTCGAGCGGTCGGCGGCGGCGGCCGAGCGTCGGCGGGCCGCCCTCGAGGCGGCGCGTTCGATCGATGCCGTGCTCGAGCGCACCGACGCGGAGATCGCCCGGGCCGAGGAGCGGGTGCGGGCCCGCGCTCCCCGGCGCGAAGAGCTCCGCCGGGCGTCGCAAGGCCTATCGAAGGCCCGCGACGAGCTCCGAAGAGCCGAGTCGGACCAGCTCGCGGCGGAACGGGCCGTGGCCGTCGAGAAGGTGGCGGCCGCCCGCGCCGAGACCCAGCTCCTCGAGGCGGCCCGACGCCTTCGGGCGGCGGAGAAGGGCCGGGTCGAGCGGGCGAACCTCCTCGCCGAGGCGAAGGATCTCGAGGCGAAGGCGGAGTGGGTCGCCGGACCGTTCCGCACCGCGCTCCTCGCGATGGAACAGAAGCTCCTCGCCCATGCCGTGGCGGCGTTCGAGCGGGACTTCGCCCGGTACTTCGCCTCGCTCATCGACGACCCGGCGCTGGTCGCCGAGACGGACATCGGGTTCACGCCCGCCGTCTCGATCGACGGCGAGTGGACGCCGGCGGAGGCGCTCAGCGGCGGGGAGCGGACGAGCCTCGCGCTCGCCTTCCGGCTCGCGCTCGCCCAGGTCGTGCGCGGTCTCGGGAACCTCCAGCTCGAGACGGTACTGCTCGACGAGCCGACCGACGGTTTCTCGCCCGAGCAGGTCGTCCGGATGGGGGAGCTCCTCGACGAGCTCGCCCTCCCCCAGGTGGTCATCGTCTCGCACGAGGGAGAGCTGGCCGCGATCGCCGACCGGGTCGTCCGCGTCGAGAAGCAGGACGGCCGGTCCCGCCTCGTCCCGGCGTCGGGGGCGCCGTCCGCGGATGCGCAGGAAGCGCCGGCCCCGTCGCCCACACGGCGGTCGTCGCCCGGTCGGACCGCTCGGGGCGGCCCGGGACGGGCGGAGGGCGCGGATCGGTCCTGACGGATCGGTTCAGGCGAGGAGCTCGCGGAACGTCGCGGCTTCCCAGGGGGGCCGGCCCGCGAGCTCGAGGTTCTCGGAGAGATGCTCGCTCCGCTTCTGACCGACCAGCGGGGCGAGGTTCCCCGGGGTGGATCGGGCGAACTGGATCGCGGTCTGGGCCGAGGAGAGACCGTTGCGCTTCGGGCCGTTCCGGGCGAATTGGCCCTGGAAGAGCGGCACGCTCGTGAAGCATCCGAGGCCGAGCTTCTGGGCCGCGGTGAACAGGTCGAACCGCTCGGACCCCACCGGCTGGTATCGGAGCGAGGCGGCCTCGGGCATGGCGAGGTTGTAGGGGAACTGCACGAAGCGGAACCCGTGGTCGGGTCCGCCCACCTTCCGGGCGACCCGGACCGCGCTCTCGAGGGAGAGGAACCCGGGCTCCTCCGGCGTGGCCCGCAGGCAGTCCCAGGTCGCGAGGCCGTACGCCCCGAGGATCCCTTCGGCGCGGAACCCCTCGTACAGGTGGAACGCCTTCTCGAGGCGCGCGAGGAACCGGTCCCGTCCGATCACCGGCAGCTGGGTGTCCGGCGCGTTGTGGAGGTAGAGGAGGTCGATCGTCTCGACGCCGAGGTTCCGGCGGCTGCGCGAGAACTGGTCGGCGAGGTACGACGGGCTCATCGCGTGGCATCCGTCCACGACGTCGTTCGGGTCGAGGACCCCCGTCCGGACGAGCTCCTCCTCGACCCAGCGTTCGGGCGGCGTCTTCGACTCGCCGTCCGGCGCGAGGTAGCCGTTCTTGGTGGCGACGAAGATCTCGTCCCGTTGGACCTCGCCACGCTCGGCGAGCCGGGAGAGCGCCCGACCGACGCTGCGCTCGGCGCGCTGGTGCCGGTAGTTGATGGCCGTGTCGAGGACGTTGACGCGGCCGGAAGCGAGGCAGACCTGGACGGCCTGCTCCACGGCGAGGTCGGTCTCGGCGTCCGGCGGACCGATATAGGTGCCGAGCCCGAGCGAGGTGAGCCACAGGTCCCCCGGGGCCTTCCGGTAGTGTGCGAGCGGTAGGCGACGGTCCCGCACGCCCCGGTCCCGGTACCGGCGCGTACCCTCGGAGGTCGCCATTCCCGGAAGGAACGGCACGCGACGGGGGGACCGCGGGCCCTCAAAAGGGGAGCGGTCCGACCCGTTCGAGCCGGGCGCACGCGGCAAGCTGAAAAGGCGTTCGGTCTCGTTCGTCGCGAACGCATGCCCCGCCGGAAGTACGGCCACCTGCGAAAGCCGATCCCTCCGGTACCTCCCGACAAGTGCCGGTTCTGTCGGCTCAAGCGACGCTGCCCGATCCACGGCAAGTCCGAGCACGACTAAACGGGTCGAGTCCCCCGTGCGCACCCGGATCGATCAGGGCGATGTCCTTCCCTTCCGCCGGATCGGGCGACCGCCCGAGATCGCCCCCACCGGACAGTACGGGACGCACCAGCCACAGTCGGTGCAGTGCGGGAGGACGACGAGCCGGGTCGGATCCAGCTCGAGCGCGTTCGGCGGGCAGACCCCGGTGCAGAGACCGCACAGGACGCAGACGTCCTCGTCGATCCGTACGACCATCGGAGACCGGGTGCGCTCTCGGGCCGCGCGGTTCAGCCCGTCGTCGCCGTCGCTTCGGGATGGAGGGCCCGGCCGAGGGCGGCGAACCCGGTCAGCGCGCACTTCACGCGCACCGGGGAGAGCGGGATGCCGAGCATGGCGATGACGTCGTCCTGGGTCATCCGGCCCGCGGACTCGAGGCTCTGTCCGCGGAGCTTCTCCGTGAGCATCGACGTGCTCGCCACCGAGATGGCGCAGCCGTCCCCCTCGAACCGCGCCGTCTCGATCGTCTGGTCCTTCGGGTTGACCTTGAGGCGCAGGGTGATGTGGTCCCCGCAGAGCGGGTTCGACTCCTCCCCGACCTTGTCGGCCCCCTCGAGCGGGCCGAAGTTTCTCGGGGTGCGATAATGCTGGAGGATGATCTCCTGATACATGTCGTAGGCCATCGGACACCTGCGTCCCCGCTAGCCCGCCGTGCCTACAAAAGCGCTCCCCGTGCGGCTGCGCGGCGGAACCCCCCGCCCGCCGTTACCGGGGCCGCCGCTCCCCGACCGGGCCCCGGAACCGAGCGATTCGGTCGACCTTCCCTCCGAACTCAAATACGGTGGCCCGCTCGATGACGACGTGAGCGACCCCGAACTGCCGTTCGAACCGTACCGCACCAAGGTCGTCGAGCGGATCCCGAACCCGTCCCGGGAGGACCGGGAGCGCGCGATCGAGCGGGCGTGGTACAACCTGTTCAACCTGCGCTCCGACGAGATCCGCATCGATCTCCTGACCGACTCCGGGACCGGCGCGATGAGCGACCACCAGTGGGCGGCGATGATGGTCGGGGACGAGACCTATGCCGGGAGCCGCAACTTCGCCCGGTTCGAGAGCACGGTCCGGTCGATCACCGGCTTCCCGTACGTCCTGCCCGCGCACCAGGGCCGTGCCGCGGAGCACCTGCTCTTCTCGGCGCTCTGCCGGCCGGGGGACATCGTCCCCAACAACATGCACTTCGACACGACCCAGGCCCACGTGCTCCACCAGGGGGCGAAGGCGATCAACCTCGCGATCCCCGAGGCGTACGACACGCAGAGCGACTACCCGTTCAAGGGGAACGTCGACATCGGCAGCCTCGAGCACTTGCTCGACCGGACCGACCGGGGACGGGTCCCGCTCGTCATGGTGACGGTCACGAACAACACCGGCGGCGGACAGCCGGTCTCGCTCGCGAACTTCCGCGAGGTCGCCCGGGTCGCGCGCGCCCATAGTATCCCACTCTACCTCGACATGTGCCGATGGGCGGAGAACGCCTACTTCGTCCGCGAGCGCGAGCCGGGGATGTCGGGCCGCTCGATCGCCGAGATCGGTCGGGGATTCTTCGACCTCGCCGACGGCGCGACGATGAGCGCGAAGAAGGATGGGCTCGTCAACATCGGGGGCTTCGTCGCGACCCGCGACGCGGCGCTCGCCGACCGGATGAAGGAGACGCTGATCCTGTACGAGGGGTTCCCGACGTACGGGGGCCTCGCGCGCCGCGACCTCGAGGCGGTCGCGGTCGGGCTCGGGGAGGCGATGGACCTCGAGTACCTCGCGCACCGCGTGGGGCAGGTGCGCTACCTCGCCTCGCTCCTCGACCGGGCCGGGGTGCCGTTCCTCCATCCGCCGGGGGGCCACGGGATCTACCTCGACGTGCGCCGGTTCCTGCCGCACCTCCCGCCCGAGGACCTCCCGGGTCAGGCGCTCGCCGTCGAGATCTACCTCGAGGGCGGGGTCCGCACGGTCGAGATCGGCGCGATCATGTTCCCCCAGAGCGAGCTCGCGCCGAGCGGGTCGATCGAGCTCGTGCGCCTCGCGATCCCCCGGCGCTCGTATTCGGCGAGCCACCTCGCGTACGTCGCCGACGTGATCGCCCGCGTCTATGCGCGACGGTCGACGATCCGGGGGTTCGAGATGTCCTATCGTCCCGAGCGGCTTCCGCACTTCACGGCGCACTTCCGTCGGAAGGGCACGGTCGCCTCGGTCCCTCCGCCCGCGGTCCGGTAGGCTCGGGTCCTGACCGGACCCGACGGAAGGCGCTCGCCGCGGCTCCGCTAGATACCGTAGCCCGACCGCGCGGCGAGGATGCGGGGGTCGTCGAATCCCATCACATCCGGGTTCCGCCCCCGTCCGACCGCGAGCCAGTAGGTGAGGAACTGGAACGGGACGATGTCGACGATCGGGGTCAGGGCGGCCTCGACCTTCGGCAGCTCGAACTCGTTCGGCGACTCCCCGTTCGGGAGCCCGCGGGCGAACAGGACGCTCTCGGCCCCCGCGCGCGCCGCCGCCGCGAGAGAGGTCACGGCCCTGCGCCGATCCAGGTCGGACGTCGCGACCGCGAGGGCCGCGACGGACGCATCGATCGACGGCAGGATCCCGTGCAGGAACTCCTCGACGCCGGCCGCGACGACGTAGCGCGCCGCGCCCTCGCGGAGCTTCAGGGCCGCCTCGCGGGCGGTCGTCTCCGCCGGCCCGGAGCCGAGACAGAGGACCTGGGGACGCGGATCGAGGCGAACGGCGAGGTGTTTCCAATCCTCCTCCCGTTCGACGACGGACCGCACCGCGCCCTCGATCGCGGTTGGTTCGACCGAGGGCGCCCCGGTCCACTCGTCGAGCAGGGTCAACGCCGCGGCGATGGCGGTCGTGTAGCTCACGGTGTGCACCCAGGCCGCGTCGTTCGCCTCCTGGGTCAGGAGCCGATGGTCGGCGAGGGCGCCGGAGCGGCTGGTCGGGGTCCCCGTGATGAGGATCACAGGGACCCGGGCGGCCCGGAGGGCCGACTGCGCACGCAGTGTGAGCGCGGTCTCGCCGGACGAGGAGAAGATGATGGCCGTACCGGCCCGGCGGAGGAGATCGGGCTCGAGCAGGAGGTCGAACGCGTCGACCGCGCGGATCGGCAGCTCGTACTCGAAGGCCGAGGCGGCGGCCCACGCGCTCGCCCGCGCGGCGTGGAACGACGTCCCCATCCCGGTGAAGAGCAGGGTACGGTCCGGCGGCGGAGGAGGGATCGAGCGGGCCTCGGAGCGGATCGCGGACACCGTCTTCGCGATGGCACTCGGTTGCGAGCGGATCATGTCGTGGAGATAGTACGGGTGGGCCGTCCGTCCGTACGGCGGCTTCGGCTCTTCCGGTCCGGGCAGCTCGATCTCCATGGCGTCGCCGGTCGAGCCGTGCGGCCAGATAGAGCCTCGCACCCCGGGTCGCAGGGAGATGCGTACGGCACCCGGATCGGAGACCCGGCGCATCCTTCCCCCGCTCATCCGGGCCCCGGGAGGCACACCTTATAAACACACTTGAGTGTGTAAATCCGATGGCCACCTCGACTCCCCAGTTCCGGGAATGGCTCACCGCGGAGCAGGTGACGGACCTCTCGAAGACGCTCGGCGACCCGACGGCCTACGGCACCACGCGTCGTGAGGCTTTCGGTCGGTTCCGGGAGCTGCCGCTGGAGCCGAATCCGCTCTACCGGGGATACGGGTACTTCGCCGGCGTCGACCTATCCCACATCGACCCGGCCCTCCGGGCGAGCCCGGTCGATCTTCCCCCGGCACTTCCGGGGGCCGTCCGCATCGTTCACGATGCCTCCGGCACGCGGGTCGAGATCCCGCCCTCGGTCGGATCCACGGGGATCCGGTTCGTGCCCCTCGACGAGCTATGGAAGGGAGGCAACGGCCATCTTTCCGCCTACTTGCGGGGGGTAGAGGAGCCTCCCGACCGACTTTCCGCGCTCGCCACAGCGCTGCTCAACCGGGGCTATCGCCTCGAGGTCCCCGACGGGCATCGGGAGCCGATCCGCATCCAGGAGATCACCGTGCTCTCCCGACCCCATGAGGCGATCTCGGTACGACGTTCGCTGCACGCCGGGGCCGACACCCAGGTGCTGCTCACCGAGGAGGTCTACTCGACCCCGTCGGTCCCCGAGGGCCAGCGACTCTACGCGTCCCAGACCGATCTCGATGTCGGTGACCGGGCCAAGGTCGCCGTACTGACAGTACACGCCCCGGACCTGCGCACGGTATCCCTCTATCGGCGGACCGCGACCACCGGCGCGGACGCGCGCATCGCGTGGCTGTGGAACGGCCTCGGGGGGTTCCGCACCAAGGTGCGGAACGCGACGAAGCTCACGGGACGCGGATCGGTGGTGGACGACCTGCAGACGTTCTACGGGGCGAAGAACCAGTCCTACGACAGTTCGGTCGACGTCACGCACGTGGCCCAGGACACGCGGGCCAACTCGGTCACCCGCGGGGTGTTCACCGACGACGCCCGAGGGATGAGCCGGGGCCTGATCCGGATCGAACCGGATGCGCGGAAGACCCTCGCCTACGTCTCCGAGCACGCGATGCTCCTCTCCCGCGGCGCGCGGTCGGACACGATCCCGATCCTCGAGATCCTCTGCCGCGACGTGAAGGCGACGCACTCGACCTCCGTGGCTCCGGTCGATCCGGAGCGTATCTTCTATCTCGAGACCCGCGGCGTGCCGCGGGAGGAAGCGGTCCGCCTGATCGGAGAGGGGTTCCTCGCCTACGTCCACGAGCGGGCACCGATCTCCGGTCTGCGGGAGATCTTGTACCCGACCCTCACCCGGCGATGGGAGGGAGGGGACATCGTCTGGAAGGACGGCGACTACCCGACCCTGCCGGCGCTCTCCGTGGCCGGCACCGAGACGGCTCCCGAGTGGCGGTTCGACAGCAAGCTCCGCTAGGGCGGGAGCCTCCGTGCCGCTGCTGTTCGAGGACGGGAACTACACCCCCGAGACACTGACGGAGTTGCTTCAAGAGCTCACGACCGAGCTCGAGGAGACGCGACAACTGATCCAGAGCCCTCGGGGTCCCGTGCGCGACCCCGTGAGCCTTGGGACCGCGGACGCCCTGGTGGTGAGCGTGCTCGACGAGATCCGGCGGGAAGGGTCGACCGATCCCGCGGTCCTGATCCGACGGGCGAACCTCGCCTACGCCACGCTGCTCGCGACGATCGACCTCGTGAAGTCGCACACGGACGTCCCTCGCGTCCCCCAGCACCGATAGTCGGGCGCGATCCCGGCCCGGTCCCCTTCTGGGAGGCAGGGTCGCGCGGGGGCGCGTGCCGCACCCGGATCGGGGAACGTCTACCCGACCGCGCCGGCCATCTCGAGCTGGATCAGGCGGTTGAGCTCGAGGGCGTAGTCGACGGGGAGCTCCTTCGAGAACTCGGCGAGGAATCCCATGAGGATCAGATGGATCGCATCCGACTCGGAGAGGCCCCGGCTCATGAGGTAGAAGATCTGCTCCTCGCCGATCTTCCCGACGACCGCCTCGTGGGTGATCGTCGCGTCCTCCTCGTGGATCTCGTTGTACGGGTACGTGTCGGAGCGTCCGCTCTCATCAGGGAGGAGCGCGTCGCATCGGACGGCGGCCTTCACGCCCGTCGCTCCCGGCGCCACGTGGAGGAGACCGCGGTAGCTTGTCTGGCCACCACGGATGGCGATCGACTTCGAGATGATCTTGCTCGAGGTGTCCGGGGCAGAATGCACCGCCTTGGCCCCCGAGTCGATGATCTGGCCCTGGCTCGCAAACGCCACCGACAGGATGTCGGCGCGTGCCCGGCGGCCCCGGAGGTAGACCGACGGATACTTCATCGTCACCTTCGAGCCCATGTTCCCGTCGACCCACTCGACGAGGGCGTCCTCGTAGGCGACGGCCCGCTTTGTTACGAGGTTGTACACGTTCTTCGACCAGTTCTGCACGGTCGTGTACCGAACCTTGGCGTGAGGCTCGGCGACGACCTCCACCACGGCCGCGTGGAGCGAATCGGTCGAGTAGATGGGCGCGGTGCAGTTGTGCACCGAGAACCCCTTGACGAGGTAGGTGTTGTTCTCACCAGCGACGTGGAAGTTGTAGACATCACCGTGGTAAGGCGTCCAAGACATTTCTCGGATCGGGACCAAGAAGGAATCGCCCCGGCGAATGACCGTCCGAACATGCCGGTTTGGCCGGTGGTAGATGGTATACATCCGACGGTGAGAGATCCTGCGTCCGTCCTTCATCGTTTCTTCGAACGGCTCGCGGATGCGAATCGTGGCGAAGAAACCTTGGCGCGCCTGAAGTTCCTGGACCTGGAACGCCAGCTGCCGTGACACGGTCATGACCCGAAGGACGGTCCCGTGCATCTGCGAGACGTTTCCGTCGCCGTTGTAGTAGCATCGGAGCAGGGACCTCTGCTTCGCAGGAGGGAGATCCATCACCGCCTTGCTGAGCGCCTTCGCTTCGGCGTACTTTCCGGCATGCTCTAGGCAGCGTTCGTAGAGCGCCTCAGAATACACACCTACGGTGACAGCATGGCGCTCCGGCTGCGGGTTCTTCCACGGAACCTTTCCCGTGAGTTCCGTGATCGCCTTGCTGAGTTCCTCAACGTACTCGGTCTCGTCGATGTGGAAGGTGAACGTGACGGCCTTACACTCGTTAATCAGCTGGACACAACCCTCGGCAAGATAGTACCCGAGCACGACCATCGTGGCATCGGTAAACGACGAGTCATCGCGCGTCGTCTTATTGATCGGGTAGACAAGGAAGTCGCCCGGGTGCAGTTCACCCGCAGGCACGAACTCGGGTGTGATGGTCTGTATCCTCTCATGATCTAGAATATCGTAGCTCTGGAACCCATACTGACCCTTGGACACCTTCCGACGAGGAATGCAGAGAACCGGGTGCTCGGGCGTGAGTTGGAACGCGTTCCCGGGCGAAGCAGGGTGGACTCCAACGAGATCGCCGTCGTACCGGCGAACCATGGTCTTCTCAACAGTTGTCTCGACACCGTCGCTATTGAGGACCCGCTGGCCCACGGCGATCTGTTCGATAGGGGTTACCCGGTCGCCGACCAGAATCTCTTCGCCGGCGGGACCACATCCCTCAATATAGTGCACCTTCGCGCCCTGGTCGGCGATGATCAGGGTACGCTCGAACTGCCCCACGTTCTTCGCGTTGATACGGAAGTACGCCTGGAGGGGGATGCCCGCGTCGACCCCGGGCGGAACGTAAACGAAGCTGCCGCCGGACCAGACCGCGCTGTTGAGCGCCGAGAACTTGTTGTCGTTGTACGGGACGATCTTCCCGAAGTACTTGCGGACGATGTCGGGGTGCTCCTTCACCGCGGTGTCGGTGTCGCAAAAGACGACGCCCTTCTTGACGAGGTCCTCGCGGATCTTGTGGTAGACCGTACCGCTGTCGTACTGGGCGCCGACCCCGCCGAAGTACTCGCGCTCGGCCTTCGGGATGCCGAGCTTCTCGAACGTGTTCTTGATGTCGTCGGGAAGGTCCTCCCACTTCCGCTTCGTCTCGCCCTCGAGCAGCGGGTTCGCGTAGTACGTGTAGGAGTCGAAGTCGATATCACCAAGGTCGGGGCCCCAGTCGGGCATTGGGCGTTCGACGAAATGATCGTACGCCCGAAGCCGGTACTCGAGCATCCACGTCGGCTCGTCCTTGAACTTCGAGATCTGCGTGACGACGTCGCGGCTCAGACCCTTCGGGATCCGCAGTCGGTACGTTTCGGGATTTTTGAAGTCGTACCGCGTGTAATCGAGAGGAGTGATCTCGCCCGCCTGAGCCATATCGACCTCGAATAATTCCATCACATTGATGTATTTAAATAAGGCGTGCTCCGAGAGGCTACAACGTGGGTGATGGCGGCCGGCCGGGCCGTGTGGCCCCGCGACGGTGCCGTATGCAAAGCCGACCTAGGACGCCCGCGCGGCGGATGTGGGGCGAGGCCGGAACATCCGGGAGATCTCGATGAGACCGTCGAACAGCTGCCGGACCTCCTCCTCGGTGTTGTAGATGTACGGGCTCGCCCGCGTCAGGGCCGATACCCCCAGTCGCTCCATCAGTGGCTGGGCGCAGTGGTGGCCGGCGCGGATGCAGATCCCTCGGGCATCGAGAAGGCTCGCGATGTCGTGGGGGTGAGCGCCGCGCAACCAGAAGGCGAGGACCGCCACCCGGTCGGCCGGTGACTCTGGACCGACGATCGATATCTCGCCCTCGAGGGTCTCATGGGCCAGGCGAAGCGCGAGCTCCTGGAGACGGTGCTCGTGCGCCGCGATCTCTTCCCAACCGATCCCTTCGAGGTAGTCGAGGGCCGCGGCAAGCCCTACCGCGCCCCCCACGTTCGGGGTGCCGGCCTCGAACTTTGCCGGTGCCTCGGCGTACGAGACGCGATCGAGATGGACCTCGCGGATCATCTCGCCGCCACCCAGCGCCGGGGGAAGCTCGGCGAGGAGCGACGCCCGGCCCCAGAGGGCCCCGATCCCCATCGGACCGAGCGTCTTGTGACCGGAGAACGCGAGGAGGTCGGCGCCGAGCCGTTCGACGTCGATCGGAAGATGCGGGGCGGACTGGGCCGCGTCGACGAACACGAGCGCCCCGACCGCATGCGCCCGATCGGCGATCTCGCGGATCGGGTTCACCGTTCCGAGCACGTTCGAGACGTGCGTGACCGTCACGACCTTCGTGCGCTTGTCGAGGAGACGGTCGAGCTCGTCAAGCCGAAGCGTCCCGTCGTCATCGACGCCGACGAACTCGAGGTCGATGCCGGAATCCTCGCGCAGGAAATGCCAGGGGATGATGTTCGAGTGGTGCTCCATCACCGTGGAGATGACCCGGTCGCCCTTCGCGAGCCTCGAGCGGCCCAGGCTCCGGGCGACCACGTTGATCGCCTCGGTCGTCCCGCGCAGGAACACGATCTCCGAGGGGGACCGGGCGTGGAGAAATCGGGCGACGCGTCCGCGCGCCGCCTCGAAGGCGTCGTCCGCCTCCTGGCTGAGGGCGTAGACCCCGCGCCGCACGTTCGCGTTCGTGTGCTCGTAGAAGCGCGCCTCGGCCTCGATGACCGACCGCGGCTTCTGCGAGGTCGCCGCCGAATCGAGGTAGACGAGCGGCCGCCCGTCCGTCGTGGTGCGCTCGAGGAGCGGAAAGTCCTTCCGGATGCGTCCCACGTCCATCGCTCTGCCTCTCTCGGAGCGCGAGAGAGCCTCCGCCGCGTACTTAGGCAGTCGCTTGAGCCGGCCGAACGAAGTCGTACCCCTTCGCTTCGAGCTCTTCGGCGAGCTCGCGCCCGCCCGACCGGGCGATGACGCCGTCGACCATGACGTGCACGCGGTCCGGCTTCACGTACTTCAGGATCCGCTGGTAGTGCGTGATCAACAGGATCCCCGCGTCGGGCCGGTGCAGCTTCGCGACCGTCTCCCCGACGGCGCGCACCGCGTCGATGTCGAGACCGGAGTCCGGCTCGTCGAGGATCGCAAAGATCGGGTGGAGCGTCGCCATCTGGAGGACCTCTACGCGCTTCTTCTCCCCGCCCGAGAACCCCTCGTTGAGGGACCGCTTCAGCAGCGCCGAATCCATCCCGAGGAACCCGAGGTGCGTCTGCAGCTCCCGGTCGTACGCGGCGGTGTCCGCCGTCTCGGCGGTGTGGCTCTGCATGTAGGAGGTCCAGAGGAACTTCGAGAGGGAGAGGCCGGAGATCTCCTGCGGATACTGGAACCCGAGGAAGAGGCCCGCCCGGGCCCGCTTGTCGACGCTCAGCGCGAGGAGGTCCTGCCCGTCGAGGAGCGCCCGTCCGCGGGTCACCTTGTACTTCGGGTGTCCCATGAGGGCGTAGGCGAGGGTGCTCTTGCCGGATCCGTTCGGGCCCATCAGCGCGGTCAGTTCCCCGCTCTTGAGGGTCAGGTTGACCCCCCGGAGGATCTCCTTGCCGGCGACCTCCGCGTGGAAGTCCTCGACCACGAGGGAGTGCTGCTTCGGTGCGCTGGGCTCCGTCATCGGTCCCATACGAGCCGATACCGTTATTTAAGCATGGCGTGGTGTGTAAATTTCGAGGACCCTTCGGTCCGGGAGTACGGTCGGCGATGACGGTCGCATCGGAGGAGCTGCTGGAAGGCACACGGGGCCAGATCCTCGAGGAGCTCGCCGTCGCTCCCCGCACGGCGAAGGACCTCGCGCAGAAGTTCGGGATCCAGGAGAGCGCGGCCCGCGGTCATCTCGACCGGATGGAGGAGCGGGGACTCGTCTCGGCCACGTTCCGTCGGGAAGGGGTCGGGCGTCCGCGCAAGCGTTACACCCTGACCAGTCTCGGCCAGGACCTCTTCCCGAAGAAGTACGACCTCATCCTCGACACGGTCGTCAACGAGCTCCTCGACCGCGAGGGGGAGGGGTACGTGAGCGCGCTCTTCGCGCAGTCGGCGCGCCGCATGGCCGCCGTCGTGGCGAAGGAGATCCCGAAGGGCGGCACGCCCGAGGCACGCGTCCGGAACCTCGTCGCGGCGCTGAACCGCCTCGGCTTCCGGTGCACCGCCGAGAAGATGGACGACGGGACGCTCCGCGTCATCCGCACGAACTGCGTCTTCCGGCACAGCGCGCTGTCGCATCCGTACCTGCTCTGCGACGTCTTCGATAAGCATCTCACCGAATCGCTGCTCGGACAGGTCGGGGTCGACCTCCAGGACTCGATCGGCCGCGGCGGCTTCCGGTGCACGCACCTCGTGCCGCTGCTCGCCGGTGTCCCGTCCTCCTTCGCGCCGCCGGAAGCGAAGCCGACCGCGCGTCGACCGTCGTATGGCGGTGCTCACGCCGAGTAGTCCCGAGGGTTCGATCGCGCGACACGGGGTCTGGGAGGGTTCGATGGTGGCTACGGATCCCCGCATGCTCGGCCCGGGCGTCGACGCCGGGAGCGGGCCGGCGGCCCGTCCGCTCCGGGTCGATGACCCGTTCCTGCGCTCGGTCGGGGGGACTCCCCTCGTGCCGCTGTCACGGTTGGTCGAGTCCGCGGGCGGCGAGTTCGAGCTCTGGGCCAAGGCGGAGTTCCTGAACCCTACCGGCTCGGTCAAGGATCGGGCGGCGTTCGGGATCGTCCGACAGGCGATCGCGGAGGGCCGGCTCGACGCGGGCCGGACGCTGATCGACGCCTCCAGTGGGAACACGGCGGTGGCGTACGCCATGCTCGGGGCCCGGCTCGGGTTCGGGGTCGAGATCGTACTTCCGCGCAATGCCCATCCGAGCCAGCTAGAGCGACTGCGGGCCTTCGGGGCCCGTCTCGTCTTCACCGACCCGCTCGAGTCGACCGACGGTTCGCAGCGCGAGGCCCGACGGCGCGCCACCGAGGACCCCCTGCACTACTTCTACTCCGACCAGTACAACAACCCGGCCAACCCGGATGCCCACTACGCCTCGACGGGTCCGGAGATCTGGCACCAGAGCGGCGGCCGCGTAACGCATTTCGTGGCGGGCGTCGGGACCGGCGGGACCATCACGGGGACCGGCCGCTACCTCAAGGAGCAGCGCGCCTCGCTCGCGGTGGTCGGCGTGGAGCCCGCGGGCCCGATGCACGGCCTCGAGGGCCTGAAGCACCTGCCGACCGCCCTGCGCCCGTCGACCTACGACGAGCGCATCGTCGACCGCACGGTTCGGGTGGAGACCGAGGAGGCCGAGACGATGCGCGGGCGGCTCGCCCGCCTCGAGGGGCTCGAGGTGGGGATGTCGGCCGCGGCGGCGGTCTCGGCCTCTATCGGCGTCGGGCTCACCGCGCCAGGCGCGGTGATCGTCACGGTCCTGCCCGATGCGGGGCACGGCCCGGCCCCGGCGGAGGACGCATGAGGTCGATCGCGGTATCGGGGGCGCTGAAGGCGGCGATGGCCGAGCACGCCCGCCGCGCCTATCCGGAGGAGTGCTGCGGATTCCTCATCGCGGAACCCGATCCGTCGGACCCGTCGCAGCTCCGGACCATCCTCGACGTCGTCCCGGTCCCGAACGAGTTCGAGGGGGAACGGCGCCGGCGGTTCCTCGTCCGACCCGGCGAGCTCCGGGCCCTGGAGCATACGCTCGAGCCGTCCGGGCGGGTCGTCGCAGGGTTCTATCACTCGCATCCCGACCACCCGGCGCGCCCGTCGCAGTACGACCAGGACCACGCTTGGCCGTGGTACACCTACATCGTCCTCGGCGTCACCGAGAAGGCGGTCGGGGATACCCGGGCGTTCGAGCTCGACCCCGATTCGGGCACGTTCTCGGAGGTCCCTCTCGTTACGGAAACCGCCCCACCGGCGGGAGTCCCGGTGGCCCGGGGGTTAGCGAGCCGCTAAGAGCGGCACCGCAGGAGTACGGCGAAATGTCGAAGGCTACGGTCAAGGTCCCGACCCCTCTGCGCACGTTCACCGGCGGCAAGGCCGAGCTGGCGCTCGAGGCGACAACGGTCGGCGGGCTCGTCGAGGAGCTCACGCACGAGCACCCGGAGCTCCGCCGCCACCTATTCACCCCCGACGGTCGGCTCCGCAGCTTCGTGACCGTCTATCTCAACGACGAGGATGTCCGCTACCTCGAGCGGGAGGCGACCCCGGTGCGGGAAGGCGACGTCGTGTCGATCGTCCCGGCGATCGCCGGGGGTTCCACCGCGGCCCCCCCGAGCCCGGCCGGGCTCGACCGGAGCGGTTCCGCCCCTGAGCCGCCCGAGCGCTTCTCCTCGGAGGAGCTGCGGCGGTACAGCCGCCACCTTCTGTTGCCGGAGGTGGGAGTCGTGGGCCAGCGGAGGCTCAAGCATGCCAAGGTTCTCCTCGTGGGGGCCGGAGGGTTGGGCTCGCCCGCGGCCCTCTACCTCGCCGCCGCCGGGGTCGGCACGCTCGGCCTCGTGGAGTTCGACGCGGTCGACCTCTCGAACCTCCAGCGCCAGGTCCTCTACACGACCCGGGACGTCGGCCGGCCGAAGCTCCTGGCCGCGAAGGAGCGGCTCGAGGCGCTGAACCCCGGGGTCCGGGTCATCCCCCACGAGGAGCGCCTCACCGCCGACAACGCCCTCGAGATCCTGCGGCCGTACGATGTGGTCGTGGACGGGACCGACAACTTCCCGACCCGCTACCTCGTGAACGACGCAGCGGTGCTCCTCGGGAAGCCGAACGTCTACGGATCGATCTACCGGTTCGAGGGACAGGTGAGCGTCTTCGACGCCCGGCGGGGGCCATGCTACCGCTGCCTGTACCCAGAGCCGCCGCCGGCGGACCTCGTCCCGTCGTGCGCGGAGGCCGGGGTCCTCGGTGTCCTGCCCGGGCTCGTGGGCGTCCTGCAGGCGACCGAGACGGTGAAGCTCCTGCTCGGCCAGGGCGATCCGCTGATCGGTCGTCTCCTCCTGTTCGACGCACTCGGTCTCACGTTCCGGGAGCTCACGCTCCGCAAGAACCCCCACTGCGTCCTCTGCTCGGCCGAGGCGACCCAGAAGGGCCTGATCGACTATCCGGCGTTCTGCGGCGTCCCCGGCGCGGGGGAGGAGGCGGCCGGCGCCGGGGGGGTGCCGACGATCGAGCCCGAAGAGCTCGCCGCCGCGCTCAAGGGCGACGACCCGCCGCTCGTGGTGGACGTTCGGGAGCCCCAGGAGCTCGCGATCTCGGCGATCCCGGGCGCCGTGCTGATCCCGCGCGCGGAGCTCGCCGAGCGCGTCGACGAGATCACCCGGGCCCGCGAGGTCGTGCTCGTCTGTTCGTCGGGCGCCCGGTCGGCGCAGTCGACCCGGCTCCTCCTCGACCTCGGTTTCCAGCACGTCCGCAACCTGAAGGGCGGCATCAACGCCTGGTCCGACCGCGTCGATCCGACGGTCGCCCGGTACTGACGACGCGAGATCCGCCGGACCGATCGGCCGGCGCTACGCTCCCTCGATCACGTTCAGGGAGCCGAGCGGATCGCCGACATCCGCCGCGAGCCGGCCCGTGTACGACCGTACGCGTCGGGAAAGCTCCCGCGCGAACCCCTCCACGTCCCGCGGCGAAACGTAGATCGGGTGCTCCCCCGCGGTGATCAGAAGCCCCCGCACCGGGTCGGTGTAGATCGCGTCGAACCGCCCGACGATCGGGCTCCACATCCGCCCCCGCCATCCCCACGAACCGAAGAAACCGGTCGGGGAGAGGTCCCGGATCCTCGCGTACTCGATCCGGCGCACCTCCTCGAGGAGGATCGTCTGGCCCCCGAGCAGCCGGCTCGCGTGCAGGCGGCTGTCGTCGATCCGATAGTGGGTCGTCAGGTACCGGGCGAGCGAGCCGAGGATGAGGACCGTGAGCAGCCACGGCGTCCACCACGCGGCCGACCCCGCCTCGTAGCGGAAGACGGCCAGGACCACGAGGAACAGGACGATGTACGCCGCGACGATCGTGACCGAGAGCTGCCCCCAGGCATGGAACCGGCCCTCCCGGTCGACGTGCCCACCCCCCTGCGAGCGCACCGGGGAGGGAGCAGGGGACGGACCCGGAGCCTGGGCCGACGTGCTACCGACCCCCCTCACCCGGGAGTCCGACCGGGACGACCCTATACATAGAATTCGCACCGGGACGCGGCTCTCCCGAGGACAGCGACCGGGGGCGCCGGCGGCCGCGGCTACGCGACCGCCTCGTAGTAGTACTCGCCCTTCTCCCGCTGCTCCCGGTCGAGCGCCGAGCCCTCGCGGTTGATCCGCGGTCGCAGGGTCTCCGCGTCGCGGCGGTAGGTGATGTCGACCGTCCGGAGGAGCCGGTTCATCCCCTCCCGCATCGGGAACGGCCCGTCGCCCCGTCCGCGGGTCATCGCCTCGTCCTCGGTACGGAAGACCATCAGCGCGTCGCAGGCGAGGTCGAGGAAGTAGACATCGTGGTCGACGACGAGCGCGGTCACCGCCTGACGCTCGACCTGCCGCCGAAGGAGGCGGGCCATCGCCATCCGTTCGTCGGCGTCGAGGTAGGCGGACGGCTCGTCGAGCAGGTAGAGCGTCGCGGGCCGGGCGAGGGCGAGGGCGACGGCGGCCCGCTGGAGCTCCCCCCCCGAGAGGTCCGGGAGGGCGACGTCCAGGATCCCGTCGAGGTGGAGACCGGGGACGAGCTCGCGCTCGAAGAGCTTCGCGTCGAACGTCGGGTCGTTCGCGAGCGCCTCCATCCGCTCCCGGAGGCTCGCGGGTTGCGTCGCGCGGAGGTACTGGGGCTTGTAGCTCACCGTGACGCCCTCGGGCGGGGTGCCGCGGGTCGGCGGCTCGACCCCGGCGAGCATCCGGACGAACGTCGTCTTACCGGTGGCGTTCGGGCCGACGATGCCGACCGTCTCGCCCTTCGCGAGCGTCCCCTCCCCCACGGAGAGACGGAACCGGGGGAACTCCTTCTCGAGGGCCGGGAAGGCGACCCGGACGTTCGCCCGGGAGGCCGTCTTCGGCGGATGCGCGACGAACCGCACCGGCTCGGGGCGGAACCGGACGTTCTCGTCCTTGAGGTAGCCCGAAAGATACGTGTTGATCGCGGTCCGCATGGGGATCGGGTGGCTGATGACGCCGAAGGCGGCCGCCTCGCCGTAGAGGAGGTGGGCCGTGTCGGCGAGGTAGTCGAGGAGCCCGAGGTCGTGCTCCACGACGAGAACGCTCTTGGTCGCGCCGAGGCGGCGCAGGATCCGGGCGACGCGCAGCCGATGGATGATGTCGAGATAGCTCGACGGCTCGTCGATCAGGTAGAGGTCGGCGTCCGTGGCGAGGGCCCGGGCGATCGCCGCGAGCTGGAGGTGGCCCCCCGAGAGCTCGCCGAGCGGACGGCCGGCCGCGGCGGCGAGCCCGACCTCCTCGAGGACCCGGGCGCCGCCCGGACCTCCGGCCGCGACGAACTCCCCGACCGTGACCGGCTCCTCGGCGATCCGGTCGACGTACTGCGGCTTGACGACGCTGCGGAGCTCGCCCTTCGCGATCCGGTCGAAGTGCGCCCGCAGCGCCGTCCCCCGGTAGTGCTCGAGGACCTTCGACCAGTCGGCCGGCGCGTCGTAGTTGCCGAGGTTCGGCACCTCGACCCCCGCGAGCAGCCGGAGCGCCGTCGACTTGCCCGTGCCGTTCGGACCGAGGAGGCCCGTGATCCCCTGGGCCGGCGGGATCGGCAGGCGGTAGAGACGGAAGCCGTTGTAGCCGTACCGGTGGACGATCTCCGACTCGTCCGCCTCGGGGGTGTTGAGGATCTTGATCGCGTCGAACGGGCACTTGTGGACGCAGATCCCGCATCCGATGCACAGGGTCTCGCTGATGATCGGCTTGCCCGTCGGACCCTCGATGATGCACTCCTGGCCCATCCGGACCGGCGGGCAGTACGACTGGCACTCCCACTGGCACTCCTTCGGGTGGCAGCGGTCGTTGAGGAGGATCGCGATACGCGCCAACGGCGCTCACGCCTCCCGGAGATCTCGGGCGACCGCCCCGTCCCGCATCGTGAGGTGGCGGCCGGCGCGGGCGGCGACCTCAGGATTGTGGCTCACCAGGATCAGGGTCGCCTTCCGCGCCTCGCGGACCCGAACGAGCAGGTCGAGGATCGCCCGCGTGTTCCCGCTGTCGAGCTCGCCGGTCGGCTCGTCGGCGAGCAGGAGCCCCGGCCGGTTCGCGAGCGCGCGGGCGACGGCGACCCGCTGCTCCTCGCCGCCGGAGAGCTGGTGCGGGTACGACCGCTCCCGCTCCGTGAGACCGACCTCGCGGAGTAGCTCGCGCGCCCGCTCGACCCGGTCGGCCCGGGGGACGCGGAGGGCGCGCATCGGGAGTTCGACGTTCTCGCGGGCGGTCAAGGTCGGCAGGAGGTAGAACCGCTGAAAGATGAACCCGACCCCCTCGAGGCGGAGGCGGGCGCGGGCCCGGTCGGTGAGCGCGCCGACCGAGCGCCCGTCCCAGCGGATCTCTCCTGCGGTCGGCGCGTCGAGGAGCCCGAGCAGGTTGAGCAGCGTCGTCTTTCCGCAGCCGCTCGGCCCCTCGACGCTGACGAACTCGCCGCTCCCGATCGTGAGGTCGATCCCCCGCAGGGCGTGGACCTCCTCGGCGGTGCCCTCGAGGTACGTCCGGGTGACCCCGGCGAGCTCGACCGAGGGGACCCGGTACTCGGGGCCGTTCACCGGAGCGCCTCCCCGATCTCCAGGCGAAGCGCCGAGCGGGCCGCAAGGGCGCCGGCGAGGAGCGAGAGGCCGGCCACCCCGAGCGCGATCTCCGTCAGGACCACCGGCGAGAAGATCGCGAGCTGGGCGGCCTCCTGGACCGTCGACGTCGCCCACGTCGCGAGCCCCTCGACGACCGCCCAGCCGACCAGGATGCCGATCAGGGCCCCGGCCACGGAGATCGCGAGGCCCGCGCGCAGGATCTCGCTCGCGATCATCCGCCCGGGGAGCCCGATCGCGCGGCGGATCCCGATCGATCGTCGGTCCGATTCGACCCGGCGAAGGAGGACGAGGGCGAGGAAGAGCAGGCCGATCGTGAGGCCCACGGAGCTGAGCGCCACGTAGAACCCAGTCAGGACGCCGCTCGCCGCCTCGAGCTGCTGGACCTGCTGGGAAAGGGTGGAGACCGAGTACTTCGGGACCAGTTGCTGGATCGCGTCCACCACGTTCTGGAGCGCCGCGGGATGGGTCGCGGCCGCGCCGGTCACCGAGACCTGGATCGTGTCGGATCCGTCCGGGACCGGGGAGGTGGCGGCGGGCCCGTACCCGGTCAGGACCTGAAGGTCGGAGAGCGGCAGCATCACGGCGAACGCCCCGGTGGGACCGATGACGGTCGGGGGCACCCCGAAGACCCCGGTGATGTTGTATTCGACCCCGAGGGCGGGGTTCGGCGACGGCGCGAGCAGGATCCGGTCGCCGACCGTGAGGTTCGCGTGCTGCGCGTAGGGCGTCGAGATGATCACGCTGTAGTTCGCCGGGCCGCCATAGGTCCCATTGTCGAAGTGGACGAGGTCCGTCGGCTCCCCGAGCGGAAGCGGCGAGGGGAACAGGGCCCGCTCCACCGGACTCACGGTCGGAAGGAACTCGGCCGGAATGACCCCCTCGGCGAGCACGGGGTCGACCGACCCGGTCGCATTGAAGGCGTCGATCGCGACGCTCAGGATGGGAGAGGCCGCAGTGACGGAACCGATCCGGAGGATCTGCTGGGCCAGCGTGTGGGACTGCGCGATGCTGTGGAGGCCCGAGGTGCTGACCACGATCTGCGAGCCCGCGCTCTGGAGGTTCGCGAGCTCGTGGGCGGAGACCCCGCCCCCGACGCTGATCAGGACGACGGGGAGGGACACGGCCGCGGCGATCGCGGCGACCGCGAGCGCGAGCTGGAGCCGGGAGTGCCGGAGCGCCCGTCCGCGCGAGAGCCGCCGCTCCTTCATGGCGCCCTCAGCTCCTCGGCGACGGGAAGCCGCATCGCGCGGGCCGCCGGTGCGATGGCCGCGAGAAGCCCGACGGCCAGCACGATCAGCACGCCGTCCAGGATCACGGTCGCGTCGAAGCCGACGAACGAGAACGCGGTCGGAAGGCCGGGGATGAGGCTGATGAGGAACAGGTTGAGCGCGTTCGCTCCGAGGTAGGCGACCGGGATCCCGATCGCGAGCCCGATCCCCGCGAGGAGGAACGCCTCCTCCACCACCGTGAGGCCGATCGAGCTCCGCGTATGGCCGATCGCACGCAGGAGGGCGAGCTCGCGGCTCCGGTCGTCCACCGACATCTGGAGGACGGTGGTCGTGAACAGCGCCGCCACGACCACGCCGATGAGCCCGACGAGGGTGCCGAACGTACGGTAGAGGTTCACGACGTGCTGGATCGCTCCCAGGATGTCGGAGAGCGTGAACACGGAGAGTCCCGGAAAGGCCGCCTGGATCTTGGCCTGGTCGGCGGCGGCGGTGGTCGGGTCGTGCAGATGGATCAGAAGGAGCGACGCGTAGTCGTTCGTGGTGTACGTGCTCCCGAGGACCGTCTGGAGCTCGGAAAGATAGACGAAGGCGAGGGTCGCCGTCGGGACGAGGAAGTACGGGCCGGAGATCCCGACGACGACGAATGGGGTCGCGTTCGCGTACCAGCCTTCGAGCGCCGCGTTCGACGGCGGGCTCACCGGGCTCGCCCAGACCCGACTCCCGTTCGTCACGCCGAGGACCGCCGCCAGGGTCTGGTCGAGCACGATCGCGTGCGTCAACGGTCCGGTGTAGCTCCCGTTCGCGTAGTGCGGGTCCCCCGGCACGGTGAAGCCCGGACCGCGGTAGAGCGCCGGGGTCTGGAGCCCCACGGTGTCGGAGGGGATCCAGCCCACGGTGCCGGACGGGGTGGTGCCCCAGTCGCTCGGTACCGCGCTTGCGTTCGCGGCCGCCCAGAGGGAGGCGTTGCCGAACAGGAGGTTCCCCACGAGCCACGGGCTCGCCGTCACGACGTTCGCGTCCACCCGGGGGACCTCGGTCGCGACCGAGTGGGCGTCCCCGAACGGGGGGAACTGCTGCATGTTGAGGGTCGTGCTCGCGCTCGCCCCGATGAGGTCGACGCCGCTCGCGTTCGCGAGCTCGGTCGCGCTCGCCGTGATCCCGTTCGACAGGGCGAGGAGCATCACGACGAGCCCGATGGCGAGTCCGATCCCGAGCGCGGTCGTCGCCGACCGGCCGGGCCGCCGTCGGAGGGCGTCAAAGGCGTACGGCACGGTTCCCTCTCGGGTCTAGCCGCCGTTCGGGCGGCGCAGTTCCCCCATCGTGAGCCGGTGTGACGCCTCGACGTTGTACTTGTGGATCGACTCCTCGCTCACCGTGCTGGCCCGGACCCCCGCCGAGTCCGGTAGCTCCGGGAACCGCTCGGGGACCCCCGCGAGCAGGTCGCGGATCACATCCTCCACGAACTTCGGGTGGCGGTGCGCGTCGAGGACGACGGCCCCCTCGTCCCCGCGCTTCAGGATCGCGTACGTAGGGCTCGACTGGGCGGCCTCGATCGCCTCGATCACCCGGTCGACCTCCACCTCCTCCGCGTCGGCGAGCTCGAAGACGAGCCGCGTCCGGTTGCGCTGGTTGTGGGAGATCATCGGGAGGTCGGCGAACTGGGGCCCGGCGAGATCGGGGTGCTCGCGGACGAGCTCGGCCCGGCACGTCTCCATCGCGCAGGGGCAGGCGGTCATGCCGACCGCCTCCGCGCCTACGGCCCGAGAGAGCCGGACCGCCCCGTCGGGCTCCCGCACCGCCCGGGCCTCGGCGAGCAATAGGTAGTCCTCGTAGCTGCGCTTCTCCTCGGAGACCCCCTTGCGCAGGAAGTACTCGGCCGACGCCTCGACCGACGCCTCGGTCGCGTAGGCATGGCGGACGAGCAGCTCCCGGGCGATCGACGAGCAGGCCGACTCGAGGCTGTCGACCGGCCGGGTCACGGTCGAGTCGACGACCTCGGCGAGGATCTCCGCGTTCCGCGAGAGGTCGGACCCCTTGCGGCCAGACGGGAGGTCGACCATGACCCGGAAGGTGACGGCGAGCGTGACCTGGCGGTCGGCTCGCTGGACGACCAAGGGCTTGCGGATGCCCGCGACCCCGACGGACCGCAATCTCAGGTGGCCCCGCGCCGGGGCCTCCGCGTGCACGTCGCGCATGGGGCCCGGGGACGATGGGTCGGTTCAAACGGTTTGGGGGCGCCGATATCGAGAGGGTAACTGACCCGGGACGCACCCTTATAGGCGGGAGACGGGTGGTCTCCTCGATGAGCGAGCCGACCGCTCCCGAAGGCACCGGGACGGGAACGTCCGCCCCGCCCCCAGCAGGCGCGCCGGTCCCGAGCGCGGCCGGGCCCTACGCCGACCGGGAGCGGCTGATCACGGAGAACCTGAAGCAGATCTACGACCCCGAGATCCCGATGAACATCGTCGATCTCGGCCTCATCTACGGCTTCGAGTGGTCGGGGGACGCGGTCACGCTCAAGATGACCCTCACCGCCCCCGGCTGCCCGGTGGCGGGGATCCTTGCGGAAGAGGTGAAGATGGCGATCGAGAAGGTCCCGAACGTGAAGTCGGCCACGGTCGAGATGACGTGGGACCCTCCCTGGACCCCCGAGCGGATGAGCGACTTCGCGAAGCGTCAGTTCGGCTACGCCTGAAGCGCTCCCGTGTCCGCCGTCCCGGTGACCGGGTCATCCCCCGTTCGGGTGCGGGAGGTGGTGTGGACCGATTTCGACGAGCTGCGGGAGATCTACTACCACCTCTACGAGGAGCGGGACCGGGGCGACCCGATCGGGATCACGCTCTACTCCGAGGAGCGTCCCTCCCTGGCCGATGAGGTTCTCTGGTTCGCCGGCGGGTACCGCAAGGTCCTGATGGGGGAGGCGGTCTGGTCGGTCGCGGAGCGCGACGGCCATGCGGTCGGTTCCTGCGAGATCCACCGCCTCGGGGCCACCGCGACCTCCGAGCAGGCCCACGTTGGCGTGCTCGGGATCCTGGTGCACGCCGACCACCGGGGGACGGGGGTCGGCTCCGCCCTCCTGCGCCACGCCCTCACGGCGGCCCGGGAGAAGTTCGAGGTCGTCCGCCTCTCGGTCTTCTCGGTCAACGAGGGGGCGCGGCGGCTCTACGAGCGGTTCGGTTTCCGTCCGTCGGGCCACGGACCCCGGGCCGTGAAGCGCGGAGGCACCTACTTCGACGAGGAGGAGATGATCCTCCTCTTCGACGACGGCGCCGCGGCGCCCGCGAACCATTAAACGGCGCCGCGGCTCGGGCCGGCGATGGCGCGCCCCGATCCTTGGCACCGGGAGCTCGAGACCGAGCGGGCGATGAAGGACGAGTTCATGGCCCGGCATCCGGAGTCGCCGTTCATCGCGGGCCGGGTCCCGTTCCACGCGCTGCGGTACTATCCGCCCGACCCGGCCTACCGGGTGACCGCGACCTTGGAACGGGTCGCGTCCCCCGAGGAGACGTACCTCCGGACCAACCGCGACAACCAGGCGGTGATGCGCTATCTCGGGGACCTTGCCTTCGAGCTCCGGGGACGGTCGCTGCGGCTTCGGGTTTACCATGCGGGCGAGGGGGTCGGGACCGCGGTCTTCGTGCCGTTCCGCGACACGACGAGCGGGGAGGAGAGCTACGGACCGGGCCGGTACCTCACGCTCGAGCTCAACGAGGCCGACCGCTACGACCTCGACTTCAACCGCGCGTTCAACCCGTACTGCGCCTACACGGAGGAGTACGAGTGCAGTTTCCCGCCGGCCGAGAACGACCTCCCGGTCCCGGTCCGGGCCGGGGAGCGGGTCTGGGCCGCCGACCGGAACCCCCGGACGCCCTCCTCGGTCGTGCTGGCGCGCCAGGGCCGCGCCGCGGCCGCCCCGCGTCCCGCGGCGTCCGGCACGAGGCGCGCCCGTCCCGCCCGCCCGCGGCGCGCCCGGCCTAGCCGAGGACGTGCAGGCTGAACAGCGCGTTGATCACGAACTGCACCCCGACCGCGGCGAGCAGGAGACCGAGCACCCGGGTCATCGCCATCACGCCGACCCGGCCGAGGGAGCGCAGGATCTTCTGGCCGAATCGCAGGATGAGGTACGCGGCCACGGTGACGACGGCGATCCCCACGAACGTCGCGACGATGAGATACGGATCGCTCCCCGCGTTCCCCTCATAGATCATCACGGTCGATAGGGCGCCGGGCCCGGCCAGGAGCGGGATCCCGAGCGGGACCACCGAGATCTCATCGCGGCGGGCGATCGCCTCCTCCCGGTCCTCGGCCGAGAGCCGCGTGCGCCCGAGCTCCCCCTGGAGCATGTCGTAGGCGATCACGAACAGGAGGATCCCGCCCGCGATCTCGAACGCAGCGAGCGAGAGCCCGAACGCGGCGAAGACGAACCGTCCCACCAGGGCGAAGACCGCGAGCAGGCCGCCGAGGACCATGATCGCCCGGCGCAACATGATCCGCCGGTCCTCTTCCTCGAACCCCTCGGTCAGGGCGACGAAGAACGGGAGGGTCCCGATCGGGTCGACGATCGCGAACAGGCTCACGATCACCGCGGCGTAGAACCCGATCTCGGTCACCGGTCCAATCCTCCGCCTCGGCCGCAGGCGACCGGGGAGCGTCCCATGACATCAATCCTTCGGAGGGCCCACCGATCGGTCCGTCACCGGACCGCCGCGAGGATGCGGGCGGGGCCGTCGGCCCACACGACCTCGACCTCCCGGAACCCGGCCCGGCGCAGGAGACGCACGTGTCCGGCCAGGTCGGGGGTCGGGGTCCGAACATGGGCCCGGGGGAACCGGAGGCGATGGAGGGCGGCCTCGTCGGCGAGCCGGGGATCAGAGAGCGCCGCGCGCCACCACTCGGCCCAGGTCTCTCCCGACCGGGCGGACGGGGCCGGGCGGAGACGATGCCGCTGGCGCCGGTCCCACCGGGTCAGCCGGACCGAACGGGGATCGTAGGCGAGATGGTCGGAGTTGAGGAAGAGACCGCCCGGCCGAAGCCGCCGGGCGACGATCGCATAGGTGCGGGAAAGTTCCGCCTCGGTGAGCCAGTGGAGGGCGGTGCTCGAGACCGCCCCATCGTACCGACCCGGAGGAAGTCGGGACGCCCAGTCCCGTTCCCGTAGGTCCGCTTCCGCCCACGTGAGCCGCCCCCCAAGATCCCCGAGCGCCGTGCGTCCGAGCGCGAGGAGCACCGGATCGAAGTCGAGGGCCACCATGCGGGCCCGAAGGTTCGCGGCAAGGATATGCTCGGAGAGCGAGCCGGTGCCGCACCCGAGGTCGAGCGCCCGGAACCGCGGGCCGAGCACGCCGCCCAGCATCGAGGCGATCCGGTCGAAACGCCGCGACCGGTCGGGCACCAGCCGGTCCTGCTGACGGTCCCACCGGGCCCGCCAGGCGCGGGCGGTGACGGGGGAGAGGCGCGGTCGGAATCCGGTCACGGGTGCCCGCGCGAGCCGTTCGTAAAGGTAACGCTGACGGACGGGAGCCGGGCGCGCCCGGCGGGGCCGCTTAGACCCCTTCCGAACGAGACGGGACATCGGCCGCGGCCGACCGGTCGCTCTCCCCCCGCGCCGCCCGAGGGCTCCGTCCCCGGAGCTTTCGCTTGGGCGCTTTCTTGCCCCGGACGACAGCACCGACCCCCCGGGCCCGGAGCCTCAGGACGATCGGCGCCCGGTCCGGGTTCGAGAGCAGGAGCACGTAGTCCCCCGGCGACTCCGGGTCGAAGAAGATCCGAGCCCGCCCGGCCAGACGGACCCGCTGTACCATCGGTCCCCCGGGGTGGCCGATGAGCATCACGAACGACCGTCCCGGCTTCGGATTATCGAGGGAGATGTCGATCTCACAGGCCGGCGCATCGAGATGCATGTCCAGCCGGAGCGTCGAGGCCGCGGCGATCACGAGATACCGTGGGAGGTCCCGAAGCGCGAGCGCCACGGTCCGCTAGGGCGAGCACTCGACAAAAGCCTTGGCCACGGTTCTCGATCGCGCGCGGGATACCCGTTAAATCGCGTCGGTCTCTCGCGCGCCCGATGACGGCGAAACGCACGGCGGAGGCGGTCTGGGAGCACGATCTCGCGCACGGGCATGGGGTCGTGAAGGGAACGAGCGGCGGCCTGGGCGAGGTCGCGGTGACGTGGGCCTCGCGTACCGAGGCGCCCGCCGGGAAGACGAGCCCCGAGGAGCTCCTGGCCGCCGCCCACGCGGCGTGCTTTTCCATGGCGCTGTCGGCCGGGCTCGGTCGGCAGCAGCACCCCCCCGAGCGTCTCCGCGTACGGGCGACGGCGACCTTCGACAAGGTCGGCGACGCCTGGAAGGTCACCACGATGGAGCTCGACGTCTTGGGGAAGGTCCCCGGCATCTCCGCGGCCGACTTCCAGTCGGCGGCGACCGCCGCCAGCCAGGGCTGCCCGATCTCGGGCGCGCTCAAGGGCAACGTCGCGATCTCGCTGACCGCGAAGCTCGAATAGACGGTCCCCCGCGCGCCCGGCGCGCGCGGCGCTCACCCGCCGAAGTCGGCGAGGGAGCGCTGGCGGCGCCCCGGCGGTCCCGGGCGCTCGCGTTCCGGTTCGGAGGCGGGTTCCCGTGTATCCGGTTCCGGTTCGGGCGCCTCGAGGATCCGACGGACCTCGGCCGAGTCGGGCGGGGCGTCCATCAGGAACGCGACCTCTTCCGGGGTGAGCGCGAGCTCCTGGGCGACACGTCGGGCACCCTCCCGTACCGCCCCCGCCCCCCGACGGCCGGTGACCGGGCGGAACAGGTTCTCGAGGAAGGGGAGGGCCAGCTCCCGCGACTTCGCCTGGGACAGATGGAGCCGTTCTCCGACCCTTGCCAGGATGCCGTCCCGGACCGCCCGGAGCGAGCGCGAGCGGCCCATCTCGCCGAGGAACCGGGGGAACGCGGCCCCGGCGCTTCGTCCGGCCGGGCGGTCGCGGAGCGCGAGTCCGACCCCTCCGGAGAGGAGCTCGCTCGCATAGCTCCACTGGCTCCAGACCCGCGCGCGACGGGCCCGGCCGAGGAACCGCTCGGCGACGGCGAGCACATCGAACGCGGCGGCCCGACGCCCGGGGTCCGGGGCGAAGTGCGGAAGGTTCTCCTCGATCCACGGAAGGAGGTCGTCCGGCGGGGCGTCCAGCCGTTCCTGCACCTCGACCGACCGGTAGAACCGGGAGGCCGAGAGCGCCTCCTCGGTGAAGGCGGCGAAGTCGCTCCCCCGGTCCCGGAACCCGAGCACGCTCAGTTGCAACGGCCCGGCCTCGAGGGGGGCGACCGCGTCGAGATCGTTCAGGGCAGCCCGGAGGTCCCCCTGCGCCCGCCGCACGATGGTATCGAGCGCGCCCGGGGCGAGCCGGATCTTCTCCGACCGGGCGACCGCATCCAGGTGGGCGCGCATCTCCGCGTCGCGGATCGGATAGAATCGGACGCGCTCGACCGCGGTGCGGAACACGGTCGAGTACCGGGTCAGCACCTGCTCGTCGTTCACCGTCAGAACGACCGGCTGTCGCGTCGCCCGGACCAGGCGGGCGATCGCGGCCATGCCGCCGCGATCGGAGAGGTCGGTCGTGCGCTGGGAGGAACGCCAGTCCTCGATGTCCCGCCGCGCGGCGGGAAGCCGCGCCCAGGCGAAGTGGCCCGGGCTCTTCGGGACCGCCTCCCAGTCGGCGAACGGCGCCGGCTTCGCCGAGGGCTTAAGGCCGTAGGCGGCGTTCAGCGCCTCGACCGTACCGTACCGCCCCCGCAGGTACTCCCGGAGGGGCGGCGGCTCCCGCCGGGGCGCCGCGCCCGCATCGAGCCGGCCGGTGAGACAGTCGGCCTCGTCGAGGAGGATGAGGGCCCGGGCGGGGCCGGTTCCGACGCTCCGCGGGTCGAGCGTGTGGGTGATCGATGCCCGGCCTGCGATGCGCTCGATCGCGCTCTCGTTCCGGGCCTCCGACGCGTTCATCTCGACCAGTGTCCAGCCGAGGTCGCGGGCGAGCGCGATCGCCGCCGAGGTCTTCCCGACCCCGGCCGGACCGGAGAGCACGGCCGCGCGACGGGCCGGGGGCTCGGTCGAGCTCCACCGTTCGGCCCAGGCCGCGAGCTCCGACTTCGCACGGGGGTTGCCGACCAGGTCCCTCAGGTGCTTCGGCCGAAGTCGCTCGGTGAGAGGAAGGGTGGGCATGGATGCGGTCGACGACCGTCGGTCATGCCGCCCCGTCCATAACCTCTGCCCGGCGGGCCTCGAGGACGGGCGCGACCAATGCTTTTCCGCCGGGAAGGGCTCGCCCGCGATACGGGTCCGCCCCCGGCGGCCGCGCCCCCCCACATGAGTCCGAACGAGCTCTCACGATCCCAACGGGTCACGGACCGCCTTGGGATCACCGTCGATCCGAGCATGGGCACCGGGCCCGCCGGAGATCGTGCGCTCGTGGAGCATCTGCGTCGAGCGCACGCGAACGGGATCACCCGGTTCGATCTCGCGGCCGCCCGGAGTCCCGGGCGGGCGGTGTCGCTCCTCCGGACCGCCTTTCCGGCTCCGTCTCCCGAGATCACGGTCCTGCTCGGGAGAACGGAGCGAGAACCGGCACCCGCCGCCCCCGCCGGTCGCTCGACTCCGTCGCTCGCCCGGACCCCCGTCGTGCCCGTGGTACCGGGGGCCCTCCGATCCGTGCGCGACTCGCTCCCGCCTCAGGCTCGGGTCCTCCTCGAAGTACCGCCTTGGTCCACCGGCACGACGGGGATCCCCGAACGGGTCGCGGCCCTCCATCGCCGGGTCACGGACCATGAGCTGGATGGTTGGTCGCTCCGGGCGACCCGCGAGCAGGATCTCCCGCCGGCGGAGGTCGGAAGCGAGCCGGTGCCCCACTTCTCGATCGAGCTCTCGCTGCTCGAGGGGGCTCGGGCGGCGTCGATCTCCGCATCGGTCGACGGCCGCTCCGTTTCGGTCTTCGTCCGGAACCCCTTTGCCTCGGGGCGGCTCGACGGCTCCCGCATCGCCGAGGGGCTGTCCGACCGGCGACCGAGGGCCGGTCCGACCCGTCTGCCGGAGCTCCAGGCGGAGTTCGCCCCGGTCCTCGCCCTCGGCTTCCTGACCGAGCACCGAGGACGGACTCTTGCCCAGGCGGCGGTCCAGTACCTCCTGACGAAACCGTGGGTCGAAACGGTGTTCCTGCCAGCGCTTCCGCCGGAGCGGCAGGCCCAGTTCCTGGACCTCGACCGGCTTCGGCCTCTCACCCCGGAGGAGATCGACCGCATCGAGTCCGGGGCCGTCGCACCGGGCGATACGGATCCGTTCTGAGGACTGAAATACCGCGGTTCATCTTGCGGTCCATGCTCGCGGTGGGCGATTCGGCGCCGGAGTTCACGGGAGCGGCGGCGGACGGCTCGACGTTCTCCCTCTCGTCGCTGAAAGGGCGTCCGGTCGTCCTGTACTTCTACCCGAAGGCGAACACTCCCGGGTGCACGGCCGAGGCCCGGGGGTTCACCGAGCACTACGCTGAGTTCTCGCAGGCCGGGATCGCCGTCGTGGGCGTCAGCGTGGACACCGTCGAGACCCAGGCCTCGTTCCGCGAGAAGTGCGGGATCCCGTACCCCCTGATCGCCGACCGGGACCGCGCGATCGCCCGACGGTACGGGGTGCTCGGGCTGCTCGGGATCGCGAAACGCGTGACGTTCTTCCTCGGGCCGGACGGACGGATCGTGGAGGTCCTCGAGGGAATCCTCCCAGGTCCTCATGTCCGGCGCGCCGTCGAGCGGCTCGCCACGAAGCCGGGCGCGTAGTCCGACGGCCCGCGCGCGGGGGGCGGTGGCGGGCCATCGCAAACGGTCAAGAGCCATCCCCGGGTCTGGTAGCCAAGGTCGTCCATGAAGATCCAGTCGGTGGAACCGATCGAAGTCGCCGCGCCGGCCGACGAGCTCTCCTCTCCCTGGAGCTCGACGGTCATCCTGGTCCGCGTAACGACCTCGAACGGCGCGGTCGGCTGGGGGGAGGCCCCCACGACGCTCATGACCCACCCGGTCCGGGAGAGCGTCCGGGAGGTCGGACGGTTCTACGCCGGCCACGACCTTTCCGAGCACGCGGCGTGCCTGCGGGAGTTCGAGCGCTACTCGTTCTATCGGTCCCGCTCGATGGAGGCGACCAGTGCCCTCTCCGCGGTGGACATCGCCTGCCACGACCTCATCGGCCGGGAGCTCGGCACCCCCATCGCGACCCTCCTCGGCGGCGCGGTCCGTGACCGGGTCCGCGCCTACTCGAACGGCTGGTACTCCGACGCGATCGCGCCCGAAGAGTTCGCCGAAAAGGCGAAGGCGATGGTGCGACAGGGGTTCCGTGCGCTGAAGTTCGACCCCTTCGGGGACCAGTACCGGACCCTCTCGCCGGAGGGCCTCCAGGCGGCCATCGACCGGGTCGGGGCCGTGCGGAGCGCGGTCGGGGCGATGGTCGATCTTCTGATCGAGTACCACGGTCGGTTCCTGCCGGAGGCGGCCGTGCGCGCCGGCCGGGCCCTCGACGCATTCCACCCTCGGTTCATGGAAGAGCCCGTGATCCCGGAGCTCTCGGACGCGCTCGCGGAGTTCCGCCGGTCGGTGCGCACGCCGGTGGCGCTCGGGGAGCGGTTGCTCACCGCCGCCGACTTCGAGAGCTTCCTTCGGCGAGGGCTCGTTGACATCCTCCAGCCGGACATCACCAACTCCGGCGGGTTCAGCTACGGACGCGAGATCGCGGGGGTCGCCGCGGCCTACGGCGCCCCGGTCGCCTACCACAACGCCTTCGGTCCCGTGCAGACCGCCGCGACGTTGCAGATGGACGCGACCCTTCCGACGTTCTTCCTCCAGGAGAGCTTTGAGGCGAGCTGGCCGGAGTGGAAGCGCTCGCTCGTCCGCGGCTACGCGGTCGACTCCGGGGAGTTCGCGATCCCGAAGAAGCCCGGCCTGGGGATCGAGGTCGTGGAGAGCGCGGTCGAGAAGTACCGTTCCGACATGGTCGACCCGATCGGGCCCGAGCCCCCGTGGGTGATCGGGGGGACCTGGGTACGCCGGCACCTAGGCTCGGCCCGCCGCCGCAGGTAGTGCAGACCGGATCCCGCCCATGTTGGCTACTCGGCGTTGAGCGTGAGGCTGATGGAGTAGGTCCCGCCGCCCGAGCCGGAAGGCGCCACGACGGTCACGACGAGCAGCCAGTCGTCGTTCCCGGTCACGACCATCGCCGGCAGGGTCGGGGCGGTCTTGTCGAGCGAGAACGGCGCCGCCACGACCGCGCTGACGATCGTGTGGTTCACGTCGTCCATGTTCGGCAGGATCAGCGAGAGCGCGAGCACCTGGCCCGGGCCGACCTGCGTGGGGAGCCCGTCCTGCACCGTCAGATTGCGCGTGCTGGGACCGAACCACCCGGTGCCGTGGGAGGTCGACCCCTGGTTGATCTGGACGGTGATCCCGGTGACGGTCACCTTCGCGGCGGCCGGCGACGGCAGGACGAGGTACCCGATCCCGATCAGGACGAGGAGCGAGACCACGACGGCCACCGCGATCCCGTCCACGATCGCCCACCACTCGCGCCGCCCGAGCTTCCGCATGCGCTTGCTCACCCCTCCGGACGACCCGCACGGGACGGTCGGTGGACGCCGCGGCGCGACATCGGGGCTCCCGCTACGAGCTCCGCGGGCCGAGGAGGTTGGTCACCGGTATCTGCGCGAGGACCGTCGAGGGGTTTCCCGTGTAGGTGATCTGGATGGTGCACGCGGCGGCGCTCAGCTGGCACCAGTAGGGGGCCCCGTGGAAGTCGTCGAAATCGAGGTGCGGGACCGGGCCCCAGCCTGAGGGGCAGACCCAGGACGGGTAGAACCCGAGGCTCGCCGACACGCACAGGAAATCGAGGGGGTAGCCGAGCGGCTGGGGGTCGTGGAGGTACAGGATGAAGGTGTCGCCCGCCTGGAGGACCAGGTTCCCCGGGGTCAGGGGAACGAAGAGCGCGAGGCGATTGTAGAGCCAGCCATAGGCGGGTTGGAGGCCGGGGACGTACGACCAATTGCCGGCGTCGAAACCTCCGCACCAGCCCAGGTACGGGGCATTCGGGGCCGGCTGGGAGGTCGAGCCGGGGAACCAGGTCATCGACGCGAGCGTCCCGCTCACGAGCGCCGTCGTGTTCTGGGTCGTGTACGGAGCCGGCGCGTAGGCTCCGTTGCACAGGAACGTGAGTTGGATCTGCGAGAGCGGGATCCCGGTGGTCGAGACCGTGGAGACGATGAGCTCGCTCGCGTTCATCGTGGAGAAGTTGCCTCCGCCGTTCGCGGTGTAGCATTGCGGGTACCACTCGTTCGACCAGGGAGTCTTTTCCGCGCTCGTGAGTGGGTAGACCCAATTGCCCTGCGGCTGGCAGTCGCTGGGGTCCCCATACACGGGGTAGCTCAATCCCGAGCGCGCCACGAACCCGACCGTCGGCGGCGCGGAAGGGGTGTTGATCCGGAACGTCCAAAGGATGAGGCCGGCGACGATCGTCAGGGCCACGAGAAGGATCGCCCCGATGATCTCGGCGACCCCTCGTCGACGGGTCCGGTGCCAGGACCGTCGCCGTCGCATGTGTATCAAACTGCGAATTTGGCCCGATGAACCTGAAGTGAACTTGGCTTCACCCCGTCGAGCGGGCCGGCGACCGACTCCCGCTGACGGCCGGGAGCGCGCCTGCCGGGGGCCCCCGAACAGAGAGACCTCCCCTCGAGCGTGCGGGCCGGGTCCGACACTCCAGGGCAGACCTCCCCCTCGATCCCTCTACCCACCAGGAACCGGCGTCCCCGAACCGAAACGCCCCCTCGAGATGCAGCCCCGGTCGATCAACCGTCCGTGCGCTGACCGAAGGAGTACCCCCGGGTGGCCACCAGGTCGAACAGGTTCCCGTCCGGGTCGGCCAGCGTGACGAAGTCGTGGTCGTCCTGGGCCGGCTCCCGTACGGTCGCTCCCAATCCGACGAGCCGCGCCACCTCGCCCACCGGGTCCGAGGAATAGAGGTCGAGGTGGAACCACCAGTAGGGGCCGGGGGCCTCTGGCTCCCTCCGGAACGCGAGGTTCGGGCCGGAGCGTTGAGGATCGCGGAGCAGGGTCCACCCCTCGTCCCGGGGACCCTGCTGCTCGTAGCCGAGCGCCCCCTTCCAGAAGGCGACCATCTCATCGAACCTCCGGCAATCGATCACGATCGACCCGATCCAGGTCCTCCCCGGTGGCGCCACGCCGTGGGCAGACCGACCGGGACGGGTAAAGGCTCCGACTCCGAAGAGGCCCGCCGTCCGCCACGGGCCCGCGGTCGGTGCCCGACAGCCGCCGGAGAGGATCGAACTCCCGACCTGCTGATTACAAATCAGCCGCTCTACCGACTGAGCTACGGCGGCGCACTCGTACGGATTCGGAATCGAGCTCTTAAGACGCTCCCTGGACCCGGGGCGGAACGGGATGGCCGCCCCGGAATCTCTTAGGGGCGCTCCGTGTGCGCGGTACGATGGCGCGCACACTCGTCGCGGACCGGCACATCACGGCGCCGAGAGGGTCCGAGCGAAGCTGCCGGAGCTGGTCGACGGAGGCCGCCCTGCGTCTCCTCATGAACAACCTCGATCCCGAGGTCGCCCGGGATCCCTCGCACCTGATCGTGTACGGGGGCCGCGGCAAGGCGGCCCGGGACTGGGAGTCTTTCGATCGGATCGTGGCGACCCTCCGGTCGCTCTCGGAGGAGGAGACCCTCCTGGTCCAGTCGGGGAAACCCGTGGGCGTGTTCCCGACCCACTCGGAGGCGCCGCGCGTGCTGATCTCGAACGCGATGATCGTGCCCCGGTGGGCGACGGACGACATCTTCTGGGACCTCGAGAGCCGCGGGCTCACGATGTTCGGCCAGATGACCGCCGGCAGCTGGGTCTACATCGGAACGCAGGGGATCCTGCAAGGGACCTACGAGACCCTCGCCTCGCTCGCCCGGGTCGAGTTCGGCGCCGCCGACCTCGCCGGACGCTGGATGCTGACCTCGGGCCTCGGCGAGATGGGCGGGGCGCAACCGCTCGCCGTGACGATGCTCGGCGGCGTCGGGTTGATCGTCGACGTGGACCCGAAGGCGCTCACGCGCCGGCTCGCCCATCGGTATCTGGACGTGGAAGCGCACTCCCTCGACGAGGCGCTTGCGCTCGTGCACCGGGCGGTCGCGGAGCGCCGGCCCCTGTCGGTCGGCCTCTGTGCGAACGCGGCCGACGTCTACCCCGAGACCGTACGTCGCCGGGTGCGCCCCGACATCGTGAGCGACCAGACGGCCGCCCACGACCTGCGCGTCGGTTACATTCCTCAGGGGATGACCGTCGAGGAGGCCGAGCGGGCGCGCGCGGCCGACCTCGCCGGCTATCTCGCCCGCGTGCGTGCGTCGATCGCCGTGGAGGCCCGCGCCATCCTCGACCTGATCGGCGCCGGGTCGAAGGCGTTCGATTACGGGAACAACTTCCGTACCCAGGCGCGCGACGCGGGGGTCACGAACGCCTTCGACATCGCCGGCTATGTGCCGAAGTACATCCGCCCCTTGTTCGCGGTCGGGAGCGGACCGTTCCGCTGGCTCGCGCTGAGCGGGGATCCGAAGGACATCCAGCGCATCGACCGAATGATCCTCGACGAGTTCCGCGCGAACGAGCATCTCTGCCGGTGGATCCGCCTCGCGGGCGAGCGGGTCAAGTTCCAGGGGCTTCCCGCACGGATCTGTTACATGGGCTACGGCGAGCGCGAACGGTTCGGCCACCTCGTGAACACCCTCGTGCACGTCGGCGAGGTCTCCGCCCCCATCGCGATCGGCCGCGATCATCACGACACGGGCAGCGTGGCGAGCCCGTTCCGGGAGACGGAGGCCATGCGCGACGGGTCAGACGCGATCGCCGACTGGCCGATCCTGAACGCCCTCCTCAATGTGGCCAGCGGAGCCACATGGGTCTCGGTCCACCACGGCGGAGGGGTCGGCATCGGGAACGCGATCCACGCCGGCCTCGTGATCGTGGCCGATGGGACGCCCGTCGCGGACCGGAAGATCGGCCGCGCCCTGCACAACGACCCCGGCATCGGGGTCGCGCGGCACGCGGACGCCGGGTACCCGGAGTCGATCGCTCTCGCGAAGACGGCCCGGTTCCGGATCCCCTGAACGGTCGGTCCGCAGGCCGAGAGGGCCAGGGACGGAAGGCACCGACGCCTCCGAAGACGGGTCCCGTGCTATACAGTAGCACGCGGTCCAGCCGACCCGCCGAGGTTCGGACCCCTCCCTTATGTCGCCGACCTCTCGATAGGGGCCCGACGGAAAGAGTCCCGTCAGCGAGAACCGAACATGATGGAACGGAGCGGAACGAAGAGCGGAGTGGTCGCGATCGGCCTCGGGCTGCTCCTGGCGTTCGTCGTGGTTCCGGCGCTCTCGGGCGCCGCCAGCGCCACGCCGACGACGAGCACGCTCCCGGCGAACGCCCCCTCCCCATGGGCGTACTGCGGGAGCGGTTCGTGGAATCACTCGATGACGAACGGCACCGTGACGCGGAGCTGGAACGCGACGTTTGCGTGGTGCACGATCTTCCATGTGACGCCGACGAGCTCGGACAACGCGACGCTCGAGCTCAACCGCACGATGGCGGTCTCGGTCGTGGCGTCCCTTACGAGCCCGTACCTGACCCTCACGTATTCCTACCATGCGCAGGAGCAGGACGTGGCGTTCGCGAACGTGACGAACGACTCGGTCGTCTACTCGGGTGGGCAGCCGCTCGCGGCGCTCGGCGTCGTCAATGCCTCCGCCTTCGATAACTCCTCGATCCACCAGTCGTTCCACGCCACCGAGGGGACGGCGACCGCGAGCTCATCGCTCTCGGTGCAGGGGAACGCCTCCGCCTCCGTCGCGTTCACCCCCAGCCTCGGGCTGGTCCCGCGGAACCTCACTGGGGTCTCGATGTGGAACGCGACCGCCATGGCGAACGCCTCGGCGGCCTGGGCGCTCGACTGGAGCTGGTCCCACACGTCGTTCAGCGGCCAGACCTCCTCCGCGTCGGCCTCCCGGGACGGGAACCTGAGCGGGACCTTCCCCGTCTTTCTGAGCGGGTACCAAGCGGGGACCTCCGGTCTCCGCTTTTCGGACCACATGGCCCGCCTGGGCGTCGTCCTGACGATCCAGGGTCCGCTGGATGTCCGGGATGGCTTCGTCTTCCTCCCGCACGGTTTCGATCTCTTTGGCGGGGCAGCCCAGGCCTTTGATGGCGACTCCATGGGCTCGGCGACCGTCCTGTCGGCGGAGGCGCTCTACTTCAGCATGGGCCCGCACGGGCCCCGGCTGACGGCCGCGGGGACCGGCTTCGGAGCGGACAACAGTGCGATCAACAGCGGCAGCGTCGACATGGTCTCGGGCGTCTCGACCACGGACACCAACCCCTCGGGGACCGTGCTTGCCCAGCCGGTGAGCGTCGCCCAGGCTCAGGCGGAGTCCAGCCAGATGCTCCTCGGCCCGGGCGCGAGCGGAACCACGGCGCACCCGCGGTTCGCCGGGTTCCTGATCGGCCTTGCGGTGGCAGCAGTGGCGGTCGTGGTCGTGGTCGTGGCCCTTGGGGTCGTCCGAGGGAGCGCCTACTCGCAGCGGAAGGCTTCGCATCGATCGACAGGTCCGATGGCCGGGTACGAGGTCGGAGGCATTCCCCCCGGCGTGATGGCCCCCCCTGTCGCCCCCATTCCCACGGAGCCGGCGCACGCACCGGTCCCGGCGGAGGGCCCTCAGCGAGAGGAGTGAAGCGTAACCGCTCCGTTCCCGGTAGGCCCCCGGGGCCCACCGAACCCCTTCCGGACCGATCCTGGGGTTTCGGATCTGCGTCGGGTCAGGCCTTCCGGGCGAGCCGTCGGCGCGCGGCCCGGATCATCGCCCGGTCGGTCTCGAACGGGACCCGGCGTAGGGCGGCGGGGAACCCGACCCATTCACAGCGGTCGAACGTCGGCGTCTCGGGTCGGGGCTCCCGCTCGGCGGTGCTGGCGAGATAGTACACCACGCTCTTGTAGACGTTATGGCGCTCGCCGGGACGGTAGAACCGGTAGGATACCTCGCCGACCTCGGGGCCGAGCCGGATCCGGGAGAAACCGGTCTCCTCCCGGGTCTCGCGGACGGCGGCGTCGCGCAGCGACTCGCCGGGGTCCACATGGCCCTTGGGCAGGCACCAGCGGTCCTCGTCACGGTGATGGAGCAGGCAGAGGTCCCGACGTCGGCGGTGGACGAGGATCACTCCGGCGGCGAGCTCGGGCCGGATCGGGGCGCCCGGGCGGTAATCGATCCGGCGTCGCATCCTCGCTGTGCCTTCGCGCGCCATGCTTCGCGTCGGCCCACGGGGCCGGCAAGCCGATACAATCCCTCCGGCCTTAAGAGCGGGAGCGTCTCCTCGAGCCGATGCTCGAGACCGGCGAGGACTACCACGACCTCGCGACCCTGGTCCGGGAGAAGGCCCGCAAAAACGCCGACCGGCCGGCGCTGCGGTTCGCCGACCGCACGATCGGCTACCGGGAGCTCGACCGCGAGACCGACCGGGTCGCGAACGGCCTCGCCGCCTCGGGCGTGAAGGCCGGCGACCGGGTCGCCGCGCTGCTGTTCAACACGCCGGAGTTCCCGCTGCTCTGGTTCGGCGCCGCGAAGCGCGGGGCGACGCTCGTTCCGCTCAACACCGCGCTCAAGGGCGAGATCCTTCGCTACGAGCTCGCGGACAGCGCACCGGTCGGGGTCGTCGTCGACCGGCGCCTCTGGCCGGCCTACGAACCCCTCCGGGAGGGCCTCCGCATCCGGCTCGAGTGGATCGCGGACCCCGGGGGCGCGAGCGAACCGCTCCCGAGAGGGACGGAGTCCTTCGCGTCCCTTCCGTCGGACGAGCCGCTCGTGCCGACGCCGGCGGTCCGGCCGAGCGACCCGGTATCGATCATGTACACGAGCGGGACGACCGGCCCCCCGAAGGGGGCGATCATCCCGCACGAGAAGCAGATCATCACTCCCCGGGAGATCGGGCGGAGGAGCCGGCTTTCCCCGGGATCGGTCCTGTTCACCGCGCTCCCGCTCTTCCACTGCAACGCCCAGGAGATGACGCTCCTCACCGCCCTGCTCAACGACCTCACGGCGGCGTTCGACGAGCGGTTCCACGCCTCGACCTACTGGGACGTGGCGGCCGGGTTCGACGCGACCCACGTCTCGCTCCTCGTCTCGATGGTGAACGTGCTGTTCAAGCAGCCCGCGAAGCCGTCCGACACCACGCACCGGGTCCGGACGGCCCTCACCGCCGGGGCGACCCGGGCGATCTGGCCGGACTTCGAACGTCGGTTCGGCCTCACGATCGTGGAGCTGTACGGGATGACCGAGTGCGGGTGCACTACCCTCATGAACCCTCCCGACCGCATCCGGGTCGGCTCGGTCGGCACCCCGCTCGGGTTCGTCGAGGCCGACGTGGTCGACGACGACGACCGCCCGGTACCGCCCGATACCCGCGGGGAGCTCATCGTCCGCCCGAGGTCGCCGTTCGCGATGTTCTCCGGCTACCTCAACAAGCCGGAGAAGACGGTCGAGGCGTGGCGCAACCTCTGGTTCCACACCGGCGACTACGTGACGCGCGACGCGGACGGGTACTACTACTTCGTCGACCGCAAGAAGGACATCATCCGGCGGCGGGGGGAGAACCTCGCCCCCTACGACGTCGAGTCGGCCCTGAACCGCCATCCGGCGGTCTTCGAGACCGTCGTGGTCGGGATCCCGTCGCCCCTGGGCGAGGAGGACGTCAAGGCGTTCGTCCAGCTGAAGCCGGGAGCCGAGGCGACCGCTAAGGAGCTCTTCGAGTACTGCGTCGAGCAGCTGCCGTTCTTCATGGTCCCGCGCTATCTCGAGTTCGTCGAGGAGATCCCGAAGACCGCGAACCTGAAGGCCCAGCGCTACGTCCTCCGCGAGCGGAAGGGAGGGACCGAGTACGACCGCGAAGCCCTCGGGGTCGCCCTCCGACGCCCCTAGCGCCCGTCGGACCCCGGCGCGACGGCTCGTCCTCCTCGACACCAACGCGCTCTTCCTGATCGCCCGGAAACGCTTCCCGGTCGAGGCCGAGGTCGCCCGGATCTCCCCGGGGGCCCGCCTCGCCGTACCGACCTCGGTGCTGGGCGAGCTCGATCGTCTCGCGGAGCGGGGGGTCGAGGGGGCCGTGGCATCCCGTTCGCTCGCCTCCCGCTACCCGACGCTGACCGGGCCCGGAAGGGGCGACGCGGCGGTCCAAGCCCTCGCGGTCCGACGGCACGCCTGGGTCGTGACGGCCGATCGGGCGCTGCGGGAGCGGCTGCGGTCGGAAGGGGTCACGGTCCTCTCTCCGCGCGACCGCGCCCGCCTCGAGCGGTTCGCCCCGGAGCGCCCCGCCCCGACACCGAAGGAACGCCGGCGCCGCCACCGTTAAAAAGCGCGCACCGCTCGAGCGTACCCGGTACTCCCGAGGTCAACCGTGAGGGACGACGACAAGCTCCTCGACCTGCCCGAGGTCGAGTTCGGCAGCGGCGTGGTCGGGGTCTGCGACATCTGCGGTACCCGGCAGGCCGTCATCGTGCTCACGAAGGAACGGTTCAAGCTGTGTGTCCTCGACTTCCTGAACAAGACCTGGATCAAGACCGACAAGAAGCCCGGCGTCCCCGTCCCGCTCTACCGCAGCGAACGGGTCTGGTTCGAGTCCCCGGCCGTGCCCGGAGGGAAGGCGCAGGGGATCCTGCTCCGTCCCGCGAAGCAGGTCCGCCATCCGATCGTCCTCGTGACCCCCGACGCCTACGGCCTCACCACGACCGTCCTCGATGCGGGGATCCGGTTCGCCCGAGAGGGGTTCGAGGTCCTGATGCCGGACACCGTGAAGACCGCGGGTGTCGGCGCCCTGGACCAGGCGACGATGTCGAGCGGGGCCCGGCTCCGCGGCGGCGTGCCGGTCGCCTCGAAGCGCGTGCGGACGCTCCTCCGCCTCTACCAGGACGCCCTCGAGTACCTCCGGGGCGGCGAGATGGTCGACCCGACGAAGTCGGCCGTCTTCGGGATCTCCTACGGCGGAAGCCTGGCCCTCGCCCTCGCCGCCCAGGAGACCCAGCTGTCCGCCGTCGCGCTCGCGTACCCGATGCCGGTGACGCCGAAGGACCTCGCGAAGCTCGTGACCGCCCCGCTCCTCTATGTCGGGGGCTCGAACGACCCCGCATCGGCGCGCGCGCGCGAGCAGCTGATCCGGGTCCGCGACGACTCCGGGGCCCGGTTCGACTTCCGGGTGCTCCCGGAGGTCCGTCACCACTTCCTCTCCCGGGACCTCCCCGCCTACGACCTCGCGAAGGCCGAGGAAGCGTGGGGATACCTCGTCGGGTTCCTGAAGGAGCGGCTTCTCCCTCCCCCGCCCCGTCCCCCGCCCGCTCCGGTCTCACGACCGGATCCGGCCGCGCCCCCGGCGGCCGCGACTCCCAAGGGGGCGATGGCCCCCGCCCCGAAGGTCACCGCGTCGCCCGGTTGAGACCGACGCGCCCGGTACGGACCGATCGCCGCCGAGGAACTACCCTACGGGCTCCCCGGGATCCGGGCGGCCGTCTCCACGAGCTCCTTCGCCGCGCGGGTGAACCGCATCATCTTCGCGAGGTTGCCCTTGATCCGGAACGTCCCGTCGAGGATCGCCTTCACCGGGTCGACCTCGTGGCGCATGAGGCGCTGCCAGCTCTCCGGCGGACCCTCGTAGACGAACTCGCTCGACACCGACCGGGCGTCAGGGTGGTACGTGGCGGCCGAGCACTCGCCGTGGGCGAGCACGAGGTGGACCCCCGGGGCCGGCGCGTTCGGGTCGCTGGGACGGATGAGAAGGAGGATGTCCCCGACCCAGGACTGCGCCGCCTCCTGGTAGGCCGTGTTCGCGTTCAGCGCATCCCGGTACGCCTGAGCCCACTCGGCCGAAGGAAACTGCATGGGCGAGCTCAGGCAAACGGAGAGAAATCCTTTGGGGCCGCGAACGGCGATACCGGGACGAGATGACGGGCCGGGCGCCTCCGCCAACCCGAACCGCGGGGTACCTGCCCCCGCCCCCTCACCGGCCGGGATCCGGTGACGGCTTCTCGAACAGCCGCCGTCGAAGCGCCGCCTTGTTGACCTTGGCGGTGCTCGTCAGAGGCAGCTCGTCGACGAACGTGACCTTCTCGGGGACCCACCAGCGCTGGATCTTCCCCTCGTGGACCGCCCGGTCGAGACGGGCCCGGATTTCGCCCTCGGCCACCGTGGCGCCGCGACGCGGCTGGACGGCCGCGACGGGGCGTTCGCCCCACTTCTCGTCCGGAGCGCCGAGCACCGCCGCGGACTCCACGCCGGGTACCTCGGAGATGATCGATTCGACGAGGCTGCTGGGGATCCACTCTCCCCCGCTCTTGATCACATCCTTCACCCGGTCGACGACCCGTATCCCGCCCTCGGCGGTCACGAAGGCGTAGTCGCCGGTGTGGAACCATCCGTCGACATACGCGGAGGCGGTCTTCTCCGGGTCCTGGTAGTACTCTCCCGGAAGCCAGGGAGCCCTGAGGCAGAGCTCCCCCATCTCGCCCGTTGCGGCGACCGCTCCGTCCGGACGAACGATCTTCACCTCGGCGAACGGGACGGCGTGGGTCGTCGACCGAAGGTAGTCCGCCGGGTCCCGCATCTCGATGCCGGTCGGCAGGATCGAGATCGACGTCGCGAGCATGTCGGTGCCGCCGTAGATCGTCGAGAAGTGGATCCCGGCGTCGGTCATCGCCCGCGCAAGCCGGGACGGGATCGTCATGCCCCCGACCAGGGCCTTGAGGCCCTCGAGCTCGGTGCCGGAGCTGACGGCGAGGAGCATCTGGATCATCGTCGGGATGGCGTTCACCCAGGTGACCTTCTCCTCGGCGATCGTCCGGACCGCCCGGGCCGGGTCGAACCGGCCCCCGAGGACGTACCGCGCGCCGAGGTACGGGGCGTGGAACACGCTGCCCCACGCCCACAGGTGGTAGAACGGGATGAACGGGAAGATGACGTCGCCCGATCCGAGCTTCGCCGGCGTGTCCCAGAAGCCGAGCTGGTAGGCGATGCTGAGGGCCCCGTGGAGCACCTTCTCGTGCGTATACCGCACGGCCTTCGGAAGACCGGTCGTGCCCGAGGTGAACAGGATCGAGTACGGGTCGCTCCCGCGGACCGAGACCTCGGGCGCAGGCCCCCGCGAGCCGGCGAGCAGCGCGTCGTAGGTGCGCGGGAAGTCCGGATCCGGGTCGAGCGCGACCACCTTCTCCGGAGAGGGCAGGGACTTCGCCAGAGGAAGGAAGTCCGAGGAGAGAAACAGCCACTCGACGCCCGCGCTACGGATCGTGTGGGCGATCTGCTCGGGAGGAAGGCGGATGTTCACCGGATAGATCACCGCGCCGGTCTCCGCCGCCGCGTAGAACAGCTCGACGAACCGCGGGGTGTTCCAGTCCGCGACCCCGAACACGGTCCCCCGTCCGATCCCGATCTCCGAGAGCGCGGAGGAGAGCTGGAGCACCCGCTCGTACGTCCGATGAAAGCTCTGCCGGTGCTCGCCGAACCGGATCTCCGAGTCCGGGAACAGTTCGTTGGCCCGCCGGAGGATGTCGAAGACGGTGAACGCGTCGCTCATACCGCCGCGAGCGCGAGGGGCGCGTCGATCCCGAAGATCGTGCGGGCGTCGACCAGGGCTCGCGCCGGGTAGGGCCGCCGATCGACGAAGCGGGCCGCGTAGAGCTCCCCGACCTCGGTGAAGCGGGGCGATCCGAGGCGGCTCCCGATCTCGAGCAGGAGGATCGTCGCCACGGCATGGCCGAGGGAGTTGAGCGTGTCCTTCGCCGAGAACTGCGCGGCCTCGGGCGTCGAGCTCGCGAGCTCCGTGAGCGTCCTCTCGATCCGTTGCACGGCCCGTTCGGCGATCTCTCGCTCCTTCCCCACCCGCATCGCCCGGGCCCGAAGGTCATCGAGGAGGGTCCGGTGGGCCTGCTTCTTCGCGATCACCTCGAGGAGGTCGAGGGCCTGGATATTGCTCGGGCCTTCCCAGATCGGGAGCACGAGGGCCTCGCGGTGCCAGCGTTCCACCGGGAACTCTCCCAGGAACCCGAGGCCCCCCATGAGCTCCATCGCGGTCCTCGTCGTCTCGGCGGCCATATCGGCGGTGAGGTTCTTCGCGATGTGCGTGAGAAGACGGGCATGATGGTAGGTCTTCGAGTACGGCGGGACCTCTCGCCAGGACCGCTCGAACTCGTCGACCGCGTGGAAGGCCAGGGCGAGCGCCCCCTCGATCGCCACCTCCATGTCGAGAAGGTCGCGCTGTACGAGCGGGTGCTCGATCAGCGCTCGGTCGAACGCCTTCCTCTTCTGGGCGTAGTAGTATGCTTCGAGGTAGGCCTTCCGGGCCACTCCTAAGGCACCGAACGAGTTCGAGAGACGCGAGACCATCAGGTCCTCGAGGATGTAGTAGATCCCCTGCTTGAGGTCGCCGACCGCTTCGGCCTCCGCGTCGTGGAACTCTACCTCGCCCGTTGGGACGCTGATCGTCGCGCTCTTCTCCTTCAATCTCCGGATAGTGAAGTTCCGGCGTCCCTTCGCATCGATCCTGGGAACGAGGAAGAGCCCGAGCCCCTTCGCGCCCGGCGCGGCCCCCCGGGGCCGCGCGGAGACCAGGGCAAAGTCGGCGAGCCCCGCGTTGCTCGCGAAGTACTTCGTGTCGCCCGAGATCCTCCAGCGTCCCTCCGCCTCGCGGGCCTCGACCCGGTTCGCGCCGAGGTCGCTCCCCCCCTGAAGCTCCGTGAACCACGTCGCTCCGAACGTGGGGTCGGCCGTCTCGCCGATGAGGGCCGGCACGAGCGAGCGCTGGGCCGCGTTGCCGTACTTGTGGAGTGCGTACGCGGTCTGGTTGGTCACCGTCAGGATGCAGGCGATCCCCGGATCCGAAACGAGGTAGATCGCCGCGAAGTGGTCGAACCACGTACCGCCCCGGTACGGGGGACGGCTGACCCCGAACTCCCGGGTGAGCCGTTCGAGCACCCTCCGTTCGGCCGGGTCGAGCCAGACGTCGTCGACCCGCTCGCCCTCGACCGTCCAGGTCAGGAGACGCGGGTGGGCGGTCTTGTCCACGTAGTCCGCGACCTCGGACACCTCCGTTCCCGCGTACGCACCGAGCGCGGTGAGGTCGGCGGCCTGGGGCGCGAAGTGACGGAGCATCCACCGGAACGGGGCGTCGACCTCCCAGTGGTTTCGGCCGTAGGAGTTCGAAAGGTCCCCGTAGACCCGGTCCGCCCGCACGTTCGTCCCTGCCCTCCCGGTACGAGGGCCGTTCGGATAACCTGAACGGAGAGGGCCTGCGTTTGAGGCCGCCCGCGAAGGTCGCGGCGACCGGCCCGGGCCCCCGGAAAGGACCGGTCCGCCGGCCCGTTTCGCTCCCGGTGGCGTTCAGGAGTACTCGTAGAACCCTTGCCCGGTCTTCCGACCGAGGTGCCCCGAGTCCACGAGGCGCTTCAGGAGGTACGATGGACGGTACTTCGGATCGGCGTACTCCCGGTAGAGCGTCTCGGCGACCTCGAGCGAGACGTCGAGCCCGATCATGTCGGCGAGCTCGAACGGGCCCATCGGCATCCCCGCCCCGGCCTTCATCGCGTTGTCGATATCCCGCGACGAGGCGAGGTTCTCGTCGAGCGCGAAGCACGCCTCGTTGAGCACCGGGATCAGGAGTCGGTTCACGACGAACGCCGGGGACTCCTTCACGCGGATCGGAAGGAGCGGGTAGCGGTGGTTGCGGAGTCCCTGGAGGAAGTCGATCGTCTCCGTGAGGACGTCCTCGCGGGTCTCGACCCCGCCCGCGACCTCGACCAGCGGAAGGGTGTACGGGGGGTTGAAGAAGTGGGTGACGAGCGTCTGCCGCGCGTGGGAAAGACCCCGGGCGAGGCGCGTGATGGAGAGCGACGAGGTGTTCGACCCGATGACCGCGTGCTCCGGCAGGACCCGGTCAAGGGCCTCGAGGACCGGCCGCTTGACCTCCGCCCGCTCGAACACCGCCTCGACGACGAAGTCGACGTCGGAGAACGACGCGTAGTCGGTCGTCCCCTGGACCCGGGAGATGACCTCGTCCCCGCGGGCCCGATTGACCTTCGGGGCGAGCTTGCTCCGGATCTTCTCTACCTGGGCCGGCGTCAGCTCGCCGGTGAGCTCGGTGATCCGAGCGATCTCCTTCGGAGCCCGCTCCGCGTGGAAGCGGACCAGCTCGTCGACGAACCCCCGGACGCGGGCGAGCCCCTTCTCGACCAGCGGGGCATCGATGTCCTTGAGCACGACCGGTATCCCGTTGAGCGCGAGCACTTCCGCCACTGCCGCTCCCATCGTCCCGGCGCCCACCACGCCCGCCTTCGTGACCCGCATCGTCGGCCTCGGGAGCGCGACGGGAGCGGCCTATTTTACCTCCCACGGGGGGCGACCGGTTCCGGGAAGACCGGCTCAGGGGCCGGACGGGGGCTCCCGGCGTCTCTCGAGCTCGGACATGATCTGGTCGAACTGCTCACGCGTGATCTCCCCGCGGGCGAACCGGGCCCGGGCGATCATCACCGCGGGATCTCGGCGCCCGGGACCCGGACCTTGCCATCCGCCGCGGACCCGACGGGACAATAGGACGACCCGCACGACGAAGAACGCGGCCCAGAGGACGAAGAGGACCAGGAGGAGACCGCCCCACGGTCCGAGGCTGACGGTCCCGGGCGGGCCCCAACCCCCGAATAAGATCCACAGCACGAAGACGACGATGAAGATACCGACCAGGCCGGCCACCAGAGCCGGGATGAACCACGAGTGCTCCGGCCGGCGGGAGCGCATGGGATCGTACATGGGACGGCCCGCACGATGGACGGACCTCGCCCTCAAACCTTTGTCTGGGGGTTGACAGAGTCCCGGTTCGCGATCGAGGGCCCCCTCTCGAGGCATGCCCGACCACAGGGGACTCCGAGAGCTTGCGGCGCGGCCGCGGCGCCGCGCCGGATTTGCGAAGGGTTATTGAGGAGGGCATGGCTCGCCCGGAACGCGCGGGGATAGCCCAGCCCGGTAAGGCGCTGGATTGCTAATCCAGTGGTGGTTTCACCTCGGGGGTTCAAAAGAGGGGTCGGACGCCCCGGCCCTCGGAGACTCCCCCTCCCCGCGTCCCACCGGGGCCGGAGGAGGCGCCGGCTCCGTCCGGGCCCGGTAGATCTCGCCGTCCTTTCGCACCGAGACCACCGATCCTACGGCGGGGAGCCTCTCGTCCATGATCGCGAGGAGCCGGACCGATTCGCTCAGCTCGACCAGGGCGAGGCGATGCGGGGCCGGCCATCCTTCCGACGGATTCACGAGCTCGGTGGCGGCCGCCACCCGGCCGAGCGCCGATGCCTCGAACGGGGTACGCTTCGGAGCGCCACAGTGGGGACAGGGGCTGTCGGTGGGCGCGTAGCGCCACTGACAGTTGTCGCACCGGTAGAGCTCGAGCGTCTCGGCCGACGGGGTCACGAGGCCTCCCTTCCGAGGATCGTGACGAAGTTGTGCGAGCCGATCCCGCTGATCGCGTGCGCGAGGCCCACCTTGGGTCGGCGGTGGACCGCGTGCTTCTCGGCCTCCCCCCGGAGCTGGAGGGCGACCTCGGCGATCTCGCAGAGCCCCGAGGCGGCCACCGGGTGACCCCGACCGATCACGCCGCCGCTCGGGTTCACCGGGAGTCGACCCTCGAGCGAGGTCCATCCTTTCTCGAACCACGACGGACCTTCCCCCGGACCGCAGATGCCGAGGTCCTCGAGATGGATCATCCCGAACGGCGAGAAGGCGTCGTGGACCTCGAGGACCTCGAGCTCCTTCCGGGTCAGGTGGGCGGCCTCGTACGCCTGGCGCGCGGCCAGGCGCGTCGCGGTGAACGTGGAGAGGTCCGGTCGGTCGACGACCCGGAACGCGTCGAACCCCTGTCCGAGGCCGAGGACCGTCGCGGGGCCCTTGCCGCGCTCGAGGACGACCGCGGTCGCCCCGTCCGAGATCGCCGAACAGTGCAGGAGCCGGAGCGGGAGGGAGACCGGCCGGCTCGCTCCGACCTCTTCGAGCGTCACCGGCTTTTGGAAGTGGGCGTAGGGGTTGCGGGCCGCCATCTCTCGTGCATGCACCGTGGCCCGGTCCACCACGGTAGCCGGGAGGTGGTACCGATCGAGGTACTGCGAGACCACCAACGCGGCGAGCGCCGGCATCGTCGCGCCGGTGGCGACCTCGCTGGTGTGCAGGGAAGCGGAGAGCTCCTTCGTGATCACCGACGTCGGTCGGTCGGTCATCTTCTCGGCCGCGACCACGAGTGCGCGCTCGAACCGTCCGGATTCCAGGGCCAGGACCGCGGCATGGAACGCCATCGCGCCGGTCGCGCTCGCGGACTCAACGCGCAGGCCGTTCGCCGACTCGAGGCTCAGGCGTCCCGCGAGCCGGGGGAGGAACGCCTCCGGGCCGTACGGTCCGTGGGCGAGCATGGTCCCGGCGACCAGGAGGTCGATCGACTTCCGGCCGACCCCCTCGAGGGCGGCCGACGCGGCCTCGGACGCGAGCTCAATGAGCCCCTCGGGCCGCTTGCCGAATCGGGCCCTTCCGATCGCCGCGACTTGGACCGTCAGGGAGTTCCGCCTCCGTCCGACTCGAACAGCGTCCGCGAGACCGTGAGGAACTCCGAGAGCCGCTGGCCCTCCTCCCACCGGAGGATCCCGTTCCCCTCGCGCGTCTCCCCGATGGGAGGCAGGCGCCGGCACAGCCACTTCAGTGCCCCCTTGGCCGGGGGGTCGCTCCCGAGAAAGATCCGCCAGCTCTCCTCCGAGCGGAGGCCAAGCCGCCGGTACGCGTAGAGCACGGCGAGCCCCGCCTGCGAGATCGCCTTCCGGTGCGAGGCGAGCTGGGCGTTCGCGCGGCCGCTCGCGGCGGTGAACCGGATCACCGGCTCCGACGAGGCCTTCACCTCGATCGGGAACGAGAGCCCCCAGCGCATCGCGACCAGGTCGAGCCCGAGCGAACCGGCCCCCCGGATCACGAGGAACGGCCCGTCGATGAGGCGCTCGAACTCCGAACGTTCCGCGGGGGGCAGCGAACGGCTGTAGGCCCGCACGCTCGGAGGATCGCCCTCGAGAAGATTGCGAAGCTCCCGCTCGTATCCGGTAAAGCCCCGGCCGACCATGTCGCTCTCCCCTCGGATGCTGCTCACCTATAAGGCCGCCCGCGACTACCGGCATACGGTGGCCGCCCCCGCGTCGGTCGAGCTGAGCGCGTCGGAAGTACCGCTCGCGCGGGTGCTGGCGAACCTGATCCAGGACTCCGACCGCCGACGTACGCTCCGGGGCGTGGCGACCCAGCCCGCCCGCTTCCGGCTCTCCGAGCTTCGGGCGCGGCTCCTCCACGACCGGATCTTCGAGGACCCGAGCCGGCTCCTGACCCGGCTCAAGAAGCGGGGGCTCCTGGTGGAGGCCCTGACGGGCGGGGGGGACCGGACCTACCAGGTACCGTACCCGGAGGATCTCCATGCGCTCCTCACCGACGAGGCGGAGCGGTCGGAGAGCCCCGAGACGGGCCCGGTGATGCCGGTGCCGGACGAGCGGGCCGAGATCCGATCGATGGACTCGGAGTTCATCGATCACCTCCGGGAAGTGCTCCGGGACCGGCTCGACGAGACGATCGCGTTCGGCCGGAGCTTCCACGTCGACCGGCTCGCCGACTATCTGCGCGACCTGTTCGGGGAGGAGATCTACTTCGACTCGCTGATCTCCATCCTCCAGCAGTACGCTCTGGCCGACGCGCCCCTGATCGCGCCGACGGGTCGGACGACCGGTTCGACCGGGTTCCACCTCGCCCTCTTCGGTCCGCCGGGGACCGGGAAGACGTTCTCGATCGACGACCTCGTCCGGGGCAACCCGAGGAGCGGGGTCCCTCCTCACGGCCTACCCGGCCGCAACCGCTACTGCGGGGGCATCACCCCGGTCCAGTTCCTCCGCGTCGGGGCGTCGTACTCGGGACGCACGTTCAACTTCATCGTTCCAGAGTTCAATGACTGGTTCAAGTACCGCGGGATGGTCGAGCCCCTCAAGCTCGTCATGGAGCAGCGCGAGGTGAAGTGGGAAACGACGCTCGGCACGGTCGGTCCCTACACCTTCCGTTCGTTCTTCTCCGTGAACTACAACGTCCGCACCGCCGGGGCCCAGGACTACTGGACGACGATCGGGGACCCGAACTTCGCCGCCCTCGAGGACCGGATGCTGCTGCGGTTCCACCCGATGACCCGGGCCCGCTTCCGAGCCGTGGAGGCGAGCGCCGAACGGCTCGAGCTCGGAGAGATGGACTTCCCTCTCGCCCGCCGGATCCGCGACCACATGGTCCTGGTCCATGCGATCGAAACCGGCCACCCGCTCGTCGCGGGCCGCTTCAAGCGACGGCCCGTCCGCCTCGACCGCACGCTCTATGACCGCCTCCGCGAGGTCTCCGAGCGAGCGCTCAAGGTGACCACGTACCCGAAGTTCTCGCCCCGGCTCAAGCTGCGCGCGGTACGTCTCGCGGCCGCCGCGGCCCTGCTGCGGTACTTCGCCGAGCCGAGCCGCGAGTCGCTTGACATCGGCACGCTCGAGGTCGATCTGGCCCGCCGCTTCTACGAGGAGGAGATCCGTGTCCGAGAAGGAAGTCACGGGCGAGCGGCCGGCTGAGTCCGCGGCGTCGGTGAAGTTCCGACGTCCGGCGGCGGAGCTGGTTCAGCGGATCGCCCGGCGAGTCGTCCGGGGCGGCAAGGCGACGTTCGCCTCGCAGGTCGAGTTCCGAGAGGCGCTCCTGCGGCAGATGAGACGGGAGGAGCCCCTCGCGACGATCGGCGGGGCCCGGCTTCGACGCCTCGTGGTCGCCGTGCCCGGCGTCCGGATGACCGTGCGCTACACGGAGCGGGAGGATCCGCGTCCGCTCCTGCGGTGCCCGGTCTGCGGGGCCACGCTGGCCCCGATCCGCAACCGCACGCTCTCCGATGAGACGGTGGTCCTGGGACAGCGTTGCACCCAGTGCGACTACTGGACGCACCGGCTCCGCCGCGTTCCGGTACGGTACGCGTTCTCCTGGGGCGGCATCGACGGACGGCCCCTTCACCGGGACTGAACGCAAACGCGAACGGTTCAGTGCTCGCCCGTGGATGTGTCCGGGGGCACGTACGGCGACGGGGGAGGCGGAGCGCGCCTTCGCGAGCGGTCGGCAAGATAGAGCAGGACGGCGCCGATGGCGGCGCCGACGATGACGCCCAGGAAAAGCTCGCCATCGGGAGTGGATCCGATCCCGACGCCGGGCAAGGTGCTCGACGAACCCGGGCTGATCTGGATCGGCAGGGTGGCGTTCCAGCGCGCGCCCGCGGCGTCGACGACGGCTACGACGACCCCATAGCTACCGGCGCTGCCATACCCATGGGTTACCGACATCCCGTAGGCGATCGAACCGTCAGCGAACGACCACGTGACATTGTACGGTACGGTCCCGCCCGTGATGTTCGCGACGAAGTCGATCTGGGTCCCCACGGTCGTCACGGACCCCGGTGAGTTCGCGGAGAACGTCGCGTGGAGCGGGGGATTGACGATGACGGTAATGGTGGCGTTCGCCGAAACGCCGAGGACATCGACATAGTGCAGATGGACGGTGTAGGTTCCGGCGGCGGTCCATGAGTGTGAGACGATCGGCCCGGTTCCGTTCGTTCCGTCCCCGAAGCTCCAGGAATCGTTCCCGGGACCGGTTCCGCCGCTGATCCCGGCGATCAGTTGCATCGGCACATTGGGGTCCGTCTCGGCGGCTGGTAATGTGGAGATCGTAGCGACAGGATCCGGATTCACGGTGACGGCCGTGGACCGACCCGAGGACTCCCCGAGCGAGTCGGTGACCGTGACGGTGACGGCATACATCCCCGGGCTCGGGAAGGAATAGTTGACGTTCGCCCCCGAGGCCGTACCGCCATCGCCGAAGTTCCAGGCGAACGAATACGGGGGCGTCCCTCCGATGGCACCGGCGTGACCCGTCAATACCGACCCCACGTCGAGCACCGCGTTGGGACCAGGTATGAAGGTGGCATGCACGCTCAGCCCCGATGCCACCGTGAGCGTAGTCAGGGCGGAAGCCTGGTAGCCGAGCGCATCGGTCACGGTCGCGACGACGGTGAAGATGCCGCTCTGGTTGGGTGCGCACGAGAGCGTCAGCAGGTCCTGGCTTGCGCAGCCCGGCGGCAGGCCGGAATAGGAAGTGGATAGCGGGCCGGTCCCGCCGGAGACATCCACGATGAACTGTGTGGTCAGATTCTCATCGATCGAGCTCGGTGATGAAGTGAACGCATTGATCACCGGCGGGCTCGCGATCACGCTCAGCGTCCCCGACTGCGCATTCGCGACGACGATCATCGAGTCCCCGGCCGGTCCGCTCCCGCCTAGGGCGACCGGTGTCGGGGCCACCGCGAGCTCTCCGGCGGGCATCGTCGCCTGCGAGCCTTCGCTCGCTACAATCGAACTGCCGTCGATGACGGAAACAGTGGACGCGTAGGTCGGACCCCCCAGATACGACGTGAGGTAGAGGTACTCCCGGCTTGGATCATAGGTGATACCGGAAAGGGTCGAGTGCGCGACCAGCGGGATTGATGGGACAACGATCGCGTAAGTCGACGGATCCACGATCGTCAGATTGGAGCCCGCGACGTACAATTCGTTGTCCCCCGAGTCGAAAGCGATTGAGGATGGACTTGACCCGGCGGATATCGACGAGTCTTCGATGATTCCATCAGATGAATTGACGGCTTCCACAATGCCCGCGCTCTCGTTAACAACGAAGACTTCGTGGAGGTGTGGAACGAGCGCAAGGGAGTCTTCTGTCCCAGGTGTGGGTTGGATTGGCACGTTGAAAACTGGAGCGAGAGTGGAAAGACTGAGCACGTGGATTCCGCTGACACTGTTGACTACCCACAGTGTCCCATCAGCGGAATCGACTAGAAGGGGTCCATTTCGGCCGGGAATGAGCGCACTGGAGTGTTGCACCGCACTTGTCTGAACTCCGTACGACTGAACGACGTTGCTTTCCCCGACGTATAGAGTGCTCAATCCAGAATCGACTGCGACGGAGGAGACGCCGTTGGTGGGCACAATCGACTGATTCGCAGTGTAGCCCGTCGCCAGGTTGAGTTCAACAATCGACTCACCAAAGGTGTCCGCCAAGAACAGGCGTCCCGTGCCTGGATCGAAGGTCGTGTCCCAAGGCTGTGGGCTGAGCGTAGTGGAGTGAGCTATCGAACGGAAGCTTGCCAGGCTCACGAGAGTGAGATTCCGTGTGACTGAGCCCCATGCGATAACGCTCGATGAGGAAGGGCCAGACGCAAGTTCGGAAACGCCGCTTCCCACAATCACTTGGCTTGCTTCGATTACGCCGGTAGACGAATCTACGATCATCAAGTTGGATCCTGATGAGTTTCCCACAACGAAAGCCGGTCCAGATTGGTTCGTGAAGATTGGTTGAGCTCCAAGGCCGACGACTGGCAGCCACTTTGTTGCCAAGCTTGTTGCATTCAGGATGGCGAGCTGAGTGCTAGCAGGTACAGTGACCCCCACCATGTTTGCGACTGCCGAGACCGCCACTCCTCCGGCGGGACCTTGCAGCGACGCTGATGGACCGGTGGAGTTCGTGAGGATGTCGATAGTCCCAAGGAACGAGTCTCCTGAGTCGGCAATGAAAAGCGTATGGTCACGTAAGTCGAGTGCTAGATCAATCGGCGATCTTCCGACGGCAATCCCTGGTAGGCCCACCGCCTGAATCGACGTGTCGATGATGGTGACGTTGTTCGAACCCGAGTTGGCTACGTAGAGGAGACCCGACGCCAGGTCAAGCGCGAGAGCGGAGGGTGCCACGCCGACGGGGATAGCGGGATGCACCCACGAGCCGGTGGTCGCGTCCAGGACGCCCACGGTGTCATTGTTCACATCGGCCGAGTAGAGGTCGCCGTTGGACGGATCGAAGGCGAACGCCGAGCTGTTCTCTACGGCCAGGTCGAATCCCATGAACTGGTTCGATGATGCGTTGTATATGATCGCCGGGGCGATGCCGGGCGCCGGGAGACCATGGATCGAGACTGCGCGGTTCGGAAGCCATAGCTCTCCCGTGGACGGGACGAACGCCGGCGTGCCGATCTGCCAGCCGCTGACGGACCAGGGAAAATTGTTGTTCAGCGTCCCGTTGTAATTGGGAAAGTAGGTCCGCAGCACCGAGCCCGCCGACGAGCTCGAGATCCCCGCCGCGGGGGCGAGAGGGGTGACCGCCGGCGGGGCGAGCGCGTGCGGGTCGCCCGGGACGCTCAGGGTCCCGCTCCGCGGGGGGGCCGACGGGAGAGGGCCGGGGTTCGCGAGACCGATCGGGAGTATCATCGCGACGACGAGCCCGACGATCAGCCCGAGCCAGACCCCGGAGAAGGAACGGGAACGGGGAAAGGGCCGGGGATGCACGGGGCGGGCGAGCGAGGTCGGGGGCTTAAGTTGGCAGGTCGAGCGATCGCGCGTGGAAGGTGCCACGGAGCCGACCGCCGCCGCTACCCCACGGTCTGGATGACCCGCCCGGAGTGCGCGTCGACGATGACGGCGGGCTTCGTGCCCTTGTGGTCGAACTGGAAGTACCAGATCGGGACGTGCAGGAGCTCCCCTTCGGAGACCTCGACGTGGCACTGCAGGTTCGAGACCATGCTGTGCTTGTGGTGCGCCTCCTCGGCCTGGAGCTCCTGGACGTAGGCCTGGGCGGCGTGCTGTGCCGCATCCTCCCCGAGGTCGCCGTTCAGGATCGGGACCCCCTGCGGGATCGACTTCCGGTCGAAGAGCGCGCGGTCGCCGAGGGCGAACTGGTAGTCCTTGGGCTGGTACTGGCTCATCGCCTTGACGGCGACGATCGGGTACTCGTACTGTCCCGAGATCGTGGCGCTGCGCGTCGGGTTCACGACCGGGCCGGCCAGGATCGGCATCATCATGAACCCCCCGCCGCGCCGTCCGCCGCCGAGGGCGCTCCCGAGGAGGGCGCCGGCGGCGATCGTCCCGACGGTGGTGCCGACGCTGGTCGCGACCGCCTGGTACTGGTACGTGGTGGACGCCGAGGATGGGAGCACCCAGAACGGAACGAACGTGAGCTTCTGGTCCTCGAGCTTCGCCTCCTCGAAGAAGTGGCGGTGGAAGAACCCCTGGTCGAGGTAGCCTTGCACGATGCCGAGCGCGGCCTCGCGTTCCCCGACCTTGAGGGAGAGCATCGTGTGCTTGTTGATCTCCTTCCAGCCGGTACCTCCGAGCGTCACGGAGCTGCCGCAGTAGTCGCAGGTGATCACCATCTCCCCGAGCTCGGCGTGGATCGGCGCACCGCAGGAGGGGCACTTCAGCTCCTGCGTCCCCGCGGGGGCGAGGGTCGGCCCCGAGGCGGCCGTGGAGGAGGAGGAAGAGGAGGAGCGGCCCGGCGCCGCTCCGGCCGAGGTCGCAGTACCGCACTTGAAGCAGAACTTCGCGTCGTCGGGAAGCTGGGCGCCGCACTTCTCACAGAACATCGAACGGACCTCTCTCGGGACGGGAACGGGTTCGGGTCAAGGGGTTTACGGGCCCATCGAGGTCCCGCAGTTGGGGCAGAACTTGCTCGTCGCCGGCACGTCGGCCGAGCACTTCGGGCACTTGCGGGGCGGCGCGGGCTCGAGGGAGGCGCCGCAGTTCGGGCAGAACTTCACGCCGCCCCCGGGGGTCGGCTTTCCGCACTTCGGGCACGGGGGCCCCCCCGCCGGTGCGGCCGCCGGGGCCATGGAGTTCCCGCAGCTCGGGCAGAAGCGGTTCCCCGCGGGAACGAGGGCACCGCACTTCGAGCATTGCTGGCTCGGGCCGCCGCCGGCGTACATCCCCTGCATCTGACCGGCCATGCCGTATCCCATCCCGAGGCCGGCCCCGAGACCGACCCCGGCGCCCGCCATCGCGCCCGCGCCCCCCGAGGGGTTCGCGGCCGCGGTGGTCATCGCCTGGCCGGCCTGGTACTGCATGTAGTTCACGCCGAGGACGCCCATCTCCGACCGGGTGTTGACGGCCTTCGTGACCTCGTCGGGGAGGTTGATCGAGAGCCCCTGGAGCTGGTTGATCTCGACGCCGAGCGGACCGAAGTGCTGCGGAGCGAAGCCGAGCACCGCCTGCTCGATCGTCATCACCTGGGAGGCGAGGTCGGTGACCCGCATCCCCTGCTCCTTCATCTTGCCGAGCGTGTTGTAGACGAGCAGGACCATCTGCTCGCGGAGCCGGGTCTCCACGTCCGGGGTCGCGACCGCCCCGAACGTCCCGACGAACTGGTTGATGAAGTTGTCCGGCGCCCCGACCCGCCAGCGGTAGCTGCCGAAGACGCGCAGGTTGACGAGCCCGAAATCCGGGTCGCGGAAGACGTACGGCTCCGCGCTCCCGAACTTGCCGTCGAAGATGCGCCGCTGGAGGTAGTAGACCTCCGCCTCCTGGCGGACCCCCGAGAGATGCTGCACGAGCCCGCCGATCAGGGGGGCGTTCATGCTCGTCAGCGCGTAACGGTCCGGCTTCTCGAGGTAGGCGAGGACCTTCCCATCCCGGTAGAAGACCGCGGTCTCGTCCTGGCGCACGACGATGTTGTCGTTCCACCGGATGTTCCGGGGAACGCGCCACATCACGTTGTTGCCCTTGTAGGCGTCCTCCCAGTTGACCGTCGTCGCGCCGATGAAGCTGCCTCCGCGCTGGGGTATCGGTTGGTTCGTGACCATGGTTCGTTCCTCTTGTCCTCTCCCTGAGTTCCTTCCCTACGCCGCTACGAGACGCGGATCCCCTCGATGACCTGGAGCCGGGCCTTGAACGCTTGCTCGAGCCGGTTCACCTGGCCTCGGGAGGTGGCGATCACCGTCGGCGCCTGGGACGCGTTCCCGCCCATCAGGAGCCCGGGCAGCGAGGAGAGGGTCTGGTTGAGCTGGTCGGCCGCCTCGGCGAACCCGTAGTCGTACTCGTAGAGGCGGTCGAGCTGCTGGGGATTGATCCGGACCGCAGGGGAGATCCCCGTGTATCCCTGCTCGGCGTGGCGGATCTCGCCTTCGAGCTGCCAGAGGTTTGCGATGAGCGGCGAGAGGTCGTTCAGGACCTGGAACTGGCCCGCGTTCGCGAGCGCGGCCCGGGAGTTCTCGACGGTCGTCCGCGCGTTCTTGACCTTGTCCGCGACCTGGATGCGGAGCAGGCTGTCCGCCTCCCGGATGTCCTCGCCCTGGCGGTAGCCGCGGAAGCCGGGGATCAGGAGCTGGAGCCGCTTCAGGACGCCCCGGTCCCCCTCGACCTTCTGGCGGAGGTCGAGCGGAGGGGCTCCCGCCGGCGCGAGCGTGCCGGTCGAGCTGCCGCCCTGCCCCACGAAGAGCGAGGAGCCGCAGGCGTTGCAGAACCGGGCGCCCGGCGGCGCGATCGTGCCGCACTTCGGGCAGGTCGCCGAGGTCGCCGTCACCGGGGGGGTCGTGTTCGTTGCCATGTTAGGGGCTCCGGGGAGGAGGGGGAGTTCCGCCTCCGGGCGGGGACGGGGGGGAGGCCGGCGGCGCCGTCGACGGGACGCTCGGGGCCTTCGCGGTCGCGTAGGAGAAGGCGGACGGTGCGTTCTCCGCGCGCCACGCGGAGCGCGGGACCTCCTGGTTCTCGGTGGCGCGCACGGCGCGGCCCCGCCAGGCGATGAGGGCGACCGCGACGATCAGGGCCACGATGATGAGGGCCAGGCTGAACAGGGTGCCGGTGACCGTGGTGATGCCGTAGGCGGGTCCCAGACCGATCGTCAGGAGGAGGACGGCGAACCCCATCCCGAAGAACCCCCAGGCGAGCGACCGCTGGGCGGTCGCCTGGCGGGAGAGCGACTCCGCCATGTAGGATCCGAGGGAGAAAAGGAGCGAGAGGATCCCGATCGCGATGAGCGCCCAGAAGTGCTGGTTGTACGGGAGCGCGAGGTAGATCCCCGCGAACAGGACGACCGCGAAGACCAGGAACAGGACCGTCAGCAGCAGTCCGCTCCACTTGTCGCGCACGGGCTGCAACGGCGGGGAGACACTCGACACGAACTGCTCCCACCAAGAAGGCCGGTGCGACTATATGAGACTAAGTCGCCGGTTCGAGGGGGACTCCTCGGCAGCCTCCCGACTCCGCCGGACCTCAGAGGCTCCGGTGGGGGAGAGGGACCCTAGACCTGCAGGGAGTCGGGGGGAACGTCCTGGTCCCGGTCCATGCGCAGCGATCCCGGCCGGAGCTCCACGAGGTTCGAGTGCCCCCATGGGTCCACGATCCCCCGATCGCCTCAATCTGGGAGCTTCAAGAGTCGGACACGGACGGTTCGGCCGGAGGGTCGGTCTCTACAGGCGGGGCTCGTCGTCGCGCTTCTCCCGGCGGGGACGCGGAGGCGGCGTGGCGGAGGCCGTGGGGGGAGCGGGCGGCTCGGGGGGCCCCTTCGGGGCGGGTTTCGACTCTGCCGCGGCCGGGGTGGCGGCCGCATGGTGCGCGGCGGGGGCCGATCGTTCGGCCGGCTTTCCCTTCTCGGCGGGGGGACGAACGGCCGCGGGAGGATGCGGGGCGGTGGGAGCGTGAGGGGTCTTCGCGGCATGCTCGGCCCGGGGGGCCGACGCCTTCGGCTCCGGGGGCTCGGACCGGGCGGGCTTGGACCGCCCGAAGACGCTCCGGATGCCGCCTCCGATCCCTCCGCCCCCGCGGCCCGTCCTCGGGGCCGCGGCCTGAACGACCACACCGTCCACGGCCCGGGTCGACGAGGTCGTCACCGGCTGGCCGCACTTCGGGCAGTTCGGGAACTGCCCGATGCAATGCTGGCAGAGCGGGGCGGAACAGGCATGGCGCACCGAGGCGATCCCGCCGCAGCCGACGCATCGCGCCACGGTCGCGGAGCCGCCGCCTCGGGTCGCCGCCGCGTGGGCGGCCGCGGTCCCATGACCGGGAGGCGGGATCGACCAGTCGGGGGGCGTCGACGCCGCCTCCTCCGCCGGGACCGCTTCTGGCGGGGCGAACTCCGCCGTCTCGCCGGAGTCGGGCTCGGGGGCGCCGGCTTCGCCGCTTGTCGACGCGCGGAACTCGGGCGAGTAGGCGCCGAGGTCGAGCGAGGGGAGCGGCGCGTGGACCGCCGAGCCGGCCTCCTCGACGACCTTGATCAGCCGAGCCTTGTAGACCCCGACGCGCAGGTTCTTCACGATGTGGAAGAGCGTCCGCTGCTCGGGGGGCAGGACGAGCGCCTGCCGCGCGAGCTCCTCCACGTCCGGCGTCAGCGCGAGATTCTCCGCGCGCAGGTCGGCCTCGAGGACCGCCTTGAGGTATCCGAAGAGACGCTGGTCCTGGACGAGCGAGTAGGCGGGAGGGGCAAGGACCGCGACGTCCGCGAGGGAGAACCCGCGCCGCTCGATCCCCGGCGGCCGCCGGTCGAGGGCGGAGGTGATCAGGTGGTACGACGCGTTCTCGAGGTCCCGTACCTCGGCCGCGTCGAGCTGCTCGAGGTCGATCTTGGCGGTCTTGCTGATCGCGGAGAGGACCGGTTCGAGGAACTCGTAGGGGACGTGCAGGGTCACGAAGAGGTCGTTCTTGGTGATCGTGCGGTTGACCCGGGCCTCGAGGAGCAGCGCGTCGCGCCCGTACCGCTGGATCTCGACGTCGCGGGTACGCTGGATCGCGACCTTCTTGCCGTCCTTCGCGGGACCGAAGTCCGAGTCGAGCGCGAGCGCGCGATCGAACGCCGTGCCGGCGTCGGTCGGACGACCGGTGGCGATGAGCGCGAGGCCCCGGCTCGTCCACGCCTGCTTGTTCGTGGGGTCCGCGTCGGTGGCCCGTTCGTAGAACGCGAGCGCTTCGTTCGGATGGTTCATCCGCTCGGCGACGAACCCGGCCCGGAGGAGCACGTCGACGTCGGCCGGGGCGAGGGCGAGCGCATGGGCGAGCGCCCCCGCGGCGTCGGCCCAGGCCTGCTGCACGACGCCGACCTCGCCGAGCCGTACCCAGAGCGCGACGCTCTTCGGGAGGACCTCGACGCCGCGTCGGAGCGCGTCGTGGGCGAGATCGAGATGACCGAGGCCGCTCTCCGCCTCCGCGAGGAGGAGATAGAGGTTCTCCTGCGGCGGGAGCTGCGGGATCGCCAACCGAAGGAACTCGGAGGCCTCGGTGTGCTTCCCCTCGGAGAGCATCGACTTCGCGATCCCCGCGAGCGCGACCGGGGACTTCGGCTCGCGGGCGCGCACCTCCTCGTAGACGGCCCGCGCCTCGGTGGGCCGCTCGAGCGCCTCGAGCACCTCGGCCCGTAGCAGCAGGGCCCCGAGGTTCGGGGGAGCCCCGGACGGGTGGGCCTTCAGGCCGTCATCGAGGACCGCGAGGGCGAGGTCCGGGCGGCCGGCGCTCAGCCGGAGCCGCGCGCGGCGGATCGCGATCTCGACCCCGTAGACCGGGTCGATCTGGGCCGCCTTCTCGTAGGACTGGTTGGCCTCCTCCGTGAGGCCGAGGCCCGCCGCGAGGTCTCCCCGCTCGAGCTGGAGGGTCGCGTCCCGGGCCTCGGGCGCGTCGGTGGCGAGGAGGCGGCTCAGCGTCTCGTACGCCTCCTTCGTCTCCTTCGCGTCCCGCTGGAGCCGGTACATCTCGAGCAGCGCGCCGCCGTTCTCGGGCTCGAGGAGGAGGATCGCCCGGAGCGAATAGAGCACCTCGGACGGTCGGCCGAGCGCGCGGAGCGCATCGCCCCGGACCTTCCAGGCCGCGAGGTCGTTGGCGTCCTCGGTGAGGAGGGGATCGACCAGGTCGACGACCTCGGAGTACTGGCCGGCGAGCTGCAGCGTCTCGGCGAGGGCGAGACGGCCGTGCCGGCTCTTCGGGTCGACCTTGAGCCCTTCCCGGTAGTACTGGATCGCATCGGCGTACGCCCCCTCGGCACGGAGCGCCTCGGCGACCTCGAAGTAGGAGTGCGGGTCCCCGTGGGCCCCCTGGACCGCCTGCTGGAGCGCCTGGAGGGCCTCGTGGCGCTTGCCGACCTTCAGGAGGAGCTGGCCCTTCTTGCGCAGATAGAGCGGGTTGTTCGGGTCGTGGCGCAGGAGGACCTCGAGGAGCTGGAGGGCGCGGGCGTCCTGGTTGAGCGGCGCGAGCACCTCGACCGCGCCCCAGAAGAGATCCGGGTCCTCGAGGCCGCCCGAGATCGCTCCGACGTACGCCTCCGCGGCCTCGGAGTACCGCCCGGTCTCCCGGAGGGCATGGCCGTGCTCCTTCTGGATGTCGTACCGCCGTCGATTGCCTTCCGGCTCGAGGAACGTCGCGTACGCCCGCACGGCCCGGTCGGAGTCCCCGACGAGCCGGGAGGCGCGCGCGATCCCGAGGTTCGCGACCGATGCGGCGCCGGGATCGGTCGACGCGCGTTCGTAGGAGACGAGCGCCGTCCGCGCCGCCCGGTCCCGCTCGGCCGATCCCTCCGCCTGGTCGTAGGCGAGGGCGAGGTAGAGATTGCCTCGCTCGATCGCGATCTCGGTACGGGTCGGGTCGAGGCGGAAGATCTCGTCGAGGACGGGGGCGAGGAGCGCGGGGTCGTTGGTGCGCGCCACGACCTCCTTCTTCTCGAGGAGGTACGGCAGCTCGGCGGGATGGGCGGTGAGGAGATCGTCGTAGGCCCGGATCGACGCCATCGTGTCGCCCGAAGCGGAGAGCGTCCGGGCGAGGGCGACCTGGGCGGTGAGGTCGATCGGGTCCTCGGCGAGGATCGACTTCGCGAACTCCTGCTCGACGTCCGCGCGATGGGCTTCGCGGGCGACGTCGAGCCCCTTGCGGAGCTCGCCGACCGCGTGGGGGTGCGCCGCTCGGATCGCCTGGTACGCCTCGATCGCCGCCTCCGGGTGACCCTGGGCGAGCTCGAGCTCCGCGACCCCGCGCATCGCCTCGAGGTTGTCCGGATGCGCGGCGAGGATGGCCCGGCATGCGGCGAGCGCCTGATCGGCCCGATCGAGCCGCGTCGCAAGGTCGCGGAGGTCGTGGAGGTTCTGCAGGTTGCGGGGGTCGACCTCGCGGAGCCGCTCCCGGGCCGCGAGGGCGAGCTCGGGGTGCTTCGGTTCGGTGAGCGTGGCGATCTCCGAGAGCGCGGCCGCCTCGGGAGGGGTGGAGGACTGGACGATCGATGTCGCGATCGGGAGCGCCGCCTCCTCCCGCCCGAGTCCGAAGAGGATCCGCACGTTAAGACGCGCGGCCGTGAGGTCGTCGGGCCTCGCCTCGCGTACGCGCAGGAGCGGCACGAGCGCCTCCTCGGCCCGGCCCAGGGCGGCGAGGAGCTCGGAGCGGGCGTGGAGCAGGTCGATGTCGTCCGGGTTCGTCCGAAGGAGCTCCTCGCAGGCCTCGAGCGCCGGGACGTCACCGCCCACCGCCCGGGCGAGATCGAGCTTCGTGCGCAGGACCTTCGGGTCGTGCGGGGCGAGCTTCAGGGCCTTGTCGACGAACTGGGTCGAGGCCGCGTCGAGCTGCTGGGCGTGCAGGTACGCCTCGACCGCCTCCGCGTCGTGTCCCTCGAGGCGGAGGGCGTCGCCGCGCGTCGCCCAGAGCCCCTTGTCGTGCGGGTTCCCCTCGAGGGCGGCGTCGACGAGCTTGACCACCTCGGGGAGGTTCTCGTTCTGGGAGAGGAGGAGCAGCGCCTTGTGATGGAGGAGCGAAGAGGCGCCCGGGCTGAACGTGAGCCCGAGGTCGACCGCCCGCCGCGCGAAGTCGGGCTGCGAGGCGCGGGAGAACGCCATCGCGGTCTCGTCCAGCAACGGGGCGATCTCTCCGGCCGCCGGAGCGAGCTCCTTCGCGCGCGTCTCGACGAGTGCGAGGAACCCCCGGAGGGAGCTCAGGAAGGCCGCCTTGTCGCCCCGGGCTTCGGCATCCTGGGCCGCGCGCCAGAGAGCGCGCGCATCCTCGAGGGGGTCACCGTCCGGAGGGGAACCGGACGCCGTGTCCGCCATGATTGGCGGTGGACGGGCCCGTGCGATAAATAGGTACCCGGTCGACTCGTGCGAACGGACCGCCGCCTTATCGTCCCGGACGCCTCCGCCCGGCCTGATGTCCTCCCGGGTCCGACCGACCGGTCGGCGAAAGTCGATCTACGATCCGGTCCACGGCCCGATCGCCCTCGAGGGACCGTCGCTCGCGCTGGTGGGGACCCCGGAGTTCCAGCGCCTCTGGGGGATCCGGCAGACGGGGCTTGCGCACTTGGTCTTCCCCGGGGCGAACCACACCCGCCTCGAGCACTCCCTCGGATCGTACTGGGTGACGTCCCGTCTGTCCGAGCAGCTCTCCCTCGGCGATGCCGACTCCGATCGGATCGCGGCGGGCGCCCTGCTCCACGACATCGGCCACGGTCCGTTCTCCCACACGCTCGACGGCCCGATGCTCGAGGTCCTGGGCGTGCCCCACGAGCGGCTCTCCTGCCTCCGCATCGAGGGCAAGGACCCGGACTGGCCTTCCGACCGGGTCGAGGTCCCGAACGTCCTCGAACGGTTCGGGATCCCTCCGGCCTCCGTCGCGCGACTGATCGACCCGCGCGAACCCCCCCGGGCCCGTCGCCTGCTCCGGGCGATCCTCCACGGACCGATCGACGCGGACCGGATCGACTATCTTCAGCGCGACGCGTACTACACGGGCGTCGCCTACGGCGCCATCGACGCGGTCCGGCTCCTGGACACGGTCCGCGCGGTCGACGCTCGGATGGCGTTCGCGGAGAAGGGCCGCAGCGCGGTCGAGGGGTTCCTCGTCGGTCGGGCGCTCATGTATTCCACCGTGTACTTCCACAAGACCGTCCGGGCGGCCGAGATGATGGCCCAGGGAGCGGTCGAGCGGATGGACGGCTACCCGGACGCCGCGCGCCCGCTCTTCTTCGGGAGGGACGCGGAGCTCCTCGTCCACCTCCGGGAGGCGGGAGCGCTCAGCCGCTCGCTCGTCGAGGGGTTGCTCGACCGACGTCTGTACAAGCGCGCGTTCGGATGGCGGTCGGTCGAGCCCGCCGTCCGGGCGCGATGGAACCGGGCTATCTCCGCTCCGGCGGAACGTCGGCGGATGGAGGACGAGATCGCCGACCGGGTCGGGGCGCCGGCCGGTTCGGTCCTCCTCGATCTCTCCGGTCTCGTCGCCGACCCGGAACCCGGCGACGACTGGGGCGAGGTCGCGGTGGAGGTCGGCGGTGAGCTCACGTTCCCGTTCCGGGGCGGCAGTCCCTGGCGAACGCTCGCCGATCGGTCCCCGTCGGAGTGGGCGGTCAGCGTCTACGCTTCCCGGCGATGGGCCGGCGCCGTGGCGCGGAGGCTCTCGCGCGACCCGGGCCTCGTGCCGTAGGTCGATCGCCGGGCGCGGTCGCGCTCTCGTGGGCGAGGAGCCGGGCCCAATGGTCCGGGGAGACCGGCACCACCGAGAGCCGGGAGATGCGGAGCAGATCGAGGTTGGTGAGCGCCGGGTCGAGGGCGATCTCCCGCAGTGGGATCGGCCGACGGAGCGGCCGGACGGGCGAGACCGTGACCCACCACGAGGGCCGGGGGTCGCCGGGGTCCGGCGCGGGGCCGGTCGTCACCTTCACGAGACCGACGCACGCCCGCTCGGAGCCGGTGTGGTAGTAGAGCGCCCGGTCCCCCGGCGCCATGGTGCGGAGGTGACGGAGCGCGAGGGGGTTGTGGACCCCCGTCCACCGGGCGGATCCGTCCTTCACGAGGTCGTCGAACGAGTAGTGGTCCGGCTCCTCTTTTAGGATCCAGAACGCCATGCGCGACGGATGCCCGGGGCGACCTTATTCCTCTTTCGATTGAAAGTGTAGTGCGGTCCGAGCGCAATGGCTCGTGCCCGTCGCCGGGGTTCGCTCCCCCTCTCGGGATCAAACGCCCCCTTCCTTTCCCACCCGGGTTCCTTGCACGAGCCGGGACGGTGCCTCCACAGCTCCGAGCGCGTCCATCGGCCACCGACCGGGACGACGATCGAACCCCCCGTTCCATCCCCTCCTCTCCCGATTCAACGGTCGCCGCCACCCTCCCTCTCCCGTGAGCGGTCGCCACGAGGGGTCACCTTCCCGATCGAAAGAAGAGAAGCGGCAGCGTGGGGAGCCCGCGACCCACCGCGGCTCGGGCCTCTTCGGTTGCCGGGCCCCCCGGAGCGGGCGGGCGAGACCTAACTGATCAGGATCCCCTGATCGGTGATGACGAACGGTCTACGCTCCGGGTCGTGGGCGCATCCGCGGATCCGGACGATCTTGAGCTGACGGACGGAGCGGTCGCCGACCCACTTGCGCGTGAGGAGGATCTCCCCCCGGGTGAGGATCTCCTCCGGCGTCAGCAACCCCGGATCGCTCGGGGTCGACGTGATCAGGGTCGTGACCCCGGCCTCGGAAAGGAACCGCAGGAGCGACTGGATCTCCGTGCGCTCGGCCTGCGGGTCCATGGAGGCCTTGATCGCGAACCGACGGATGGACGTGATCGAGTCGACGACGACCCGCCGGTACGGCCGGTCGGCCATCTGCTGGCGAAGCTTCAGCTGGATCGACTGGATCGCGATGTCCTCGGAATCGCTCGATCGCTTCTGGTCCTGGGAGTGATCGCGCATCGACTTGAGGTCGGTCATCGTGCGGATCTCCTGCACGGCCATGTGCCGACGGATCGCCCGGGTCCCGGGGTTCGCGTCGAGCGTCTTGATCGCGCTCAGGTCCCAGCCGAACGAGCGAACGTTCTCGATGATCTCGTTCGGAGGCTCGTCCACCGCGACGAGGAGCACCTCCTCGTCGTGCCGTATCCCCTCCAGCAGGAACTGGAGCCCGAGGAGCGATTTTCCGCTCCCGGTCCCGCCGGTAACGAGGTACGGCCGGCCGGCGACCAGACCGCCGCCGAGCATCCGATCGAGCCCCGGTACCCCCGTGGCCACCCGTCGCTCCGGTGAGAGCCCCTCCGTGGCCATCTATCGCTCCTCCGGCGACGAGGATGGTGCGGGAGCATCGAACGGAGCCGGCTCGGCCGGCTCCGGGGTCGACGGCGGGGCCGAATCGGGAGGCGGGGTCCCGGGTCGAACGGCTACGACCGAGGGGGCCCTCCGCTTGCGCGCGGGGCGCCGCTTCGGTCTTGTGGAGGTGACCGGGGCCGGGGGAGGCTCGGTCGGGAGGTTCGGGAGGGCGCCGGCCTCGGGAGAGGTCTCCCGGAGCGGTGTCGGTACGGTGGCGGCCGCCGGAGCGGCCGTCGCCGGCGCTGCCGTGGCGCGTCGCCGGGTCGATGAGGAGGACTTCCGCTTCCGCTTCGGCGCCGGGGCCGTGGGAGCAGGGACGACCCCCTTGGCGACCCGGGCCGCGGGTGGGGGTCCCCGGTCGACGGGTGCGGGAGCTGCCCAAGGCGCGGTGGCGGTAGGCGCGATCGCCGCAGGCGTGGGCCCGGCGATCTGAGGCAGGGGAGGTCTCTGCCCGGGGGCGGGCGGCGGGGCCGCGCGCGGGGAGGGTTGGCCCGGGGGTGGCGCGGACACCGGGGGAACCGGTCTCGCGCTCGTCTGCGCGGCGGGTTTCGTCTTGGCCTCCGGTATCGGCGGTTGGACCCACGGGAGGGAAGGCGGGCTCCAGGGCTGCATCGGCCGCGCGGCCGCGACCGTTGGGCTTCGCACAGGGACCGGGAGCTTCTCGACCGCGGGCAGGGGTTCCGACGGCGTCGCGGCGGGGGCGATCTCGCCCACCGGGGACGGGCGATCCGGAGAAGGCGTTGGAGCGACCGTCGTCTCCGGCGACGCGAGCGGCTCCAACGACGGGGTGGTCGCAGTACCGGGCCCCGCCCGCGGGTCCGTGGCCGTCGGAGTGGGCGGAAGGATGGGGGTGCCGGTCCCCGGACCGATCGACGGCTCGGCCCCGGTAGCGTACCGAGGCTCGGGGGTCGGTTCCGGGATCGGTTCGGGGAATATCTCGAGCGGGCTCGGAGCGCCTCTCTCCTCGACCTCGGGGGTGGTCTCGGGGCTCTCTGGAATGGGGATGACGGGAGGAACGACCGCGTCCACGGCGAGTCCGACGCCGCCGGGCGAGGCCGCGCCGATCTCGCCCTCCGAGGGAAGCGTCGCGCCGGCCGGAGGTTCGGGAACAACGACCGACTCCGCCGTGTCCAGCGGCTCGGGTACCGCGCCCGGTAACGGGACCGGCTCGGCGTGGGCCACCGGCAGCAGCGAAAGGACCCACTGGAGCTGGACCTCGAGCAGCTTCGGGGGCAACAGGTTCGTGGGCGGGAAACCGGCGCGGGCGGCCTCGCTGCGATTGACGATCCGCTGGATCGCATCCGCGACGGTCGGGTCCGGCGGAGGGGTCCGGAGGGGAAGATCGCGTACCGCGCCGGAGAGATCGACCGCGAGCGCGTTCGCCCGGGCCAGGTGGGCCCGCACCCGGTTCATCTCGCCGGTGGTCGCGCTTTCCAGCGCCGCCTCGACCTCGGAACGGAGGGCCGTGACGTCGACCCCGGCCAGGACCAGGTCGCGCACCTCCTCGGCGAGCGGATCGAGCGGAGTGATCCTCGCCTCGGCGGGGACCGGTACGGGGGCCTTCGCGGCGGCCGGCTCGAACAACGGGACGGTCTCGATGATCTGCCGGGTATCGCGGGAAATCGTGACGTCGAGCTTGACGTCGATGCCGGCCCGGCCGATCCGGTACGGATGGAGCCGGACGTCGTGCGAGCTACCGCGGAACTTCTCGACCCCGATCGCGCGCACCGTCCGGCCTTCGAGCTCCCAGCGGAACAGGCGGATCTCGCCGCGGGCGAGCATCCGCTCCGGGGTCTCGACGTCCTCGAGCGGGGACTCGACGGTGAGGAGCGTCGTGACCCTCAGGTCGGAGACGAATCGCAGGAACGCCTGCGCCCCGGCGACCGGGTCGAACCCCTTCATGCAGAAGTACTGCAGGGCCGTCAGCGAGTCGATCACGAGCCGCGAGTAGCTCCGGTGGAGGACCTCGGTCCGGAGCATCTGCTCGAGCGCGGTCATCGTCACCTCGACGGCCGCGAGCTCGGGCGACAGGCGGATCTCGAGCGGGACGTCCCGGAACCTCAGCGAGTGGCGGACCGAGGCGACGTCCTTGAACGGGACGCGCTCGTAGCGCATGATGTCCGGGATCGCGTCGAACACCTCGACCTCGAGGAGCTCGGGTCCGAGGCCCCGGTGATTGACCCGGACCTCGTTGGGCGGTTCCTCGAGGGTCACGTAGAGCGTCCGCTCGCCGCGTCGGACTCCTTCGAGGAGGAACTGGAGCGCGAGCGAGGTCTTCCCGGTGCCCGATGGGCCTACGATGAGATACGGCCGATGCGCGACGAGGCCCCCCTCGAGCATGGAGTCGAGACCGGGGGTTCCGGTGGAGATGCGGCCGTCGGGGGTCGCTCTGGACGCCCGGGCATCGGCCACCGTGGACACTCCGCGACGGGCGCCCGCGGGAGCGCTCGAAGCGTCTGAACTAGGGGAGAGAGGACTCTTGAAACTTGCCGAGCAGCGGCGGCGAACCCGCAAGGGATATCTCTCCCTAACGGGACCGAGAACCGATGCCGCGTCACCCCCGGACCGATGGGCGGGACCGGATGCGCTCGGCCGCCTCCACTCTCCCGGCCTCGCTGGTCGCCGGGTTCCACACGGGTCGGGAACTGGCCGTACCGGCCGACCCCTCGCGCCCGCTCGTCATCGTCGCCGGCATGGGCGGGTCCGCGATCGCGGCCGACCTCGCCCGCGGCGTCGTGGAGGCGGAGACCTCGGTCGCCCTGGTCGTGAGCCGGTCCCCGGCGCTTCCCCGCGCGGTCGGGCCCTCGAGCCATGTGATCCTCGTCAGCTACTCCGGCAACACCTGGGAGACCGTCCAATCGTACGAGACCGCCGGCCGACTCGGGGCCCGGCGCACCGTGGTCACCTCCGGGGGATCGCTCGCGGAAAGGGCGCACCGGGACGGGGTCCCCCTGCTCGTGATCCCGCCGAACATCCCGCAGCCGCGTTCCGCGGTCGGCCACTTGCTGGGCGGCATCCTCGGCATGCTCGATGCCTGGTTTCCGGAGTCGAACGAGGCCCGGGTGGGCCGGGTCGCCGCGCACGTCGAGCGTCACATCGCCGCGTACGGGCGGCCGAGCGGACCCGCCGCACGGCTCGCCGAGAAGATCGGGGACCGCCTGCCGTTCGTGTACGCCGAAAGCTCCTTCCTCGCGCTCGCGCGGCGCTGGAAGACCCAGTTCGAGGAGAACACGAAACGCGTCGCCGCCTTCGACGAGGTGCCGGAGCTCCTGCACAATGCGATCGTCGGATGGGACGCGACTGGGCGTCGGGAGGCGAGCCGGTACGCCGCCCTGCTCCTGGAATGGTCGGAGGAGCGGCCCCCGATCCGCCAGAGCCTCCGCTACCTCGAGAGGCTCCTGCGGTCCCGCGGCGTCCGTGTCCTGCCGGTCCCGCTCGAGGCCGAGGACCGGCTCGAGGCGCTCGTGAGCGGCATCGCCCTCGGCGACTACGTCTCTCTCTTTCTCGCCGACCGGCGGCACGTCGATCCGTTCCCGGTCGACGCGATCCGTCGTCTCAAGGCCGCGATCGGCACTCCCTCCGACCCGGGCAACTAGGAGTCACGACGTCGACCGGCGCGCCGGGAGCGGCCAAGGCAGAACCGCCGTTCGCCGGTCGGCCGCGAGCCGCTTCCCTCAGGTACCGTACCATGAACAGTGCAAAGGGGATTCTCACTCCACCCCGAAGGAGCGGGCGGCGAGCGACCGATCCGTCGGTCTCGCTGCGTCGCGGGAGCCGGTGTCCTTTTACGCGAGAAGCTCTGCGCCGAACGGGGTGCTGAGGTAGCCTAGCTCGGCCAAGGCGCCAGATTCGAGATCTGGTGACGGGTTTCCGTCGCGGGAGTTCAAATCTCCCCCTCAGCGTTCCCCGGGCCGAGCCGGCGGCGATCGGCACGCCGGGCCGCGTTTCGCCGAGAACCGACGAGAGTCGCGAGGCGCAATCCTGATAGTGAATGACCCGTTTGACACCATGGCGCATGTCCGCCTTCGCGGAGCCGCGGAACCCTGCACGGCTCCGCCGCCTCGCCACGGTGGCGATCTCCGTGCTCCTGTCGGTGGCATTGACTCTTGTCGCGATCTACGCGCTGAACGGTGGGTCGCTGTTCACGGCCAAGTCCCCTGCGCCCGGACAGGTGGAACTCGAAGGCATTGTCGCACACTTCTCCTATCCGGCCGGCTCATGGCCCGTCTTTGGCGCGCAAGAGGTCTATCCCGCCCCCTTCCCCATCAGGATCTCCGGTGGGAGCACCGTGGCCTTTCCGAACGTAACGTGGACCCACAACGTTCCGAACGAGACGCTGTACGTGAACTGGAGCATCAGCTCCCCGGTACCGACCACGTACGGCTGTATTCCGACACAAGACCCAGGGTGTCAGGCCGCGACCGCCTGGGGGAACGGTGTCGAACAACCCTGCGGGACGGGGAGGTTCGTGACGTGGGACCTGGCCATCGTCGTGCCTGATCCCGCGCCGAGCCTTCCATCGGGGGTGTGGAGCATCGACATCATGGTGAACGTGACCGCATCGACGTGCCCGTAGTCGCCTCAGCACGAAGTGGACGGCCATGCAGCGTCGGGGGAGGGCCTTCCGCCTCCTCGTTCCCGTAATGAAGTAGTAGTCCCTCTCAGCCAAGGCGTCAGATCCGGAATCGGGGAAAACCGATGATGCATCGCAGGAGTTCACGGGGAGCACCGGACGTCCCGCGAGCGAGCGATGCCCTCCCTCTCCGCGGTCTTCCGCGGGCGCAGATCGCGGTCGTCGTCGAGGTGACGCGCGCAGGGCGAGTCGACCGGCACGAACTCACGGTGGAAGCCGGTGTGCCGATCCGCGTCGTGCTCCGCAAGATCGGCCAGGCCCCCGAGGGAAGCGCCGTCCTCGTGGACGATACACCCGTGCCCCTCGACCGAACGATCGACGGCCCGACTCGACTCACGGTAGTTCCGACGTTCTCGGGTGGTTAGTCCCGCGTGCCGGTCGGCGGCTCGTGGAGGGAAGAACCTCCCGTACCTCGCCCGCACTCTGGCGGAGGACCGCCCGTCGCCGGTCGTCGTCGGGCGGTACGCGTCCAGCATCCCTTGCAGATTGGTCCGAGGTACCGGAGTGCGGAACTCACGGGTGGGAGTCCGATGCATCGAGCGAGGGTTCCCACGAGAACGCGACGCGGGCGACCCCGGGACGAGTCGTCAGGAGCGGACTACCGGCGGCCGCCGCTTCGCGGACGGGAAATCGGGGAGAGGGAAGCACTCGTGACCGGCTTCGCCGGGTGAGGTCCGGCGGATCCGCGTGGCCAGGGCCCGCGGGCTGCCGGAAAGGATGGCGGAAAAGCGTGCCGCGTCTCACGGTCGTCCCCCGGTCGGACGACGAATAACCCTTCGCGGTTCCGTCCGCGTCCAGGCCGGTCGAGCCACCGCCCCTGTCGATGAAACCCGGTGTACCCCTGCGTCCGCCCGTCTCAACGGGTGGCTCTCCTCGGAGTTGCCCGAGACTTTAAGGGTCCGACCAACGTCTCGACGTATGTCAGGGATTGTCCTGTGCCGTCTAGCTGTCCCGTCTGCGAACAACCCATCGCGTCCACGGCGGCGCATTGCCCCGTTTGCGGGTTCCCGACGGCCCTCGCGATCGAGGGACTCCGGTCGATCGCGGACGCCGCGCCCGAGGAGCCGCACGGCAACGGCCACCGGGCCGGCCCGACCGCGCCGCCGGCTGCGGCCGGGGGCGGCATGGCTCCGCTCTCGCCCGAGGCGGAACTGAACGCGACGATCAGCCTCGACCTCCGGGCGAAGATGGACCAGCTCCAGGGACTGGGCCGGGCTCCCGACGTGACGAGCGATCTCTGCCAGGCCGCGTTGATCGAGGCCGAGGGCCGCGACAGCGAGGCGCTCGAGATCCTTCGGGCGGCCCAGGTCCGCCTCGACCGGGAGACCGAGCAGTTCCTCCAGGACCGTCGGTCCTCCCTCCGCGACCGACGCGACGCGCTCCAGAAGAGCGGCGTACGTTTCGCCTTCCGAACGGACTTTGCCCGGATCGACGACGCCCTGAACGCCGGCGATCGGACGGAGGCCGGGCGGCTCTTCGCAGAGGCCGAACGCCGGCTGACCCAGTTCGAGTCCGACTGGAGGGGCCTTCAGCGGTTGCTCGCGCAGATCGACGCGCTCCGCGCCGAGGCCGTCGAGCTCGGGTTCCCTCTCGGCGAGATCACCGGCGAAGTGGCGGCGATCCGCGACCGGCTCGCCCAACCGGAGATCACCGAAGAGGTCCTCGATAGCATCGCACAGCAATCCGCGCAGACGCTCATGCTGCTCCACGAGGCGATCCCGGCGTCGATCGAGGAGGAGCTCAAGCGCACCGGGGAGTCCCTGGACCACTATCCGGAGGAGCACACGCCCGCGGCGGCGGCGCGGCGGTTGCATCTCGAAGCCGGGCGGCACCTGAGGAAAGGCCGCATCCCCGAGGCGATCCAGGGCATCCGCGATCTGAGGCGCGCGCTCGAAGAACTCGAGAACGCCCCCGAGCCCGCCTCCGCGGCCGCCCCGTTGGTCCCGCCCCCGCCGCCCGCGGAGGGCGAGGATGAGATGCTCGGCCGGCTGCTGCGGAAAGCGCGCACCCTCGCCGGACGGGTCCGGACCCTGCCGCCCGAAGGCGAGACGTCGCGCGAGGCCGCGATCCAGATCCGCGAGGCGACCGAGCTCCTCCGCATGCGTCGTCTGCAGGAGGCCGACGAGACGCTGAGCCGGCTCATGCGCATGCTCGCCGCCGAGTCCGGGGGAGGGTGACCGTGGCGGCCCCCGAGCCCACGATCGCCGCGGTCCGTGAGCGGCTCGAGGCGCTGGCCGCGCGGGCCGGGGCCCTCGAAGCGGAAGGGCTCCCGTTCCCGATCGCCCAGATCCGGGAGACGTTCGAGGCGACGCTCCGGGAGGGCTCGACGGCCCGTGCGCTCGCCATCGTGAAGCGGGGCGAGGCGCTCCTCGCGCGCGTCGGGCCGGACTGGACGTGGGTGCGCGAGCTCCTCAAGCGGGCCGACGAACTTCGGACGATCGCCGAGACGATCGGCGTCGACGTCGCCCACCTCGACTCTCGTGTCGGGAACCCCCGGCGGCGGCTGATGTCGGAGCCCTTGAGCGCCGGGTCGCTCGAGAAGGCGGCGGCGAGCGCCTCGCTGGCGCTCGCCGTGCTGAACGACGCGATCCCGAAGTTCTGCCTCCAGGAGGCGGAGCCGCTCGGCGTCTCGATCCGCCGGGCCCGCGACCGGGGCGAGGAGGTCCTCGAGGCGACGCAGGCGTTCTCCCGGCTTCTGCAGGCGGTGCAGGACCAGCATATCCCCACGGCCGCGCAGCGGCTCATCGAGCTACGCCGGGCCGTCGTTCGCATCCCGCGCGCCCCGGCGGTCCCGCTCGTGAGCCCGAGCGAAGAGGAGGAGATCCTGCTGGAGGCCCGGAACCTCGCCCGGCGGCTGCAGCGGATCAAGGGGAAGGCGCAGAGCGCCGCACGACTGATGGCCCAGGTGCGTGCGGCGATCAGCGAAGAGCGCCGCTACGGTACGCCCGAGGAGGAGATCGAGGTCCTCTGGGCCGAAGTGGACCGGCTCACCCGGGAGAAGAAGCGCGCGAGCGCGGGCCCGCCGATCGCCCCCCCGCTCTCGAGCGAACCCGGCGAGGCGGAGGCACCGACCCCGGAGTCGCTCCTCGAGGAGGACGGGCTCGGCGAGGTCGAGGACGAGGTCGCCGGGGAGGAGGTCGCGGTCCCCGACCGGGACCGACCGGCTCCTTCGGAGGAGCCGACCGCTCCCGCGGGGGACGACGAGCCCCCGCCGAGCCGGACGTACCGGCCCTCGCTCTTCGTGCCGTACGTTCCCCCGGAGGGGTACGTCCCCGAACGGGAGGCCGACGCCGACCCCGCGTCGAAGGCGCGAAGCCGTTCTCGTCCACGAGCGTAAGACTTATATACGTATCGCAAGTCGTTTATACCACTTGTCGCGAGGCGGCGGTCGACCGGCAACGCGCGAGGTGGGGACGATACTCTCGGTGACGCCGGCCGGCTACCTCACGGTCCGGGCCGCTTCGCAGGACGTGGTCCCGGAAGGAACGCCGGTGAGGGACGCGCGCGGTCTCCTCCCCGGGCGGATCGTCCGGGTCTTCGGTCCGGTCGCTCGCCCCTACTACAGCGTGCGTCCCCGGCGGCCCCCGACGCCGGCTGAGGGCGAGGCGATCCTGGGGGCGAATCTGGTCCGGGAGTAAGGAGGGTCGAGGATCAACCATGGCGGACGGAGAGATCCCGGCGAACGTCGAGAAGACCGCGGCGCGACCGGAGGACCTCGCGGTGCCGACGCGCTGCACGAGCTGCGGTTCGACGCACCTGACCCGTGACTACGAGCGCGGGGAGCTCGTCTGCGACGAGTGCGGGCTCGTCCTCGAGGAGTCGATGATCGATCAGGGCCCGGACTGGCGGGCGTTCGACGCCGAGCAGGGGGAGAAGCGCGCCCGCACGGGGGCCCCCACCACGCTCACCATCCACGACAAGGGACTCTCGACGGAGATCGGGTGGAAGAACCGGGACCCGTATGGGAAGTCGATCCCGACCCGCAACCGGGCCCAGCTCTATCGGCTCCGCAAGTGGCAGCGCCGTATCCGCATCTCGAATGCCACGGAACGGAACCTCGCCTTCGCGCTCGCCGAGCTCGACCGGATCGCGTCGGGCATGGCGCTCCCGCGGAACGTCCGCGAGACCGCCGCGATGATCTACCGCAAGGCGGTCAATCGCAACCTGATCCGCGGCCGTTCGATCGAAGGCGTCGTCGCGGCGTCGCTCTACGGGAGCTGCCGCCAGTGCAACGTCCCGCGCACCCTGGACGAGATCGCCTCCAAGTCCCGGATCGGCCGCAAGGAGATCGGCCGGACGTACCGGTTCATGACGCGCGAGCTCCACCTCAAGCTGATGCCGACGCGCCCGCAGGATTACATCCAGCGGTTCTGCTCGGAGCTCAAGCTGAAGGGCGAGATCCAGACGCGTGCGAACGAGATCCTGAAGGAGGCGACCGAGCGCGAGCTCACGAGCGGCCGCGGTCCGACGGGGGTCGCCGCCGCCGCGATCTACATCTCGAGCGTCCAGTGCGGCGAGCGCCGGACCCAGCGCGAGGTCGCCGAGGTCGCCGGCGTGACCGAGGTCACGATCCGCAACCGCTACAAGGAGCTCACCGAGAAGCTCAACCTGCGCGTGATGCTCTAGCGTCGGGGGTCCGGCCGCCCCGGCTCCGGGGCCTTCGGGTCGACGACGACCGCGAGCAGGAACCCGTCGTACTCCTTCGAGCCCACGGTCTGCAACGCGGTGGCGCGCACGCGCGGTTCCTCGCGCATCCGCTCGAAGAGGCGTCGCATTCCGCGGATGGCCGGGTCGTCCCGCCCGGCCGCCGCGATCGCGCCGACCGGGACGACGTTGTCGACGACGATCAGGCTGCCCGGGTGCGAAAGGCGCAGGGCAGGCTCGAAGTACTCGACCGACGGCGGCTTGTCGGCGTCGAGGAACGTGAGGTCGAACGGGGGCTCCCCCGACTCCGTGAGGGCGCGCAGCGAATCGAGGGCCGGACCGATCCGCAGCTCCACCGACGGGCGACGCCCGCCCGCTCGAGGTTACGGCCAGCGACCTCGGCATGGACCGGGTCGACCTCGAGGGTAAGGAGGTGCCCGCCGAGCGGGAGCGCGCGCGCGAGCCATATCGTGCTATAGCCTCCGAGGGTCCCGACCTCGAGGATGCGACGCGCCCCCACCGATCGGGCGAGCACGTGGAGGAACCGTCCCTGGGTCGGGGAGACCTGGATCGACGGGAGACCGGCCGCGGCGCTGTCCGCGAGCGCCGCCTCGAGCGCGGGGTCCCGGGGGACGAGGTGCTCCTCGAGGTACCGGTCGACGTCGTCCCAGAGCGGCGCGGCCATCGAGCTCCCTCGGGGGCGGGCCAGCGCGCGCCGCCCAAACCCCTTGCCCGCGTCGCGACGACCGGTCTGGCGCCGGGTCCGGGGGGCCATCCGACGGCCCGGTCGGCCGGGGGACGCCGCAGGGATTTCCGGATCTCCCTCCGCCACCCTCTTCTAACCGGTGCCGGTGCGCATCCCGTGACCCGGGCGTTGCCGATCGCAGTGCTCGCTTCGGGGGAAGGCACGACGCTCGAGGGGCTCGCCGAAGAGGTCGACGCGGGACGCCTGCCGGCCCGCATCGTGCTGGTCGTCGCCGACCGCCCGGGGGCCCGCGCGCTCGATCGCGCGCGGCGCCGCGCGATCCCGGCAGTCCTCCTCCCGGCCCGGGGGGTCGACCGGGAGTCCTGGAGCGCCCGCCTGACGGAGGAGATCAGCGCCCACGGGGCCGAGCTCGTCGTGCTCGCCGGCTTTCTTCGGGTCCTGCCGCCGTCTTGGGTCGAGCGTTGGCGCGGCCGGGCGATCAATCTCCACCCCGCGCTCCTCCCCAAGTACGGGGGTCCGGGGATGTACGGCCACCACGTCCACGAGGCGGTCCTCGCCGCGAAGGAGACCGAGACGGGCGTGACAGTGCACGAGGTCACCGGCGCGGTCGACGGGGGCCCGGTCCTCCTGCAGGAGAAGGTACCGGTCGTTCCGGGGGACACGCCGGAGGACCTCAGGGACCGCGTGCACCCGGTCGAGGTGCGCCTCCTCGCGGAGGCGATCCGACGGTTCGCCGAGGGGGGCTGGCCGCTGCCCTACCCGCTCCTCGCGGAGGCCCCTTCGGCCGGTGGGGACGCCGGTCGGTGAGATGCGGGCCGGCGCGCCGGCTCGAGGAGGTCCGTGAGCGGCATCGGACGCGCCGGGAGCTCGGTCGAGAGGCGGTGGCGGGTCGACTTCGGCGGGAAGAGCCGGCCGCTCTTCGCCCGGGCGACGACCTCCGCCTTCGCGATCGGCGGACCCGGGCTCCACGGCTCGAGGGAGACGAGGTCGCTCTCGTAGTCGAGGACCCAGGCGGGGACCCGGTGCGCCCCGAGACGCTTCAGGGCCTCGACCCGGTGATGCCCGTTCAGGATCGCGTAGGAGCCCCGGGCGACCCAGATCGGGTCGGCGAAGACCCCCTTCGCGCGGATCTCGGTGACGAGGTCGAGGACCCCCGCCTCGTCGTACTGCTCGTGGGCGCGGAGCTTCTCGAGGGGGACGAGCCGGAACTCCGCGGTCGCGGTCATTCGGCCGCGCCCTCCCGGGCCTCGGCGATCGCGCGGCGCACGTACACCTCGACCATGCGACGGCGGTAATCCGGTAGCAGGAAAGTGTTGTGGACCGGACGGAGCTTTCGCATGACCGCCTCGGCGAGCCCGCGGACCGCCGTGTCGGAGAGCGCGCACCCCTCGAGCGGCGCGGTGAGCTCGTCGAACCGCCGGGGGTAGGTCTCGACCCCGCCGACCGCGAGATGCATCGACGCGACCCGGCCGGCGTCCCAGCGGCCGGCGACCGCGACCCCGAGCTCGGGGAAGTCGTAGGACGGCCGCACGCGGAGCTTCTTGTACCGGGCCCGCCGTCCCCGGGCCCCCTCGGGCAGGTGGACCGCGACCAGGAGTTCGCCCGGCGCGAGCGTGAGCCGGCGGATCCCGTCGCCCGTCGCGTCGTAGAGCGCGGCGAGGGGGATCCGGCGGCGTCCGGACGGACCGGCGACCTCGACCTCCGCGTCGAGGACGAGGAGGACCGGGGCGACGTCGCCGCTGAACGTCGCGTAGCAGCGCTCTTTCTGCGGGACGACGTGGCATTTGTCGCCGTCGGCCTTGAGACAGTAACCGAGGCTCGACCGCCAGAACAGGCTCTGGTTGAAGAAGAAGCAGCGGGTCTCGACCAGGAGGTTCCCCCCGACCGTCCCGCTGGACCGGACGAGCGGCGTGGCGACCTCCCCCACGGCGTCGGCGAGCCCGGGGTAGACCCGCGCGAGCGCGGCGTCGGACTCGATGTCGGCGAGACGCTCCATCGCCCCGATGCGGGCGAGCGACCGACCCCGAAGCTCCGGGATGTCCTCGAGGGCGATCAGGTGCGGGCGGACGTTCAGGTGCATCTTGTAGTTCGGCAGGAGGTCGGTCCCTCCCGCGACGAAGTCGGTGCGACCCGCGAGGTCGTGGGCCAGTCCCACCGCTTCCTCGACCGTCGTGGGCCGGTGGAGCTCGAACGGGTCGAGATGCATCGTCCCTCTCCGGCCCCCCGCCCCGCTACTGCCCCTTCCAGGCCCGCCCTTCCGAGCGGCGTCGGTCGATCCCCCGGAGGACCCGGTCGGGAGTGATCGGGAGCTCGGTGAACCGGACCCCGATCGCGTCGTAGAGGGCGTTCCCGACCGCCGGCAGGGTGGCGATCAGGGGACCTTCGCCGGCCTCCTTGGCCCCGAACGGTCCGTCGGGGTCGTCCGCCCCGACCAGATGGATCTCGATCCGGGGCATCTGCTGGGGCATCGGGATCTTGTACTCGAGGAGCGACGGGTTGAGCAGGCGGGTCCCCCGGTAGCTCATCGACTCGCCCATCACCTGGCCTAGGCCCATGTGGATCGAGCCCTCGATCTGGCCCTCGACCGCGAGCCGGTTGAGCGGACGGCCGCAGTCGAACCCGGCCCAGATCGTCTCCACCCGGTAGACGCCGGTCTCGACGTCGACCTCGACCTCGGCGACGTACGCCGCGAACGAGTACGCCGGGGCCGTGCCCGCCTTCGCCCCCTTGAACGAACCGCCCCGGGGCTGCGTCTGGTACGACCCCGAGGCGGTGAGCGCCCCGGTGGTCTCCATCGCCTTGTGCAGCGCGTCGAGGAACGGTACCGCGAGGTCCGGCGCGCCGGCGACCTCGAAGCGCTCGTGGCCGACCGAGATGTCGGAGACGGGCCGCTCCCGGATCGCGGCCGCCGCCGCGAGGAGCTTGCCCTTGAGCTCCTCGGCCGCCGCGCGGGCGGCGTTCCCCATCATGAACGTCACCCGGCTCGAGTACGAGCCGAGGTCGACCGGGCTCACGTCGGAGTCGACCCGTTGCACATGGACCCGCTCGAGGTCCACGCCGAGCACTTCGGCGACGATCGCGGCGAGCAGGGTGTTCGATCCCTGGCCGATGTCCGCCTGCATCGAGTGGACGGCGATCCCCCCATCCATGTCGACCTTGAGGTGAACGGTCGACTGCGGCATCTTCGGCGTGAAGTGGATCGGGCTGTTCGATCCCGAGATGTAGAACCCGCAGCCGAGACCGACACCACGGCCGTAGGGGAGCGCCCGGAACTTCTCCCGCCAGCCGCTCGCCGAGCGGACGGCGTTGAGGCAGTCGAGGAAGGAGGTCGACGTGATGCGGAACTCGTTCACGGTCGTCGACCCCGGGGCCAGGGCGTTCTGCGCCCGGAGGTCGAACGGGTCGCGTCCCATCGCCTCGGCGAGCTCGTCGAGCGCGACCTCGACCGAGTGGCGGATGTTGGTCCCGCCGTGGGCCCGCATCGCGCCCGACGGGGGCTTGTTCGTGTACACGCGCCGACCCCGGTATCGGAAGTTCGGGATGCGGTACGGTCCCATCGCGAGCACGCCATTGTAGTACGTCGTGACGGTCCCGAACGAGCTCCACGCCCCGCCGTCGATCAGCGCCTCGATGTCGTACGCGAGGAGGTTCCCCTCGGCGTCGGCCGCGACGCGGACGTCGTTCTGCGTCGGGTGGCGGCCGTGGTTCGTGTAGAAGACGTCCTCCCGGTCGAACAGGATCTTCACGGGCCTCCCGGTCTCGATCGCGAGGGCGGCGCACGCGATCTCGTGCGGCAGCGGGTCGGACTTCCCACCGAACCCGCCGCCCACCTCGGGCTTGATGACGCGGATGCGGTGGAGCGGGATCCCGAGGACCTCGGAGAGCGCCCGGTGGAGGTAGTGGGGGACCTGGGTCGCGCTCCAGACCGTGAGCCGTCCGTCCGGGGTCGCTTCCGCGATCGTGACGAGCGGCTCGGTGAAGGCGTGCGTGACGCCGGCGAACGTCCCCCGGACCCGCGCGGTGTATCGCGCCGCCCGGAACGCCTCGTCCACGTCCCCGAAGTGCTGGACGACCTCCTTCTGGATGTTCGTCCCGGGGAGGCTCCGCTTCTGGATCGGCTCGGAGACCCCCGACACGCCCATCCTCGGGTCGGCGTGCTCGGGGAGCGAATCGATCTCGCACCGGACCCGGGCGAGCGCCTCCTCGGCGGTCCGCTCGTCGCGGGCGGCGACGGCCGCGATGATGTCGCCGATGTACCGGGCCTTGTCGACGGCGATCGCGGTCTCGTCGTGCGTGATCGGGAGGACGCCGAACGGGGTCGGGTACCGTTCGCCGGTGAGGACCGCATGCACCCCGGGGACGGCCCGGGCCTCGCGGACGTCGATCGACCGGAGGCGGGCGTGCGGCCAGGGACTGCGCAGCACGCGCCCGACGAGCATGCCGGGGCGCTGGATGTCGTCCGTGTACTCGGCCCGTCCGGTGACCTTCAGCGGACCGTCGACGTACGGGATCCGCCCGCCGAGAAGTCGGTACGGCGGCGGCGGGGCGGAGGCCATCAGTCGGCCCCCGCGGCCGCCCGGATCGCCTCGATGATCTTCGCGTAGCCGGTGCACCGGCAAAGGTTCCCCGAGATCGCCCGCTCGATCTCCGCACGGCTCGGGCTCGGGTTCGCGCGGAGCAGCGCGGTGGCCGTCACGATGAACCCCGGCGTGCAGAACCCGCACTGGGTCGCACCGTGCTCGACGAACGCCCGCTGGACCGGGGAAAGCCCCTGGGCGGGCGTGATCCCCTCGATCGTGTCGACCGCGCGCCCCTCCACGAGACGCGCGAGGGTGAGGCAGCTCAGCGTCGGCCGTCCGTCGACCAGGACGGCGCAGCAGCCGCACGTGCCGAGGTCGCAGCCGCGCTTGGTCCCGGTAAGCCGAAGGTCCTCGCGCAATAGGTCGAGGAGCACGCGCGCCGGCTCGCAGGCCAGCTCGACCGGATGACCGTTCAGTCGGAAGCTAAGGGCGTCGCGCGACGGCATCGCCCTCCTGCGACCTCCGCGGCTCCCGGGCCCGACCCGAGGGGGCCCGGCGGGCCGCGGGGTGCACCTCCGCCACGATCCCGGCCACGATGCTCACCGCGATCTCCTCCGGGCTCTCCGCCCCGATCGAGAGACCCACCGGCGAGCGCACCCGGGCGAGCGCCTCGCGGCGGACCCCTCGTGCGCGGAGGGCGGCGAACATGTGCTCCCGCTTCGACGCGCTCGCCATGAGGCCGATCGCGTTCGGGAACCGGTCGATCGCACCGGCGAGGACCTCGAGGTCCTTCGCCGCGTCGTACCCGAGCAGGTAGAGGTGCGTGAACGACGCCGGATCGACCGCCTCCCAGAGCTTCTCCGGGGCGACCACCACGCGACGCTCGGCGTCCGGGAACCGGTCGGCTCCGACCCAGTCGGGGCGGTCGTCAGCGACGCTGTAGTCGTACTCCAGGGACGGGAGCAACGAGGCGAGGGCGCGGGAGACATGGCCCCCACCCCAGAGCAGGAGGTTCGGGCGGGCGGGGACGAACTCGACCGCGATCGCGACCGAGCCGCCGCACAGGCTCGGGAGGCCGCCCGTCTTCCAGGCCGCGAGCTCGAACCGGTGGAGCCCTCCTGCGCGACGGGCGAACGCCTCCGTGGCGAGGGACTTCACCCGCTCCTCGAGCGCCGCGCCCCCGATCGTGCCGAGGGTGGTCCCATCGGCCCGTACCAGCATCGACGCGCCGAGCTTGCCGGGCACCGAACCGCTGGCCTCGACGACGGAGGCCCGGACGAACGGCTGGTGCGCCTCGAGAAGGCGCAGGGCCTCCCGCGTCTGCCTGCGGTCCATCGTTCGTTCAGAGCTCCGAGCGCCGATACCAGGCCTCTCGCGCGTCCCGGAACGCCTCGGGCGTATCTACGTTCGCAACGACGCCGGGGTCGTCGACCGCCACGCGGCGGACCTGGGGACCGAACTCGGGTAAGAGCGAACGGAGCGGAGCGTCCGTCCGCAGTTCGAGCACGTGCGGCACCACGACCGAGCGCCACAGGACGGGATGGCCGCCCGGCCCGAGGTACGTCGGCACGAACCATACGCCGAGCGGGTCGTGCGCCTTCACCGCGAGGAGGGTCTCGACGGTGCGCCGGGAGACGAACGGATGATCGACGGGCCAGAACAGGACGTCGTCCCCCTCGGGCAGCGCCCGGAGACCGGCCTGCACCGACGCGGTGCGGCCCTCGAACCAGTCCCCGGCTTCCACGATCTCGACCTCCAGCCCCCGGACCTCGTGGGCGATCGGCATCCGGTGGGCCCCGACGACCACGACCACGGGAAAGCACCCCACCTCGAGCGCGGTCTCGGCGATCCGGCGGACCGCCGATCTCTCGTCCACCGGCGCGAGCGCCTTCGGGGGGCCACCGAACCGGCGGGACTCTCCGGCGGACAGCACGAGAGCGGCGTCGGTCATCGGTCCTTCGAGCGACCCTCCGGTCGCTCCCGGGGACTCCCCGGTCCCTTGTATAGGTCCCGCATGCCCCCGTCGAGAGCCCGGTCGACGCGAACGCCGGGCCGAACCGGCCCGACGGGGGACGGCCGAGAGCGCTATTAAATACCCCGACTAGGTGGCCGCGCCGCTCCATGCCCCATCCCAATGATGTCCCACCGGCCCTCTTGCTGCCCCCACTCGCGAGCGAGCTCAGGAACCGCAAGGCGGTCGAACCACCCCCCTGGGCCCAGTTCGTCAAGACCGGGGTCCACAAGCAGCGTGCGCCGGTGCAGACGGACTGGTGGTACCTGCGCAGCGCCTCGGTCCTCCGGAAGATCTACCTCAAAGGTCACGTCGGGGTCACCCGGCTCAGCACCGAGTACGGCGGCAAGCGAGACCGGGGGAGCGCTCCGTACCACGCCCGCTCCGGGTCCCGCTCCGTCCTGCGGGAGATCGTCCACCAGCTCGAGAAGTCCGGCCTCGTCCAGCCGTACAAGAACCTCGGTCGCCGGTTGAGCCCGGAGGGCGAGAAGCTGCTCGCGTCGGTCTCGAAGGGCGTCCTTCAGAAGCTCTCCGAACAGCGACCCGAATTGGCCAAGTACCTCTGAGCATCGTACGGGAAGGCGAGGAGGGTTGGTCGATGGCATACGGAGGGGACTCGGAGCTCGAGGAGCTCCGTCGTCGGCGGGTCCGTCAGCTCCAGGAGAGCCAGGTCTCCGATGCCGCGAACGCCCAGGCGTACGCGGCCCAGCAGTCCGAGATGCAGCGTCGGGAGTCGGAGCGGGCCGAGATCCTGCGCCGCATCCTCACCCCCGAGGCGCGAGAGCGCCTCGGACGGATCCGGCTCGCGAAGCCGGAGGTGGCCTCCTCGGTCGAGCAGCAGTTGATCGCGCTCGCCGCGAGCGGGCGTCTCCAGCGGCAGGTCGACGACGCGACCTTGCGCTCGCTGCTCGAGCGGATCGCGCCGGATCGCCGCGAGATCTCGATCACGCGACGCTGAACGGAGGAACCGTCGATGGCGAACCGTAGGAAGAGCCTCGCCCGCAAGACCCGCCTCCTCCGCGTCGTCAAGTCCAACCGCCGCGTCCCGGCCTGGGTGATGCAACGGACCGAGCGGCGCGTGACCCGACATCCGAAGCGCCACTCCTGGAAGCGGGGCCACCTGCACAAGTAGAGGAGACCAAGCACGATGCCCGCGAAGACCGGCACCCGCCACGCGGAGGAGCTCGAGCGAGAGTACGTGATCCCGCTGCGTCCGAGCCAGCACCAGCCGTCGCGCCGCCGCCGGGCCGGTCACGCGCTCGAGACGGTGCGTCGATTCATCGTCCGCCACATGAAGGGCAAGCCGGAGGACGTCTGGATCGATCCCCGGCTCAACGAGCGGATCTGGGAGCGCGGCATCCAGCACGTTCCGCGGCAGGTCCGGGTCAAGGCGATCCGGTTCGAGGACGGGCTCATCGAGGTCGACCTCCTCGAGCCCGAGTAGTCCGGCCGCGGGAGACGCCACGCGTGCCGGTCGGACGGACGCTCTTCGCGGGGAGCCCGTACCTCGGGGTCTACCTGCGGGTCCTCGATCGGGTCGCCCTGGGACCTCCCCAGACCCCCCGTCCGCTCGAGCACGACCTCGCACGGATCCTCGGGGTCCGTCTCGAACGGAGCTCGGTCTTCGACTGCGAGGTCGTCGGCGCGATGGTCGCGGCGAACGCGAACGGATTCGTCGTCGGCGACGCGATCGCCCCCGCCGAGCAGGCCCGGCTCGAGGCGATCGCCCCGGTCACGGTGGTGCGTCACCGGCAGAACGCGATGGGGAACAACATCCTCGCGAACGACACGGGCGCGCTCGTCCACCCGGAGTTCTCCGCGGAGACCGTCCGCGAGATCTCGGGCGCGCTCGGGGTCCCGGCCGAGCGGGGAACGCTCGCGGGGCTCGGGACGGTGGGGATGGCCGGGGTGGCGACGAACCGGGGCGTGGTCGTCCACCCGAAGGCGACGGAGCGGGAGTGCACCGCCCTGGGCTCGCTGCTCGGCGTGCCGGTCCATCGGTCGACCGCCAACTTCGGCGTCCCGATCGTGGGGGCGTGCCTGGTCGCGAACGCGCAGGGGATCCTGGTCGGTCGCCCGACGACGCCGGTCGAGATCGTGCACCTCCAGGAAGGGCTCCGGGTGCTCGACTGATCGGCCCCCGAGGGCCGGCGGGCGTAGGGCGAGGACCGTTCAGGTCCCGCGCTTGCGCTTCATGTACCGGGTCGCGTAGCCCGCGATCCGGTTGGCGAGCTTCTTGTGGGTGACGCGGAGCGGTCCGCCCTCGACGGCGACGCCGAGGTCCGTCAGCTCGAGGACCTTCTGCTTGTTCTTCTGGAAGTCCCCGGAGAAGTCGTTCGGATAGTGCCGGATCAGCTCGATCGCGACCCGCTTGATGTACGTCTGGCGGATGTTGCCCATGCGGGCGGGGCCAGTCCGGGCGTGGGTTATAACGGTAGCTCCGGACCCCGGGCCGACGGTCATGACGGATATCCGGGGGCCGCCGGACTGTCGGAAGCAAGATATACCCTCCCCCCGGTAAATAGCCCGTGCAACAGGGCGGAGCCGGCCGGCGCGTTCCCGGACCGGGTGTCCGGTCCGTGCGATGGGCCGGTTGAGGCTGGCGCGACGGGATGCAGAACGAACCGAATCCCTCCCCACCGTCCACGCCGCGCGAGCGGAACGTTCTCTTGCTCGATCTCTCGAAGAGCATGCTCGCCCCCCTCCCCGAGTCGGAGGAGGGCCGACCCCCGCGTCAGAAGATCGAGGTCGCACGGACCGCGGTCTTCCGCATCCTCCAGGACGCCTCGGAGTCGGGCTCCCTGTTCGGTCTCGTGACGTTCACCGAGGTCGTCCGCGTCCCGGTGCCGCTCGCGGAGATCCACCGGGAGAACCTGCCGTACATCGAGAACCTGATCTCGATGCTGGCCCCGAGCGGGCGCTCAGCGATCTGGGACGCGATCGCCGTCGGCGCCGACCTCCTTCGCAGCGGCACCGACGGGGTGCGGGGGAACCTCGTCCTGGTCACCGACGGCTGGGACAACGCCTCGCAGCGGTTCGACGTCCGGCCGACGCCGGACGGTCCGCTCCCCGAAGGACGGATCGATCTCGTGCCGTACATCCTCCCGGCGAACTCGCGCCTCTCCTTCCGCCTGATCGGGATCGGCAGCGGTGCCGAGCGGGACAAGGGGGTCGACGCGGGGAGCATGCACGGGCTCCTCTCCCAAATGGAAACGCGCGCCCAGGCGATCGGGCTCGCCCCGGCGTTCGGCTACCAGGAAGTGACGACCGGTTCCGCCCTCTTCGCGCAGATGGTCCATGCGTTCATCGACGTCGGGTACGACGACGACCTGCCGATCGAGGACCTCCACCCGGAGGAGCTCGCGCGGCATGCCGCGAGCGCGGCCCGCGCGCTCAAGGAGCCCCAGCAGCACGCGACCGTGGGCCGGATCAAGGCGGCGCACGAAGCAGCGCGGGCGGACAGCGCCGACGGCTTCCACGAGTCCCCCGAGCTCGAGATCGGCGTGCTCGGGGTCGCGGGCGGCCCGCCGGCCTACCTCAAGGAGCGGTACGGTCCCCTCGGCGAGGTCGTCGAGGCGTACCTGCAGGGCCAGTACGACGTCGCGCTCGAGCGGCTGGCGCGCGCCCAGGCGGTCCTTCCCCGGGTGACGTACCACTACTGGGAGGCGCGGATCCAGTACGCGCGCCACGCGATCGTCGAGGCGGCGCGGTCGCTCCTCGTGGCATGGGGGGAGGCCGAGAAGCTCCCGGCGACCACACAGGCCGCCGTGCTCCGGCGGCTGGCGATGCTGCAGGCCCGGATGCAGAACGACAAGGAGACCGAGACCCTGGTGCGCTTCATCGACACGACCGAGCATTCGCTCTCTTCGAACGGCACCCACTCGCGGGAGCGCGTGATGGGCCTGTTCTCGAAGCTCCTCGAGCTTCGCGGGACCTACCAGCTCACCCGGATCGCGGGGACCGACGACCTCCAGGACGCGGCGCTCCGCCACGAGGCCGCGGTCGAGGAGGTGTTCGGGCTCCTCCAGGACGCCCGACTCGACCTCGCGAGCTCGGGGGCGGCGGTGGAAGGGGCGCTGGACTTCATTGAAATATGCCTCGCGGAGATGCGGTAGGGGGCACGCGGGACCACCATGGCTGAGGTCAAGGTCACCACCCGCACCCGCCGGCCCGCGGGAACGAAGCGCGAGGCGAAGCCGTCGGTCGATACGGCCCGGATCGCGGTCGTCGGGATCCCGGCGTCGGGCAAGACGACGTACTTCCGGTTCCTCTCCGGTCACTTCGGTCTCAACCTTCCGATCCTGTACGTCCCGACGCGTGCCGACGCCGGCACGCTCCCGCTCTACGGCGACCTCGAGAACGATGTGGCGCTCGAGGAGACGACGTACGAGACGACCGACCCCACCGACCCGGAGGGCAGCCTCGAGACGACGACCCGCTACTACGTGAACCGGCCGATGGAGGACCGCCGGAAGCTCTGGGTCGAGCTCGCCGCCGGCCGGGAGGACCAGGGGATCCTGACGAAGTATCCGCTCCCGACGAAGTTCAACCAGTTCGTCGAGATGAAGATGCGGTTCCGCTACGGCGCCCCCAACGGGGAGGCGGCGTCGCGGCCGATGGAGCTCCAGACGATCGACGAGGCCGGCGGGATCATCGCCGACTACTTCACCTACGACCGGCTCTGGATCGACGCCCCGGACGGCGAGGTCGCCGAGCGGACGTGCAAGGTGATCCCGCATTTCGATTCCTGGCGGCCGGACCGGCGGGACCTCTGGCGCCGGGGCCTCACGCTGCTTGGCCGGTTCGTCCAAGGGGCCGATGCGATCATCCTCCTCCTCTCCCCCGGCCTCCCGTCGCTCCGCGACCAGGCCCAGCAGGTGAACCTCGCCCGCGGCGTCTTCCGGTACGTGCGGACGCGCAACCTGCCGCTCGTGATCGCGGTCTCGAAGGCCGACAAGCTCAAGGAGTTCTACACCGAGGTCGAGCAATCGGTCCGGGAGCGCGCGTTCCGATCCTCGTTCGACCCGACCGACTTCCTCCTCCGCCGGGACGGGGCCGGGATGGGCACGATCCTCGTGGCGCAGGAGGGACGCGGGATCTCCGTGAAGGAGGATGTCTTCCTGGTCTCGAGCGCGGTCTCCACCGGGGAGGGCCACCCGCTCTTCATCGGCGAGAGCGGGGAGGAGGCACCCAACGTGGGGACGCCGACGATGGGGGTCCCCGTCATGGTCAACACGACCCTCCCGCTCGCCCGGGCCTGCGAGCGCGTGATCGAGCGCCGGGCCAGCGCTCCCAAGAGGTCGTGATGGCGGGCGCGAACCTCGCGACGTCCGCGTCGCTCTCGCCGGTCGCCGTCATCTGGTGCCGACAGGTCGACAACGAGGCCGAGAGCCCCGGCTACACGACGATCCCCGAGGAGTTCCCCGGTCGTCGCGAGACCCTTGAGACCGTGCGGCTTCTTGGACATCTCACAATCAACGTCGCCGACACCCATGACTACTGGGACCCCAACCCCTCCCAGCCGCTCTCGTTCTACCCGAACCTGTTCCTCTATCCGGCCGCGAACGGCCGGTACACCTGCGTCGGGCGGATGTTCCTCTCGACCGAGGACCGTCCCCGGCTCGGGATGAAGACCCTGGTCTTCTCCACGGAGGACCTCCTCGCCACCGGCGAGTTCGGCGAGGCAGTGATCCGTGCCCACCTCACGATGGGCAGCCCGTCGGCCCCCGCCCGTCCCGGGGCCGAGCCGGACGGGTCGGTCTACCAGGCGGTCGGGGAGGGGTTCCTCTTCCACCGCGGCACGACCGAGCCGGTCGTCGTGGTCGCGTCGGACGCGTGGGAGCCGGCGGCGCAGGTCGTCCTCGACCTCGTGCGGATGCTGCCCGGTTCGCTCGTCTCGCTCGGGGCGTTCCTCGTCTTCCCCTACTTCCTCCCCGAGGCGAAGGTCAACATCCACGAGTTCACCGAGCAGATGCCGCTCGCGCTCGCGGTGATGCGCGTCCCGAGACCGGAGGCGCAGGGGGTGTGGCACTCGAAGCGGCTCGAAAGCTGGGAGGAGGCCCCGATCGCCCTCCGCGACCTGACCCGGCCGCCGACCGCCCGCGAGCGGGGGACCCTGCCCCTGGTCCTGCAGTACGCGCGGGGCCAGGAGGACGAGAAGCTCGCCGAGATCGCCCGTCGGGTCGATCTGGTCGAGTCGTCCCGGACCCCGCATGAGCTCCACGATCCGGATCGCCAGGGGGGACGCGACCGCCGCAAGGCGATGTGGCGCATCGGCACCGCGATGGAGACCGCGGCGCTGCTCCTCTCCCGTCCGAAGGGACGCTCGGTCGCGATGAGCGGGGAGGCGGCCCGCCGGGCGAACGAGTACGTCCAGGCCCAGCCGTCGATTTCGACCCCGCATCCGGTGGCCGTTCATACGGAACTTCCGGTCCCCTCGGGACCGGACGGGGGGACCCCGCTCCCGCCGTGGCTGAAGCGCCCGACCGAGGTCCGGGACCCCTCGAGCGCGACCCCCGGGACCGTTCCGCTCTCCACGAGCGATGATCCCACGAGCCGGCCGACCCCCTCCCCGCCCCCGGCAGGACCGGGCCCGTTGACCGCCCCGTCCCCGGCCATGATCCCTCCGCCCCGGGCGGAGGTCGCGTCGGACGACGTGAACCATCTCGAGCGGCTGGTCGACCAGAAGGTCGCCGAGCTCGCGCGCGTCCGCGAACCGGTTCCGGACGAGAAGCAGATCGAGGCGCGGGTCCTCACCACGTTCGACGGGCACTTGCGGGACCTTGCGGCCGAGCTTCGAGGGGCCGTGGCCCGGCTCGAGACGGAGCTCGGGCCAAGGATCGCGGCGCTCGAGTCCCGTCCCGCCCCCGATCCGGCGCGGTCGCTGGACGAGATCGAGGGACGGGTCGTCCTGCGGAGCGACCAGGCGATCACCGACCTCTCCGAGAAGCTCAAACAGTCGGTCCAGGCCGCGGGCGAGCGGTGGGCCGAACGGCTCCGGGAGGAGCTCCACCACGAGGTGGACGATCTCAAGGCCCGCTCGGTGCGGGGCGAGGAGGAGCTCCGGGCCGCGCTCGTGGCCCAGCTCGACCTCGAGCTCGCCGAGTCGCGCGAGCAGGGGACCGCCCTGCGGGAGTCGGTCGAGAGCCGGTTCCGGGAGATCCTCGACCAGCGGGACGCGGAGGCGGAGCAGCACCGGACCAAGGAGGTGCGCGATCTCGAGACCCGTCTCGCGATCCTGATCGACGGCCGGACGAAGGACCTCGAGACCCGATTCGGAAGCGCCCTCACCGCCGAGCGGGAGAAGATCCTCGGCCTCGCCGACGAGCGGATCCACCAGGCCGAGGAGCGGCTCGATAACGAGCAGGGGGCCCGGGTCGCGGAAGTGACCGAGTCGGGTACCTCCTCGATCGCCGCCCTCCAGGTGCGGATGCAGGCGTTCGTCGAGCAGAAGCTCCGAGAGAACCAGGAGCGGGAGCGGGAGAAGTACGTCGAGCTCCTCGCCCGCCTGAAGAACGACGTCGACCAGTCGCTCTCGAAGACCGTCGACTCGAACCGCTTCGACGCCCTGGTCCGGGACCGTGTCGCCCGCGCGCTCGAGGGGGCACGGTCGGGCCAGGAGAAGATCGTCGCCGCGGGGCTCGCCGACGCCGAGGTGCGCCTCAAGGCCTCCCAGGAGGAGTCGATCGTCCGTCTCGAACGGCTCGAGACCAAGCTCCAGCAGCGCGAGACGGAGGTCGCCCGCATCGAGCGGAACCTCCGGCAGGAGGCCGACGACCTCGACCGCCGGATCCTCGTCCTCAGCGACCGGGTCCTGCCGCTCGTGCGGAAGACCTGGCTCAAGGTCGGCGAGCTCGAAAAGCGCGGGCCGGGGACCGACGACGGCGAGTCCCGGGTCCGGGAGCTACGGCGCGAGCTGCAGCGCGAGATGCGCCGCGTCGAAGGCGAGCTCCTCGAGCAGACGAGCGATCTCCGCGACCGGCTCGAGGGAACGATCGCCCACCAGGGAAGGATCTGGCTCAATCTGATGAAGCAGCTCTCGGCGGACTCCGAGGGGTCCCTCAAGGCGGGTCCGCGTCCGGCGCGTCGGCCGGGCCGGCCGCGGGAGGAGTCCCCGGAGGACGACTTCCTGGGCGACGAGCCCCGGCCGGACCCGGAATATCCCCGGTTCGGGGGCGACCCGCCGAACCCGATCGACCCGAGCCCGGCGCTCGGGCCGGACGCAGCCGAGCGGGATCTGCGCCGGCGGGTCCGCCGCGCCTAGGCGGGGCGGGCCGGTTCCCTAACGCTATGCGTGTCGGCCCCCTTCCACCCCCGTGACCGCCGAGGCCGACCACCGCCACTGCAAGGTCTGCGGCCGGGTCTGCGACGTCGGCGAGGAGACCTGCAGCCGGGCCTGCCGCGAAAAGCGCGCCGAGCAGCTCGCGACCCGGCGACGGTACGTCTACCTCCTCTACGGGGCGATCGCGCTCCTGCTCATCGTCTTCGTGAGCCGGCTCTTGGTCTAGGAGGCCGGGACGCGACCATGCCGCGATTCGGGCACGCCGTGCTCGGCGGCACGTTCGACCATCTCCACGTCGGCCACGCAGCGCTCCTTCGGACGGCGTTCCGGGTGGGGCGAGAGGTCTCGATCGGGGTCACCACCGAGGGGTTCCTCCGGCGCTACCCGAAGCCGGCCGCCGGGCGCCTCGAGCCGTTCCCCACCCGGCGGCGAGCGCTCGAGCGCTGGCTGCGCCGCGAGTTCCCCGACCGCCGCTGGCGGACCGTGCCGCTCGAGAACCCGTTCGGCCGCTCGATCGAGGAGGGGATCGACGTCCTTGTCGTCTCCTCCGATACGGCGAAGGGGGGTCGGGCCGTCAACCGGGAGCGCCGTCGGCTCGGTCGGCCCCCGATCCCGATCGTCATCGTACCGGTCGTCCTCGCGGACGATCTCGAGCCGGTCAGCTCGCGCCGGGTGCGCTCCGGCCGGATCGACCGGGCCGGACGCCGCTTGGGCCGCTTCCGGGTCGCCCTCTTCACCTCGGACCCCGCCGACCGGCCCGCGGCGGAGCGGGCCCTCCGACGGGCGTTCCCCCGGACCCGCCTCACGGTCGCCCGGGGGGCCTCCTCCCGCGGGCGCGGACGCGGGGGGCCGGCGCCGGCAGGCCGGTCCGGAGGGCCCGACCTCCGGGTCGAGGTCCTCCGGCGGCCCTCCGGTGGCTACACCTTGACCGAACGGTCGCCTGCCTCGGGACGCGTCCTATCGCGAACGACCGGTCCCCGGGAGACCGACCCGGGCCGCGCGCTCCTCGGGGTCCTGCGTCCCGATCTCGAGCGCAAGGCCTTTGGCCCCCGATGGCCGTCCGCCTCGGGATGGAGACGTATCTGAGGGTCACCTTCTCGAGCGAGGGGGCCAAGCCGTCCGCGATCGCCGACCGGCTCCGGTCCTGCGGGTTCAGCCCGACCCAGGGAAACTACGACTTCGTGTACGACTGGCAGGGACCGGCGAACCGCGAGCAGGTGCTCGACCTCTCCGACGAGCTGACCCGCCAGCTGCGCGGCTTCCGGGTCCAGTTCGAGGTCGAAACCGTCTGAGGTCGGGCCGCCCGCGTCCCCGGGGAGCCTAGACCCCGCCAACCCTTTTATCGCGCTACGGCCGTCGGCCCTCCGTGCAGAACTACCCGGTACGGGCGAGCCATCGCGGGAACCTCACGGCCGCCGCGCTCGAGCGGATCCTCCGGGAGCATTTCGGGTCGGCGACCGTGACGGGGGACTCGGTCGCGACGTCGTTCGGCGCGATCGCGCGCCTCTCGGTCCGGCCGGCCGGACGCGACCTCTCCGTGGACGTGACCATGGACCCGAAGGTCGCCGAGGAGGTCGCCCGCGAGACGATCGGGCGGTACAACCGGTTCCTTGAGGCGGCGACCGGCTACTCGGCCAAGGAACGGGCGAAGCGCCTGAGGAAGTCGGCGACCGCCCCGGGCGCCGGAGCATAAGGATGGGTCTCGGCGGACCGGGACCGCTTCCTTCGTCGGGGACCTCCGAGCTCGACCGGCTCCGCCGGTCGGTGAGCGTCCACTTCCCGGTCTACGAGACCCGGATCGGCCCGCAGTCGGTCCTGTTCGCCGTCCACATCGATCGCGCGACGCTGAGCGACAAGTTCGACTCCCTCCGTCGGGAGCTCTGGGCGCTCGGCTACATCCCGATCCTCCGGCGAGAATCGGGCGAGGACTTCGTCGAGGTCGTCCGGAAGCCCCGGACCGGCCGCACCCGGATCTGGATCAACCTCCTGCTCCTCGCCGGCACGGTCGCGACGACCACGCTCGCGGGCGCGGTGATCTGGCTCACCTACGTCGGCGGCCTGACCCTCTCGGGGTCCGACTTCCTCTGGGGCGGGATCTACTTCGCCCTCCCGGTGATGGCGATCCTCGGCTTCCACGAGTTCGCCCACTACGCGGTCGCGCGCCGGCGGCGGCTCGATGCCTCCCTGCCGTACTTCATCCCGGTACCCCCGCCGTTCCCGTTCGGCACGTTCGGGGCGTTCGTCAGCATCCGCGAGCCGTTCCCGGACAAGAAGTCGCTGTTCGACATCGGGGCCGCCGGGCCGCTGGTCGGGTTCATCGTGTCGATCCCGATCACCCTCGCGGGACTGTACCTCTCGACGCACTCGCCGGTCCTCCCCGCGAGCTACTGCGGGCCGACGGTCCTCGGCCTGAGCTACGGGAACCTCGAGTTCGGGGGGTCGTTCTTCTGGCAGTTCCTCGCTTACTTCTTCCCCACCGCCGGAGTGAACGCGCATCCGCTCGCGATCGCGGGATGGGTCGGGATCTTCGTCAACGCGATCAACCTCCTGCCCGCGAGCCAGCTCGACGGGGGCCACGTCTTCCGTGCCCTCTTCGGCGAGCGCACCCGCTACGTGAGCTACGGGATCGTGATCTTCCTGTTCGTCATCGGCATCTACTACAGCGGCTGGTGGCTCTACGCCATCCTGCTCCTGTTCCTCGGCCTCCGCCACCCGCCCCCGCTCAACGACCAGACCCCCCTCGGGGCCCCGCGCTACGCCGTGGGCGGAGCGGTCCTGGCGCTCCTCGTCGCCGGCTTCGTCCTCGTCCCGATCGCGGTCCCGGCGGGATCGGTCGGCCTCCAGAACCCCTACGGGGCACCGGCCCCGCTCCCGAACGGGGCCGCGGTCGCGGCGAACCTCTCGGCCACCCTCGTGAACAACGACCGGTTCGCCCACGGGTACGTGTTCAGCGCGACGGTCGTCAACGTGACCGGGATGAACGCCCTCTATCTCAACGCGACGGCGCTCGAACAATGGGCGGCCACGTCGTCCTGGCGGTTCCTGTTACCGGGAGGGAACGTCTCGTTCAACGATACCGCGACCGCCTCGATCCCCTCCGGCGACTACGTGACGGTGGACGGGACGACGAACTGGCAGTACGACATCCGGGTGGCGTTCTCGAACTCGGTCGACGCGCTCGCCGCGCGGATCCAGATCTCGGTGAACCAGCTCTGCGCCCCATCCGGGGCCGGGAGCGCCTCCACCGAGGTCGCGGTCACGTTCCCGTAGGGGACGGTCCGCGGGTCTCCGGGCGGACGTAGAGCCGAAACTCGCGGGTGAGGCTGCGGTGGACCCGCACCGGCACCGAGACCCGCGGCGACTCGAAACCGGCGGGCGTGGGGGACCCCTGGGGGACGACCAGCACGAGACGACCCCCCGGCACGAGACGCTCGGTCCACCGGCGGACGACCCGGTCGACGAGCCGATCGGCGGCCTCTCCACCCGTGCTCGACGCGCGGCCGTAGGGAGGGTCGGTGAGGATCGCCGAGAACGCGGGGGACCCGGACAGAAGAGCGACGTCGCCCGCGTCGCCGACCTGGAGGGCCTCGGGGGTCACGCCGAGGAAGGCGAAGTTCCTGAGCGCCCCCCGGACCATCGCGGCATCGCGGTCGACCCCGTAGACCCGCGCGCCCAGCAACGCCGCCTCGGCGAGGAGCGCCCCCGTGCCGAGGAACGGGTCGAGCACCGCATCGCCGGGCCGTATCCCCGCCAGGTTCGCGGCCGCCCGGGCGAGCCGCGGCGGAAGGCTCACGGGTCGCTGGAACGGGAGGAGCGGCATGCGGCGGGCCTCGGCCGACCGTCGTTCTACCTCGGCGACCTCCTCGAACAGTGCCGGTTCGCCCGCCGGGTCCTCGGCGAGCCAGAACCGGCGTTCGGGATGTTCTAGGTCGATCGTGCCCCCGCCCTGCCGGTACTCGCGACCCAGCTCCGGGATCCGGGGATCGTGCCCTCCCGAGGGGCGGCCGATCCGCCGAAACGCCGCCGATCGGCCGCGCCCTCCTTCCCGGACCACCCCATCCAGAACCGCGCTTCCGACCGCGATCGCCACGAGGCACCGACGGGCCAGGGCGAGCCGCTCCGAGAGGCGGCGGGCCGATGCCTCGTCCGGGACGTCGACGGCGGCGAGACCCGGGATCTCCGGTCCCCCGGTCCCGGCCCGTCCGCCGACCGCCTCCGCGGCCGCGAGGGCCTCGGCGACCGCGAGCGCCGGACTTTCCCCGGAGAGCTCGACGTAGAGGCGGATCATCCCGGGGCCCCCGGCGTCCAGGCGCGGAGCCGGTCCCGGATCCCGGCGGTGTGCGTGCCCTCCCAGTAGACGTGACCGCAGTTCGCACAGCGATAGAGGGGGAGCCCCCCCGCGACACGGTCCCAGGGGATCCGCTCGTCCCGCGGGGCGCCGGGCGCGGGCGTGAACGGCTCGAGGCGGCCGTTGCACTCGGTGCAGCGCCGGAACGCAACCGTCGTCGGGAGCTCCGGGTACGCCGCCCGCACCGTCCGCCACTGGTCCTCGAGGTTCGGGCTCGTCAGAAGGAGCGACCCCGGGCAGCGCGCCGCAAGGGCCCGGTCCCGCGTGAGCAGGACCCGGTCCTCCCGGCGGGCCCGCTCCACGATCTCCTCATCGGGAAGCCCCCGGGCGTACTCGGTGTCGCACCCGACGAACCGCAGGTACCGGGCGAGACGGCCGACCATTTCGTCGGCGAGCCATCGAGGGAGGGTCATCCGTCCGCCTGCGCCCCGGTCCATGCAGCATCCGGTGCTTTATACGGCCGTCCCTGTGGGCGCGCCGGTACCGGTCTTGGCGCGCCTGTTCGGGACGAACGGCATCCGCGAGGTCGTCGGGTCGACGCTCACGGCCCCGTTCGTCACTCGGGTCGCGGGCGCGATCGCCGCGATGGTCCCGGTCGGCCTCCCGATCGTGGTCGGCTGGGACGGGCGTACCTCGAGCCCCGCCTTCTCCCGCATCGTCAGCGCCACGCTCGCGCTCGCCGGCCACTCGGTCGTCGAGGTCGGGCTCCTGCCGACCCCCGCGGTCCAGTTCCTCGTCCCCCGGCACCACGCGTCGCTCGGGGTGATCGTGACGGCCTCGCACAACCCTCCCGAGTTCAACGGGATCAAGGTGATCGCCGCCGACGGGCTCGAGGCGACCCGCGAGTTCGAGGAAGGCATCGAGGAGGGCGTCGAACGGAGCGTCACGCCGGCGTCCCCGTACTCCGCCGTGGGGGAGATCGCGACGGACCCCTCGGGCGCCGCGCAGTACGTGGACGCGATCGTGCACCGCGTTGACGCCGACCGCATCGCGGCCCGCAAGTTCACCATCGTCCTCGACTGCGGGAACGGCGCGTCGGTCGCGACCAGTCCGGCGCTGCTCCGCCGGCTTGGCTGCCGGGTGATCTCCCTCAACGGCGTGGTGGACGGGACGTTCCCCGGCCACCTGTCCGAACCGACGCCCGCGAACCTCGTCGATCTCACCCGGGTCGTGCCGGCCGTCGGGGCGGACCTCGGGATCGCCCACGACGGGGACGCCGACCGCGCGATCTTCGTGGACGCGACCGGGCGGTACGTCCCCGGCGAAGAGACCCTGACCCTGCTTGCCCGCGACGCGGTCGAACGGGCACACGGCGGGGTCGTCGTCACCCCCGTGTCGGGGACCCAGGCGGTCGAGGACGCCGTCCGCCCGCTCGGGGGGAGCGTGGAGTACACCCGCATCGGGTCCCCCGCGGTGACGCACGCGATGCAGGAGCGGAAGGCGGTCTTCGGCGGGGAGGAGAACGGCGGGCTCATCTTCCCGGCCCACCAGCTCGCCCGAGACGGGGCGATGACCGCCGCCGCGGTCCTCGACCTCCTCGCCCGGCGCGGGGCCGGCCTCGGCGACGTGCTCGCCGAGCTCCCGCACTACACGCTGGTCAAGGAGAAGATCGCCTGCCCGGCCGAGCTGCGGGAGCGGGTCATGGAACGGGCCGCGGCCGCGCTTTCCCGCGACAGCGAGCGCGTGGTGACGCTCGACGGGGTGAAGGCGTACCGCGAGGGCGGCTGGATCCTTCTCCGACCTTCCGGCACCGAACCGCTCTTCCGGGTCTTCGCCGAGTCGAAGGAGCCGGAGCGTGCGCGGGGTCTCGCCCGAGAAGGGGTCGCGCTCCTCCGCCGCTCGATCGAGGGGTCCGGGAGCGGGGCCTGAGAGCCGGTCCCAGCGGTGGCCCCATCCTCCCGACCGGCCGAGCGGACCCCGACCGCGGGCCACCCGGGGCTCCGACGGATCACGGTGGGGAGGGAGGCTGGTGGATCCGGGGGAGCGGAGGCGGAGCGCGGGCCGGATCCGGGGCTGGCGGGGGCGCGGGATCGGGGACCGGCTCGGGCATGTCCTCGTCGGGGAGAGCCCCCGGCGCCCGGGGGTCGGCCTCCGTGAACGAGATATACCGGGGACTCGCCTCGGCCCACCGGCGGTCTTGACCCGCTGCGCGGGTAGCGCGGGGGACCGGGCGCGCGAAGAGCGAGACGGTCATCGCGACGTTCGTCCCCACGATCAGGAGGATCGCGGGCTCGAAGAGGATGGAGACCGCGGGGATGAGCTCGACCGAGACGATCAGGAGGACGGCGGAGGTCAATCCCCGGCCGTAGAGCGCGGTCACCGTGCCCTGCCATTCTCTGGGGGTCTTCGGCGGCTGGGTGGTGGCCCGGAACACGAGCCCCCGGAGCCCGAGGAGGAGGAGGACGAGGACGATGACGCTCGCTCCGACCCCGAGGCCCGGGTCGGCGAGCGACGCGAACATCCCGATCAGGAAGAGGAAGTACGCCCGGAGTACGAAGGCGATCTCCACCTCGACCTTCCGCATCTCCTCCGAGATCCGGAACGGCCGCGTCCTCCGCAGGAACCGCCGGACCAGCGCCTCGTTCCCCAGAACGATGCCGAACACGAGCGCGGCGAGGATCCCCGACCCGCCGAGCGCCTCGGTCACGGCGTACACGACGAAGAGGAACCCAAGGGTGGCCAGCGCCGAGAACGGCCGGCCCTGCCAGCTGTACAGGAACAGGAGCCAGATCAGCCCCGCGGCGAGCCCGAGAGCGATCCCGACCGGGAGCGGGAGCACGAGGGACGCCGTCACGTTAAGGGCCAGCGACGACGACGAGGGGGCCCGGAGCGCGAGGATGGTGGTCACCACGACGACCGCGATCGCGTCCTCGAACGCCCCGTCGAGCTGGAGGAAGTTGCGGAGATCGGGCCCGACCCCGAGCCGACGGGCGAGCGGGATGATGACCGCTCCCGAGGCGCAGCCAAGGGCGGTGGCGAACAGGAGCGAGAGCACGAAATGGCCCGGGAACAGGACGAAGTACGCGACCAGGTAGAGCGTCCCGACGCTGACGAAGTAGACGCTCGCCGAGAAGGCGAGCGCCGAACCGAGGTAGGGGCGGATCTCGGAGAGCTGGAGATCGATGCCCGCGTCGAACAGGATCAGGACGAGCGTCGCCGCGCCCAGGACGGGGGCGATCAGGAGGAGAGAGCCCGTGGCGAGCAGACCCAGGACCGGTCCGGCGAGCACGCCGAGCCCGATCAGCCAGAGGACGTCGGGGATCCGGAACCGGACCGCGAGCCAGTCGGCGCCAAAGCCGACGAGCAGGGTGACGCCAAGCAGGAGCACGAGGAGCGTGGTCCCCGTCAGGCCAAGCAGGGTCACGGGGCAGGTCCCCGCCCTAGAGGACCGGTCGGGGGCGGAACAGGTACCTTCACCATGAGCACGGTTCCCGGGACCGGAGCGGGAGGCTAAGAGTTTGTCCGGAAACCTATCCCTCGCCTCTGACCCGTGAAGGGCCCTCTTCCTCCTCGCACTTCATCTCCTCGTTGAAGCACTTCTGGCAGGCGAATACCACGTGTCCCTCTTCCGGCTCGTTGAGCACCGACCAGCCGGTGGCCCCGAACACCGCCCCGGGAGATCGACCTGCCACCGGAAACGTGAGCGTGGTGGCGCTCCCGCACTCGATGCATCGGATCGATACGGCGAGCGCTCCCTTCCGCCCCGAGTTCTTCGGGGTCGCTTGCGCCTTCTCTCCGGTCGCTCGCTTCGCCATCGCCCCTCGGGCGAGCGAGAGGAGGTGGTCCCTATAGATTTCGTCGGCCTCAGCGCGACCAGATTCCGCACGCCCGCCAGACGATGAGCGCGCAGGCGAGGGCCACGAACCCGGCATGGTTCCTCACCTTCCGCTCCCAGCGGGCCCAGAGGCGACGGAAGCGGTTCATCCACGCGTGGGTCCGTTCCACGACCCATCGGCGAGGCCTGCGTTTTCGGTTCCGGTCCATCCGTCGTGGCTCTTCTCCGATGGGCCGGATGTGCGGTGTGAAGAGGTAAGCGCGAGAGGTCTCCCGCACCTCGGCGGAGTCGTATCCCTTGTCGAGGCACAGGTGCTGGGAGACCATCGGCGGAAGGATCCGTCGGGCCTCCAGGGTGGCCTCGAACAGCTTGATGTCATGGCGATTCGCCGGGGCGAGGACGACCGCGAGCGGGATTCCGTTCCCATCGGTGAGGAGGCTACGCTTGCCGCCGCTCTTGGCTCGGTCGGTGGGATTGGGCCCCGTGACCTCTCCGCCGAGAGGTGCCTTGGTGAGCGCTCCGTCCATCGCTTGCCAGGTCCACTGGATTCCGACCGCCTCGTCGTACGTGAGGAGCGCCTGCTCCCAGAGGCGCTCGAAGACCCCGGCGGTGCTCCATTGCTGGAATCGGTCGAAGAGGGTGGAGGGGGGACCGAACTGGGGCGGGAGCAGGCGCCAGGGGATTCCGGTGAGGAGGACGTACAGGATTCCCTCCATGCACTGGCGGTCGTCCCGACGGGGTCGACCACCCGCAGGGCGGGGAGGAAGCGATGGAAGCCACGTCTCGATGACGATCCAGAGGTCGATCGGCAGAGAGTGGCGCGAGACCGCAGGGTATGCCGCCGGCAATGAGCATCACCATTGGGGAGAGCCCTCGGCTCCCTACGTCACGACGAAGCTCCACAGGAAGCGGCGAAAGGGCTTCTGGGCGAGCTATAACCCTTGCAACGCCATCGCGACACCATGCGCCGACACCATGTGTGGACCCTCGTGGGAGCCGCCTTGATCACCCTGGGGGCCGGGTGGCTCGAGTTCTATGCTACGATCATCTATCCCAAGGTGCTCTACTGTTCATCCAATCCTCCCACTCCGTGCCCCGCGCCTCTTCCGCTGGAAAATCAACCGTTGTTCGGTCTCGGCGAGTTGGCCGTTTTCGTCGGTGGGGGACTGTTGGTCCTTGGGTTGGTTCAGTGGATTCGCAGCGGGAGGCGAGGCACGGGAACCACTTGATAGGAGGTTTCCGGACAAACTCTAAGGGTTTCGGCGGACCCGCGAGGTGCGCGCGGTCGCCGCTCTCGAGGAAGCCTCCGCGACGACCCGGACCGCGAGCTCGCGGTGCGGAGCGGGGGTCGCGATCGATCCAAGGGAACGGACCGAGAGAGAGGCGATGCCGCTCGCCGGATGCTCGGCACACGATCGAGATCCCCGTCGCCCGTACGCTTCGGAGGCGGCCAACGCCTCCCATCGGGGTTGGTCGGACGCGCGGGTGACGACGGTCGTTGGGATCGGTGAGGATCCCACGATACGGTCCGGCCGTTCCCTTCCGAGGAGCGCTCGCGGAGAAACTTCAAGACGCCCGGGGAGGTCCTAGCCTTGGGTGCGTGGGTCACGGTGCAACCCCGGGGGAACCGAAGGGCGTTCGGAGGACCGGGGATGGAGCCCCGGTGGGCCCACAGCAACAAGGAGGGGATCGGCACCGCCTACTCCGCCGATTCCCGGCTCTGGTTCACGCTCTGGCGCGGCACCGTGACGGAGGTCTATTTTCCCCGGATCGACCGACCGCAGCTCCGGGACATGGAGTTCCTCCTCACGGACGGATCGACGTTCTTCCACGAGGAGAAACGGCACCTACGGGCGGTCACCGAGCGGGGAAGCGACCACGCGCTCAGCTACCACATCCGCTCTGAGGACCCGGACGGTCGCTACCGGATCCACAAGACCGTCCTCAGCGACCCGCACCTGCCCTGTCTGTTGATGCGCAGCCGTCTCGAGATCGATTCCCCGGATCTGGCGGATCGCCTGCGCCTGTTCGTCCTCGCGGCGCCCCACCTCAACGTGAGCGGTTATGGGAACAACGCCCGCGTCATCGAGGTCCTGGGGCAGTCGCTGCTCACGGCCGAGCGGGACGGGGTAGCCCTCGCCCTCGGCTCGACGGCCCCGTTCCGGCGGAGCTCGGTCGGATACGTCGGCGCGAGCGACGGGTGGACCGACCTCGACCGTCACCGGGACTTCACGTGGGAGTTCGATGAGGCGCCGGACGGCAACGTCGCGTTGGTGGGCGAGGTCCCGACCCGGTCGGGCTCCGAGTTCACGATCGGGCTCGCCTTCGGAGAGTCCGTCCCCGCGGCGGTGACCGCGCTCTTCCAGTCCCTGAGCACGCCGTTCGAGGTCCACCGGCGCCGGTTCGTCGAGCAGTGGAACCGGGTCGCCCTCCACGAGGCGCCTCTCGCCCCCCTCACGCACGACCACGGCCGGCTCTATCGCGCGAGCCGCTCGATACTCCTCGCCCACGAGGACAAGCGCTACCCCGGCGGGTTCATCGCGTCGTTGTCGATCCCCTGGGGCTCGTCCAAAGGCGACTCGGATGCCGGCGGCTACCACCTCGTCTGGACCCGGGACATGGTCCACTCGGCGATGGGGCTGCTCGCGTCGGGGAGCCCGGAGGCGGCGCTCCGCGCCCTGGTCTTCGTCGCCTCCCGCCAGCGTCCGGACGGCGGTTTCCCTCAGAACTTCTGGGTCGACGGGACCCCCTACTGGCAGGGGGTCCAGCTGGACGAGGTCGCGTTCCCGATCCTCCTCGCCGGCCGGCTTCGGGAGGAGGGGAAGCTCGGGGACTTCGACCCCCGCGTCATGGTGCGCCGGGCGGCCCGATTCCTCATCGAGCACGGTCCCTGCACCGGGGAGGACCGGTGGGAGGAGGTCGGGGGGTACTCCCCGTCGACGCTCGCCGCTTCGATCGCCGCGCTCATGGTGGCCGCCCGGTTTGCCCGCGCCGACCGAGAGACGGCGGCCGCGCATTTCCTCGAGGAGCACGCCGACTTCCTCGAGCGCCACATCGAGCCCTGGACGGTGACGGGTGCAGGAACGCTCGTCCCCGGCATCTCCCGCCACTACGTCCGTATCCGCCCGTTCCCTGCGGACGACACCGAGCCGGACACGGCCCCGGACCTCGGCCGACTGCGGCTGCCGAACCTCGCCCCCGGGACCCCGGAGGAGTTCCCGGCGTCCGAGATCGTATCGGGGGACTTCCTCGAGCTCGTCCGCTACGGGATCCGTCGGGCGGACGACCCGATCGTCCGGGACTCGGTCCGGGTCGTGGATGCCGTCCTGAAGGTCGATACCCCGTTCGGGCCGGTCTGGCGGCGGTACAACCACGACGGGTACGGTGAGGGCGACGACGGGGCGCCGTACACCGGTTGGGGGGTCGGACGGGCGTGGCCCCTCCTCACCGGCGAGCGCGGACACTACGAGCTCGCCCTCGGGAACGACCCGACCCCGTACCTCACGACCCTCGAGCGCCTCGCGACCCCGACCGGACTGCTCACCGAGCAGGTATGGGACGCGGTCGACCGCCCGACGCTCCACCTCGCGCTCGGTCGGCCCACCGAGGCCGCGATGCCCCTCGCCTGGGCCCATGCCGAGTACCTCACCCTCCTGCGGTCGGCCTCCGACCGCGCCGTCTTCGACCGGGTGCCCGAGGTCGCCGAGCGGTATCTCGGCGGCCGCTCCCGGTCCTCCTCCGCTCCCCTCGAGGTCTGGAAGTTCGGCCGGCGTCCCCGGGTCGTGGAGTCCGGGGCCCGGCTGCGGGTGATCGCCGCCGCGCCGTTCCGGCTGCACGTGAGCGAAGACGACTGGCGCACCTTGCGCGACGTCGACTCCTCCGATGGCGGAATCGGGCTCCACTACGTGGACCTCGATCCCCTCGGGCAGGCGGGCCGGCGATGGACGTTCACGTTCTACTGGCCGGACGTCGACCGCTGGGAGGGCCGGGATTTCACGGTGGAGGCGGGGCCGGGGGCGGGGCCCGTCGGCCGGACTACTCGACCTTGAGCCAGCGCGCCGAGACGGCGTAGCCGATCGCGAGCATCCCGAAGGCGAAGATCGCGAGGTAGCCGAGGTACGACCAGTCGACCGCCCGGCCGAGGACGAAGCTCCGTCCGAGGAGCGCGGAGAACGTGATCGGGTTGACCGACGAGATCGCCTGCATCCACGCCGGGAAGTTCCCCGACGGGAAGAGCGCCGTGCTCGCGAACATGAGGGGCATCGTGATGAAGTTCGAGACGACCCCCGGGGTCTGCCAGTCGGTCGAGGGGGCGGTGATCGCGAGGAACAGGCTCGAGAACCCGATCGCGAGGAAGAAGAGCGCGGCGACCCACGCGACCCACTGGACCGGGGTGAGCACGAACGGCACGCCGAAGACGACCGCGGCGGCGATCATCACCGGGATCTGGACGAGTCCCCGTGTCGCGGCCCCGATCGCCTTCGAGACGAAGATGAGCTCCTTCGACGTCGGCGTGATCAGGATGCGCTTCATGAAACCGAACCGCTTGTCCTGGATCGTGCTCATCGACCCGAACATCCCGACCGACAGCATCGAGGTCGACAGGACCCCCGGCAGCAGGAACTGGATGTAGTTCGACGCCCCGAAGAGCGCCTCGAGGTAGGACTTCGGTACGTTCCCGAAGCTCGACCCGAAGAAGGCGAGCCACATGAACGGCTGGACGACCGTGATCAGCATGACGAACGGGTTGCGGAACGTCCGGAGGACCTCCCGGGCGTAGAGGCCCCAGAACTGGCTCACCCCGGGGCTCGTCACGACCGGGCCCTCCGCATCTGGGCGTAGAACTTGCGGATGTCCCGCATCGGCTCCTCGGCGCCGATCCGCTTCCCTGTGAGGTCGAGGAAGACCGTCTCGAGGCTCGGCTTCTCCACGCTGATCCGGCGGATCTGGTCCGTCGGGATCGCCGCCAAGAGGCGGGGGAGGAACTCCTCCGACGAGCCGACCCGGATCATCCAGTCGCCGCCCTGCGGCCGGACCTCCTGCACGCCGGGGATCGCGGAGACGACCGGGGTATCGAGGCCGTCGGACATCTCGAGCAGGACCAGGTCCGCGTGGACCCGGGCCTTCAGCTCGGACGGCGTTCCTTGCGCGATGATCCGCCCCTCGTCGATGATCGCGAGCCGGTCGCAGAGGGCGTCGGCCTCCTCGATGTAGTGAGTCGTGAGGAGCACGGTCACGCCGAACTCCTTGTGGACGCCGGTGACGATGTCCCAGAGCATCCGGCGGGTGCCGACGTCGAGCCCGATCGTCGGCTCGTCCATGAAGATCACCTGGGGCTGATGGAGGAGGGCGAGCGCGATCTCGAGCTTCTTGCGCATCCCGGTCGAGTAGTGGCTCACCTTGTCGTCCTTCCGGTCCTGGAGGGAGAAGTACGTGAGGAGATGGTTCGCCCGCCCTTCCCAGTCGGAGAGGTTCTGCAGCTTCGCCTGGAGCCAGAGGTTCTCCCATCCGGAGAAGTCGTCGTCCAGGATGACCTCGGCCGCGACCCACCCGATCCGGGCGCGCACGGCCTTCGACTCGCGCCGGACATCGAACCCGGCGACGGTCGCGCTCCCTGCGGTGATGTCGCTGATGCCCGTCAGGACCTTGATCAAGGTCGTCTTGCCGGCCCCGTTCGGGCCCAGCAGGCCGAAGACGCTCGCCGGGGGGATCGTCAGGTTCACGTGGTCGAGGGCGAGCACGCCGCGCCCCCCATTGCCGTAGCGCTTGCTGAGGTCGTGCGTCGCGATCGCGGGCGTCCCTACGTTGTCGGTCATGCGGCGACCCCCCGCTCGGCCGGGAACGGACTCCTCACGGCGGCGTCGCTCGCCCCGAGCCGACGCTCCGCGTCCGCGAGCCGCTCGCGAACGGCGCGCCGAAGCCGCTCGGCGTCCGCCGCGCCGGAGGGACGACGCAGCAAGTACTCGTAGATCGCGTCGAGATGCACCCCGAGCCGGCTGACCAGGTGCTCTCCGGGGTCCCCGACACCGGCGATCTCGGCCCAGAGCAGGCTCAGGTCGAGCCCACCCCGGCTTCGCCAGGCGACCCGCCGGCGGACCTCGCGGAGCATCCGGCGGCCGGTCGGCGTGATACGGTAGACCCGGCGTACCCCCTGCCGCGACATGCGGGCGAGGTGGCGCCGGGCGAGGCCGTTCAGCGCCGGGTAGATCGCCCCCGCGCCGGGCCTCCACGCGCCGCCCGTCCGCTCGGCGATCCGCTCCGCGAGGCCGTAGCCGTGGACCGGCCCCTCCCTCGCCATCACCGAGAGAGCATACAGTCCAAGGATTCGGCCCGGCACCGGTCCGCGAGGAACCGCTTCCACCATGGTATCGGATTATGTATCGAATTCGATATAATGTCTTCCAGGCGTTCCGTCTTCGGACCCGGGGCACGACCGGGTCCGGGCGGGACCGATATCGGCCCGGGCGCTCGGCGCGGCGGGCGGCGGGAGATCGCCCCTCTCCGATCCGGGGCCTACGCCGTTGGCTCGGGACGGAATCCGCTCGACCGCCGCAGGGAGGGAACGACGAGGTACGCCCGGCGTCCCACTTCGGTGTAGCCGAGACGCTCGGCCAGGCGTCGGGACCCCCGGTTGTCCTCGACCGTGCTCCAGACCGGCGTCAGCTCCCGCGCGCGAACGAGGCGCGACGCGAGGCAGGCAGCGGCCGTGCCCAGCCCGCGCCGCCTCCACGCCTCCAGGGTGTGCGCGCTCAGGTCCGCGTAGTTCTCGGAAGAGACCGTCATCGAGACGGTGCTGACGACCCGACCGTCCACGATCGCGCCCGCCACGACGCCGCCGGTGAGAGCGGCGAGGAGCGAGCCGAACCCCACGGGCCGCAGCGGGACCGGGGCCTCCTCGAGGAGGGCGACGTCGTCGTCGGTCAGGGGACGGACGGAGGGGTGCTGGTGCGGGACCGGGGCCTGATCCAGCGTGTAGTACACGTCCTCCTGTACGAGGGTCGTGGTCCGGAGCGCCTCCTCGACTCGGGGGACGAGCGCGCGCACGAGCGCCGGGCTGCCGTGCGCACAGTTCCAGCCCGGGATGTGACGGAGGAGTTCCCAGGCGCTCTGCGGGTCGTCGCCGATGACGTCGGGCTCCGTCGGAGCCCACGGAACGACGACGACCGCCGATCGGGGTGCGCCGGGGTCGCCGTCGATCCAGGCCGATCCAACGTGGCGGTACAGGATCGAGCGGAGCCCGAAGGTGAGCGGAAGGTCCGGGAGGGTCGCGGCGAGCCGCTCCTCCGCGTCGGCGTTGACCGGCGGCGCCGCGGTCACGGGCGCCCGCCGGACGTGGGGGGCGGGAGGGGCACGGAGCCTCCGTCGTCCTAGCGTACGAAGCGGATCGCGTGCTCGTAGGTGTCGAGCGACCGTCCGACCCGGACCCAGAGCGGCACCATGGCCTCGAGCCAGCGGGCCGCATCGATCCCCCCGACGTCCATCGCCCCGGGCCAGCCGAGCTCCCGGAGGATCTGATCGGTGCGCCGCTTCGCCGGCTCGTCGTTCCCGCAGATCAGCATTGGCGGCACCCCTTCCCGGAACTTTGGGTCGATGAACCGGGTGTTGCCGACGGTGTTGAAGCATTTCACGACCTTCGCGTCGGGGAGCTTCCGCTGGACGCGTTCCCCGAGAGAGTCCGTGGTCCCGAGGAAGAGCCCGGGAGGCATACCGTGCGAGAAGTCGAGGGGGTTCGTCGCATCGAGCACGAGCTTCCCGACGAAGTTCTTCGGGTCGGCGAGGTCGATCGCCTCTTCCGTCGCGGAGCCGGCGGTCGCGAGGATGACCACCTCGCCGAACGCCGCGGACTCCTCGAACGTCCCCGTCGATACCGGGCCCGGTGTCGCGGCACGCCACGCGTTGAGCTTCCTCGGGTCCCGGGAGCCGAGCATGACCTCGAATCCGTGCGCCGCGAACCCGCGACCGAGCTGCTGTCCGACGACCCCGCTCCCCAGGATCCCTACCCGCCCCTTCCCGGTCATCTCGCCCGAACCTCCGTCGACCTCCCCATCGCACCCGCCCTACATGGTGTTTCGTTCGGCGCGAGAGGCGGTCTGCGTTTCGAGTCCCGGGTCTTCACTGACCGAGCTCCCGCACGATGTCGTCCAGCCGGTTCTCGGCGGCCCGAGCCGCGACGGAGCCCATCTGGCGCCGCTGGAATCGAAAGAACCGGCTCGTGCTCCGGAGCTCGACCTGGTCGCGCAGCTCACCCACGGTCCCCTCCGAGCGCACGCTGTAGTGGTGAAAGGCGCACTCGACGGTCCGGTTCCGCACGACGTGGCCATGCGACCAGAGGTCGGTCGGGGACCGGCGACGCACTTCGATCGCCGTGGTGCCTCCCCGACGTGACAGACGAACGACGAACCGGAAGCGATCGGGCTCCTCCTCCCGGCGCAGGACCTCGCTGGTGCGGTCCCGGAGGAGGTCCGCCCACCCCACCCGGCTGTTCTCGAAGAGCTGATCGATCACCCGCGACGCTCTCGGGATCCCGCCTCGCGAAAGCTCGAACTGTACCAGCGGGGGGCCGGGGATCTGCTCGCAGAAGGTCTCGCCCACCGGTGTCGGGTCGGCGTAGAGCTTGACCTTCTCCATGGGACGCCTTCGGTCGGTTCCGAGAGAGACCCACTCGCCATAAGCTCGGGGCTTCGGGGCGATCGCGACGACGCGCCTCGATCGGGGCGTACCGGACGCGCGAGTTCGCCGGTGTGGTCCGTTCCCCCCCGCGCCGGCCGGGCCTCTCCAGGGGGGAGGGAGGCGGGAGACGATCGGCCGTCAACCCGACCGTCCGATCTCCTCGGGAGGTCGGATCCAGCGGAACCTGCGGTAGAGGGCGAGATCGTAGGCGATCTTGACGGAGCCCGCGAGTAGGAAGGGACCGGCCAGCCACGGGCCGCCGAACCCGAGGAGCGCCCCCGTCACCGGGGCTCCGAGCAATTGGGCGCTTCGCGCCGCGGTGGTGTATCCGGCCGCGGTCGCCCGGGCCCCGGGAGGCACGACGGCCTGCGTGTACGACTGACGGGTGGGCACGTCCATCTGGGAGAGCGTCGACCGGGCGATCCAGAACAGGGACGCGACCAGGAAGGTCGGCCCGAACGCGAACATGATCAGCAGGATGCTCGACGGGATGTGCGTGAAGACCATCGTGTTGACGAGACCGAACCGTCGGGCGAGCGGCACCGCGGCCATCAGGGAGAACGCGGCGGCGAGGCTGGCGGCGAAGAAGAGGAGGCCGAGGGACTCGAGCGACGGCGCGAACCGTATCTCGAGATAGTAGGCGACGAGGGTGTTCGCGATGAGCCCGCCCCCGAACGCATCGATCGCGAAGAGGCCGGAGAGGCTCCGCACGATCGAACGGGTCGCCTCGTCGATGGGCGGACGGGCCGGAACGACCGCCCCGGTGTCTCGGGGGCGGGAAAGCGCGAAATACGCCGGAACGAGCCCGACCCCGATGAGGGCGTAGAGGAGCATGACGGCGTCGCGCGGAGCCGACCCCGCCGACGTTCCGAAGGGCGACCCGACCTGTGAGAGGGGACCGGCGGCCAGGGCCCCGAGCGCCGTGCCGATGTAGCCCGCGAGGTTGTAGAACGAGAACGTGCGGGTCCGGTGCCGGTCGGAGGCCGCGTCCGCGAGCGACGCCTGCTCGAGGGCACCGAGCGGGCTGATGTCCGCCGAGCCGGCGACGATCCCCCCGAGCAGGAGGGCGACGACGACGACCGCGAGGCTCGCGAGGTCGTACCAGAGGAGCGTCCCTCCCGCCGCGAGGGCGACCGCGCCGACCCCGAAGAGGGACCGGCGGCCGATCCACCGCTCGGCCCGCGGCACCAGGATCGACCAGGCCGAGGCCCCCGCCATCGCGAGCGCCAGGAGGGCCCCCACGAGCAGGGGAGAGTACGACGCCCGGCCGAGGTCGATCGCCAGAACGACCGAGAGCGCCCCGGCGCCGAAACCGCGGGCCGCCCGGGTGACCGACAGGATCGGTCGATCCCAGGTCGAAGCCGATCGGTCGGTGGGGAGCGGGACCATCGGCTCGATCACGCTCCGGAACGGAGGGGCTCGCCGACGGGTCGTTTCGGTAGCCCCGGCGGCGATCTCCTCTCCACACGCGCGCGGATCCGCCGCGCTGCCTCGCGCCCGGAGCGGATCGCGTCGGGTATCCCGAGGCCGTCGTAGGAGGCGCCCGCCAGCTCGACCCCGGAGCCGTCGCCGAGGATCCGACGCACCTCACGGACCCGCTCGACGTGACCTACCTCGTACCACGCGAGCGCGGCCCGGTGCGCGAAGACGGTCGCGAACCGCGGTGCGGCCGTGATCCCCATCACCGCGCGCAGCCCTTCTCGGGCGAGGGCCAGCCACTCGGCTTCAGAGGGGGGGTCGGTCCGACCGGGGTCGCTCCGCAGGAAGACGCGAAGCGCGATCTCCTCCGGGCCCGCCCCCGGCCGGTCCCACTTCGCCGACAGCCATGTGAACGCCGAAACCGGTAGGCCGCTCCGCCGCGGGACCAGGATGCCCGAGCCGTCGAGAGGGAGCGGAACGTCCGACCGGTCGAACACGGCGCCGACCACCCCGAGGCTCTCCATTCGGATCTCCTTCAGATGTCCGGCAGCGGTGGGAAAGCCCCCGGCGAGGAGCTGCGACGCCACGGGAGGAGGGACCGCGAAGACCACCCCATCGGCGAGCACGTTCCGCCCGTCGTCGAGGGCGACCGCATAGCGCTCGCCTTCCGGCCGAACCTCGCGGACGCGCGTGCGCAGGTGCACCGCCGCTCCCGAGAGCTGCGCGGCCAGGGTACGGGGGAGCTGCTCCAGTCCCTCCCGCAACGAGAGGAACGGCCCGGCGGGAAGACGGACCGAAGGCGGCGAGCCCGGCGCGACTGGGCCCGGACTCGGGGGTCGGACCATGGTCGGAGGAGACCGACCGACGACCCACCGGGACGGCAGGACGCCGGCCACGGCCGACGCGCTCAGGATCTCGAGCGGAGCGGGGTGGACGCCCGAGACCAGCGGCTCGAGCATCCAGTCGACGGCCTCGTCGCCGAATCGGGACCGTAGCTGGGGTCCTAGCGCGGAGCGATCGTCGGCGTGTATCGGCCGAAGCCAGACCAGGGCCCCTCCGGCCAGCATGCGGAACTTCCCGGCCCGCGAGAAGAGGGTCGTGGACGCGAGCGCACGCACCGCGGACCGTCGGCCGGGGCCGAGGAGCGCGGGGATCCGGTGGAGCCGGCCGTCGCGGTAGATGAATGCCCGGCCGGCCGAGGGCCGGACCCCGATCAGCGACCCGGAGAGCCCCAGCTCCTCGCAGAGCTCGATGGCTCCGGGCTTTGTCGAAAGAAAGCAGTCCGGTCCTCCCTCCAGCACGTGACCCGAAGTGACGTCAGAACGGATCGGTCCCCCGACGCGGTCGGACGATTCGAAGAGGTCGACCCCGAGGGCGCCCGAACGGCTCGGGCCTTCGAGCTCCCAGGCGGCGGCCAGTCCGGTGATGCCCCCGCCGATGATCACCACCCGCGGGGGCCCGGCGGGGCTCCCGGCGACCGACGCGCTCATCGTCCGGGAGCCCGTTCCATTCGGTCGACGACGTCGGCGAGGGCCCGGACGAACGGGAGCCGGTCGTTGGGCATCCCCGTCCGCTCCATCCGCAGACCCAGGGAGTCGGCGACCTCACGCGCCTCGATATCGATGTCGAAGAGGACCTCGAGATGGTCGCAGACGAAGCCGTGCGGACAGACAACAACGGCCCGGGTGCCCCGCGCATGCTCCTGACGCAGCACCTCCCGTAGGTCGGGGCCCAGCCACCGGTCCCCCGTCCGCCCGGCGCTCTGCCAGGCGACCGTGTAGCGGTCGGCCGTGAGCCCGGCGCGCTCGGCGATGATCCGGGCCCCCTCCCGAAGCTGGTCCGGGTACGGATCACCCTTGGCGACGATCCGCTCCGGAAGGCTGTGGGCGCTGAAAACGACGCGGCACGAAGGGGCCAAGTCGGGGGGTAGGCGGGCGACCGCTTCCCGGATCAGGTCGGCCTCAAGGGCCACGAACGCCGGTTCGAGGTACCACTCCGGGGAGATCTGTACCGGCGTCGACCGACCGGAGGACCGAAGCGCCGCCTCTATCGGACGACGGTACCCCTGGTCCACGAACCCCGAGCGGTGCGGGGCCAGGACGATCGCGAGGACGGCACGGGCCCCGTTGTTCAGGATCGAGCCGACGACCTCCTCGATGTACGGGGCGGTATGACGGAAGGCGAACTGTACGGAGAATCGCCCGGGACCGTGCCGGGCCTCGAGCTCCCGCTCGAGGCCGCCGGCGAGCGACGCGGTGATCGACCGCAGCGGAGAGCGGCCGCCGATCGCGCGGTACCGCTCGGTGAGCTCCTCGAGCAGGGCGGGCGGGGGCGGGCTCCCCCGCACGTGGGTATAGTACGCGGGCAGCTCATCGACCGATTCGGCGGCCCCGTGCGCCATCAGGAGCACGGGTCGAGGGACGGCGGCGCTCACGACGCGGCCATCTCCGGCTGGTACGGGCAGGCCGGATCCTCGGCGAGGATGTCCCCGGTCTCGGCGTACGCCCGCGCCCGCGACCCTCCGCAGACCTCGCGGTACGGGCATCGGCCGCAGCGACCCTTGAGCCGGCTCGTATCGCGCAGCACGCGGAACAGAGGACTATCCCGGTAGATAGCGCTGAACGTCTCGCGTCGAATGTTGCCGGCGTCGACCGGCAGGTAGCCGTTCGGGGCGACGTGGCCGAGGTGGTCGATGAAGGCGAACCCTCGCCCCTCCTTGACGACCGGTCCCTCCGCCTTTCGGCCCGAGGGGGCCAGCTGCTCCCGCACCCGGCGGAACTGGGGCGCGGCGACGGTCGTGATGCGGTACGGAGCGGCCGGGGCGTGGCCGGCGAGCCAGACGAGCACCGACTCCGTCGCCTCGGCGGACAGGGCCGGGAGCTCGCGGGCCCGGCCCGTGCCGATCACGAAGAAGAGCTCCCAACGGCGCGCGCCGAGGCCCCGGACGAGCTCGGCCATCGATTCGAGCGGGCCCGGGGTCTCCGGTGAGATCGAGGTGTTCACCTGGAGCGGGAGGCCATGCTCCACGACCGAGCGGGCGGCCGCGAGCGACGCGGCGAACGTACCGGGCACCCCCCGGAAGCGGTCGTGGACGTCCGCCACGGACCCGTCGATGCTGATCGAGACCGTGTGGACCCCGGCGCGGGCCCATCCCGAGATCACCGCGTCCGTGAGCCGCGGGGTCACGCTGGGCGAGACCGCCGTGATGAGACCGAGCGACACCGAACGGGCCAGGATCTCCGAGAGGTCGGGCCGCTCCGTCGGGTCCCCTCCCGTGAAGATCATCACCGGACGGTGCGGACGAAGGCCCGCGATCTCCTCGAGGACCCGGAAGATCTCCGCGGTGCTGAGCTCCCCGGGGTCCCGGTGCGGGATCGCGGTCGCCCGACAGTGCCGGCACTTGAGTCCACAGGCCCGGGTGAGCTCCCAGGCGATCAGCATCGGCGCCTCCGCGAAGTTCCGGGGCACCGGAGGGACGGCATCGGGGCTCTTCGAGAGTCCCGGGACCCGATCGACGGCAGCTTCCCGGCGCGCCTCCATGCGTTCCCCCGCGGCGGCCGAGCCCGAAGTCCCCCCGATAAGCGGGCCGTCGACCGGCGTTAACTGGACCGAGCCGCGCGCGGGCTCCACGGAGGGGGGATCGCGAGTCACGAGCGCTTCGGGAGACCCCGCATGGGCGGATAGCGCCTGCGGCATCGGGGGGACCCGGATCGGTGGGGGGGGGTCGCTCAGCCCCGTCCCGGGAGCGGGTCGGGCGCCCCGTTCCGGACACGGAGCAGCTCGAGCGCGAATTGTCGGAAACGGTCCCCCTCGGCCCCCGGCGGCAGGGTCCGGAGCCGTTCGGTCGAGGCGAGCAGGAGCCGGGAGACCAGGCGGCGCGTGAGCCGGTCGAGCGCCTGCTCCTGGTCCGGCGTGAGACGGCCCAAGAACTCGCGCGCAACGGCGATCTCCGACCGGCGGACCGACTCGGCCTGACGGCGAACCGTGTCGATCCAGGGCTGGAGCGCGCGGGCCTCCCAGCGGTCCCCGCACTCTTCCGTGAGCCGGGCGAGCGCCGGGTCTTCCCGCGTGGCGAGGGGCGCACGGACCGATTCGTGGAGGGCCTCGAGGTCGATCAGACGAACGCGGGGCGACCGGCGAACGCTCGGGTCGACGTTCCGCGGGACACCGAGGTCGACCAGGACCAGGTCCCGGTCCGAGACGAGGTCTTCCGGTCCGAGGCACCGGTCGCCGCTCTTCGCGGCGGTGACGACCCCGTCGGCCCGGCGCAGTTCCTTCGGCAGCGCCGCGATCGGCACGGCCCGGCTGTGGGTCGCCCGGAGGAATCCGGGGTCCGGGGGCCGGCTGCGGTAGGCCATCGTGACCTCGACCCGACCGGCCAGGGCCTCGACGACCTGTCGCCCGACGATACCGGCCCCAATGACCAGCACCCGGCGACGGGGACCGGGAAGCAGACGGAGGAGCTCGGAGGCGGCCACGGCGGCGATCGACCGCTCCGGGGCGACCTCGGGGGCGACCGAGTCCGCCGCATCGGCGGCGGCGCCGAAGATCTCGCGGAGGACAGGGCGAGGCAGGCGACAGAGGCTCGCGCCGCCCGCCGACCGGACCTGGAGCCGGATCTCCTTTTCCCCGTCCGCGAGCGACCCGTGCCCACTCGCCACGCGGAACAGGTGACGGATGGCGTCGCGGCCGGTCCGTGCCTTCCAGGCCGCGGGCCGGCCGGGCAGCTTGTGGGCGAACCGTTGGGCGGCGGGCTCGGAGGAGGACACTAAGAAGAGCTCGACTCGGTGACAGGTGGCCAGGCGGGCGACCTCACCGAGCGCGGGCGACGCCCGGAAGAGGGCGTCGAGCCAGTCGCGATCCGCCGACCGGTGGACCGACTCCAGTTCTTCGAGCGACGTCGTGTCGAGGCTCTGCTCCCACGCATAGAGCTCGAGTGGCGCCGGGGACGGCTCGGCCGGAGCGGTCGGATCGCGGAGCTCCCCTTCTTCCGAGAGCGGGTGCGCCACGCCCCCCCGGACCGACCTTCCCGCGGCCGCCCGGGATCCCGGGCTCGGGCGCCGTCCCGCCGCGGGGAGGCCGGGCTCGCCGGCCCCGACGCGGCGCGGGGGGCGCCGCGGCGCCAAGGATCGATATCTTGCGGTCGGCCGGCGCGGCCTTCCCGAGCTCATCGGGGTCCATCCTCCCGGTAGGAGGCTAAGGGATTGTGTCAACCGCGATTTACCCATACCGGCGGAGGGGCCCCTGGGGCATCCCCCACTGGTCGAAACGGTCCCGTTCGGTTCTCAGGGCCCTTGCCAGGGCAACCCCGCGGTACGGGTCGGGAGTGTCGGGGGCGGCTACTTCGGTTCCTCCGGGTCTGGCTCGGACCATTCCTGCATCGGGGTCCGGCGGATCCCGGCGGCGCGGGCCAGGGCGTTCTTCGTGCCAACCCGGGCCAGGTGGGGAGCTTCGACCGCGTCCCGGCCGATGTCCTTGCCCATCCCGCCCAGCGCCCGGCCGAGGTCTCGAAGGTGTTCTCGGAATCGGGGTCGATCTTCCTCGTCGGTCATGGTCTGCGGGGTCGGCTCGAATCTCCCGGTCCATATACGTCGCGGATGGACTCGCAGCCCCGGCGGTCCGGTCGGCGAGGCGGACCGTCGGCATTCCTCCTGGGGAACGGTGCGACGGATCCGCGGTGGGAGTCCGATGACGAGCTCCGGATATCGTCAGTGCGAAGTCGAACGGGGCAGGACCCGGGACCAGTCCTGAGCCGCCGACCATTCGGAGAAGGTGGTCCAGTGGACCTGCGGATAGTCGGACTTCAGCTTCGGGATGCGGACGCTGTACCCGACCCGATTGAACCAATCGTACATCTTCGCGAAGTCCTCGCTCTGCTTCCGTACCTCGTCGAGCGGGACCGGCACGTACCTCAGTTTCCCCCCTGCGGCCTGGGAGATCAGGTGGGCCATTTCGACCGGCGTGCGCTCGTCGGAGGCGATGTTGATCCGTTTCCCTCGGAAGGAGTGCCGCCGTTCCACGGCGAGGGTCGTGAACTCGGCGATCTCGGGGAGGGAGATGACCTGCAGCGCACGGTCCGGCGCCATGCCCATCGCGAGGACTCCGCTCGCGAATCCGGCGGTCGTCCAGGGTGCAAAGAAGTTCTCCATGAAGAACACGGGGGCGATGATGGAGTAGTCTGTGCCCAGCCGCTTGAGATGCTCTTCCACCTCGAACTTGCTGTCGAAGTGCGGAATGCCGGTGTTGCGGTCCGCATCGCTCACGGAGGAATACACGATGTAGGGGACCCCGGCGGCATGGGCCGCATCCACACCGGTCTTCCCCCATCGAGTCTCCGTGGCCGCGCCCTGTTCATAGGGAGTGGCGACGATGAACGCCACGTCCGTTCCCTTCGCGGCGGCCTCGACCGAGGATCGGTTCCCGAGGTCCCCCGCCACCACCTCGGCTCCCGCCTTCCTCAGAGCGGCCGCCGCGGGGCCGTCGGGTTTCCGTGTCATCGCCCGGACGTGATGCCCTCGGCGAAGAAGGAGCCGCGCCAGAGCCCCGCCCTGCTGCCCGGTCGCACCCGTGACCAATACACGCTTGGCTTCCGACGCTCGTCCCTCGAGCTCGTTCGAAGCGGTCATTCGCCCCTCACGTGGGCCGGACGGCAGATAACCTTGGACTGAACGACGAGTAACCTGGCTCCTGAGCGGTAAGGTCACCGCCCAGGGGCGGCCCACCCCGGGTTCCGGATGATCGGGGATCCGGCCTCACTCGCGGACTCGGTCGGGATGGTCTCGATGTCCGCACGTGGGAGACTGCCCCCCCGATCGATGCAAGGTCCGAAGCGCCGGAGGGTACCGACGGCCCCTACTGGACGCAGAACTCGTTGCCCTCGGGGTCGAGCATGACGACCCAGTACTCGCCGTTCTCCTCGAATTCCTTCTGTTTCGTCGCCCCGAGGGCCGCGATTCGCAGAACCTCCGCGTTCACTTCGTTCTTCCTTTGCTCAAGAGAAACCTCGTGTCCGCGGGTCGAATTGATGTCGAGATGCAACCGATTCTTGGGAGGTTTCGGAGTGTCCATGTGTTGGAAGAATAGACGAGGACCCGTCCCGTCCGGATCTACGATCGCGGAGGTCCATTCCGGTGACGGATCCCCTTGCGCCTTCAGGAACGCCTGCCAAGTCTCGAAGCCGGCCGGCGGATCCTGCAACTGATAGTGTAGCGCAACGGCATAGAACGCGGCGAGCGCGTCCGGGTCTCGGCAATCGAACACGATCTGAACCTTTCCCCGCATCGTGACTCCGATCTCGTCCTGGGCAGCCGGCCGAGGTTATTGAGGTCCCGGACGGGGTGGATTCTCCTCTCCTGGCCCCGGTGCGCATTCGTACGAAAGACGCAAGGGATTCGCGCCCCCCGGGGCTCGGAATTATGGCAGGCCGTTACAGGATGCCGTCCCCAGCATCGTAAGAGCGAAGACTCCCGAGTGACTGGGTAGGACGACGACTATCCACAGATTCGCCCAATGTGATGTCCCACTGACGGCGGCGGGAAGGGTCACAGGGAGTGGTTCGTTGACGATCGGACCCCCTTCCGGCAAGTCGGTGACCCTGACAGATTCCAGTGTGAAGGGGGCAAATACGCTCACAGACCAAAGCGTGCAATTCACGGTCGAGTTGTCATAGGGGGACATGGTGAATCCGAACTGCGAACCGGGGGCACCCCCTGCGGAGGGTCCTCCTATGACAAAGTTCTGAAACATCTCGTTCAGAGGCTGAGAGTCATTCAGCGGCGTCGACGTTGTGTATGTGTAGTTTGCCCAAACCGATCCGATCACTGCCTGGCCGATTCCCGTCGGCGAAAAAGTGTACCCCAGCCCGGCAACGGTAGCCAACGTTGCAACCACCCCAATGGCCGCGCCAATTGCCAGCGTCGCAGCCAGTCGTGTCCTCGACCCTAAGGCAGCCACTTCTCGGAAATCGACCGCTCGGCCATAACGGAATCGGGATGGCACCCACTTTCCGAACGTCCCCGCTACTAGGACCTCGACGCAGGCTGCAGTCGATGGCAGTTTCCTCCCTCGCGACCTGCTGTTTGCCCGCGTTTCTCAACCGGGCGCGAAGGAACTCGCCACAACACGCTGGCAGGGAGAACTCGGACCAAGCGTGCAAAGAGGTCCTTTCCACGCGAGGGGCCCTGCCGCGACCGAAACGACGGGAAGAAGAGCCGATATCGGTGGCGGCGCATCTGCGATCAGCTGGGAAAAGTCGACCGGGGCGCGAACAACCGTCGGGCTAAGGCGCCGCTCGGCAGGTTCTCGGCGCGAAGGAGGGCGATGAACCGCGGGTCACTCCGGAAGGCGTCGAAGGCCAGGTTTTGGTAGGAGGTCCATAGGACTCCGTCGCCGACGCTCTCATCCTGCTCGAGAAATGCGAGGGCTCGGTCCCTCTCACCCATGGCGGCGCACAGAATGGCCGCCAAGTCCAAGCTAAAATGCTGACGGAGGGCACCTGCCCCGCGATCGACTAAGAGCCTGCGCGCCTCGTCGGGGTCCCCGGTCATGGCGAGCACGTAACCGCGGCCGAAGCGGGAGACCAGGTCTGTGCCGCCGGCCAACGGCTCCACCCCCCGGACCGCCTCCTCGAAACGGCCCGCGTACACGTGGACGATTGCCAAGTGGACGCGCGGCGCCGGACGGTCGGGGTAGCTTTCCACGAGCGCATCGGCCGCCGACAGCGCCTCCGGAAGGTCCCCCTCATCGAAAGGAAGTTCGGCCCACGCCCACCGGTTTAGGTAGTTCAGAGGGTCCTGATCGAGCGCTGAGGTCAGTTCGCGTCGCGCCTCGTTGAACCGCTGAAGCACGCGGAGTAACCATCCGTACTGATGCCGGGCGGTCGAGTTGCTCGGGTTGAGCTCGATCGCCTTCTGGAACTCACCCTCCGCGCGCCCCCAGTCGTGGTCTATCTGCATAACGAGGGAACCCAGCGCGGTGTGCCCTTCGGAGGACTCCGGACTCTGGTCGAGAGCTTGGGTGACGAGGGCTCTGATCTTGGGGACCACTTCCGCCTTGCTCCGGGTCTCACTCATCACATCAATGAGATGACTGGCGTACCGGGCCATCGCGGCCGAGAACTGTGGGTCCTTGCGGATCGCCTCTTCGAAGTAGCTCGCGGCCTCGGCATCGACCGAAGGTTCGGCGCGGACGCCGAAGCGCAGGTTGGCCTCGATTCCCCGGAGATAGACCTCGTACGCCTCGAGGTTCCGCGTGGGCGCTTCCCGAATCGCCTTCCGTTCCGCACCCAGGAGTTCGACCTTCAGGGCACCGGCCGTCCGCTCGGCGACGTCTGCTTGGATCGCGAAGACGTTCTCGAGCTTCCGATCGTAGGTTTGTGCCCAACGGTGCTCGTCGGTCCGGGAGTCGATTAGCTGCACGGCGATTCGGAGCTGGTCTCCGACCTTTCGTACGCTTCCTTCGAGCACCGAGTCTGCGCCCAGCTCGGTCCCGATCTGTGCGATCGATTTCGTGGTACCCTTGTACTGCCCCACCGAGGTCCGGGAAATCACCCGGAGCCCCTTGAGCTGTGAGAGGACCGTGATGAGCTCCTCTGTGAGACCGTCCGCGAGGTATTCGTCCCTCGGGTCGGGGCTGATGTTGGTGAGTGGGAGAATCGCCAAGCGCGGCCCCCCCTGGGTCGTGGCGGGTGCAAGTGCGGGGACCCACGGAATCACGACTCGGTAGAGGTTCATCGGGTCCCGTACGCCCTTCAGGCTCGTGCGTCCCAACGGTTCGAGCCGATAGGACACCTTGTTGTGAATCTGGACGAAGACCGGCTCGGATATGCAGACGCCGCCGGGATCCGCCTGCGGCTCGATCCGCGAGGCGATGTTGACCGCGTCTCCGAGGATATCGTCCCCGTGTTCCTCGACGTCGCCGAGGTGGATTCCTACTCTCAGATGGAGAAGCTCGGTTCTTGCGCGCGCATTGCGACCCCTGATGTGCTGCTGGAGGTCGACCGCACACTCCACCGCATCGAGGGCATTCCCGAACTCGATTAGCTGGCCGTCTCCCATCGACTTCACCCAGCGCCCCCGGTGAAGCTCGAGGATGGGCCGCAGCAGTCGTTCCTGCTCCTCGAGGATCCGCAGAGCCCGCGCCTCGTCGGTTTGCGTGGCGGCGGTGAACCCTGCAAGGTCGGTGAACATGATGGCCGCGAGACGTCGACCTGGGGCCACGCTGGGGAACCGGCTTTGAGTAGATTAACCACCCGCCGAGCCCGCCGCCCCGACAGCGGCATGGCGGCGCGCGCCGGCCAGAAAGGGGCGGGATTCCTCCGTACGAGCGCCGGTCTGATGGATGCACCTTTTCCCACGTCGAGGGTTGAGGGCGGCATGGGTCGGACCGGGAGAACCGGGCGCGGAGGGATTTGAACCCTCGACCGCCGGGTTAGGAACCCGGTGCCCTATCCAGGCTAAGCTACGCGCCCGACGCACAGTCGCTCCCCGTGATTATGACGCCTTCGGCGGAGCGGGCCGTCCGGCGGGGGTCGCGAGACGATCGTACCGGTGGTCGACCGGCGCGGAGAACCCCGGGGCGGCCTCCTGAAGGATCTCGATCCCCTCAAGGTGCTCGCGCAGAGTCGGGAGCACCGGTCGGCGCGTGGCGCTCCCCTCATCGCGGCGCGGGGAGGAAGATCCCAGGGCGCCCAGAAGCCAGCGCTCATCGCCGACGACATAGAGGAACGGGAAGACCCGGGATTCCCGGGTCAGGAGGGCGAAGAGCTCCTCCGGCCGGGCCCCGCGCCTCGGCGTACCCGAGAGCAGCACCACCTGGTCGGCGGTGCGGCCCTGGAACGGCGGAAGGCGGGAGGGGTCGAGGATCGTGCGGTGCGTGATCCAGCCCTTCGCCAGGAGCTTGCGTTGGGAGAACGGAAGGCCGAGCGGTCCCACGAGGTGCCCTCCCCGTTCCGGGTCCGGGGACGCGAACGGTCGTCGGAGCAGTTCGCCCACGGCCCAGAGCTGGTGCGAGGTCGGAGGGGGGGGTGCCCCATCGGGCCCCTCGTCCAGGGCACCCCCGAGCCCGTGCGGGTAGGCCAGCGTCCCCTCGAGGGAGGCGAGGTGGGACCACAGCCCCTCGAAGTCGAAGTAGACGGGGACCGTGGGCCCGTCGGCCCGGACCGTGACCGAGATCGGCGGGGCCACGAGCCGCTCCCCGACCAGGCGGTCCAGGAGCCGCTTCGGTTCCGAGGGCGTCGCGTGGAAGAACGTCGCGACGGCGACCTGGGTGCCGGTCCAGAGGAGGACGTTCCCCGGATCCTCCGACACCCGGGCCACGAACTGCTCCGGGCGGTCGGCGTACGGCCGGGCGACCAGGAAGGTGGCATACGGTCGACCGAGAGGGACCGGATGGGGGATGTAGCGGTCCCGCAACCACCCCTCGAGGTACGCCCGCCGCCGTATCGCATGGTAGGTGGACCGAGGGACCCCGATCTGGCGCAATCGGTCCCGTTCTCGGTCCGGATGCGCGGCCAGGAGGACCGCCATGACGCGGGCCTCCGAATCGGTCAGGGCGCGCACGGGGTCAGGGCCCCCCGCGTTCTACAATATAACATGGTGTCCAGCCTGCCGGTCGGGCGCTAGAACTTTCTCTTATGAGAGAAACCCACCCTCGACTTCGTAGTTCCGCCGCAGTAGGAGATCGGATCGTCATGTATCGGAGATTTGGGAACAGTGTGTGGGTCTTGACGGTAGCCCTAGTTTTGCTCTTGGTCTTTGGGTTCTCTTCGGTCGCTTCGGCCGCCGCCGCCCCGGCCTCGTCGCCGGTGCCGGCGAGCAGTACGAGTACGTGGGCTTACGGGTATGTGAAGAACACCTCTTTCGGCCCGATCACGACGCAGAGCGGGTGGGCACTCAAAGGGGACTGGACGATCGGCTTTTCTGTGGTGTTGAACGAAACGAGCACGACGGCGAACTCCTTCGAACTCTCCGTCCATCGGACGATGGGCGCACTGTTCCTTCTTCAGTATTGCTATCCATCCTGCTCCTCCCCCACGGCCTATGTGAACGAGTACTTCCATGAGTGGGAATCGATCGACTCGTTCGCGAACCTGACCCAGTCCGGCTCGGTCCTGGTGAACGGGGTCGCCTCTCCCGCGATCGCCCTGCTCAACTCGAGCTCGTACCTCCGGGCCAACCTCACGAACACCGCCGAGTCGTCGACCGTCTCGGGCGGCGGCATGGTGGGCGGCCTCACGAACCGGTCGGCCGACGTCTACGTCAGCGTCGCGAGCAACGCCACCGTGGATTTCAGCCCGTCACTCGGCCTGTTTCCCGTCAATCTCGGCGCGAGTCCGATGGATTGGACCTCGAACAGCTCGTTCTCGGCGAGCGGCGTGATCCATGTCCGGTACCTCGAGTACGCGCGCTCATCCCTCGGCATGTCGACCGTCGGGCCGGTCGCGGCTCAGGCGACGGTCTTCCCGACCGGCAATGTCTCCCTGGCCGGGAGCTACAACCCGTCCGCGTCGGTGACGTTCGCCGGGATCGAGTACCCGGCCCTGCGGCTCGTCGTGAACGGGCCGTTCACCGATCGCGAAGGATTCATTCTGATCCCGGACTCGGCCGATCTCTTCGGCGGCGCCCAGCAGCACTGGAGCTCGAACGAGACCGGCATCGCGATGTTCTCTCCCGCCACTCTGGACGCGAAGGTCAGCGCCAACGGACACTTCGGAGTCGCGGCCTCCAGCTGGAGCTATGACTCGGCCGCGTACAATGCCGCGGACGGGCTTGCCACCACCACCGGGCCGACCACCGCGCTCGGCTCGACGGCCGACCCCCTCGGCTCGGGCACGATCCAGGGAAGTCCGCTGAGCGTGCCCTCGGCGACCGGGACCTCGAACTGTCTCGCGACCGGCGCGGGGTGCCCCGCGGCCGCGCCGAGTGGCCTCCCGAACCTCCGGACCGTCCTCACCGGGGTCATGGCGGTCGGAGTCCTCGCGGTGGTCGCCGCGGTCGTCGCCATCGTACTGGTCACCGAGCGGCGGCGGCTCCCCCCGCCGACCTTCCCCAACGCGACCCTCTATCCACCGGGAGCGGCCGGGGTCGCGCCGCCCGTGAACCGGACCCCGCGGCCGGCCCCATCCCAGGAACCGTCCTCCGAGGACGACCCGCTCGACCATCTGTGGTGAGGCGGCGCGTCCCACGTCGCCTCCCGGGTTCCAGGTCGGACCGGCCCAGATCGGTACGGGCTATCAGCCCGAGGGACGACGCGGCGCCGAGACGACGGAGGCTACCGGGTACCGCAGCAGCGCCGCGATCCCGCCGAAGGCCCGCTGCAGCATCTCCCCCTCCTCGCTCTCGGTGGAGATCAATCGAATCCCCGCCCCGGAGTCCGCGGCGCGTCGGAAGAGGCTCTCGACGAAGTCCTCGTTCGCGGTCTCGGTGAGCGTTCGCTGGCCGCAGTTCGGGCACGGTCCGTCGAGGACCTTGTCGACCTCGGCGTCCGGGAGCGTCCGGCCGAACTCGTGGGAGCAGGCGGTGCAGCGGAAGGTGACCCGGCGCTGCCGGAGCCCCTCCGAGACGAGCAGGGTATCGACCGACCCGATCTCGAGGGCGTGGTTCACGTCGGCGGGGCCGTAGGCGGCGAGACCGCTCTCCGCCTTCCGGATCTCGGCGAGCAGACGCTGGATGATCCGCTTCTCCTCGGTGATCTCGAGGCCGTGGAGGGTTTGCGTCGCCTTCTCGACCAGCTCCTTGAGCCCGTACTCGTCCGTGTAGCCGGTGTCGAACAGGGGCAGGATGACCTTCTGCTGGAGCTCGTACTGGAGGAACCCCTCCTTGTAGAAGTACTCCTTGGTCGCTCCCGGACCGCCGATCAGGATCCCCTTGAGCACGTCCTTCCGGGGCAGGAACAGGTCGGTCGATATCTCACCGATCTTGACGAAGAACTCGTGCGCGGCGTGCTCGATCATCCGCTCGAAGCGGTGGGCGGACTGGCCGCCGCGTCCGTGCTTGCTCGGAACGAGGGACTGCTTGTTCCGCAGGGTCTCGACCCGCTTGCCCCGGAGCAGGCCGAGGGTCGCCTCGGCCCGGTCCATCACGATCAGGCCGTAGGTGTCGGGCTCGTGGACCATCGCGAGGAGCGGGTCGAGGAAGAACGTCGAGTCGCACCGGTAAAGGTAGGTGTTGAGCGGTTCCGGCGGCTCCACGATGAACGTCACCGGCTCCGACCGGTCGGCCCCGATCGCCTTGTTGCCGACGAAGAAGGCGACCCCGTTCGTCGGAGGCTCCTTGAACTGGCGGACCCGGCCCATCAGCGAGTCGATCGCCCACATCACGTTCTTGCGCGTCGTCCGGCTCTTGATGTTCGAGCTCTGCGCGTATTCGTTCCGGAGGTAGGCAATGACGTCCGGGATCTGCTTGCCCGGCGAGACATAGAGCGAGATCAGCTCGGTCGCCCGCCCCCGCGCCGCCGCGATCTCGTCCAGCTTCCGCTGGAACGAGTACCGGGCGAGCTGGAGGTCGGCCGCGGGAGCGCTCATGCCCCCTCCCGAGAAGGTCCGGTACTAAACCCCGGCGCTCGGGCGACGACGGACGCGCCGACCGCCCTCGGGCGGTGGCGCCCGTGCCCCGGGCGGAGCAGTCAGAGCAGGCGGCGGAGGTGCTCGTCGATGATCTCTTCGGGGTAGGCCCCGACGATCCGGTCCACGAGCTTCCCCTGCTTGTAGAACAGCAGGGTCGGGATGCTCATGATCCCGAGGGCCCCGGCCTTCTCGCCGTTGTCGTCCGAGTTCATCTTTCCGAAGGCGACCTTGCCCTTGTACTTCTCGCTCAGGCGCTCCACGACCGGGGAGACCATCCGGCACGGACCGCACCAGGGGGCCCAGACATCGATGAGGGCCGCCTTGCTCTCTTGGGTGAACCTGTCGAACGTGTCGCTCCCGACCTCCTGAACCGGCATGATGTGCGCCTCGCGACCTACTCGAGACTTCGACCCTATAAAATCGCTCGCTGAACAGCGAGTCAGCGAACTACGCCCGGGTGCGTTCCGGGGCCTGGCGCGCCTCCGGGAGCCGGGCGCGAGTCCTGTGAAATAATCGGTTGACGGCGCCCCTGTTGAGAACGGTCATCCCAAGGCCCTCCGGGCCAAGTACCTTTGCGCCGCCCAGTCGTAGACCCCACGTCGGGTCTTCCGGGCCAGGAGCATC
>JAKASE010000026.1 GCA_021819135.1 Thermoplasmata archaeon | reverse complement strand
CAGCAGATGGCCAAGGTCTATGGGCGTGAGTTCCTCTGTCCTCGTGGGCCTCTCCTCCTGTTGGGTTCTTTGCGGTTCCCACCAGGGGAGAGGTTCCCCCGCCATCAACCGATCTTTTCACAGTACCTCCTCGGGGCCCCGGGGGGCCAGATGCCGCCGGGCCGAGGGGGTCGGGTGGTACTCGCCGAGCGGGAGCGGGGGAGGGAGGCCACGCCGGACCGCCCGTTCGGGGGGATAGCGCCGGGCGCAGGTCGGACAGCGGAATCCCCGGGCCGTTCCGAGCGATCGCGTGGGACGACGGCACTCCGCGCACATCGGGGGACTCGGCGGGGCGAACCGGGGAGCGAGGGCGAGCAGCCGAAGTCCCTCGAGACGGATCACGGGGTCGGTGCCCCGGCTCCCCCAGAGCTCGACCCGGTCCCCCGGAGCGAGCCGGGCGGCCACGCGGGGCAGGGTCTTCGTCGGCTCGAACGCGAGGCAGACGACCGACCGGCCCGTCCGGGTCGTGACGGAGAGGCGGACATGCCCCCCGGGGAGGGCGACCGGCAGGGCAGAGACCTCGGCCCGGAAGCGGGCGGCCTGGTACGGCCCGACACCGCCGGCGGGCCATGGGCGTAGGTGATCGCCGGTCCCCTGGTTCGTCCGGAACAGGACCCAGCGGTCGGGGCTCTCGGAGCGTACGGCCGGCCGGGCGCGGAGCAGAGGCCCCGGGCGGGTCCCCCGCAGACCGAAGAGGACAGGACAGGCCGTGTGTGGCGCGACGAGGAGCCGGCGGGTCCGCGGGTCGTGGCAGAGGAACAGCGAGGGATGGGCGCGGGATGCCCGGATCACGCTCAACGGGTCGACCCGTCGGACCGTTCCCAGACGGTTGGCGGTCCGGTAGCTCGTGAGCTCCCAGGTCGGGTGACCTCCGCCCCAGGCGATCGAAGCCGCGGCCCCGACGAGACCCCGATCGCTGCCCTGGGTCCTCCACCAGGCACCGGAACGCTCGAGGAGGGCACGGACCGTGGGGACCGCGACGACCTCCCGTACCGCCTTCCAGTAGAGGTCCGCGGGAAGTCTCCGGCTCGTGGCGACCATTGCAGGGTCGGTCCCGGGTTCGCCGCGCTCCGAACCCGCGAGCACCCGCTGCCAGAGCACCTCGCGGAACGCCTCGGCCCGGTCCGCCGGGAGCGGCCGCCCGCGGTCGAAGGCGCGCAGCGCCCTTCCGCCGGCGGCCCCGATGCGGTGGGTCGGTCCCACACCGTGACCGAAACGCACCGAGAGCGCGGCGTTCCCCCGCGTCTTCCACGGGATGTTCGGGTTCAACCGGACGAGCCGCGGCTCGCCGATGACATCGACCGCCTGGTCCCGGGCCTCGACCAGGAGCTCGGTAAGGACCCAGGTGGTGCATCCCCCGCGGGGACTGTCCGTGTCGTCGATCCCTACCCAGATGGTCCCGCCCCCGTGACGTCGACGGCGCACCCGGCGGTCCGGAGATGCGCCGGGGCGCTCAGGTCAGGGACCCGAGCAGCTTCTGGTAGCTCGCGAGGTTCGACTCGAGCCGGATGTCGGAACGGGCCGGTCCGGCGCGCTCGCCGATCAGCTTGACCTCGAGCCCGTCGTGGCCGGACTCCTTCGGTCGGTGCATCACCCCGATCGGGATGCGCCCCTGCTCGTTCGTCTCGAGGCAGAGCCGGAACATCGTCTTGCGGTCGGTGGGATCGTACCCCGGCAGCTTCGAGACGTCGAGGACCTTTTCCCGCCAGAGCTTGTAGGTGTCGTTGTACGTCACGCACGGCGAGAGGTCCTCGACGAACGCGAACCCGCGTCCCTCGCGGTTGAACCGGAGCGCCTCTTCCAGGATCGCCGTCATCCCCTTCGGGTCGCCCGAGAACGTTCGTGCGATGAAGTTCGGGGCGGGGATGGAGAGCGCCGTGAGGATCGCGTGGAAGGGGGGCTCGACGTTCCCCTCGAACCCGATCTGGCTGGTCGGGGAGGCCTGACCCTTGGTGAGACCGTAGGTCTCGTTGTTCATGACGATGTAGAGGATCGACGCGTTCTTCTTGAACGCGTGCATGAAGTGCCCCATCCCGATCGCATAGCCGTCCCCGTCCCCGCCCGCGGCGACGACGGTGAGGGCCGGGTTCGCGAGCTTCACGCCGACCGCCTGAGCCAGGAGCCGGCCGTGCAGCGCATGCAGGCCGTTGATCTCGAGGAAGTTGTGGATCGAGCCCGAACAACCGATCCCGCCCACCAGGACCAGCTCGCCCGTGGGGATCTTGAGGTTCTGCGCGGCTTTCTTGACCGCGGCGAGGACGCCGAAGTCGCCGCATCCGGGGCACCATATCGGCGGGACCGGCTTCGCCGACTGCGTCATCCTACGCGACCTCCGGGATGGCGCTGATGAGCTCGGGGGCCCGGAACGGTGACCCGTCGTACTTCAGGATCGATCGGAGCTTTGCGTGGTGCCAGGGGACCGACTCGCGGAGGAGCCGGGCGAGCTGGCCGGTGTAGTTGTGCTCGACCACGTAGGTGACGTCGACCTGCTGGAGGAACGGGTCGATCTCGTCGACCGGCACCGGGAAGAGGGTCCGGGTCTGGAGATAGCGGGTACGGATCCCCCGCGCCTCGAGCAGGCGCATCGCCTCGAGGGTCGGGCCCGCGGTGCTGCCGAACCCGATGAATCCGATGCGCGCCGTCTCCGCCCCGAAGAACCGAGAGGGGGGCAGGTCCGCCCGGGCCCTCTTCATCTTCTCCATGCGCTTACGCATCATCTTCACCCGGTTCACCGGGTTGACGGAGACGTGGCCCCACTCGTCGTGCTCGTTCCCCGTGACCTCCGACCAGAGGCCGGGGGTGCCGGGCGGTGCGACCGGGCTCACGCCGTCCTCCGTCAGCTCGTAGACCTTATACTGGGCCAGCTGCGCCGCCGCATCGGCCGTGAGGCGCTTGCCACGGTCGAGCCGGACGTCGGAGAGATCGAACCGGACGCTCGTCGCGGTGTTCTGGGCGAGCGCCTGGTCGAGGAGGAGGATCACCGGGACCCGCCACTTCTCGGCGATATTGAGCGCATCGATCGTCAGTCGGAAGGCGTCCGCCGGGTCCGACGGCGCGAGGACGAACCGCGGGTACTCCCCGTGGCCGAGATTGGCCACATGCGAGAGGTCGGACTGCTCGTTGCGCGTCGGCTCGCCGGTGGAGGGGCCGACCCGCTGGCAGTCCGTCACGACGATGGGCAGTTCCGCCGCCCCGGCGTGGCTGATCCCTTCGGTCATGAGACCGAGCCCCGGACCGCTGGTGGCGGTCATGACCCGGGCTCCGGCGTACGAGGCGCCCAGGATCATGTTGACGGCGGCGAGCTCGTCCTCCGCCTGCCGGACCACTCCGTCGTACGCGGGAAGGTACCGCTGAAGGTACTCCATGATGTCCGTGGCCGGGGTGATCGGATAGCCGGCGAAGAACCGTCCGCCGCCGACCACGAAGCCGAGGGCCACGGCCTGGTTGCCGTTCGTCAGGATCAGGTCCCGGGCATCCCCATCGACGACGGAGAACCGGTTCGCGACCCCCTGCGCCTCGAGGGCGGCCTTGCGGCCGATCTCGAGCGCCTTGAGGTTCTTCTCGAGGGCCTCCGCGCTCCGTCGCTTGAATCGATCCTCGATGACCTGGCGGGTAGCGGCCACGTCGAATCCCAGGAGCACCGAGAGGGCGCCGTACGCCGCCGTGTTCTTGAAGATCGGTTGGCCGAGCGGACCCCCCACCAGGGTGGCGAACGGAAAGCCGGCGGCGTTCGGAAGCTCGCTGTGGAACGTCGTCGAGTCGTAGACGATGAACCCGTGAGGAGCGAGCTCGGCCTTGCCGATGTCGATCGCCTCGTGATCGAAGGCGACGAGGACGTCGACCTGCGACTTGACGGCCGCGATCGCTTCGCGGCTCGCACGCACCGACGCGTCGGCGTGACCGCCCCGGATGCGCGAGAGGACGTTGCGCGAGGTGTAGACATAGAGCCCCTGCTTTCGGAAGTAGCGACCGAGCAGGTCCGATACCGTGAGGGTACCGTCCCCGCCCTGACCCCCGATCATCACGCTCAGGTCGGCGAGCTCCATCGCGGGAGCGGTGGGCTCGAGGGTGGATTCGCTAGGCACGGGCTGGCTTTTGGCCGAAGACATCGTCATGGAATCACCGAGAACGGGTCGTTACCGACGCTCCACGAGTTTCAGGTCGGGTGCGTATTTAAGAAGTGAGCGACCGGGAGTGAGAACACCGGGCCGGCATGCACAGTATCGCACGGTAAGCACACGTCCTGCCGTTAACGACGAGCGCCGCGATCCTTCGCGAGGGGGCGCGTCCTCCGGATCCCGGACGCCCGTCCCTGCCCACGGGCGGTCCGTCGCGGTCTGGGAACGGTTCTGACGGTCTTCCGCCCGACCCTCGACCGCGAAAGTTCCGACGGGGGTCGAACAAGCCTTATGCCGCCCTCGCTCGTTCGACCTCCAATGGACGAGACGCGACTCGTCGAGGACTACCATACCGAGACCGCGTCGAAGCGACACATCCCGGATCATCTCGTGATCTGGGACGAGACCCTGCGCGACGGCGAACAGATGCCGGGGGTCCACTTCTCGCCGGAGGAGAAGTTCCGCATCGCCGAGCTGATGTCGGAGATCGGCGTCGGAGTGATCAACGCCGGGATCCCGGTCGTCTCCGAGTCCGAGGCGGAGGCCGTCGAGCGGATCGCGCACGCCGGGTTCTCCGCGAAGATCCTCGCGGCGGCCCGGACGGTGCCGAAGGACGTCGACGCGGTCATCCGCAGCGGCGCGACGCACATCGCGATCTTCGTGGCGGCGAGCAATGTCCATCTCAAGCACAAGCTCAAGATGACGCAGGAGCAGGTCGAGGCCACGTCGATCGCGTGCGTCCGTCAGGCGAAGGATGCCGGTCTGCACGTCGCCTTCGTGACCGAGGATACGGTGCGGGCTCCGTTCGATTTCGTCGAGCGCCTCTACCGCGCGGTGCAGGATGCGGGGGCCGACCGTCTCGTCGTCGCCGATACGGTCGGGGTCATGACCCCGCTCACGTTCGGTTGGTATCTCGACGAGTTCACGCGTCGTGTCCATCCCAAGGACCTCTCGGTCCACTGCCACAACGACTTCGGGATGGCCGCCGCGAACACGATCACCGCCGTCGAGCACGGATGTCGGGCCCCCCATGTGTGCGTGAACGGGATCGGCGAGCGCGCGGGGAACGCCTCGTTCGAAGAGGTCGTGATGGGCCTCGAGATGCTCTACGGCGTGTCGACCGGCATCCGCCCGGACCGTCTCTACGAGCTCTCCCGGCTCGTCGAGGAGCTCTCGGGGGTCCCGGTCCCCGCGAACAAGGCCATCGTCGGGTACAACGCGTTCTCCCACGAGGCCGGGATTCACACGCACGGGATCCTCGCCCACACGCTGACCTATGAGCCGATCCAGCCCCACGTCGTGGGTCGGCAGCGGCGGATGATCCTCGGCAAGCACACGGGGAAGGCCGCCCTGGTCGAGAAGCTCAAGGAGCGGGGGGTCGTCGCGACCGAGGCGGACCTCAACGAGCTGTTGCGCCGGGTCAAGACGGAGATCGAGCACCGTTCGAAGGAGAGCCTGCGGGGCTTCGTCCACCAGCACCGGAGCCGCTTCGAACAGCCGGGGCTGTCGGACGAAGATTTCTGGGCGATGGTGGGATCGATGGGGCTCCGGCCGGCCGGGCTCTCCCGGACATCATGACGCCCCCGGGGGAGGCCACGGGCCACGGGAGCACGCTCGCCGAGAAGGTCCTGGCCCGAGCCGCGGGGCTCGACCGGGTCGTGCCCGGTCAGATCGTCGACGGCGCGGTCGACCTCGCGATGATGCACGAACAGGGGGCGCAGACGGTCCTCCCGTTCCATCAGATGGGGGCCGAGAAGGTCTGGGACCCCGACCGGGTGGTCATCGCGCTCGACCACTGGGTCCCGGCGTCGACCGAGGGAGCGGCGGTCCTTCACCGGATCCTCCGGAAGTTCGCCGCCGAGGTCGGTCTCCCGCACTTCTACGACGTCGGGAACCACGGGATCTGCCACCAGATCCTGGCCGAGAACGGCTGGGTCGTCCCCGGCGACCTCGCGGTCGGCACCGACTCGCACACGAACATGCTCGGGGCGATGGGCGCGGTCGCCACGGGGGTCGGCCCGACCGAGATGGCCGCCGTCCTGGCCCTGGGGCGGCTGTGGCTCAAGGTGCCGCCCACGATCCGGGTCCGGGTCAAGGGGAGCCTGGGTCGGGGGGTCACCGCGAAGGACCTCGTCCTTCGGGTCCTCAGGGAGGTCCGGACGACCGGGGCCCAGTACCGGGCGGTCGAGTACTCCGGCCCGACGATCGAGCAGCTGTCGATGCCCGAGCGCTTCACGATCTGCAACATGACGACCGAGATGGGCGCGAAGACCGGGATGGTCGCGCCGGACAGCACCACGTTCGACTACCTCGCGAAGATCGCGAAGCACCCGATGCATCCCCTCCAGCCCGACGCCGACGCCCGCTACGAGCGAACGATCGACCTCGACGTCGACGGGATGCCTCCGATGGTCGCCTGCCCGTACTCCCCGGACAACGTTCGCCCCCTGCCCGAGGTCGCGCGGGAACACATCCGCGTGGACCAGGCGTTCCTCGGCTCCTGCACGAACGCTCGGATCGAGGATCTGCGGGAAGGGGCCGCGTTGATCCGGGGTCAGCGGATCGCGCCCGGCGTGCGCATGATCGTCTCTCCCGCGTCCACCCCGATCTTCGAGCAGTGCCTGCGGGAGGGGATCATCGAGACGTTCACGGACGCGGGCGCGGTCTTCACGAACTCGAGCTGTTCGGCCTGCTTCGGTGGCAACATGGGGATCCTCGCTCCGGACGAGGTCTGCGCCTCTTCATCGAACCGTAACTTCCCCGGCCGCATGGGGCCGAAGGAAGCCCGGATCTACCTCATGAGCCCCGGCGCGGTCGTCGCGAGCGCGATCCGCGGAGAGATCACCGACCCCCGGGAGCTGCTCTAGGGGGTCCACCGTGCAGGACGTTCTCGAAGGGCGGGTGTGGACCTTAGGGCGGGATGTCGACACCGACCAGATCATCTCGGGGAAGTACCTCACGATCATCGATCCGGACGAACTGAAAAAGCACGTCTTCGAGATCGCGCTCCCCGAGTTCGCGAAGCAGGCACGCCCCGGCGACATCCTGGTGGCCGGGGAGAACTTCGGTTCCGGCTCGAGCCGCGAGCACGCGCCGCAGGCGATGCGGGCGATCGGCGTCGGCGCGGTCGTCGCCGACTCCTTCGCCCGCATCTTCTTCCGCAACGCGATCAATCTCGGGATCCCGACGATCGAAGCGCCCGGCGTGCGGGCGCTCTTCGAGCGGGGCGACACGGCCCGGATCGAGATGCGGGCCGGCCGGATCTCGAATCTCCGGTCCGGCGCATCGGTCGCATTCCCTCCGCTGCCTTCGCATCTCCTCGACCTGCTCGAGGCGGGCGGCCTCGTGGAGAAGGTCCGTCGAGAGCTCGCGGCCCGAAAGGGCCGGGAGGCGAGCCCGGCGTGAAGGAAGCCGGCTACGCCATCGCCGTCTATCCCGGGGACGGCACCGGTCCCGAGGTCGTCCGTGAGGGGGAGAAGGTGCTCGCCGCCCTCGCCGAGGGAGGTCCGGCGCCCTGGCATCTGACCACCTATCCCGGAGGGGGACAGTACTTCCTGCGCACGGGGCGGGAATGGGAGCCCGAGGCGGAGGCCGCGGCCGAGAGCGCCGATGCGGTGCTCCTCGGGGCCGTTGGTTGGCCCGGAGCGTTCCTGCCGAACGGGGACATCGCCGGGCGCGCGCTCGTCCTCGGTCTGCGCGAGAGGCTTGACCTCTTCGCGAACGTTCGCCCCTGCAAGCTCTACCCCGGCGTCCTCCACCGCATCAGCGGCCACTATCGGGAGGTCTGGTCGCCCCAGAACGTCGACATGCTCATCGTACGGGAGAACACCGAGGGCCTCTACACGCCGGTCCGTGGTCGGCTGACGCGTGCGGGGCAGACCGAGGTCGCGGTCGACAGCCGGGTCATCACCCGCAAGGGCGCCGAACGTGTGATCCGGTACGCCTTCGAGCTCGCGCGCCACCGCGGACGCGGGGCGCCGGAGGACGGCGCGGTCCGCGTCACGTGCGTCGACAAGTCGAACGTCCTCGAGGGATGCCGCTTCTTCCGCGAGACGTACGACCGGGTCGCCGCCGAGTACCCGGAGGTCGAACGGGACTACGCGTACGTGGACGCTTTTACCCAATGGGTCGTACGGAACCCGGAGCACTACGACGTCGTCGTAGCGACGAACATGATGGGGGACATCATCACCGACCTTGCGGCCGTGCTGCAGGGGGGTATGGGGTTCGCGGCCGGGGCCAACGTCGGGACCGACCACGGCATGTTCGAGCCGGTGCACGGCAGCGCCCCGAAGCACGCGGGAAAGAACGAGATCAATCCGTTCGCGACGTTCTTCGCCGAGCACGAGATGCTCCGTTGGCTCGGCGAGCGGCATCGGGACGAGCGCCTCTTCGCGCAGGCCGCCCGGCTCGAGCGCGCGCTTGCGGCGACCCTCGCCGACGGCTCGGCGAGGACCTACGACCAGGGAGGCGACTGTTCGACCAGCGCGGTCGGGGACCGGGTCGCCGACGTGATCCGCTCGGAGCGGCGATGAGCGCTCGAGGCGTGGCCCTGGTCGGCGGGACGACGATCCCCTGGGGGGTCCGGTCGGCGACCTGGCCCGAGCTGGCCCAGGAGATCGGGGCGGCGCTGTTCCGGGCCGTCCCCGAGCTCCGGACCGAGGACGTCGATTCCCTGTTCCTCGGCGCGGCCGAGCCGGAGCGGTTCGCGTTCCAATCCCACGTCGCCCCCCTCGCCGCGGAGCAGATGGGGCTGCGACCGACCCGGATCCTGCAGCGGACCGAGCTCGCCTGCGCCTCGGGTCAATCGGCGATCCGGTCGGCGTACGCCGCGATCGCCGCGGGGCTCTCCGACGTCGCGGTCGCGGTCGGCATCGAGAAGATGAACCTGCCCTCGATGGCCGAGGCCAACACGGCGATGGGCTGTGCGCTCGACCGGCCCTGGGATGGTCCCCACGGCGCCACCGCCCCGCCGTTCTTCGCGATGGTCGCGCAGCGCCACATGCTCGAGTACGGGACCACCGAGGAGCAGATGGCCGCCGTCTCCGAGAAGAACCATCGGTTCGCGAACACGAATCCGCATGCCCACTTCCACGAGAAGAAGTTCCCCCGGGACAAGCTCCTCCGGCTGCCGATGGTCGCGCCGCCCCTGCGTCTGGGGGACTGCTCGTCGATGACCGACGGGGCGGCGGCGGTCGTCCTCGCGGGAGAGGAGTTCGTCCGCCGGTACACCGACACCCCGGTCTGGGTCCGCGGGACCGGTCAGTACTCGGACTTCCACAACCTCGCGAACGCGGGATCGCTGACCGATTGGGTCGGACTCAAGCACGCGTCCCGGGAGGCGCTCGGCCGGGCGAAGATCGCCCCGAAGGACCTCGACTTCGCGGAGGTCCACGACTGCTTCACGATCTCCGAGATCATCGAGTACGAGTCGATCGGTCTCTGCCCGCCGGGGGAGGGAGGGAAGTTCGCCACCGACGGCCGGGCCGAGATCGGCGGGGACCTCGTCGTCAATCCCCGTGGGGGTCTCCTCGGCTGCGGCCACCCGCTCGGCGCCACCGGCATCGGCCAGGCCGTCGAGGTCTACCAGCAATGTGCCCACCGCGTGCCGGCCGAGCGACAGGTACCGGACCCGGAGTGGGCGCTGGTCCACAACCTCTCGGGGAGCGCGAACGTCCACTCCGTGATGGTCTACCAGGGAGGGGGAACGGCATGAGCGCCCCTCCGTCCCGCACTCGGGCCCAGGTCCTGGCCCCTTCCCCGGCTTCCGAGCCCGTCCCCGCTTCCCCCACGCCGTCGGTCCCGGCGGATGGGGGATCCGGTACGACCCGGACGTATGAGAAGCGCCCGTTCCTGCTCGACTTCTTCCCCCTCGAGACCGCGAAGGATACCCGGCTCTCCCGGTTCTTCGATCGGCTTCGGGAGGGGCACCTCTCCACGACGCGGTGCGCGAAGGACGGGGAGCTCCTCTGGCCCCCCCGGACCGCGTGTCCGAAGTGCCACGGGGAAGCGCTCGAATGGGTCGACCTCCCCGAGACCGGCCGGATCTACGCGTTCAGTGCGGTCCTCGCCGGAGCGCCCCTCGGCATGGAGGACCAGGTGCCGTTCGCGGTCGGGCTCGTCGACCTGGAGGGCGTGCCGCTGCGCCTCTTCGGCCGGATCGAGGGTCGCCCGTGGAACCAGCTCTCGGTGGGGCAGACGGTACGCGTCGAGTCGTTCGACATCGGCGACGGGCGGTTCTTCTATCGGTTCCGCGCCCCCACCTGATCTCCCCGACCGACTCTCTCTGGGAGATCATCGATCGGACCGCGGCCGTGCCGCGGGACAGGGGGCCGGACGAGGGCCGTCTCAGCGCTTCGACCTCTTCCGCGCGAACTCTTGGACCGCGGCCCGGTTCTCCTCGCTCCCGCGGAGCGGGTCGGCGAGGTCCTGCTCCATCCGCAGCCCTTCGCCGAGAGGGAGCTCGAGCCCGCGGAGCACCGCCTCTCGCGCCGCCCGGACGGCCGCCGGGGAACGCGAGGCGATCTTCTCGGCGAGCGCGATCGCTTCCTCGAGAAGGCGATCCGCCGGGACGATCCGGTTCACGAGGCCGATCTCGAAGGCGCGGGCCGCCGGCATCGGTTCGCCGGTGAGGATCATCTCGAGCGCGAGGTTCGGCGGGATCGCCCGCGGGAGCCGCTGGGTCCCTCCCTGACCGGGGATGATCGCCCAGGCGAGCTCGGGAAGGGCGAACGTGGCATCGGGCGTGGCGATCCGTAGGTCGCAGGCGAGCGCGAGCTCGAGGCCGCCGCCGAAGCAGTAGCCCCGGATCGCCGCGATCACCGGCTTACCGACATCGAAGTTCCGGGTCAGCCCGCCGATCCCGGGCCGCCGGTTCCACACCTCCCGCCGTCGGTTCGGGGGGACCGCCGCGTAGAGCTCCTCCATCCGCCGGAGGTCGACGCCGGCGCTGAAGGCCCGCTCCCCCGCTCCCGTGAGGACGGCGACCCGGATCCCGTCGTCGTCGCGGACCCGTTCCCAGGCGTTCACCAGGTCTCGGTGGACCTCCGGGTCGATCGCGTTGTGCACCTCGAGTCGGTCCATCGTGAGGACCGCGACCGCACCCCGCTGCTCGAACCGTAGAGGCATGGCCCCGGGGACCAGCCGAGCCGCCTAATGATGGTGCGGGCCGCCCGCGATGGAGGCCGGTCCGGCGAGCGGACCGCGACCGACGGGCGGAGGAATCGTCCACCCTTACCGGTGAGGGCTCGTGTCCAAGCGCACGGCCCTGCTACGGCGACTCATGGAAGCGTCGGCACTCCCGGACCCCGCGTCCCCCTCGTCGGAAGCCTCCCCGGATCCGATTCGTCCGCTGCCGAGCGGTCCGGGCCGGTTCGCCGACCTCCTCTACGAGGTCCGGGACGGGGTCGCCCGCATCACGCTCAACCGTCCCCTCGCCTACAACGCCTACACCACATCGACGCTGCACGAACTGATCGGTGCCCTGAGGGACGCCACCTTCGATGACCGGGTCGGCGTCATCGTCCTCACCGGGGCCGGCGACCGGGCGTTCTGTACGGGCGGGGACGTGAAGGAATACGCCTCGCGTTACACCGTGCGTCCGCACGACTACTGGAAGTACATGGCGCTGTTCCGCGGGGCGGTCGAAGGGCTGCTCCGCTGCGGCAAGCCGACGATCGCGCGTCTCAACGGCATCACCGTGGGGGGCGGGAACGAGCTCCACTCGGCCTGCGACCTTTCGGTCGCGGCCTCCCACATCTACATCGGACAGGTCGGGGTCGGCGTGGGATCGGTCGCCTGCGGAGGCGCCACCCAGTGGCTCCCGATCACGGTGGGCGACCGTCGGGCGCGGGAGATGCTCCTCCTCAACGAACGGATCCCGGCGGCCAAGGCGCTGGACTGGGGCCTCGTCTCCCGGGTCGCGCCCTCCGTCCGGGGCCCCGACGGCCTGGTCGCGGAGCCGTCGGCCGAAGAGATCGAGCGGGCCGTCAAGGGAAGGAACGGCTGGCGGATCGACCTCGGCCCGCTGGACGACACGGTGGCGGAACTCGCCCAGCGGCTCCTCGGCATGTTCCCGGAGTGCCTGCGGTACACCAAGCAGCAGACCAACTTCTGGAAGGAGCTCGCCTGGCACCAGACCGTCGGCCACGCCCAGGACTGGCTCTCCCTCCACTTCGTGTCGCTGGAGCCCAACGAGGGGATGCGCGCCTTCGCGGAGAAGCGCCCCGCGCGGGTCCGGGAGATCCGGCAGGCGCTCGCCGAGGGGGGGAACGGAGAGTTCCCCTTCGGTAGCCCGGTCCGGAACTGCGCGAGCTGCGGGGCGACCGGGCTCCCCGCGGACTTCCCGTACTGCGGCCGCTGCGGGCACCGGCTCTGAGGGGGGCGAGGATGTCCGAGACCGTGCCGAGGAACACGGCCCCTTCCCCGCCCCGGGCCGCCGGCGAAGGATCCCGGGGCTTCCTCGAGGAGGGCCGGAAGCTCCAGCGCGATCTCGTGGAAGAGTACTACCGGAATCTCGCGACCGCGAAGGAACGGGGCCAGCCCGTCGCGTACATGCTGGTCGGCGGGAACCTCACGGAGATCGTACGGTCGTTCGGGTATGAGGTCGTCTTTCCCGAGATCATCGGCCTCAACTGTGCGATCAAGCACGCGTCGCTCGACAACATCGTCCATGCGGAGTCCATGGGCTACGGTCTCGACGTCTGCGGCTACGTCAAGAACGACATCGGCCTCCAGGACCTCGGCGGATCGACCCCGTTCGGGAAGGTCCCCCGACCGGACCTCCTGGTCTGCAGCTTCTCGGGCTGCTACATTTACGTGAAGTGGTGGGAGGCGCTCGCCGAGTCCTACGGCGCGCCGATGACGACGTTCGACGTGCCGTACATGCGGTCCGACCGCCCGTGGCGCGAGGACGTCGACTACATGGTGAGCCAGCTGTGGGAGTTCGTCCACTACCTCGAGAAGGCGACGGACCATTCCTTCGACATGGACGCCCTGCGGAAGGTCCTGGCCGAGTCGCGTCGGGCCGAGGAGGGCTGGGTCAAGTGGCTCGACGCCGGCCGGCTCCGCCCGTCGCCGATCGAGGCGTACTTCGAGGCGATCTTCTACATGTTCCCGATCAACGTCCTACGCGGGACCGCGCGCGCCGGGGACTTCTACGATGTCGTGAACGCGGAGGTCGAGCGGAGGGTGCGGGACGGCACGAACCCGGTGCCGGAAGAGAAGTTCCGCGTCCTGGTGGAAGGGGTCCCTCCCTACACGCACTACCGCACCTTCTGGGACTACTTCCGCCGGTGGGGCGCGGTCTCGGTCGTGGCGACCTATCCGAAGGTCGGCGGCCTGTTCGATCGCGGATTCCTCCACGACCCGTCGCGACCGTTCGAGAGCATCGCCGAGTACAGCCTCGGGGCGTACGTCAACCAGTCGTGGGAGCAGCGTCGGCGGATCATCGCCGACTACGTGGACCAGTACTCCGCGGACGCGGTCGTGATCCACGGGATCAAGTCCTGCCGCTCGTTCACGGCCGGCCAGGGGGACCTTCGGGACTGGCTGATCCATGAGCGGAACGTCCCGACCCTCTACGTCGAGTCGGACCACGAGGATCCGCGATACTTCTCTCCCGCCCAGATGCGAAACCGTCTGGACGCCTTCTTCGAGGCGCTCGAGCAGCGCCGGGCCGCCGGGTCGCTGGCCCCGGGGGCCGGACGATGACGCTGACCGGCGGCGTCGACATCGGTTCGACCACGGCGAAATGCGTCCTGGTGGAGGACGGCCGGGTCGTGGGGAAGTCCCTCGCGCCCGTGGGCGTCGACATCGTCCGGGACGCCGACCACGCGTTCGATGAGGCGCTCCTCGACGCGCACCGGGGTCGGGAGGAGGTCGCGTTCATCGTCGGGACCGGGTACGGTCGCTTCAAGATCCGCTTCGGCCAGCTCGTGGTGACGGAGATCTCCTGCCATGCGAGGGGGGCGAGCCACCTCTTCCCCGGGACCCGTCTCGTCCTCGATATCGGCGGGCAGGACACGAAGGTGATCCGCGTGAGCGAGCGCGGCGAGGTCGAGGACTTCGCGATGAACGACAAGTGTGCGGCGGGGACGGGACGGTTCCTTGACGTCTGCGCGAACGCCCTCGGGTTCGATGTGGCCGAGATCGGCCCGGTCTCCCTCACGGCACGCCGGCCCGTGAAGGTGACGAGCACCTGCACCGTCTTCGCCGAGTCCGAGGTCACCTCCCACCTGTCTCGGGGGAAGGAACCGCCGGACATCCTCGCCGGCCTCCATGCGAGCATCGCGAGCCGGAGCCTCTCCCTGATGCAGCGCGTCGGGGTCGTCCCGGAGGTCACGTTCACGGGAGGGGTCTCCCGGAACGAAGGGATGGTCCGGGCCCTCGCGCAGCGGGTCGGTCTCCCGGTCAACGTGAGCCCGCTCTCCCAGTTCATCGGCGCGCTCGGGGCCGCGCTCCTGGGCCAGGAACGCGCGGCGGGGGCCGGCGCATGATCACGGCGGGCCTCGACATCGGCTCCGGTCTCACGAAGGGGGTCCTGGTGGAGGACGGGGTCCGTCTCCTTCCGGCGCGCTCCGTGCCGACCCGGGGGAACCCGGCCGAGGCCGGCCGGCAGGTCCTCGGGCTCCTGGTCGAAGAGGCGAACCTCCTCCCCGGAGAGGTGGACTACCTGTGCACGACCGGGTTCGGCCGGTACACCTTCCCGGACCGGGACCTCCAGGTGAGCGACATCACGGCCTCGGCCCGGGGGGCGGTGTTCCTGTTCCCGGGGTCGCGCCACGTCCTCGACGTCGGCTCCCAGTCGACCCGAGCGATCTCGGTGAGCGAGACGGGTCGGGTGCTGAGGTTCAAGATGAACGAGCGGTGCGCCGCCGGGGCGGGCCGGTTCCTGGAGCGCTGCGCGAAGTACCTGCAGGTCCCCCTCGAATCGCTCGGGGAACGGGCCGCCGCGGCCGAGCATCCGAAGCTCATCTCGAGCGTCTGCGCCGTGCTCGCCGAGACCGAGATCATCAACCACATCGCGGACGGCGTACCGGTCTCGGAGATCCTGATGGGGGTCTTCGTCTCGCTCGCGCAGCGCGCCCATACCCTGATGCGCTACGTCGGGATCACGCCCGAGGTCACGCTCGTCGGGGGCCTCGTCCACAACTCGGGGGCGGTGACGGCGCTCGAACGGACCATCGGGCTTCGGGTCAACGTCTCGGGCGATGCCCATTATGCGGCGGCGATCGGGGCCGCCGTCCTCGCGCATCGACGCCTCGTCAAGACCTCCATCGCTCCGGCGGCGGCGGAGGCGTGAGGGATGAGCGGCCTCGTCTCGATCGAACCGAGCGTCCCGGAGCCCTCGGGCCCGAGCACGTCGGTCGAGCTCTCGGAGGACTTCCGGGAGTTCACCGACGCCCGCACGCTGGCGGAGATCGTGCGCTGGTCCCGCGAGGTGGTGAGCGATCCGGGCTACCCGACGGCCCGCGCCTGGGGCCGCTCGGGCCGGGGCGCCGTCGGGTGCTTTCCCGTCTACACCCCCCAGGAGATCGTCCATGCGCTCGGTCTCCTTCCCGTGGCGCTCCACGGTGGGGGCGAGAACGTCGAGATCTCGCACGCCGACGCGGCGCTCGGCTCGTTCCTCTGCTCGATCTCGAAGTCGACGCTCGAGCTCGCGCTGACCCATCAGCTGGACGCGTTCCGCGCGGTCGTCTTCCCCTACATCTGCGACGTGAGCCGGAACCTGGAGGGGATCTTCTCGCGACTCCTTCCGACCGTCAGCACCCACATGCTCCACCTCCCGCAGAACTTCACCTCGGCCGGGTCCGTGCCGTTCCTGGTGGCGGAGTACCGCCGCTGGGTGGAGAAGCTCGAGAAGGTGAGCGGGACCCGGCTCACGGACGACGCGCTCCGCGCGTCGATCGAGACGTTCGCGCGGCAGCGCGAAGCGCTGGCGGAGCTCGCGCGCCTCCGCATGAACGAGCCGTGGAGGATCGACCTGAGCGAGTACTACCTCGTCCGGCGGCTGGGGGGGCTCCTCCCCCGCGAGCTCCACACCTCCCTCCTCGGGCGGGTGCTCGAGGAGGTCCGGGGACGGCAACGGAAACGGCGCGACGCGATCCGGCTCCTCGTCGTCGGACCGTTCTGCGAGCAGCCGACGCTCGACCTCATCAATCTCCTCGAGGAGGTCGGCTTCTACGTCGTCGGCGACGAGTTCCTGATGCTCCATGAGTGGTGCGAGCGTCCGCCCCCGGACGACGACCCGCTCCGGGCCCTGGCCCGCGCGTACGTGGAGACCCCGCGCGACATCGGGGTCCGGCGCGCCCCGTCCCAGAAGGGCACGTCGATCGTCGAGCGCGTGCGATCGGCCAAGGCGGAGTCGGTCCTCTTCCTGACCGCCAAGTTCTGCGAACCGGCGCTCGAGGACGTCGTCCTCTACCGGCGCGGGCTCGAGAAGGAAAAGATCCCCTACCTCCACCTCGAATTCGAAGAGCGTTCGACCGCGTACGAGCAGACCCGACTGCAGCTCGAGACGTTCGCCGAGTCGATCTTCTTCGAGTAGGAGCACCGAACGATGGCCGAGGCCTCTCGGATCCGGGTGAGCCACGACGACCGCCAGACCGCCATCGAGTGGGACCGACCCCCCTCGAACGTCTTTGACCTCCCGCTCCTGCAGGAGCTGACGCGCGCGCTCCGGGAGCCCAAGACCCGAGAGGCGACGGTCGTGGTCCTGCGGGGGGCCGGGAAGGGCTGGAGCACGGGACTCTCCGTCGAGGATCACCTGAAGCCCCACGTCGAGAAGATGCTCGCCGCGTTCCACGATTCGATCGAGGCGCTCTGGGACCTGCCGGGGATCACCATCGCCCAGGTCCACGGACACTGCCTCGGCGGCGGGCTCGAGCTCGTGATCGCGTGCGACCTCGCGGTCTCCTCGGAGGGCGCGAAGTTCGGACAGCCGGAGATCCGCCTCGGCGTCTTCCCCCCGTTCGGCGTGGCGTTCTACCACCAGCTCCTCGGACCGAAGCGGGCCGCCGAGCTCCTCTATACCGGGGCCTCCTTCGATGCGAAGCGGGCCGAGGAGATCGGGATCGTCAACCGGGTGGTCACCGAGCGGGAGCTGCCGGCCGCCGTGGCGTTGATCGCCGCGTCGCTCGGAGGGTACCGCCCGACCGCGCTCCGTCTGCTCAAGCGGGCGCTCCGTCACGCGGAAGGGGAGCCGTGGTCCAGCCTCGCGTTCGCCGAGCGGACCTATCTCCACGACCTCATGGCCGGGCCGGACGCCGAAGAAGGGCTCCGGGCCTTCCTCGACAAGCGGGCCCCCCGCTGGAAGGGGGACTGAACCCATGACCACGATGCAGGCCGCGGTGTTCCACGGGGTCGGCCCGGGGGTCGTGGTCGAAGAGGTCCCCCGTCCCGCTCCGGGTCCGGGAGAGGTCCTCGTCGAGGTCGCGGCCTGCGGTCTCTGCGGGACGGACCTCCACTACCTCCTCGGCGAGGCGGCGACGGCGAAACCTCCCCCGATCATTCTCGGTCACGAGGTCTCGGGGATCGTCCGGGAGCTCGGGGCCGGTGCCACCGGGGTCCCGGTCGGGACCCGGGTGCTCGTCCCGCCAGTGCTGCCGTGCGGGTCGTGCCGGCTCTGCCGTTCCGGGCGGGAGAACATCTGCTCCCGCCTACGGATGGTGGGGAATCACACGGACGGGGGGTTCGCGGAGTTCCTGGTCGCCCCGGTCCGCGACGTCGTCCCGCTCCCGGCGGAGCTTCCGCTCGCGGAGTCGTCGGTGATCGCGGACGCCCTCTCGACGCCGTTCCATGCGGTCGTGAACCGCGCCCGGGTCCAGCCCGGCGAATGGGTCGCGATCGTCGGATGCGGAGGCCTCGGAACGGGTGCTCTCCAGTTCGCGAAGCTCGCCGGGGCCCACGTCATCGCGATCGACCTGAACCCGGAACGGCTCGAGCGGGCCCGTTCGCTGGGGGCCGCGGTGACCCTGAACCCCCAGGAGACGGACGTGCCGAAGGAGGTGCGGAAGATCACGAACGGGGGAGCCGATGTCGCGATGGAGGTCGTGGGCAGTCCGGCGACGTTCACCACCGCCCTGGCGACCGTGCGCCGCGGGGGACGCCTCTGCGTCGTAGGATACTCGGATCAGGCGGCCCCGCTCCCGCTCGGTCGCCTGATGTTCTTCGAGGAAGAGATCGTCGGGTCGCTCGGATGCCGACCCACCGACTATTCGGTGATCGTCGAGCTCGTGCGCCAGGGGCGGGTCCGGCTCGAACCGATGGTCACGGGACGGGTGGGGCTGGACGAGCTGGGGAAGGCCGTCGAGAGCCTACGGGCCGGTCGCGGACTGAGGACCCTCGTCGTGCCCCGGGCCGCGGGCTCGGTCCTCGGCTGAGCCGCTCCCTCGGTCGACGCGCTCCCGAGCCCCCGGGTCGGAGGTCGGGGCCGTCAGTCCTCCGCGGGTCCCGGACCCTTCGCGGGCTCCGGGCTCATCGTGGGCGGGAAGGCGAGCTGTCGCTGGACCGCCAGTTTCCGGGTCGCCCGGCGAAGCACCTCCATCGCCGCGGCCCGGCTGACGCCGAGCCCCTGCGCCACCTCCTCGAGTCGGGCGCGGCGCGGGACGTCGTAGTATCCCAGGCGCACCGCGAGGGAAAGCGCGAGCTCCTGGCGCGGGGTCAGGGCCTCCATCGCGCGGTACCGGCCGAGGCGGACGAGATGCGGCAGGGCCGCCCCGGGCCGTTCCAGCAACTTCAGCAGGGTCGGTACCCGCGCGCCATCCCGCACGAGCAAGGACCAGGAGAACTCCGGCTCCACCGAGGGGTCCGAGGAGGAGGGGCCGGACGGCAGGAAGGGGCATGTCGTGCAGATCGCGCCCATCTCGAACGCGCATCGGCAGAGCGGGGGAAGTCGCTGGCTCAGGCGCACGAGGAGACGGTAGGGAGCCAGCGTCGAGACGCTGACGTGATGCGGTCCGGCACGCTCGCGCAGGAATCGGACGATCTCCGGCATCGATCCCTCGGAGGCCGTGATCTCGAGCAGCTGGAGCAGCGTCGCGGTCTCGTCCACGGAGGGCCGACAAACGTGCAGCTTCACCTCCGCGTGCCACCGGGTGCCGAGGTCCTGGAGCCAGTGCGGGACCGGAGGCGTCCGCAGCTCGAGCGCGACGAGGGTCGCAGAGGTCGGCAGGGGCTCCGGGGGTACCGCGGGGACCTTCCGTCGAGGAGGCCGCGGGGGGGAAGTGCGGCGCGCGCGCTTCGTCACGGTCCCGCAGGCCTCGTGCGAATCCGTCAAGGGCGACGGGAGGACTTCAACTAGGCGGAACCCCCGGGAGCGTTGGCGGGCGGCGTCCCGGACCGCCGGCCCGGCCTACCCCTTCCCACGCCGTGCCCCACGGGACCCGAGGGACCGTTCTGGCGACGAACGAGACCCCCGGCACTCGACGGACCCCTATGGATCCTCCGAACGCGGGTTCGGAACCGGGCCCAACGCGGTGCCGGGCGGGGTCCCTCCTGCGCCAGGCCCGTGCCCGGCCAGAATACCGGGGTCTCCGGGTCGAACGGGAACCGGAGGAGACGGCCGCGGCGTTTTCCGGGAGCAGCCTATTTATAGACCCCCCCAGTCTCGCGCGCCGCCGTCTCGGGGAGAGCGGTCTCGCATGGAATCGACGCACATCGGTTGGTGGCGACGGCACGGGTGGACCGTCGGCCTTCTCCTCGCGGCCTTCGGCATGTCGTTCGCGATCCGCACGATCTGGACATACCCGGTCGTGGCCCAGTGGGGTCCGCTGTTCACCTATGCGGGCGGATCGGACTCGTTCTACCACTCTCGCGTGATGGCGTACATCGCCCTCAACCACACGAACCTGGTCCTCGACCCCCTCCTCAAGTACCCGTTCGGGTCGATCAATCCGCGCGAGCCGCTGTTCGACTGGATGAACGGGGTCCTGGGGGTCGCGTTCGCCCCGTTCTTCGGGGGGAATCCCGTCGTCGCGGGGTCCTGGTTCCTCGATCTCCAGGCGCCGCTCTGGGCCGCGCTCGGCGTCTTCCCGGTCTACCTGATCGGGAGAGAGATCGACGGTCGCCGCGTCGGCCTGGTCGCCGCGCTGATCTACCCGTTCTTGAGCGGGAACATCGACTCGACGATCTTCGGGTACGCGAACTACCTCTCGTTCTACACGTTCATCATTCTGGTCGTGGTCTACTCCTACATCCGCACGGTCAAGGCGGTGGGCAGTCGTCGCTGGGTGACGAGCTACCGCCAGCCGAGGTCGATCGTCGCCGGCCTCAAGGGGTTCCTCGCGACCGAGCGCTCGGCGGTGAAGTGGGCGGTCTTCACGGGGGTCTCCCTCGGCGCGCTCGCGCTCGCCTGGCAGGGGTTCACCTACGCGATCGTCGTCATCGGCATCGGGCTCCTAGTGACGATGCTCGTCGAGCGGATCCGCCGGGTCGACTCGTTCGGGCTCTACGTGGCCACCTGGATCACCGGGCTCGTCGGGTTCCCGATGGCGGTGCCGTACTACGTCGCGCAGCACCAGTTCCACGTCTGGTTCGACCTGCCGCTGATCCTCTACTTCGGTCTCCTCGGGCTCCTGCTGCCGTTCCTCATGCTCCGCGACGTGCCGTGGGTCCTCTCGATCCCGCTCCTGGGGGGGCTCGTCGTCGTCGCGGGAGCCATCCTCAACTTCGTGAACCCCACCTACTTCACGAACATCGTCACGGGCCAGGGCTACTTCGTCAAGACGCTCATCTACTCCACCGTCGCGGAGGCCCAGTCCCCGTCGATCGACCAGCTGATCGTGGCGTACGGGGTCGTCACGTTCTTCCTCGCCTTCGTCGGTCTCGCGCTCCTTCTCTACTTGCTCGCGCACCAGCGGTTCCGCCGGGTCCATGTCATCTTCCTCGTCTTCGCGATCCTCTCGCTGTACCTTCCGTTCTCGGCGTCGAAGTTCTTCGAGCTGGGCTCGCCGATCTTCGCGCTGCTTCCCGCGGTCGCGCTCGTCCGGGCGCTCGATATCGCGGGATTCCCCGAGCTACGTCGGACCGTCGCCTCGCTGTCGGACCGGCGGAGCCAGTTCGCGGCGTTCCGCAAGTCGTTCAAGGTGCGTCACGTCGTGGTCCTGGCCCTCGTCATCGGTCTCGTGCTGCCGAACGTCTGGATCGCGGTCGACGCGGGGATCCCGGGGAACACGAAGTCCCAGTTCGCCGCCCAGGTGGGCGCCACGCTGCCGCCCTGGCTCCAGCTCAACACTTCGAACCCCGCGGGGTACTACTTCGGGGCGGCGGGCACCAGCCTCGACACGCCGAACCAGTACGATAGTGCCGGGTACAATTGGCTCGCCCAGCAGGACACGAACGTGCCTCCCGCGCAACGTCCGGCGTTCGTCAGCTGGTGGGACTACGGGTTCCAGGCGATCGCCCAAGGGAACCATCCCAGCGTTGCCGACAACTTCCAGAACGGCATCGACCCCGCCGGTCAGTTCCTCCTTTCCCAGAACGAGTCCCAGGCGATCGCGGTCCTGACGGCGACGCTCCTCACGGCGGAGGCGACCCGTACCGGTCAGACGTACCTCCCGGCCTCGCTCAATCAGGTCCTGGCCCGGGATGGGGTCGACCTCTCGACCCTCCACGACCTCATGGCGAACACGAGCGCCGACTACTCGCTCGTCGTTGCGCATCCCGAGCGCTACCTGCCGGTGAACCCCTCCACCCTCACCGACGAGAACGCGATGTACCTCGCCGTGACCTACTTCCTCGCGAGCTCGCTCACGCTCTCGAGCGTATCGCAGGTCTATAACGACGTCCAGGCCTATACCGGCTGGTCGATCGCCTACGCCATGACCGACAGCCGTCTCTTCCCCTTCTCCGGGCAGAGCACCGGCATCTTCTACGCGCCCGCGGACCTCACCGGCCGCGTCATCAGTTCGGCCGGGATCCCCACGACGTACTTTCAGGTCATCGTGAACACGACCCAGGGGAACTTCCCCGCCGGTCAGGTGCCGGCGGGGGTCGGCGTCCTGTCCTACCAGATCGCCTACCTCCCGGCGTTCTACAACACGATGATCTACCGCACGTACATCGGGTACAACGGTACCCAGGCCGGGCTGGGCCCAGGGATCCCCGGGCTCTCCGGCTCCAACGCCACGATCTCGGCGCCGATCATGCCGGGATGGATGCTCCAGCACTTCCAGGTGGTGTACAAGACCGCGTACTACTGCCCGGAAAAGAACGTCTCGGCCGGGTCGGGCTGCTTCGTGGCGACGAACACGCCGACCGCCGAGGCCAACGCGAACCGCACCGGCGGAGGCACCGCCGACACTTCCCCCGCCGGGTACTTCGGCGCGACAAGCTCCGGCGGAGAGTCGATCCTGCGCTACTACGCCGGGCAGCCGCTCTCCGGTCGCGTGATCCTCCCCGGCGGCGCTCCGGTCGCCGGGGCGCAGGTGACCATCGACGACAGCTGGGGGATTCCGCACATGACGACGACGACCGGCCCCGACGGGAGCTTCTCCCTGATCCTCCCGCCGGGGAACGACACGCTGAACGTGTCGACCGGGTCCCTCAACGGCGTCCGTCAGCAGGGCTCCGACGTGCTGGGCTCGTATGCCATCCAGGTCCCCGACGCGATCGGCCTGTCGTACCACGCGCCCACCCTGGTCCAGACGTTCACGGTCCGCCCGGTCAAGGTCCAGGGGTTCGTCTACTGGGACACGAACGGGACCGGGATCTACGCTCCCGCCGTCGATGCCCTCGTGCCGGGCTCGCAGGTCATCTTCTGGGGGACCAACCTCACGACGATCCGGGTCACCACCGACACGAGCGGCTCCTTCCTCCTTCCCAACACGCCGCCGGGGGTCTACCACGAGAGCGTGCTGTACGAGGGGCAGAACTACTCCATCGGGTCGGTGACGGCGATCTCCGGAACGGTGGTGAACGCCACGGCGGGCTTGAAGCCCGGGACCCTCGCGGGCACGGTGCGGGACACCACCGGTCTCGCGGTCCCGGGCGCCCGCGTCACGCTCTCGAACGCGAGCGGGGTCGTGGCCACCGTCGCGTCGAACGCCACGGGGCACTACCTGTTCCGGACGATCGGTGTCGGCAACTACTCCCTCACCGCCCTCGGCCCGTACCCGGGATGGCGCTCGGCCGGGGTGGGCGTGTCCGTGGCATCCCCGGGGACGAAGCTCACCTCGAACCTCACCGTCGGCCCGGCCGCCGCGGTTTCGGTCAGCGTCAGCCTGGGCGGCACGCCGGCCGCGAACCTCCCCGTCCGGCTCACCCCGGTCGAGGCGTTCAATCGCACGGCCTCCCCGATCCAGGCCCTGGTCACCTCGAGCGGGGACTCCACCATCGTCACGACGTCCGGCACCGGCACCGCGACGACCTACCTGCCGTCGGGATCCTACGCCGTCTACGTCAGCGGGTACTTCGGATCGACCCTGTACGCGGCCATGGCGGACCTGACCGTCGGGGGCCCGATCCCCGCGACCGCCGCCCTGACGCTCGTCCCGGCCTCCAGCGTGACCGGCTCGGTCCGTGTGCCCGGCCCGAGCTCGAACGCGACCGAGCGAACGGCGGTACTCGCCTACTCCTCTGGAGGCGGCGAGGCCCTGGTCTGGGCCGCGGCCAACGGCTCCTACTCGCTGAACCTTCCCGCCGGGAGCTACTCGATGCTGGCACTCTCGGGGTCGACGAGCTCCGGATCCGCGATCTCGGCCGGGCTCGGATCGGCCGTCGTGCCCACCACGGCCCCGCTCGTGCTCTCGGAGGTCAGCGCGGTATCGGGAACGTTCACGGTCGGCGCGACCCTTTCGAACGGCACCAACTTCCCCGCGAACGGCGCGCTCGTTCAGGTCCTGGCCGGTTCGACCGGCCCCGCGATCCCGGGGTTCGCCTCGGCGAACGGGAGCGTCACGGTCTATGCCCCGTCCGTGCTCCCCGGTTCGGCCACCTACTGTGTCCGCGTCTCCGCCCTCGGCTTCGTCCCGAAGACCGAGTGCGGGATCTCCCCGAACGGCCTGACGTCGCTCGGCCGCTTCCCGCTGGCCATCGCGAACGTCTCCGTCACGATGACGGTCGTGGGACTCCCGTCGGGCACGAGCGTCACGGTGTCCTTCACGGCGTTGGGCGCCCCGGCCGTCGACCGGACGATCTCCGGTGGCCCGACGTTCTCGCTGACCCTCTCCCCGGGCCAGTACGGGGTGGGGGCCCGGGCGACCACGGCAGGCGGCGTGGTCTACCTGCCCTCCTCGTACCTGACGACCGAGATACCGCTGGGAGCGACCTACTCGAACCTGACGCTCTACCTCGTGCCGCAGTACCTGTCGAAGGGGACGCTCACGTTGCCTTCCGGCGTCTTGCCCGGAGCGGTCAATCTCACCCTCTCCTCCTCCCTCCTGAAGGAGTCCGTGAACGGGACGCAGTTCACGACCGGTTTCATGGTCCCGCCGGGGACGTACTCGGTGTACGCGAGCGCGACCCACAGCGGGACGACCTACACCGATCTGCGCTCGGTCTCCATCGCCTCGAATGGGACCGTGTGGCCCGCGATCGACCTGCTCGGACCCGGCGTCGACCTGCAGGGGGTGCTCGTGAACGACACCGGCGCCCGCGTGCCCCTCTCCACGAACGCGACGCTGGTCGGCGCCGGAGGCGCCGAGGCGATCGTGCCGGTGACGGGAGGCAACTTCTCTCTCTCGCTGCCGGCGAACTCCGTCTACCGGGTCTTCGCGAACGGCACGGCCCTCTCTCCCGGGCCGAACGGAAGCTTCTACCAGGACTGGACGGCCGGGTCGGGGACCGACTGCTCCGTCTCCTCGAGCTCGGCGACCTGCTCCGTCCCCCTGACCGCCACCACCGTCCCGGTCTGGCTCAACGGGACCGTCTCTAGCCCGGGGATCACCGGACCGCTCTCGGGGACCCTCGAGCTCGTCGGACCGTACCCGTCGACCGCGGTCCAGTCGATCCCCATCTCGAACAGCGCGTTCTCCGCGCTCGTCCTCCCGGGCGCGTACGACCTCTACGCCTCGAGCGGTCCGGTCAGTGCCGCCCGCGCGGCGTTCGCCGGCGCCCTCGTGCTCCCGTTCGAGGACGCGCCGCTCGCCCTCACGCTCCAACCGACCTACACCGCCACGCTCCAGGTCTCCCCGCCGAGCAGCGGCTCCTCCGGTATCGGACCGGTCACGGTCACCCTGAGGGACTCCCTGGGGCATCGCCTCGTCTTCTCCGGTCTGGGTACCAGCTCCGCGGTCACGATCGCCCTGCCGACGGGGACGTACCGGGCCTCGGCCACCGCGGAAGGCACCTTCGACGGGGTCGCGACCGCGGCGAACGCGAGCGACACCCTGATCGTGTCGGGAGGGAACGTCGGCGCCGACCTCGCGCTCCAGTACGCCCAGATCTCCCGGGTCGCCGGGACCGTCGTCGGAACATCGAGCGCGACGGTCGCGGGCGGCGGGAGCGCGACGTTCGCCTTCTCCGTCCAGAACACCGGCAACGTGCCGGTCACGATCACGCCGGTCGGCTCGCCGGCCTACTGGACGTTCAACTTCTCCTTCGACCGGGTCACCCTCGCGCCCGGCGCGAGCGCCTCAGGGGAGGTCCGCCTCACCGTTCCCGCCGGCACGGCCGTCGCCCACCCCGGGGTGATCCTCTCCTTCGAGAACGGGACCGGCGCCACGGTGGGCACCGTCTCACCGAACCCCGTCGTGAACGTGGTCGGCTACTACGGGGTGGGGGTCGGTAGGGCGAGCCAGCCCGTCCAGGTCGGTCCCGACAGCGTCCTCGTCCCCTTCTATGTGCTGGATACCGGGAACCAGCGCGAGACGGTCGCCCTGTCGGTCGTCGACGCCGGCCGGCTCCAGGGCCTCGGCTGGAGTTCCCGGATCACCTCGGCCGGAGAGAAGACCGCGGCCGAGGCGAACCTCACCGCCGGTCAGAACGCGACCTACTACGTCCTCCTCAACGCGACGGGATCGGTCTTCGTGCCCCCGGGCTCGGTCAGTGTCCGAGGCGACGTCGTGAACTCGAGCGGGACCGTGTCGGCGTCGGGCACGATCGGAATGCCGTCGTCGACGTTGGGATTCCGTTCCCCCGGTACGCCGATCACCGTGGTCGGGCCGTCGATCAGCGGCGGACCGCCGGCGATCCCCGACTGGGTCGTCGCCGTCCTCGCGTTCGTCCCGGCGATCCTCCTCGCGGTCGGGATCTTCGCCTACCGCTGGTGGCGCACCCGGAGGTGGACGCATCGATGAGGACCGCGCGTTCCCGGGTCCTCGCCGTCGCGATCGCCCTCCTCGGTCTCTTCGTGCTCGCGGCGAACGTGGCCCCGTCCATGGCGGTCTCGACGGCGACCACGTCGGTATCCGGGACGATCCAGGGGCCGAGCGTCCTCGCTACGCACGGCACCGGGAAGTACGTGATCAACGCCACCGGGGGCCCCGCGGTCGCGGCCAACGGGACGCGCGTCGGCAATCTCACCTTCTACGCGTCGGTGAGCGGTCCCAACCTGACCGGCGTGTCGCTCGCGCCCGAGTCCGGCTCGATCACCACGGTGGGCCCGGGGAATACCTTCCTGTCGGTCTCCGCCGCGACGGAGACCCTCACCATCAGCGTCATGATCTCCTCGACCAACGGCAAGGAGAACCAGTCGGTCAACCTGACGTACACCGTGAACGTGGTGACCCCGTACGTCGTCTCGGCGACCATCGTGAACACCGGATCCGCGACCGTGGTCGGGGTCTCGGTCGCCGTCTCGCTCGACGGGACCGTGGTCGGCAACGTGTCGCTCCCCTCGCTCACGCCGGGCGGGGAGTACAGCCTGTCCTACCGGTACGCGACCACCGGAATCTCGCCCGGGGACCACACGTTCTCGCTGACGATCAAGGACCCCCACGGCCTCGTGACGTTCACCAACGGGGCGACGACCTACACCTCGACGTTCTATGTAGCCGGTCCGGCGCCGGACAACACCGTGTGGTACGTGCTCGGGGTCGTCGCGTTCTTCGGGGTACTCTTTATATTCATGACCCGGGTGGCCGCGCGCCGGCGGGGCGTCGCGCGCAAGTAGGCGCCCCAGGCAGGTTTCCGATCGATGCAGGCCCGGGCTGAGCTGCGGTGCACGTCGTGCGGACGCGCGGTGCCCGCACCGGGCGCGACGCAGTTCCGCTGCCCGAGCTGCGGCGAGGTCACGATCGGCCGGTGCGCCCGCTGCCGCGATCAGAGCGTCCGTTACGTCTGCGCGAAGTGCGGCTTCGAGGGCCCGTAGGAGGCTCCATGGGCCAGGTCGCCGTGTTGTTCCGTCTGATGCCGCAGGGCGTCGAGACCGACATGGCGGCGCTCGCGAAGGGGGTCCGTGAGTCCGCGCCAGCGGGCGTGACGATCCGGGGGATGCAGGTCAAGGACATCGCCTTCGGCCTGAAGGCGCTGCTCGTCTCGGTCGTCATGGCCGACACGGGGGGGATCCTCGAGTCGACGGAGCAAGCGTTCGCCAAGGTGCCGCACGTCGAATCGGTCGAGGTGATGGAGGAAGGCCTCTTGTAACGGGGGTCCCTCCTTCGGTCCGTGGATCTCCTCACGCACGTCCTGGTGGCCTACCTGGTCACCGCCGGTCTCGTCGGGTTCCAGCCCCAGTATCTCGCCGCGGGAGCGCTCGCGGGCGGGCTTCCCGACGCGGACGCGCTGTTCTTCCCCCTCTCGCGGCGGTTCCCGATCCTGCGGCACCACGGGATCACCCATTCGGTGCTCGGCGTGACGGTGGTCGCGGTCGTCGGCGCGTTCCTCGCCCCGATGATCCTCCCCGGCTCGCCCTGGATCTACTTCCTGGTGATGGAGGTGGGCGGGCTCTGCCACATCCTCCAGGACGGGTTCACGCAGTTCGCCGTGCCGCCCCTCGCGCCGTTCTCGGACAAGCGGCTCCAGATGGACGCCGACCGCGCGATCAACTTCCTCACGCTCATCGTCTCGTCGATCGGATTCTACCTCCTCCTCGTGGTCGAGCGCAACCACGTGGCGTTCGCGGTGTACACGGCGACCCTCTGGGCGCTCGTGGCGTTCTTCGTCGCGTACTTCGCGATCCGGCTCGCCGGGCGGCTCGCGATCGGACGGCAGATGAAACGCCGGGGCGAGTTCCACCAGCCGGTCCCGACCTCGAACCCGTTCGTCTGGCTGATCCTGAACGAGACGAACCGGGACGGGCGGGTGCGCACGACCTGGGCGCGGTTCGTCCTCGGCCGCGGGATCGTCGCAGGTCCGTTCACGGTCGACGGTCCGATCGAGCCGACGGCCCACGACGGCGCGCCGCGGTCGGCCGAGGAGGCGCTCGAGTGGTCGTACCCGCTCGCCCGGCGGGCGAGCTCCGTCCTCGAGCGCACGTACCACTTCGGCGAGGCGTTCGTGGAGGCGACCGGGAACTGGGTCGCGGTCTGGTACTCGCTCGAGTTCTCGGCGTTCGGCCGGAACGCCGCCGTGCGGGTCCGCTTCCCCCCCACCGGGGGACCGGCCGAAGTGAAGTCGACGTTCTACCGGCCCCGCCTCCGCGCGGGCTAGGGCTCCGCCGGCGAGCGAGCCCCGCGAGAACGAGCGCTCCGACGGACGGACGAGGGTCTCCCCGCGACGGACCGCAGGTCCGCGTCCTCGAAGGGCCCCGGCGTCGGGGTCAGGAGAGCAGGGGCTCCCCGGTCACTTGTAGGTCGAAAGGTGGGTCGTGCCCTCGTCGTCGACGATCGTGATGCACTCCCCTTCGCACTCGAAGAGGCAGGCCTCGCACATGATGCAGTCCGGTCCGTGGATGACGGCGGACCGCTCCGCCCGGAACTGGAACTTCGCCGCGACCGCGGGGTCGTCGACGACGTCGGGCCAGTTCTCTCGCGGCTGCATCTCGAAGACCGTGACCGGGCAGACGTCGCGGCAATGACTGCATCCGGTGCACTTCGCGTGGGCCACTTCGACGCTGACCATGGTCGCTCTGCGGTCCCACCAAGGACGATTATATGAACTCGTCCCGGGAACCGGAGGATTGACAGACGAGGCGCGCGAGCCCCTAGCACGGAGCGGGCGTCGCGAGCGATCCTCCGCCCCGGCCCGGGATCACGGGATCTCGGCGGGGTTCCACAGGCCCACGCGGGCGCCGCCGCGCAGGGCGTCGAGGCGCGAGACCTCCCCGGCCGTCAGGGAGAAGTCGAAGATCCGACGGTTCTCCTCGATCCGCTCGCGATGGACCGACTTCGGGATCTCGATGATCCCGTGCTCGATCCCCCACCGCAGCAGGACCTGGGCCGGGGTGCGGCCGTGCGCCTCGGCGATCGCCCGTACGGTCGGGTCGTCGAAGTGGACCCCCCGGGTCAGCGGCGCCCAGGCCTCGAGCCGGATCCCGTGGCGGTCGCAGAAGCCGAGCAGGTCCGGGTCATAGACGAACGGATGGAACTCGACCTGGTCGACCGCGGGAACGACCTCCGAGACGGCGAGGATCTCCTCGAGGTGGCGGATCGTGTAGTTGCTGACGCCGATCGACCGGACGACCCCCTCCCGCCGGAGCGACTCAAGGGCCCGCCACGAGTCCATCCGCTGCTTCGGGCTCTCGGCGTGGGGCCAATGGATCAGGTAGAGGTCGATCGGGCCGATCCCGAGCCGCTCCTGGCTCGCCCGCGCGGCCTGCCGCGCCCGGTCGTACCCGTGGTCGCTGAACCAGAGCTTGGTCGTGACGAAGATCTCCTCGCGCGGTATCCCGCTCGCCCGGACCGCCTCGCCGACATCGGATTCGTTCTGGTAGTACGCCGCCGTGTCGATGTGCCGGTACCCGGCCTCGAGCGCCCAGGTGACCGCGTTCCGGGTCGTCGGGCCGGGGGGTGTCTTGAACACCCCGAGACCGAGCATCGGGATCTCGGGGCCCTGATTGAGCCGCACGCGGCGGACCGCGATCCCCGAAGCGGGGTCCGGGGACGCGCCGGTCATCGGCCCTTCCCCCCGCCCGCCGACGGGGTGGCGGGGGGAGCGGCCCCCCGGAACCGCGAGCCCCCGCCAGCGGTGCCGATGCGGCGGTCGTACCCACGCAGCTGGGACTCGTGCTCCGGGCAGAGCGAGAACGTGCGCCACGGGGCCGCCGGGTTCGCCGGGTCGGCCGAGGCCGCGTAGAGGTCGACCCGGTGGGGGTGGTCGTCGCAGGGACCGCCGGAACCGACGTCCGGCTCGCCGATCGCGGGCCGGAACGCGAAGTCGTAGGCCCTCCCCATGTCGCACAAGGGCCGCTGGAAGATCGCGCTCATCGCCACGGGGGAGGGTCGGATTGAGTTCTTCGTTCTTCGTACGCACCGGCGCGGTCCAGGCACCGGCTAGGCGAGAGTTTGGTAGTTTAAGTACTGCCTGACGGGGGCCCTCGGCCGCCGTCCCCGATTCTGCCGATCGCCCGCCGGCGGCCCCCTTCCTCGCCTCACCTGCGTATCGATAAGCTGGACGGCCTACTT
>JAKASE010000025.1 GCA_021819135.1 Thermoplasmata archaeon | reverse complement strand
TTTGGTCTTCACAACTGCGCGTCGCGGAGTCTCCCCCTTCAAGCCCGAGTTCCAGAGGAACTCGGAGTGCCCGGAGACGGGCTCAGTTCAGCTCAGGTCCACTATCGGTAGCTGGCGGAGTACTGGAGTCCCGTGGTACGATGCGATTCTCTCGCTACCTGAACTATACAACCTCGCACCATCGAGAGTCTTTGCTACAGAGATCAGCGAACTTCGCCTCGGGTCCATGGTTGACGCCTGTGAACGGGGCCGGTCCGGGCTTGCCAGTCGATTTGCCGCCCTCCGATCCAGGTTCGACCCGGTTATAACGCGGGGACGCCCAATCATCGTTGGAAGAGAGGGGAACGGGCGGCATACGATTTAGGAGGGGACGACAAGGCTTACGGCCATACTGTCGCTCGCGAGGGCCTGTAGGTCACCCGTGTCAACAGTCCCGGTCTACTGTGGCATATCCGACGGGGTGCAGACCTGGTACGGGTACGCTGGCGACTAATCGGGCGCCGGCTCATGGACTTGAACCCATGAGCGAACAGATCCGACTGGGCCCATCCGGCATCAGCCGCCGAGCGGAGACCTGCCGACTCGGAGAGACGGAGTTTCCGGGTCGGAACGCAGCGCAGGTCTTCATCCGCCGGAATCGCGAGCGGAGGGCAGGGACGCAACCTCGAAGGCATCGGCACGGATTGTCGGGGCGTCGATCGAATGTCCCGGTTTCGAATGCGCCCTGGAGCGGTAGGCAGAGGCGTGCCCAAGGGCAGACGGGGAACACCCACGGCCGGGCGACGATCCGTGGGGGCGTGCGGGGGCTCGAATCGGGACACAGCTGGGCTCCATCTCCGAGCTACGCTCTCGCCCCCCGTACTTTCCGCACCGGTCAATCCACTATCGGAGAGCATGGGGCCCCAGACCGAGCGTAGCCCCTGTCCAAGGACGAAATCAGGTCTGTAGCGGAAGGGACTCCGAGCTCGATTGGCGGGCCGGCCGCACGCCCTCCGCGGCGGCGGTAGGAGCGGCCAGTCTCGGGACCCGAAGACCACCGGCTCGGGGCGCGACCGGACTCCCCGGCCCCCCCGGACCTGTCTCCCGAGATCATCCCTTGACTGGTGGGGGCGAGGTACCGGCCCAGGACTCAGGGTGGGGGCGGAAGAGCCCTTCCGCAGCGGGCACAGAAGGCGGAAGCCCGGGCGTTCTCTTGTCCGCAGGCTGGGCAGTATCTCTTCTCTGCATCAGGAGCCGGGCCCGACGGGGCGGGCGGCGAGGGAACGGGCGGGTGTCCGACACTGTTCGCCACCAGTTGCTGCACGTAGCTGTACACCGCGGGGGAGTCACGTACCCCGGGCCAACGGACCTTCTTCCTTCCGGGGGCACCCTTCCCGGGTGCGTTCATCCCGAAGTAGAACGTGATGACATTGCTCGATAGCCCCTCCAGACCGATCCGTTGGAGCGCCCAGAGAGGGCCCTCGCGACCTTGGGTACCCCGTCGTCCGTTGACCGTAAGCACCCGTTGGCTGGTCAGGGCAAACGCGAGTCCCTTCCACGATCTTCGGAACAGTGCGAGGGCCAGCACGAGCAGACCTTCGAGGACGTAGAGGAAGGGGTTGAACACATAACCGGGTTGTGAAAGGGGAAGAAGGAAGAAGGCCATCAGAATGCCAACCAAGACGGTGGCGGTGCCGTAGATTCCCCAATAGGTCGGTCGAATCTCATACAGAACGTGCTCCCCCGGGAGCAAGAGGCCCCGGGGAAAGACGTTCGGCATCTCGATCGGTCGGGATGACCAATAGTCCTTCACCGGGGGAGCACGGACATCCACCGGGGTAGGTGGTGGTGGGACCGGAGCGGCGGGCTGCCGAGGGAAGGGAGCGTATGGCTCGGGGGCGGCGGCGATAGGAGCCGACGGCGGAGCGGCAGCAACGGGTACGGCCTGAGCGAGCGTTTCTGCGGCGCCAGGCACTAGGTTGCCGGCGGTTTGCCCGGGCGAACCGAGTGGGGGGAGGATAGCGGTCCGTTCGTCGCCCGGAGTCGGTCTCTTGGCACTCCCGCGCAGTCGGTACGAGAAGAACAGAGAGACTCCCGTGGCCAGTAGCCCAAAGACCAGGACCAACCCACCCAGGGCTGCGTCCAGTGCCGAGAGGAAGATCGCCATCACGATCAGTGTTACCCCGACGGTCGCGGATGTCAATACCAGCACGGCGTGGTTCAGTCGAGTTCCGCTCAACCGATTTCGTTCCTGCCATTCCGAAGGCGCCAGCGGGCGAAGCGGCAACAGCCGGCCGGTGGGTCCCACCAACGGATGGAAGGTGGACTGTTCGTCCGCCGGGATCCCGCGCGACTGCATCTCGGAGGAGATCTGCGCCACCAGGTCGTTCGAGAGATAGTGGAGGACGAGCTCGCCTCGGTCCGTCCGGAGGGCAAGCATCTGTCCGAAGTAGACGTAGAAGTTCGAGATCGCACTCCAGGGCACGTAGCGATCGTCCACGTACCGTAGCGGTGAAAGAGGCTCCACGGTGAGTCCCTGATCGTCCGTGATGACCACGGTCGGCGACTTACCGTACGAGTAGCGATTGACGAAGCTCATGGCGAAGAACACTCCGCCCATACTGGCGAGGAAGATTCCGAGGAGGAAGTTGACGAAGAACAACGGCGCCGCGGCTATCAGGACCACGCCAGTCACCGGGGTCGTGATCCAAGAGCGTCGCATCAACGAAGCAAGTCGTGAGTTGACGTATCTCGTGGCGGGCCCCATCGACTCGGCAGGCCTGAGGTGGGGGGAGGGTATCGCAGGGGGCCGGGACCGGATCGCCTTCTCGTGCTGAGCACGTTGACGTCTCACGGCGAAGAAGCCGACGATCGACGCTGTACCGGTCACCGCGATCGCCCCTGCCGCGATGGGCCACAGGTATCCGCCGGGATGGCCCATCGCAGTCGGAGAGGACGCGACGTACTGCGCGTCCAGGGTGGTACCGTTCGGGGTGAGAACGGTCGACCCGTAGACGGCTATCGGACTCCCTGCGGTATAGTTCGCGACGCCGGACTCGCTGCCCCACGGGTTTCCGGGCTGGCTGACGTAGAGCAGCGATGTGACATCAACGAAGATCGAGATGGAGCCCTGGGTAATCCAGAAGTTCTTCGCCGTCCAGAGCCACGTGTTGGCGCCGTTGCTCGTAACGCCCCAATAGCCGTGAATGACCACGCTCTCGTTCGCGGCGACGTTCGCGAACACCTTGACCGTCTCCCCGGAGTGAACGTCGGCGAGGGGGGTTACGGGGGTGGAGTTCAGGTGTGAGTTCGTGATCGCCTCGGGAAAGGAGAATCCCCCCAAGAACGCGCCCAAGAAGACGAGCATGAACACCCCGGCGAAAAGAAGAAACCCCGCAGGGTCCGAAACCCTCCGGCCGCAGAGGATGCACTTCTTGCTGACGGTGGTGCAGTGATAGCACTCGTAGATGCGTTCCTGGGCGCACCTTCCGGCCCTTTGATTCGTGCGAAAGCCGAAGGTCCGGCCGCAGCCACCGCAGATCATCGGGGATTCACACTCGACCCGGTGGATACTCTTGCCGGGCGGATTTAGTCATGTCGCCCAAACGGGGGGATCGGGCGCATGACCCAGACTTCGGGCGCATTCCAACGGCGGTACACGCCCGTTGGGGGGCGCTCCTCCACGGAGTGAGTCCTGCCCTGGAGGGGGCCGATACCCCGCTTCTCCTTACCTCGCGTGGTGCAAGATCAACCCCAGACCAAGCGATGGGGCCCATCCAACCAAACCGATCCGGTTTAGGTGCGACTGGGCCCACCCACCGTCAGAGATACGGCTCTCCTACCGGAAAGCTCCCGGCCCGGTGTCATCGAGCATCCGCTCTGGGACGACTCCGCGCTGCCGCCGGACCACACCCGAGTATCGTTCGCGCGGCTTGCCCCTCAGGACGGGTCTCCACCCGTTCGGTCTTCCTGCCCGGAGACCTGACGGTGCGGGACCGGGGGTTCGACGGCGCCCGCGACCCCATGCGGCGGGTCTTGGCGCCGTCCATGCGAGGGGTCCGCGATTAGTCATCCTCAGAGTCGGCCGGGCAGACGCCTCCAGTCAGATATCGCGGGCACTCCCGGTGGTGGACGGTGTACTCTCCCTCGGACGCGCCGGGCAGCGCGACGAATTGGCCTTCGGCCGCTGCCTTGACGAGCCCCGCGTGGTAAGTCGTAGCGGCATCGGCGTCGTGGAAGAGCCGCGACAGACACCATCCCTCGACGCCGCCCTTGAGCACCGCGACGAAGTACTGGGTTCCGTGCCGGTCGGGCGTGACTTCGCAGGTCGTCAGCACATCTACGGCGACCCGGGTGCCGTCTTCGGCCGAAACAACGATCGGATCCCGGACCTCGAGCGGAAGCAGCCGGGGGTTTCCCGCCATGACCGTGCCTGGGCTCATGACCTTCCCTGATTTGTCCTCTCCTGAGGGCCGGTCATGGCGGACCGCCCATATGCAAGACCCGGTTCCTTGCTCGGCCCTTAGGCCACGACGTGGCTCCCCGGCTCGCCTTCCCGAGAGTCTCGATCACGGCCCGCCGACCCCTCTCGATCCGGGGCCCGGTGAAGGAGGTGCCCGGGACCTCGTCCGGCCAGAGCCGAAGCATCGAGCCGATCGATCCTCCTGTTCGGTGAACGGAGAAGAGACTGCCGAGTGCCACCCCGGTCAGGTCGCTCGGCGGACCCCGCGATCCCGGACAAGGGCGTAGAGGCCGAGCATCGTGAAGGCCAGCCCGAGAAAGAACAGCAGGTTCGGAGTCTCCACCACCATCAGCAGTGCCCCGCTGAGGACCAGACCAATGGCGGCCCAGAGCGGGTGGGGGGACTTCGCTTCGACGAGCGTCTCCGCCGGAAGCGAAACGGATGCCCTTTCCATGAGGGGCGGAAGGGTGGATCCTCGGCCCTATCGATCCTGCGGCCTACGGGTGGTCCGACGGCGAGCCGGGGTGCTGGCCCGAACCGAACGCGGTCTGGATCATTTGGAGCACGCTGTGGGCATGCGTCCACGTGGGCACATGGCTCAACGCCACCGCGATCCCGGGGGCGGCTCCCGAATGGGCCGCGCCCGCGACACTCGCAACCGTGATTCCCAACCCGGCGAGCACTTTCACCGCGACCGCAGACATCATGGGACCTAACCTGGGATGAGACTCCCGGGAATGGCTACTTAATCCCATGTCCCGCCGGCCGCGAAAAACCGAGACCCCAGAGAGGCTGGCCCCGGGCTCCGGGTGTCGCAACGGGACCAACGTGAATACGATCCGACCGAGCGGCGGGCCCGCGCACCTCTCGAGGGCACTTACCGAAGCCGGTCTCTCGAGGATCCTGGTGCCGAATACCCGGTGCCCCGTACTACCGGTCGTGAGCGGGGCCGGGCTTGCCTCGGGATCCGGACCCCTTTACTCACCCAGACCGCGAACGCTCGCGGACCATGGACGCCCGCGTTGATGCCGTACAGCCGTAGTTGTTATCTCGGGAGGGCGCTGGCACGCCACGACGCCGGAAGATGAGGGTCCTCTTCGTCGGCTCCCACCTCGACAAGGGCGGTGGCCAGGCGTTGCAAACGCTCCAGCTTTTCGAGGGGCTGCGAAGGTCGGTCGACGGGGAGTACCTCTGTCTCCGCGCGGGCGGAGACCACGCAGAACTCCTCCAACGGGACGGGGTTCGCGTGGTCGGTTCCCTGCGCCTTCCGCAGGGCGTCCTCGATCTGCGCAACGCGATCCAGGCGGAACGGGGAGATTGGGATATCGTCCAGGTGTTCGACACCTACTTCGCGCTTCCGGCGGCATTCCTCGCACGGGCGCATCCCCGGGCCGTGCTCTTCGGCACGGACCCGGTCCACTACGTGCGCTGGCGGTACGGGGAGGTGGCTCGGGCGGCCGCCTGGGCCACCCTTGCCGTCTTGATGCGCGACACGTACCTCGTGGTCAACTCGCCCGCGCTCGCCGACGATTACGATCGGTTCTCCCCGACCTTCATACCCAACGGTCTCGACCTAGGCCGCATCGCCGCCGCCCCTCCCAAGGAGGAGGCACGCCGCCTCCTCGGGCTCGCGCCGGATGCCCGGGTCATCCTCTGGATCGGAAAGGTCGTCACCGCCAAACGCGTGGAGTGGCTGCTCGAGACCCTCCGCCGGATCCCGGACGCCACGCTCCTCGCGGTGGGGGGATACAAGGAGGAGCACTTCGGCGACCGCTACCTGCGCGAGCTCCGGGCGAAGTACCCCGATCTCTCCGACCGGGCGGTCTTCACCGGAGAGGTGCCGTACTCCCGCATCGTCCTCTACCTCGCCGTGGCGGACGTCTTCGGCTTCCCATCGGAGTTCGAAGGGATGCCGAACGCCGTGATGGAGGCGATGGCCGCGGCGATCCCGGTCGTCGCGTCCGATATACCCGCGCATCGGGCCTTTCTCAAGCACGGAGAGAACGGATTCCTCGCCGGTGACCCGGAGTCGTTCGGCCGCATGATCGCCGATCTCTTCGCCGACCCCGCGCTACGCGCGCAGGTCGGAGCGAGGGGACAGCAGCTCGTCCGCGCCGAGTTCTCGTTCCCCCGGGTCTGCGAGCGCTGGCTCGCGTACTATCGGCAGATACTCGCGACGTCGTGATCCCGCGTCGGCTCCGCGGATGCCACCACCTCAGGCGCGGCGGCGCGGCCGGCGGGACGGAGGGGTCGTACCCGGGGACGTGCGCGGCAGCGAGGTGATCCAGTCGCGGACCCGCACGCGGGGTTCGAAGCCGAGCGATCGGGCGCGTTCGATGTCCGCCACCGATCGCCGAACGTCCCGGGGCCGTGGCTCGGTGCGAACGATGGAGAGCCCCGGGTTCAGGGCGTCCCGGATCCACTCGGCGAGATCGAGGATCGTCGTGGGGGTTCCGGTGCCCACGTTGTACGTCTCCCCCGCGCCCCGGCCCGTCATCAACAGCTCCAGAAAACCAACGACGTCTGAGACATGGACGAAGTCGCGGGTCTGCTGCCCGTCGCCGCTCACGCTCAGCGGCTGGGACGCCCTCGCGCGGCGGATGTAGCGGCCGATGACCTCGGTAGGGGGCAGGTCCGTCGCGGTGCGGTCGGAATAGACATTGAACGGCCGGACGACCGTCGCGTCGAGGCCGTAGAGATCCCGATAGTGGGCGACGTACTGCTCGCCGACCATCTTCGACATCCCGTAGTGGCTGAGGGGCCGGAGCGCCGAGGTCTCCGGCACCGGGACGGTGACGGGATCCCCATAGACAGAGACCGAGGAGACGTAGACGAGCCGGGCGTCGTGCAGGCGTGCCGCCTCGAGCGCCTGCAGTACTCCCAGCACGTTCGTGGCGGTGAGCCCACGGGGGTCGGGGGGCACGCCGTCGACGGGGACGCGAGCGGCGAGGTGGTAGAGCACGTCGAAGCTCCGCAGGGCCGCGGGGGCCTCGGCGGAGGTGATATCGAGAGGTCGGACGTCGGCGCCGGCGACGAGGTCGAACCCCTGCACGGGGACGATCCGACGCAACGACTCGGTCAGAGCCGAGCCGATCTGTCCCGAGCTTCCGATCACCGCAACGCGCGGCCCGGCCCCGGTGGGGGGATCGGTCATGCGTCCGGCCATTTCTCGTCCGCGCGCCGGCCGCGAACGCATGTCATGACGGCCATCGTTCGTAGCTCCCCTCGACGTTCGAGTACCGGAACCGGATGCCCAGCCGGCGGAGCTGGTTCTTCAGCCGTTCGGTCTCGGCATGGGCCGGTCCCTCAATCGTCCGCTCGCGAAGGTTGAAGATCGTCGGCTTCCGCGCGCCCTCCGACGGGACCACGAGCCGGTCATCCTCGAGCACATAGTGGCTCTTGAGGGTCGCATTGACCCGGCCGACGATCGCCTTCTTCTCGGCGAGCGTGATCTTCCGGGGGAATGCGTTCTGTCGAAGGACTCGGGCCGGGATCCCCGCGGCGAAGCATCCGGACGGAAGGTCGTGGTTCACGAGCGACATCGCGGCAACGACCACGTCGTGACCGATCGTGACCCCGGGATTGACGAGCGCGTTCGGCAGCCACACACGATCCCCGATGCGGACCTGTTCGAAGCGAGCGGGGTAGCCCTCGTAGGCCGAGAGGTAGGCGCCGTGAGTGAAGATCCGCGAGCCTATCCCCACGCCGACCTCGCTGCCGAGCGTCACGTGACGGGCCGCGTTGACGTGCGAGTAGCGACCGAGGTGAAGGAAGTCCCCTGCCCGGAGCTCCGACTGCCACTCGAAGACGCTCCCGCCGCCGATCATCGCCTCCTCGTCGATCCAGCACTCGCGACCCAATACGACCGAGCGGCCTTCGACCAGCGCCCCTCGGCGCACGATCGTCCCGTCGCCGATCTCAAGCCGCTCGGTGACGTGGATGCGCGCCCCGGCCTCGATCCGGACGTTCCGTCCGATCACCTGCTTGGCCGCGGGACGAAACGGGACATCCATCCGGACCGACTCTCCGTCCGTTGTTCGTTACCTGCGGCGTCTATGAAACCTGTGTCCTCCGGCCCGTTGTTTCGCCGGGGTGACCGATACCCTACGGACCGCTTCCGAAGCAGACCGCCAACGCGAGAGTCGGCGCGACCGGCACCCCCCCAGACACCGACCCACCGGTCGCGATGCCCCCGGTCCCCACCCGGACCCTGGGGGATGCCCCCCACTCCGCTCGAGGGGATCGAGGGCCGGGGGGATGGCATGGCGAAAGGGGAGACCGTGCCGCAGGCCTCCAGGACTGGACACGAACCTTGTCGGCCGAGCCGTACGTTGTCCCGGTGTCCGAAAGTGGTCGAAAGGGAGCATCGCGCGAGGGGCTTCCCACCGCCCGGGGCACGACTCATCCCGCGCACCCGGGGCCGCCTCGTCCTCGCCGAAATCCGCATCGAGGGCGCTGGGGAGGCCCGCCCCGACCCCCGGGGTCAGGATCGGTCGGGAGGGCGAACGCTCGCGTGGCCACCGTTCCCGCCGAGCCTATGCGTATTAGTACGCATTAAATAGAAGGGCCGGGGTAGTTACGGCCGATGCGCCGGGTACCGTTGTCCGCGGGCCGGACGGCCCTTCTCTTCACGGTCGCGTGCCTCATCATCCCGCTGATCCCCCATACCAGCGTCGTCGGGGCTCGCCCGGTCACCCCGGGCAGCCGAGGGCCCGGAGAAATCTCCTTCGCATCGACCGCGACCGGATTCTACCCGGTCAACTTCACCGAGGGGGGCTTGCCGTCCGGGGCAAACTGGACCGTGACGCTCGGCACGGTGTCCCGATCGACCACGGGTCGGACCATCCTCTTCTACGTCCCCAACGGGACGTATGCGTACTCGATCGGTTCGGTGGGCGGCTACGTCCCCGCAGAGGCCGTGGGGAACGTCACCGTGCAGGGAGGGAACGACACGGTGGTGGCCACCCTTGGGGTGGCCGGGGCGAAGCCCTGGGGGGGCGCGCTCGACCCCCTCACCGGAAACATCTTCATGGCGTACCATCAGAACGGGAACCTCTCCGTCATCAACGGCACGACCCGCGCGAACGGAGGGAACATCCCGGTCGGCCGGAACCCGGGAACGCCGATCTACGACGCGCTCGACGGCGACCTCTTCGTTCCCAACGCCGCGTCGAACAACCTGACGGTCGTCGATCCTACGACCTACGCCCGCGTGGCGAACGTGGGGCTGGCCGCATCCCCCGTCGCCGGGGCGTTCGATCCCGCCAACGGTCTCGTCTACATCGCGGACAACGCGGCCAACAGGGTCTCGGTGGTGAACAGCACGAACTTCACGGTCGTGGCGACCCTGAACGTCGGGAACGCTCCAAGCGGGGTCGCGTACGACCCGATCGACCGGGCGATCTACGTGACGAACGAGGGCTCCGACAATATCTCCGTGATCAACGGCACCTCGGACTCCGTGGGGGTGCCGATCCCGCTCCCCGCCCAATCGGGGCCATTCGGGATCGCATTCGACGCCGTGAACGGGCAGCTCTACGTGACGCTCCGCGGGTCCGCGGCGTGCGCGGGCGGAGGGGGCCCATGCTCCGGTGCGCTGGTCAATGCCTCGACGGACGCCTACGACGGGACGTTCGTAGAAGGGTCCGCCGCCGCCTACCCATCGTTCGATGCCGCGAACGGCCTCCTCTATGTCCCCAATGCGGTGAACCCGGGTACGATCACGGTCCTGTCGGGCGCTGGCCCGAACCCCGTCGGGGTCGTCTCGGTCGGCAGCACTCCCGGGGGCGTGGTCGCAGACCCCGCGAACGGCCTGCTCTATTCGGCGAACTTCGCCGCCAACACCATCTCGGTGATCGCCGGGACGCTCTACAATGAGTCGGTCGAGTTCGTCCCCCGGCCCCCCACGCTCTACTCGGTCGCCTTCACGGAATCCGGGCTCCCCGCCGGCACGGGATGGTCGGTGTCGGTGAACGGGACCCGGTACGGCGCGACCGGCAGCATCATCAGTCTCTCCGAGGACAACGGAACGTACCCCTTCGTGGTCGGCACCGTCGGGGGGTTCCACGACGTGCCCGCGTCGGGATCCTTCACCGTGAACGGAACGAACCAGTCGACGCCGATCGTGTTCACTCCGATCTCTCCCCCTACGTACCCGATCACGTTCGTGGCGACCGGGCTGCCGATCGGCACCCCCTGGGCGATCGTCTTTGACGGCGTCCGCACCAATTCGACCGGTACGTCGCTAGTGTTCCAACGGAGCAACGGTACCTACAACTTCTCCGTGGCTCCGGTCTCCCAGTTCCGCGCATCCCCGGCGTCCGGATCGGTCAGCGTGAACGGGACCGCGTCGACCCTCACCATCACGTACTCGGCGGTCCCCCGAGCGAAGTTCGGGGTCTCGTTCCTCGAGAGCGGACTCCCGTCAGGCACGATGTGGTCGGTCACGGTCGGCTCCGCGGTGATCCGCGGCAACGCCACCCAGCTCACGGTCAACGAGACGAACGGGACGTATGCGTTCACCGTCCCGGTGGACCTGGGCTTCACCGCGACCCCCTCGAGCGGAGTGATCAATGTCACCGGGACGAACCAGACCCTCACCCTCGGGTTCACCCTCAGCCCCGCGGGTGGGACGGGAGGTACCTCCGGGGGAGGCCTCTTCGGCGCTCTCCGTCCCTACGGCTTGGGATTCGTTGCCGTGATCGCCGTGGTCGTCTCGGTGCTCCTCCTTGCCTCGCTCCTCTGGCTCCGACGTCGGAGGGCGCCTCAGGCCGGCTTGTCGATCCCCTCGGTCGCCGCCGCCGCGGGATTCCCCGCTCCCCTCGCGCCGCAGAGTCCGTCGCCCCCCGGCCCCGAGCCGGCCGACTCGCTCCCTCCTCCGCCGGCGCTCCCCCGGTCGCCCCCGGAGGGACTGCCGAAAAAGCCCGACTGGTCGGAAGAGTGAGCCGGCGTATTCCCGGTTCGAGGGACCTGACCAGATATGACCGGCTTCCGCCCCACTCATTCTCGCGGGTGGCTACTTCCCGGCGTCGCCCCCGGAACACTCCCCCGGCCGACCTCGGCCTCATGCCTGTCAGACCTGGGCCGACCTCCGAGTCTCAAGGACGTGCCCCATGAGTGACCCCGGGAACCGGCGGGAGGGCCCGCCCCCCCAAACCGCGGTTCCGCGCGACGAGACGCCGGCACCGGCGCCGCCGTCCGAGTCGCCCATCCTGCGCCGGATCCTCTTGCACCTGCTCAAGCATCAGGGCGATCTCGTCCGCTTCGAGGCGTCCCCCCGAACCACCGAGGCGGGAATCCTGAATTCACTGCCGGAAGACGACCCGGCTGAGGTGAAGCACGTCCTCCGCGTCCTCGTTCAGTCGCAGAGGCTCCTCTGTCGTTCGCAGTACGTCGTCGGCACGTCGGACCCGAAGATGGTCTACACCCTCACCCTGAGCGGTCGTCGCATGGCCCTCGAGCTGCGACAGAGGGAGGCAGAGAGCGCCGCGAACTCGTTGGGCCCCCGGCAGTCCTGAGTACCGCGTCCCCCCGAGGCACGAGATATCCCCGCCCCCGAGGCCTAGACCGGGATCGCCCGGAGGAGCGGCGGGGCTCCCCGCACGTGCCGGTACCCGTCTTCCACGGCCTGGACGTTGAGCGGAATGTAGGCGGCCTTCCGCTCGGTCAGGAAGTGCCGGAAGACCTCTTCGACGGTCGCGCGTTGTCGCTCGAGCTCCTCTCCCTCGATGGCGAGGACCGCTCCGAGCATGACGCTGTTCGCGGCGATGGAGGTGTCCCTTCCCTTCTGGGGACTGTACGGACCCAGCGCCGCCGCGATCCCCGCGGCCGGCACCTCCGTGACGGTGACATCGGCGCGCGAGCGGGCGTCCTTCACGAGGGAGCTGTTGACGAGCAGTCGACCGCCGCGCTTGAGGAGCGGGAGATAGTCCATCGAGGGGATGTTCATGGCCACGAGGAGGTCCGGTTCCTCGACGATCGGGGAGTCGATCGGCTCGTCCGACGCCACGACGTAGCACTTCACCTTCCCGCCCCGGGTCTCGGGTCCGTACGAGGGCGTGTAGGCGACGTGCCGTCCGCGCGCGAGGTGGAAGTAGGCGAGCCAGTTCGCGAGCTCCAGCACGCCCTGCCCGCCGTGGCCCGCGAGGATCACTTCGGTCTTCATCGCCGCTCCAGGCCGAACCGGTCGCGCAGCACGCCGGAGGGGAACAGCGGGGCGAGCACCTGGGCCGCGTACCGCTTCGCGTCGAGGACGGACATCTTCCAGTTCACGCTGCAGGTGCTCACGAACTCGACGAACGCGAACCCGCCCTTCTCCTGCGCGTCGAAGGCGTGCCGTACCGCCTGCATCCCCTCGAGCGCTCCCCGGGCGTTGAAGAAGTCGGGAGCGGGCGTCGGGGAGATCGGGAAGAACACGCGTCGCACGTAGGCCGGTCCTTCGAGCGAGGCCACGAGCTTCGTCGTGTCGAGCGGGTAGCCGGCCTGCGGGACGCTCCGGCCCTCGGGGGAAGTGGTCGTGACCATGCCGACCGGTGTGGTCGGCGCCATCTGGCCCCCGGTCATTCCGTAGATCGCGTTGTTGACCATGAAGATCGTGATCGGCTCCCCGCGGTTCGCGGCGTGGAGGAGCTCGAGGAGCCCGATCGATGCGGCATCCCCGTCTCCCTGCACGGAGAACACCAAGAGCTCCGGGTGCGCGCGCTTGATCCCCGTCATGACCGCGGGAGCGCGTCCGTGCGGTGCCTGGACCGAGTCGAGGTCGAGATACTCGTGCGCGAACACGCTGCACCCGACGCTCGAGACCATGACCGTCCGTTCCCGAGCATCCCGCTCAGCGAGCGCCTTCGCGATCAGGTGCGTGAGGGTGCCGTGCTCGCACCCCGCGCAGTAATGTGTTGGGGTCCCGGTCCAGATCGACGAGGGCCCGAACTTGGCCTCCCGCGGCGCGCTCGCGGCGATCATGCGGCCAGTGCTCCGATCTCGTCGACGAGGTCGCGGTAGCTCGGCAGAAGTCCGCCGAACTGGTTCATCGACCGAACCGGGGCGGCGCCGTCCACGGCCAACCGGACGTCCTCGACCATCTGGCCGGTGTTGAGCTCCACCACAACGAACGAACGCACGCCCTCGTCGACGAGCGCGCGCAGGCGGTCCCGGGGGAACGGTGCGAGGGTGATGGGACGGAAGAGGCCCACCGGGACGGAGCGATCGCGCAGGACCCGCACGGCTCGCTGGGCGAGGCGGGCACAGATCCCGTAGGCCACGAAGACGACGCGGGCACCCCGGGTCTCGAGCTCCTCCGACCGCTGCTCCCGCCGGGTGATCTCCGCGAACTTGTCCCTCAGGTGCCGGGAGACGAGGTTCTGCTCGGGGAGCTCGATGTGCATGGAGGAGAGGACGTGCCGCGTCGTTCCGCGGGCGCCGGTCGCCGCCCAGGGGGTGTCGAACGTCGGGGACTCGATGGTCGGAAACTCGAGGTCCTCCTTGAGCTGCCCCAGGAACGCATCCGTCAGCAGGATCACGGGGGTGCGGTACCGGAACGCGAGGGAGAAGCCAAGCGAGGGGAAGGAGGCCATCTCCGGGACCGAATCGGGCGCGAGCACCACGTTTCGATAGCCCCCGTGACCTCCGCCTTTGACGGCCGCGAAGTAGTCGGTCTGTTCCGGCCCGAGGTTCCCCAGCCCCGGTCCGGCGCGGTTGACGTTCGCGATGAGCATCGGTAGCTCGGCGCCGTGAGCGTAGGAGATCCCTTCCTGCATCAGGCTGAACCCCGGCCCCGAGGTCGCGGTCATCGTCTTCTCCCCGGTCGCGGCCGCCCCGAGCATCAGGTTGATCGCCTCGACCTCGCTGGCCGCCTGCAGGAAGGTCCGGAACTCGGGATACTCCGGCCGGCCGACCTGCGTCGCGAGGGTCTCGGGAACCTCGCTCGACGGGGTGATCGGGTATCCGTAGAACGATTGGAGGCCGGCGTGCAGGGCCCCATAGGCGAGCGCCTCGTTCCCCTTCAGGAACTGCCGGGGGGCGGTCATTGACGCCTCCGTTCCACCGAGACGATCGCGAAGTCGGGGCAGGCCCAGTAGCAGAGGCCGCAGGCCGTGCAATCCCCCTTCCGTCCGTGCACGTCGAATTCGACCGGGTGATAGCCCATCCGGTTGAACCGGTCGGAGAGGCGGAGGTTCTGCTGCGGGCAGACCACGACGCAGAGATCGCAGCCCTTGCAGAGCTCGGCGTTGACCTCGACGTGCGCCTGCGGTGCTACCTGAAGGAGCGCACTGGCCATCGATGGGTCCGGGGCGCCGGCTCTCATAAGCTCCCAGTCAAGCGGACTTTCGCATCCGGTCCGCGACGGAGTCCGGTTCTCGGAGTCGCGTCAAACCGACGCACGGGCCGCGCGAGGGACCGAGTAGGGGAGCCCCGGGCCCCGTTGCCTTTGAAACGGCCGCTCGAGGGAGCCCGTTATGGGGGGCTCCGTGCATGTAGCTCATCATGGGAGCTCCGGGCTCCTCGTCGGGTCCAGCCCCTCCTCCCGGGGCGCTGTATGAGCCTACCGGAACTCCGATGGCTTCACCCTCGACCGTTCCCGAAGGGACCTTGCCGCTCGGCCCGGGCCTGGCCTTCCCGCCACCGGCACCGGTCCCGCCCGCCCCCGGCCACCGAAGGCTGGCGCTCATCGTCGGGGGCGCGATCGCCGCGGTAGCGGTAATCGTGCTCGCCATCCTCTTCGCGACCGGAGCCTTCTCTTCGCACACCGGCGGACCCTCCGGTCCGTTCGGGCCTCCCCTCGCCTACGGCCAGGTCGACTCCCTCGCCCATGGCGCCGCCGCCAACGCCTCGGGGGGTCCGTGGGTCATCGTGGGTGCCGAAGGGATCGGGGTCTCGAGTGCGGTGGGCGGAGGCAACGCCGCGGCGACGCTCAGCGGCGGTTGCACCTCCACGCCGATAGCGGGCTCGCCGTCGAGCTACACTCTCGATGCGACGCCCTCGGATGCCACCCCGGGCGAGGTCGCGGGATGGATCTTCATCGCCAAGAACCCGAGCGCGAGCTCGATCCTGATGATCGCGGTCAATGCGACCGCGGCCGTCCCTCTCGGGCTCGTCTCGGGATGCAGCCTCGTCACTCAGCTGGATGCCATGGCCTCCGTGACGGGATTGGCGGTCGTGAATGAAACGGTCGTGGTCGCGACGTTCGATCAGGCGGGCGGCTCCTCGTTCCTGACCGGCCAGTCCATCGGGATTCAGGCCTTCGTCCTGTTCGGAAGCTCTTCCCTCACGCTGGGGCAGGCGGTCTGGATGGTCCTCTATTCGACCTGTTCGCCGACGGCGACCGGCGGGACCGGCACGGCGCTCGTGGGCATGTACTCGGCCACTACCGGTGTGTCCATCGCCCCTCCGACCGAGGAGTCGGAGAGCTGCTAGATCGACGCGGCATCCGCCCACACCGGTCCTTCGTGATCACCGTTCGGTACTTCGCCCGGAAGACGCATGGCACGCTCGAACGTACGACGAGAGTGGCATCTCCGCGACCCGCCGGCCGGGGTCGCGGGCCGGAGACGCGCCCGGGCCGTGGCGGAGTCGGTCGCGGACGAGTACGAGAAGCAGGGCGCTCGGGCGGTGGTGCTCGGCGGAAGCTGGGCCCGGGGGGACGCCCATCGTGAGTCGGACATCGACCTCTGGGTCTTCGGCCTGCGTGCCGGGGACGACGTGCTCTGGCGCCCGCCGTTTGTGGTTACGGTGAAGAAGACCTCCGAACGAAGCGAGCGACGGAAGTTGGCCCGCCCCCCGCACGTCGGAGGAAGCGTGCCGGGCTGGAGGGCGGCCCGCCCCCTGCGCGACCCCGACGGCGTCGCGCATCGGCTGAAGACCGCGGCGCGCGCGTTCCGTTGGACAGCGATCTCCCGCCGCTGCGACCGCTGGGTGGCCGAGCAGATGGTGGGTTGGGCGGAGGAGGCGGTCAAGTTGGTTCGGGGGCTCGCCACCGGCCAGGACGCGACCGCCGCGGTCCAACGGGACCTGCTCGCGGAACACCTCGGTTTCGTGATGGCCATCCATCGTCGCATGTTCTGGGATTCGGAGAACGAGTTCTGGGAGCGGATCGGCCGCGTCGTTGGGGGTCCTTGGGCGCGTGCGCAGCGATTCGCGCTCGGGATCCCCGGAAACCGACTCGAGCCGAGTTGCCGGGCTGCGCTCCGGCTCTACGTGTTGACCGCCCGTGAGACGTGGAGCACCCTCGACGTCCCGCAACGGGAGATCGTGGCCCACACCTGCCGCGTGGTGGGTCCACCCTTCGCGTGAGGGGCCGCGAGCCCGCGGGACATCATTTCGTCGTCTACTCCCCGAGACCGCTGCCCCCCTCGGTCTGACCCGAGCCGCGAGTCGTCGCGGCGGACCCGACGGGCGCCCGGGAAGACGGTTTACCGAGCGGTCTCTTCGGCGTCGCGGAAGCCCACCGTATGGTCGAGCTGCAGGAGTTGCCCTGGAACCTGCCGACGTTACCGGAGCGGACGGTGGGGTGGGTGATCCGAGCCGGATCGGGCGAGCCGGTGACTCCCTGGCTTCGCCCGGGAGTGCCCTACGACTGGAAGGACGCACGGTTGCTCGGCAAGGAGCCCGGGCAGCCGGTGCTGTTCTTCCGCCGCGACCGGGGCCGGTCCCGGTGGACGGGCTGGGGACACGTACAGGCTCTCGCGGAACGCTGGCGGAGCTTCGGGGTGCGGACCGTCTGCGCGCGCCCGTTCGACCCTCCGCTCGACGTGATCGGCGCGCCGCTCGAGGAGAGGAACCGTTCCGCCCCGGAGGTGCTCTGGGAGAACCGGGCCCTGGCCGCCACGCTCGGGATCCTCCGGTTCCGCGACCGGACGCCCTATCGGGAGGTGGGCGCCCGGGATTTCCGACTGACGATCTCGGACCTCCGCCAGTTGACCCGGCTCCAGCCCCTCCTTCGCGAACACGTCTCCTTTCGTTGAGGGAGATCCCGACCGGCGACCCTCCCGGGCCGGCGTGCCCTCGGGCATCCCCGGCAACGACGGGTTCCTCGCCAGTCCCCAAGGTCCGGGGGAATCCCGCCCTGCCGGAGGGCGCAACGTCGCTCAAGGAAGCTCAAAATAGCGGGACGGCCCTAGCGCGACGAGAGCGCCTTGGTGGGCCCAGTCGTACCCGGCCTGACCGCAACTGCGACGGGGATCGTTGTCCTCCTACTTCTCTCATCTGCGGCCCTCGCCGCACCGGTGCCGAGGGCCGTCATGCCGGTGTCCCTCGTGGGGATGGGAGAAGGGACGGCGCCCCTCGCGGTCGGCAACCTGACCCCGCCGAGCAATAGCACCCTGAACAACACCACCGCCCGGATCAACAGCGCCGTCCATTCGTTCGCTCTCTGGTTTGCCACCGGCCTCGGGATCGTCATCGGCCTGTCGGTCGCGATCTTGCTTGTCGGAGGGATCCTCAACTACGCGCTCGTCGGACGGAAACGGGGGGAGTGGACACCGGCCCATGCCGTGGGCCCCCGGTCCCCCGGGCCCGGGCAGGGACCGCCCGGCCCGGGCGGTCCCCCTCCCGGGGGAGGAGGGAGGCCATGATCGAGTATCGGCGAAGGCGTCCCCCGCTCTATCGTCTCGCGCGCTATCTTCGGTGGTGCGCGGTGCTCGCCCTGTTCATCGTGCTCGTCTTCCTCGCCTCCACGATCTTCTCGGCGGTGAAGCTCGGGACCGGCCTGAACCCCACCACCGGGCCCAACGGGGGATACGCCTTCCACTACTCGCCCGCGCTCGGCTATACTGTCTCCTTCGGGGTCAACCTCACGAACGACGGGTACTATCCGCTCGTGCTCGACCTGTCGGCCGTCGCCTATACGCCGCTCGGGACCGTGATACCGTACACTTCCACGGGAGCGGTCACGTTCTCGCCGGGGAACACGACGACCGAGTTCGGCCTCACGGTCCGCATCCCGCAGTCTACCCTCATGGCCAACGCAGGCCAGATGCTGGTCCGCAACACGCCGATCGCCGGGAACGTCTGGTTCAACGGCACCTATGCCTGGATCTACCAGTTCGGCTTCAGCGTCTCCGCGAACGGGACCTGGGGCGCTCCGTTCGAGAACCTGACCATCGTGCCGGGGACGCCCACGGCCGCCGCCGGTCAGACGACCGTGCCCGTGTCGATCCGCTTCACGAACAACGCCTTCTTCGCGGACGTCGGGAACCTCACGCTGCAGGTCGTCAACGGTGGGACAGACTGCGGGGGACCGAGCACGCTGGCCGTCGACGTGCCGTCCCAGCAGAGCTTCACCGGCCTTCTCAACCTCACGGGCCCGTCGACCTGCATGGTACCGGGAGCCACGGTGACGGCCACTTACACCGTCGGACCCCTGACGGTGCCCCTTCCGTCCACGAGGATCGGATGAGCGGGACTCCCTCGCCCGCCGGCTCCGCCTTCCCGTCGCCGACATCGGCCGGACCGGGGGGACCCGCGGGTAGCCAGGGGTCGGCCGGTCCGGCCCAGGGGCCCGGGGCACCGGTGCGGTTCCCCGAGGTCTGGTCGCGTCGGCATGACCTCCCCGGACTCCCCTGGAACATCGCCAAGGGGATCGCGAAGGGGATCGTGCTGATCTTCTTCGCCGTCCTCCTTCCGATCGAGATCCTCTACGTCTACTTCGGGGCCTCGGACCTGATGATCCACCACGGGATCACCGTCGAGCTCCTGACGTACGGCGGGGGGGCACTCGCGGTCACGTCCGCCGGTTTCACCGCCTTCCAGACCACAGCGGCCTACGGGTTCTTTCGGATGGCGAACCGGGTGGCAAAGCTGGTCTACCAGTACATCCTGGCGACGGCGGCGATCTTCACCTTCGGCCCGTACCTCTTCAGCTACGCGGGCGCCACCGCCTCGCTCGGCATCCGGATCGACGTGGCCGACATCTTCTACCTGCTCATGATCCCGACCACGATCGCCGTCCTGGCCGCGTTCGTCACGTTGTATGAGGACCTGAGACACCCGGGAGAGCGGCTACCCTGGGACTTCCCGATCTCCCGACGCAAGCGCCGGCGACGGGAGCAGGAGATGGCCGCGTATCTCGGGGTCCCTCCGCCGCCGTAGGGAGAGCACCGGGTGTGGCTTTCTGCATCCGTGCCCTGAGCGGCGGGTACGGAGCGGTCGAGGGAGGACCCCCGGTTCTCGCGTTGGCTGGCGGAGGTCGATCCGCTCTTCGCCAAGAGGCTCCGGCGGGTGCCCGTACCCGCTTCGCCCACCCTCCCGCCGGACTGGCTGCGGGTCGAGATGCTCGAGAGGCACCTCGTGCTACAGCACTTGGAGATCATGCCCGGGACCACCGTGATCGAGGTAGGAAGCGGACCGCACGCGATCGCCACGGTGCCGCTGGCCCACGCCGTCGGCGGATCGGGCCGGGTGATCGCCGTGGAGCGGGCGCGCTGGCAGCATTTCGCTCCGATCGTCTCGGCCGGCGGAGTGCGTCCGCGGGTCCGACCGATCGCGGCGGACGCTCGGTGGCTCCCGCTTCGGGACAATGCCGCCGCGCTCGCCGCCTGCATCCATGGCCTCCGCAGCCTGGGCGAGGACGGCGCCGTGGTCGCGGTCCTCCGCGAGATGTTCCGGGTGGCGGACCGGGTCGCGATCGCGGAGTCGCTTCCCCGGGCGGTCACGGGCGCCCAGCGGGCGCATCTCGCCATGTACGATCTTCGCGCGGAGGTGTTCTCGGCTCGGACCGGACGGTCGGACGACCTCCGGTACCGGGAGCTGTCCCGGCTGATCCGGCTCATTGAGGAGGCGGGCGGACGACCGCTCGCCTCGAAGGTCCTCGGGGTGGACCTTCCCCACGCCCTCGCCTACTTCCCGCGCCGCACCGTGGAGGAGGTCCCGGACGAGACCGTGCGTCCGGGTCTTCTCCGACGATGGGACGACGCCGAAGCGCTCGGTCGTCGTGACGGGACCGACCATCCCCCGGTCGGCATCGTGCTGGCCCAACGTTCCGGGTCGGTGGCTCGGGACGTCCGCCCTTCGAGTTCTGGCCCGTGGGCATCGCGTCCGGAACGGGAGGGGCGTCGGGGTGATCGCGAGGTCCGCGGCTCTTCCTGACGCAGATCTCAGGCCGGAGAACGGTCGATGGACGGCTCGGCCCCTGATCTCTCGCACGAGGCCGGGGTCGGACCCACAACCGGTCGGAAGACGGTAAGGGAGCGGTTCGCCGTAGCCTGGCCATGGAGACGCCCTCCGATGCGCTGACACCGGCGCGACGCCGGGCCCACCTCCGCCGGATGTTCGACCGTCGGGTCCAGTCCGAGTGGAACCGTTACTCGGGGGAGCCTCGGCGCGTGCTGCACCGGACGCTTCGCGAACGGTTCCTCCGGACCCATCTCCACCGCGTGAGCGGTCGGGTCCTCGAACTGGGCCCCGGTCCCGGGCGGTTCACCCCCGTGCTGCGCGAGGCGACCCGGGGGCGCGTGGTCGCGGTGGATCTTTCCGTGGCTTCGCTGCGCTCCGCGCGACGCCGGGTGGGTCTCCGGTCGGACCCCGTCCCGGTGGACTGGATCGAGGGAGCGGCCGAACACCTTCCGCTCGTTTCGCGGTCGTTCGACGCGGTCGTCGCGCTCGGCTACATCGTCTGCTTTGCCGGACCGGACGGACCGGCGCTGCTGCGCGAGATCGCGCGGGTCACCCGGCGACACGGGACCGTCGTCCTCGACTTCTCCTCTCCGGTGTCGGCCACGCAGGAGTTCTTCCGGGTGGCCGTCGCCGGCCGTCTCCTTCCCCGGGTGCTTCGACGCCCGGGCTACTACTTCGTGGACCGGGTCCTCGAGGAGGGATTCCAGCCGTGCGCTCCCGAGCGGTGGGGGAACTTCGAGTTCCGGTTCTACACCGTCCCCGAGGCGCACGAGGCGCTCCGTCGCGCGGGGTTCCGCGTACGGGATACGATGAGCGTGGCCCCGATCACCGCCCACGACAACCGGATCGCGGCGAGCGCCCGTCGATCGGAACGGACCTGGGAATCGCTCCTCCGTGTGGAGGAACGCGCGGGCCGACGGTCCGGGACGCTCGAGACCGGCCACGGATTCGTGGTGGCCGCGGTACGCAACTAGCGAGCCGATACGCGGCCGTCGGGTCGGAGTGTCCGCGATTGGCGACGCGGAGTTCCTGGTGGTCGCCGCCTCACCGCGCCCCCCGGCCCGGTCGGGGCCGCCCTTTCGAGCGAGCCGGGAGCGTCTCCGGTCGTCGGCCAAGAACCTGCCCCCGCGTCATGGTGAGCTTTTTTACCGTTCGGGTGTGGGCGTACGGTCGGACCCGATATGGCCCTTACCTCGAAACCCCTCACCGCCGCCACGTGGCCGGCGTTCGCCCGCCTCGTCGAGAAGCACCACGGCATCTTCGGGGGCTGCTGGTGCATCTCCTTCCATCTCGAGCCCGGAGAGAACAAGCGCATGGCCGGGCAGTATCGGGAGCTGAAGGAGGCACGGGTTCGCGAGGGGCGGGCCCACGCCGCCCTGGTCTTCGAGGGCCGGGACGCGGTCGGATGGTGTCAGTTCGGACCCACCGCGGAACTTCCCAATATCCGCAGCAAGAAGGAGTACGAGAAGGGCCAGCGAACGCTCCCCGACTGGCGCATCACCTGCTTCTTCGTCGACCGGGAGCGCCGGGGCGGAGGGATCGCGTCTCGCGCGCTCCGCGAGGCGCTCGGGTACATCGCTGCGGCAGGCGGGGGGACGGTCGAGGCGTACCCCGAGGACTACTCCGATAAGCGGACCTCGAACTCGTTCCTGTGCAGCGGGACCCTCGGGATGTTCGAGAAGGCGGGCTTCCAGAAGGCACGCAAGATCGCCATGCGACGCTGGGTCGTGGTGCGGCAGGTCCCTCCGCGGGGCTCGGGCCGGGCCGCGAACTGACCGCCGTCGGCCGCCGCGGGTTGCCGGACGTCGGGCCGAACGGGGGCCCGGGACCCGTGGGCGCCACCGTGAAGTCCTCCGATGCCGTGCGGCGCTCAGGCCCATGTCCGTCCCCGGAGGGACGACCTCCGATTCGGCGTTCTTCGCACGCTGGCGACGTGACTATCGGATCAGCCTGCTCATCGTTCTGGTGGGGATCGTCCTGGGGGTCGCCCTCGCGGCTTTCAGTCTCTGGGCCCAGTCGACCGGCCACGCTCCCACAACCTTAGGAAGCGCCCTGATCTTTCGGGCTCTGGTCACCGCCAGCGGGATGCTGGTACTCCTCGGTGGAACGGTCGCGTACTACCACTGGCACGGCATTCGGCAGTGGGAGAACGAGGTCTGAACGGACCGGCACCGACCGATGGGTGCCGCCGACCTCCGAGGCCCGCGGTGTTCGCGAACCATCGCTCGACCGAGTCTCTGGGCGTACCCGATACGGTAAGGGCGGGGGCGCACGGGAGACCGGTTCAGGTCGGACGGACCGCGACGGGAGCCTGGGCGCGCGCGGCGACCAGCTCCTCCGTCTGCGACTCGATGTCCTTCTCGATCCCGTACGGATTCGGCACGTAGAGCCACACTTCCATCCCGGGCGGGTCGCTCGGACGGCGCCCGCGGCTCCCGGGGGACGTCGGTGGCTGGGTACCGGAGGTGGGGACCTGGAGCGAGTTGATGCGCAGCCATCCGATCCGGAACAGTCGCTCCCAGAACCGCTGGTCGACGTCGACGTTCCGGACCTGGATCAGGGGGATCTCCTCGAACTCCGTCCCGAGAATCCCGTAGATATGCAGGATGCGGAAGTTGGTGACGGCGAGGACGTACCGAGACCACTTCCACATGCGGCGGACCACGAGCGCCACGCCGATCACGAAGACGAGGAGGATCGCGACCGCGAGCCCCTCCGAGAAGCCGGGGCCGGCGCTGGCGAGCGACCGGGCGACGGCCGACAGGTACGGGATGGCCGGCAGCGACGCATCGATCCCCGTGAGGAACCAGTAGATGACGAGGGCGACCACGAGCACCTCGAGGGAGAGCTTCGGGATCACGGCCCATAGCGACTCGTGGGTCGCGCGCTGGACCCGCTCCCGGTCCCCCAGGATCCGGCGCTTGACAAGGCGGGCGCCTCGGGCGGGGCGGTACGCCATGGTCCGGCGCGCAAACCCTCTCCCGTACCATAAACATTGGGAAGCGTCCGGGAACGGTTCGGGGGACGGGGGACCGTCGCCCTCCCTCATCGCCCATCCCGAGGACCGGCGGAGCGAGCCCGGTGTCTCGCCAACCTAAATACGAGCCGTTCGGATTCCCGGTCGGGTGTCGGAGAGCGGATGCTTCTCAACCCGGGCGAGCAGGTTCTGGTCTCGGAGCCGGTCGATACGGACTCCGATGGAGAGACGCAGTCGGGGACGCTCTACCTGACCGACCACCGCCTCGTCTTCGAGGCCGCGGTGCGGAAGAGCCTGTTCCGGCCCAAGGTCTCCCGGACGATGATGGACCTGAACGTCGAGCACGTGACGAACGTCACGTCCACGGACCCCACCTTCGGCCGTCCGGTCCTGAACGTCGAGACGGATCGGGGGGTCATGGCCTACGCGTTCCGGACGCCGAACGCCGCCGCGTGGGTCACCTCGATCACCGGCGCCCGGAACGCGAGACTGGCGACCCTGCGGGCGGCCGAGGGCCGCGCTTCGGGCCCGACCGGGGGAACGCCGGGACCGGCCGGGACCGCCCCCCCGGCGGTGTACCTGCACTGCCGGCACTGCGGTACCCTGAACCCCGCGGGACGGGCCCGATGCGCGAGCTGCGGCGCGGCCCTCTGAGAGGGGCCGCCCGGACCGACGCGCGGAGCGGTCAGTCCTCCCGCCAGCGGAAGAACCGGGTGGCGGCGACCGCGAGACCGACCGCGAGGATGACGACGATGAGGATGTCGGAGTAGACGGCCGACGGATTGTCGTAGACCATCGCCCCGTTCAGACCGTCCACGACGTAATAGAGCGGCAGGACCTTCGCCACCGGCACGAGCCAGGAGGGGAAGAGGGAGACCGGGAAGAACGTCCCCGAGAGGAACATCATCGGGAACGTGATGATGTTCCCGATCACGCCGGCGGTCTCGGGGGTGCTCGACACCGACCCCGCCAGGAGCCCGAGCGCGACGAAGAGGATCGGGCCGACGACCAGTAACGGCAGGCTGAGGAGGGTGAGCGTGACATGCGCCCCGAAGGCGAGTCCGCCGACCAGTACGAGGAGGCCGGCGCTCACGACCGCGAGCAGCACGTACCAGAGCAGCGTCGCGGTCAGCCACTCGCCGCGGGTGAGCGGGGTGAGCGAAAGCTGCCGGAACAGCTTGTCCCGCTTCCAGGTCGAGCCGATGTTCACCATGGAGAACATCGGGCTCACGAGCACGGAGAAGCCGATCAGCCCCGGGATGAGGAAGTCGATGTACCGGTAGAGCGGGCTCCCGACCGTGAGGCTCACGGAGGTCACGATCGGGGTCCCGTTGGCGAGACGAAGGTTGAGCCCGTTCGTCACCCCTTCGACCGCGCCGAGGACGATCCCGGCTTCGCCGCCCGACGCCGGGTTGGTGTAGACCGTCAGCTGGACCGGGAGGTGCTGGGCGACGGCGGCGTCGAACCCCGCCGGGATCACGAGCCCGGCGCTCAGGCTGTGGTGGGCCAGGTAGTCGGACAGGTTCCCGACGGTCGGGGAGACGAGGTTCACGGTCACGGCCCCCGTGGCGTTGAGGGCGGCAAGGAACCCGACGCTGGCCGGTGAGTTCTGGTCGAGGTTCTCCACCGCCAGGGGGACCGGGGAGGTACCGGAGGAGGAGAAGACCGCCCCGAAGATGAGGATCAGGATCACCGGGAAGATGAGCGACATGAACAGGCCGAGCGGATTGCGCAGGTAGCCCCGGGCGAACGTCGGGAAATAGACGAGCACGCGGCGCGGGTTCACGGCCGCGCCTCCGCCACGGAAGGCCCATTCCCCTCGTCCCTGGCCCCGCCGACCAGGCGGATGAAGACGTCCTCGAGGGTGTCCGACTTCGTCGAGAAGCTCTGCCAGCGGAGGCCGCTCGACGCCACCGCGTCGAGGATCTCCACGGCCTCGGCCTTCGACCGAAGCTCGACCTCGAGCCCGCCGTTGTCGGGGGTGACGGCGTGACCCCGCTCCCGAAGCCGATCCGCGAGCGCGGCCTCGCCGACGATCCGCAGCCGGGCGGGTCGTCCGAACACGGCGATGAGCTCGTCCGGCGCGCCCGTGGCGATAAGCTTGCCCCGCTTGATGATCGCGATGCGGTCGGAGAGCTGCTGGGCCTCGTCGAGGTAATGGGTCGTGAGGAACACCGTCCGACCCTCCTTCCGCAGCCTCCGAATCACTTCCCAGACCGACCGGCGTGCCCGCGGATCGAGGCCGGTCGTCGGCTCGTCGAGGAAGCAGATCTCCGGATCGTTGACCAGGGCGAGCGCCACGCCGACCTTCTGGTGCTGACCGCCCGAGAGCGAGTCGTACCGGGCGTCCGCCTTGTCGAGGAGCTCGACCCGAGCGAGGAGCTCATCCGGGTCCACCCGGCGGTCGAACAGCCGGGCGTAGAGCCGGAGGCCCTCCCGCGGCGTGATCGTGGGGAAGAAGTGGAAGTCCTGCGGGACCACCCCGATCCGACGCTTGATGCGGTCGAGCGAGGACCAGGGGTCCTCTCCCAGGACGCGGACCGAGCCGCTCGTCCGCCGTCGGAGGCCCTCGAGGATCTCGACGGTCGTCGACTTGCCGGCGCCGTTCGGTCCGAGGAACGAGAAGACCTCACCGGAACGGACGGTGAAGTCGATCGTGTCGACGGCACGCAGTGAGCCGTATACCTTGACCAGTCGCTCGACCTCGACGCTCTCGCTCATGTCCGCCGTGGGACACCGTCGTCCCGGCCCCGGGGTCCCCGGGCCGTTCGCGGTCCGAGACGTTAAACCTCGACTGAACCCGGGTTGACCGCGCCGGCTCCCGCCCCCCGAAGACCCACAAGCGGGGGCGGTTTCTCGCCTCCCGTCAGCAAGCTATAATCCTCCGGCCGACCTCGAAGGCTCACTTTCGGGGGTGCACGTCGCCATGGCAGAGAAGGAAGAGCCTCTCTTGGTGAAGAACGCCAGCGGACACTATCGGTGGGGACGATACCAGGGATTCTCCGACAGCTACCACTGCTGCCTCCTGGCGCGGGTCTCGGGCGGACGACCGATCCTCAGTCCCCCGCACGAGGCCGACGCGTACGGGCTCGACCGCGAGCTGACGGAAGCAGAGGTCCACGCGATCGGGGCGGCCGACGACGAGGAGGCCACCGAGAAGGACCGCGCGATCATCCTGAAGCTGGCCCGGGAGATCGGCGTCTCGGCCTAGTACCGTTCATCGCGGCCCCCGGGGGGGCCGCAGACCCTTGGGACGTACCTCGGGTCTTTCGCGCGACGGGCCCTCCGGGCATCACGGCGGCCCGCCCGAACGGCGATCGGGGTTCAGCGGACCCGCAGGGCGTTGAAGATCACGGCCACGTCGAGGACCTCCTGGATCACCGCTCCGTCGGCCGGTGCGATGTACCCGAAGCTCGCGATCCCCATCAGGACGAGACTGGCCCCGAGCCCGAACAGGATCCCCTGCCGGGCGACCCGCAGCATCCGCCGGCCGAGCGCGATGCCGTCCGCGACCCGGCTCACATCGTCCACGAGGAGCACCGCGTCGGCCGCTTCCGCCGTGATCCCGGCCCCCTGGGCGCCCATCGCGATCCCGACCGAGGCGCTGGCGAGCGCGGCCGCGTCGTTCAGCCCATCCCCCACCATCACGGTCGACCCGAACTTCCTCCGGAACTCTCCGACCCGCTCGACCTTCTCCTCGGGAAGTAGGTCGGCGTCCACGAACGGGATCCCCGCACGTCGCGCGACGTCCTCGGCGTTCTCCCGGTTGTCCCCGGTGAGGAGTCCGACCGTGTCGATCCCGAGCCCCCGCAGCTTGTCGGCGAGGCCCGGCACCTCCGGGCGGATGGGATCCTCGAAGAGGAGGGCCCCGACCGCCACGCCGTCCACCAGCACGAACGAGATGAGGCGGCCCGGGCCGGCGCGCTGCTGGCGCACCGTCTCCCATTCCGGGTCGAGGGAGCGCTGGGCCACCGTGCGGCAGAGCCCCCGGGAGCCGACCACCACCCGGTGGCCCCCGACCGTTCCCGAGACCCCGGCCCCCGGGAACTCGTGATGGTTCTCGGCCTCCGGCCGAGGGAGCCCCTTGGCCCGGCGGGCGACCGCCTCGGCCAGCGGATGGGAGGAGAACTGTTCCACCGAGGCCGCGAGGCGCAACACCTCCTCGACGGGCAGCTCCGCGAGCGGAACGACCGCCTCGACCTCGGGTCGACCCGAGGTGAGAGTCCCGGTCTTGTCGAACAGGACGACCTCGGCCCGGCCGATCTCTTCGACCGCCGCGCCGCTCTTCACGATGATCCCGGCCTCGCTGGCCCGGTCGACGGCCCGCAGGACCGCGATCGGCGTCGCGAGGATCAACGGACAGGGGGTCGCGACCACGAGGACCGCAAGTGCGGTGAGAGCGCTCCGGTCGAAGTACGCGGCGAGGATCGCGATCACTATCGTCGTCGGGGTGAACCACGTGGCGTACCGGTCGGCGAGCCGCTGGATCGCCGGCTTCTGGGTCTGCGCGTTCCGGACCAGGTCGACGATCCGCGCGTACTGGCTCTGCCGGCTCGCGCGGGTCGCGACGAGGTCGAACGCCGGTCCCACGTTGACCGTCCCGCTGAGCACGGGGTCTCCCTCGCGGCGGGTCCGGGGAAGTGGCTCTCCGGTCACCGCCGCCTCGTCGAGCGTGGCGGTCGGGCTCGCGATCGAGCCGTCCACGGGGAGGACGTCGCCGTTGCGGACGACGAGCCGGTCTCCGGGCCGGACGTCGTCCACAGGAACACGCGCGACCGCCCCGTCGAGGTACCGGTGGGCCCAGCGAGGAGCTCGACGCACGAGTCGGTCCAGCGAGGCGGTCGCGCGGTGATGCGCGTAGTGTTCGATCGCCTCCCCACCGGATTGCATGAGAACGATGATCGCGCCCGCGAACGGCTGGTCGAGGGCGATCGCCGCCACGATCGCGAGCGTGGCGATCACATCGGAGGCGAACTCCCGCCGTACCAGGCGCCGAGCGGTCGCCACGACCAGGGGCAGTCCCCCGATGACGAGCGTGCCAAACCAGACGTACCGGGCCACCTCCGGGCGCAGGGAGACGTAGCTCAGGAACAGGCCGGCCAGGAGCCCGGCCAGCGCGAAGAAGGGGATCGGGTAGTCGATGAGCCACCCCCGCCAGCGCCGTAGACCCCGGGGGGGTCCCACGGTCTCCTCCCCGCTCCCGGCGTTTCCGGTCATCGGCGATCGACCGCGATTGCCCGATATAGGGGTACGGTCAATCGGCCGCCACCGCCGTGCCGAGGCATGCCATCGGGTGTGCATCCCGAAGGGTTCCGAGCGGTCTAACCCCCCAGTGGGTGCGACCACGCCGATGCCACTCGGAACCGGCGGTCGACCTCGGGGACCCGGGGCGTCCTTCGTCGTGTGCGAAGGACTTTGAAGCTACCGAACGATGGGGCAGTCCGATGGAGACGGGAGACCTCGCGAGGTTCCTCTTCGAGATCGCCTCCCCCGAGCGTCTCGGGATCCTCGCCCTGCTCTCCGAGAAGCCCCGGCGCCATGCCGAGGTCGCCCGGAACCTTGACCTGACGGGATCGGAGGCGACCCGTCATCTGAACCGATTGACCAACGCCGGGCTGGTCACGAAGGATCCCAGCGGCGCGTACGTTCCCACGGGGGTCGGCCGAGTCCTGTTGGCCGGTCTGCCGTTCTGGGAGTACCTTTCGCAGCACCGCACCTTCCTCTTGACGCACGACGTGCTGGCGGTCGGTGGGGAGTTCGTTGCCCGCCTGGGGGAGCTCGGCCGGGCGTCGTTCACCCACGGGACCTACCACGTTGTGGCCGTCCAGGAGGACGCCCTACGCACCGTACGCGAGCGCCTCTGGGTCGTCACGGAACAGATGTTCGCCCAGGCGATCCCGATCCTGCGGGACAAGGCCGCCGCCGGGGCCGATGTCCGCGTGATCCGTCCCCGACCGGCCGTCCAACAGGAGCTTCGATCGTCCGTGCGGATCGACCGCAACTTCCCGGTGCGGCTCGTCGAGCGCACGGAGGTCTTCCTCGCCGTGCTGGACGACCAGGCGGGGGTGTGCTTTCCGTCGTTCGACGGACGGGTCGACATGGCGACGATGCTCCTCATGACCGACCCCGAGGGGATGCGGTGGTCGACGGACCTGTTCCTGAGCTTCTGGGAGAGGTCCCAGCCGTGGCTCACGCCCCCGGGACGGACTCCGGCAGAGGGGTCGCGCGCCGGGGTCCGAGTTCGGCCACCCCCTACTTCGGGGACCCCAGCCCCCACGGAACGGATGCCGCGGGCCCGAAAGGTCCCGCCGCGGACCGGTTGATCGGTCGAGGCGCTAGTGTGGTGCGCCAGCCAGTTCTACGTTTAACCGGTTCCAGCGGACTTTCGCGAGGATCTGGTCGGCGGTAGCGCGCCACTGGAACGGCCGAGGGTCCTCGTTGTAGGTCGCCACATACTGCTTGAGCGCCTCGATCAGCTCGTGCTCGCTGCGGAACGTCCCTCGGCGGATCCGCTTCTGGGTGAGGTCGTTGAACCAGCGCTCGACCTGGTTCAACCACGAGGAGCTCGTCGGGACGAAGTGAAAGTGGAAGCGAGGGTGCCGCAGCACCCACCGCTTCACTTTCGCCGTCTTGTGCGTGGCGAGATTGTCGAGGATCAGGTGGAGGTCGAGTTCGGGTGGCGTGCTGCGGTCGAGGGTGCGCAGGAAGACGAGGAACTCCCTCGCCCGATGCCGCTTGTGGCACTCACCGATGACCGTCCCTTCCGCGACATCGAGCGCGGCGAACAGGTCGGTCGTCCCATTCCTCCGATAGTCGTGGGTCTGGCGCTCGGGGATGCCCTCCCGTAGAGGAAGGATCGACTGGGTTCGGTCGAGCGCCTGGATCTGGGTCTTCTCGTCGACACTGAGCACCAGCGCGTGCTCGGGCGGGTTGAGGTAGAGGCCCACGATGTCCCGGAGCTTCTCCTCGAAGTGCTTGTCCCGACTGAGCTTGTAGTGCTCGAGGCGATGGGGCGTGAGTCGGCGGGCGGCCCAGATCCGCCGTACGGTCGAGGCGCTCACGCCGTGGGCAGCGGCCATCGCGCGGGTCGACCAGTGGGTCGCGTTCGGGGGCTTGGTGTGCAGGGTGTCGTGGACGATGGCGCGGACCTTCGAGTCGGCGATGAGGAGGGGACCCCCAGCGCGGGGAGCATCGTTCATCAGGCCGGGAAGGCGGGCGGCGAGGAACCGCCGCCGCCAGAGGGCACAGGTGTTGGGCTCGGTGCTCAGCTCCTCCGCGATCTGTTGGTTCTGGACTCCTTCGGCGGCCCGGAGCACGATTCGGGCGCGGAGGACCACTCGGTGGGGTGTGGATCGACCCCGAGCCCACGAGGTCAGCTGGAGGCGTTCCTCGTCAGAGAGAACGATCCTCGGAGCGACGCGCACGAGGAGTCATGCACGTCCCCGGCTATAAACGTAGCCAATCCTAGCGCATCACACTAGAGAGGCGAGAGGAGGCAAACGCATGGTGTGGGTCCGGGATGAGGGGAGCCTGTTCGATGCCCCGCTCGCGCTCATCTGGAAGTTCGTCGGCTCCGGTCCGGCCCATTCCGAGGCCCACCGCCACCGGGACGCTCGACGGGCCGTCCTATCCGACAACTCCGGAGAGTACTCGTGGGTCCAGGACTCCGATGGGGTCGCCGAGCGGTTCACCATGCGCTGGACCGCGTTCCCACCGGTCGGCATCGCCTATGAGGTCCGGGAGGGACCGTTCGCCGGATCCGAGTTCTTCCTCTACTACACCCCGCACGGGGAACGGACGGAGGTCACGGTCGTGGGAGAGTTCGTCGGCCCCGATCTCCCCCCGGATGCGGTCGCTCAAGCTGCGCTTCGCTTCTTCGCGGTCGAGTTCGACCAGGACAGCGCGGCGATCCGTGAGCTCGCCCGGAGTGCTCGTTCCGGACGGTGACCCGGTACCCTGTCGTCACCCGTCGGGGTCGGAATCGCCCCCGCGCGACGACCGGGGGCTTTAACTGAAAGTGACAGAAGGCCTCATATGTGATGGCACGGTGGCAACGATGTGGACGAACTCCTCCTGCGACCCGCCGAGGCGGCACGAAAGCTCGGGGTCCACGTCAAGACCCTGCAGCGCATGGACCGAGAAGGCCGTCTCCACGCCGTCAGGACCCCGGGTGGCCGGCGGCGGTTCCCCGAGTCCGAGATCCACCGTATCATGGGGGAGCGGGAACACCGCGACCCGGTGCTCTATGCCCGCGTCTCCTCCCACGGCCAGAAGGAGGACCTCGAACGGCAGAAGGAGAGGCTCTTGCAGA
>JAKASE010000003.1 GCA_021819135.1 Thermoplasmata archaeon | reverse complement strand
CTGGCGGGTGGCGGTCTCCTACGTCCGGCGGATAGTGCGCGTGGACGTACCGAGGACCGCACTACCGGCGAAGCGGGCGGAGTAGGAATTCTTCAGTGGTCAGGCGAGGCGCGAAAAGGCAGGTTAGCGCCACCGATACGGCGGCCCCGATTCCCAAGCTAATGAGGAACGGTGCTCCTCCGAACGCTGAGCCAATAGCATTCGCTTCAGCCAGCGTGACACCACTCGAGTTCTCGGAGTTCCATGCAGCCGAAAATGGGGTGTTGATAGATGTCGCCCATGCGCTTACTCCTCGTTCAGCCGGGGCCACTATCGCGTTGAGAATGGCTTGGGCGGCCGCTCTTATGGCTTCAAGCAACTGATTCCAAGCCCACTCCATCGCACTCGCGAGCGTCTTGAGACCGGAGACGAACTGGCTCGCGAGCTTGCTCAGTCCGAGATGGCTCGACAGCCAGGACGCGGCCTCGCTCACGTATGCGGCGGCCGCCTGCACCGCGTTCCAGACGACCGAGACCAGCGCCGTCACGTCGTTGGCGATCCCGCTCAGCGTGTTCCAGACCGCGTCCCCCACCGACTGCCAGAACGACGGCGACGGAGGCGGCTGCTGGTACTCGGGCGCCGCGTATGCGCCGTCGTTCTGCAGCGTCACGTTCGCCATCGCCACCCTCACGTTCGCGGGCAACCCCAGCGTCCCCAGCTCCGCGGTCACGCTCAGGATGTTTCCGGTCCGGTTCCCGCTCGCGTTCAACACGAGCCCTCCGAACAGGTCCTTCAGTTCGGCGCCCGCGCTCGTCAGCCCCCCGTAGCCCGAGCCCGTCACGTTCACCCAGAAGACCGCCTGCACCTGCCTCGACTGGTAGCCCGACTCCACGGCCGGGTTCTGGGGAAGACCTCCGAAGCCGGTCAGATTGGAGGTGTTCTGTTGGTTCTGGATAGTGGAAGAGAACACCCAGATGTAGTTCGGGTTCCCGGGGGCATTCGAACCGCTCGTCTCCGTCCGACCCGACCAGTCCGTGGGATGGAAGGTGACGCCGGAGCCGCTCGGTATCGGGACCGACAGGTTGGTGTTGTTGATCAGTGCCTGGCCGAGCGGCGAGGCGAGGAACGCTCCCCGAGGCACGAGCAGGTTGTTGAGGCCGGCGTCCAGGTGGACGGAGTACTTCCATCCCCCCTCCGCCCCGGCGATGCCGGTGAGCGTGACGGCGCTGGAGAGATTGAGCACGATCAGGTCGAAGTCCGGCTCGGCGGTGTAGCGTTTGAGCCCCCAGGGGAGGTTCGAGAGCGTGGTATTGTTCGCCGGCGCCCAGAGGAGGGTGTTCGCCGCCTCGCCGACCCGGAGGACCTCGTAGCTGACCTTGAGCGATGCGCTGCCCTGCGTGCGGCTCAGCGTGTGGGTCCCGGTCGACCCGAGCAGGTCGACGGAAACCGGTCCGAACTGAAGCGGATAGTAGAGGTCCGTGCCGGAGGTGCTGGCGTTGTCGACGATCGTGATGTTGAACGCGGCGAACTGGCTCGAGGAGACGATCGGCGCGCTGATCACATACGCCCCCGAGAAGGAGACGCTGGACCCCTTCTTCGCGGGACCGTATCCGCCGTAGAAGACCGTGCTCCCGTTGACGCCCGTTCCCGAGACCTCGAGGAACGGCGCCGCCTCGTCGTTGCCCGACTTCAGGTTCGCCGTCCAGGAGGTGATCTTGACCTGGAGCGCCTCCCGGGAGACCGGGTTCGGCTGGGCTCCGTCCACGAGGCCGTCGTTCAGGGTGCTCTGGGCGAGCGGGTTGGCCCCCCAGGAGAGCTTGCCCCACACGGTCAGCGTGTGAGTGCCGTTCCACGATCCCGTGACCGCTCGGAGCCATCCGCCGTCGGACACCAACGCGTCCCGTACCCCCGACAGGTTCTCGAAGGCATCGAGCGCGGACGTGCTCCAGAGCATCGTGGAGGCCCACGGGGAGCCGTCCCCGCTGTAGATCCCCGCCACCGGACTCGGGGTCAGGTTCGTCAAGTATCGATCGCCCGCCGCGGGCGATCCCCCCGGCAGGCTCGCGAACGGATTGGTGCCGTTCTCGTACCAGCACCGGAAGTCGACCGGGCAGGCCGAGCTCCCCACGGCGAACGTGAGGTTCCAGGTATCGAGCATGTGGCTGCCCGCGGTATCCACCGTATTCGGGTCGAGGGAGAACTCCTTCTCCACGTAGTCGCCGACCAGGCCGTTCGTGGAATACAGGGCCGGGTTCGCCGTCACGATGCTCGAGCCTGCCGTCCCGTCTCCCGGGATCTGCTGCGCCGCCCCGTAGACGTTCGGCAACGGCACGTCCCAGCCCATCACCTTCTCCTCGTCGGTGAGGCCGTCCCCCGAGGCGTCTCGCAGGTAGACGAACGTCAGCGGCTGGCTGACGAACGTCGTGTCGGCCGCTTGGTGCGAACCGGACCATGCATACACCGTGACCGACAGGTTGAGGAAGACCTGGACCCGGTAGCTGGTGTTGACCGGGTCGAGCGTGAGGTTGATCCCGTAGGTTGTCGGGCTGGAACCGACCTGAGAAAGGTTCGACAGCGGGACGGAAACGGTCGCCGGGTCCGAGGTCAGGTTCTGATAGACGACGCTGCCGTTGAGGAAGGTGGCGAACCGGGTGAGGTTCGCCGGGAGGGTCCAGGTGATCTCCTCGCCGCCGCCCGAGCCGGTGATCGAGTCGTACGGATGGTCGGCGGCGGAGAGGGAGAAGGTGGTCGAGGTGACGTAGGCGGTGGACTGGGTGCCGACATAGGTGAGGCATCCGGCGACAATGGAGGTGCTGACGGTGATCCCATACCAGGAGAGGGGGACGAGGGCATGGAGTTCGACGGAATACTCCCACTGGCCGACGCCGTTGGGTATCCCGGCGGGTGCGGTCTGGGAGAGGTTGAACCCGGTTCCGATCTCGTAGAAGGAGAGCCAGGAGGTGCCGTTGGCGGTGGCGTTCCAGACGACGGTGGCGTTGCCGCCGGGGAGCCGCTCTACGCCGAGCCCGGAGATCGTGGGCGTACTTGCCGAGGCATACTGGAACGTGCAGGCGTAGGAGTTGGTGAGGGCGGGAGCCCAGTACATCTCCTGGGCGGAGAGGGCGGGCTGCTGGGTCGAGTTCCAGGTGCCGATCTGGCTGGTGACGCCCACACCTCCGGAATACCAGTCGCCGTTGATGGGGGCGGGGGAGGGAAACTCGGAGTCGGCACTGAGGAACTGAGGGGTCGAGTTCGTGCCGGTGGCGCCCGTGTTGATGTTGGTGAGGGAGGAGGATGCGGAGGCCGGCATCGAGTTGCGCCACTGGTACTGGAACTTACCACCCGTGACCAGAAGGGGGGTGTTGGTCGGGGCTCCGTAGCCATAGATGCGGAGGGAGGTCGTGGCGGTCCCGGTGCCGGAGAGCGAGATGACGGCGGGGATGGGGGAGTCGGGAGGGAAGAGATTGTAGCTGCCGAAGCGGCCGTTCTGGCACGTCCAGGTGACGTGGCTCGTGTACACGGCGGCGACGGTCTCGGACCAGGCGAACGTTCCGTTCGAGGTGAGGTTGGTGAGGTAGAGGTCCTGGAGCTGGGTGGACGAGCGCATCGAAGTGGAGACGCCTTCGGAGGTCGCGTTCGTATAGAGATCGGCTGGGACGGCGTTTTCGACGGACGTGCAAGTCCCCGAGGACCAGGTCCAGGTCTTGGAGTAGTCCGGGAACGGGTCGAGCGAGCTGAGCTGGAGTTCGATGGTCGTTGGGTCGAGGGGAGTCGGGACGATGTTGACGGAGGTCGTCGCGTTGTCCTTCGTGGTGCTGAGGTGGATGGAGACGGGCACGTAGGGGAGCATGGACGACTGGACCGACGTCGCGAGCAAGGGGTCGGCCGAGGCATCGATGGGAACCCCGAGCGACTCCATCGCCCAGTCGGTGAGCACGGTGAGATAGCTCTGGGCTGCCAGCGGACCCAGGGTCATAGCGACGGCAAGGAGCCCCGACGCGTAATTCGGCGGGGGAGCGACCTCTACACCGTCCTTCACCGTTCCCGAAGTCTGCTCGACCACGGGGGCGAAGTCGCCGCAGCTCGAGGGAGTATATCCTCCATACTGGAACTGGATGTGACTGACCTCGGTATAAACGAGGTTCGCCGTGTCGTTCCGAGCCAGACAAAGGTAGGAGAGCCCGTTGGGTCCGGTCATCCGCTCGGCGGCGTATTCGGCGTCGCCGAGGTTGGCCACGATCTCGGACGGGAGTCCACCGGGGTCTCCGGAGCGGAAGTCCCCGGGCTCAAGGGCATTGACGTGAGCGGTGAGGACCGTCAGCGCATTCAAGGTGCTCAGGAAAGCTCCCGAATAGCGCAGGGTCCCCGGGGTGTTGTTCGTGGGCAGGATCGCCCAGATGTCGAAGGGGCGGGCCCAGGCATCCAGGGCAATGCTCGGCGGGGACACCGTGAGGGGGCTGGAGCTCGAGAGCGTGCCGGGTAGGGGACTCGGGAGCTGGATCGGTTGTCCCATCGCGGAGTAGACCGCAAGGTCGATCGACCACGTGGGGCGGTTGTCGCCGATCCAGGTTGCGTAGACATAGCCCATCGGGGAGGGGGCGAGAGAGGGGAAGGCGACCGATCCGACCGAGGCGGGACTCAGGTACTGGCCGACCCATCGGGTGACGCCATCCCAGGAAACGACCGTCCCGGGAACGACGGCGCCCCCGACGGCAGTCGTGTAGAGCACGAACGCGGTCCCTCCGACTGCGGTGGCGGCGAGCTGTCCCGGCCAGCCGTAGGAATCCGTCAGCTCGGTCGAGCCAACCGAATTGAAGACGGTCGAATTCGATGGAAGGGCCGTGTAGTTCGCGACCGGGTAGGGGCCCGCGAAGATGCGCCCACCGTCGACGGAGTCGTAGCACACAATCGCTCCCGTCGTTGTCGAGATTACGACCCCTTCCACGCCGGAGGATTCGTCGGGAAGGTAGAAGACACCCGTGCTCACGGCGGTAACGTCGAACGTGTAGCTGTGCCAGGTGCTCAAGTCGGGAGCGAGGTAGAAGGTCGTGAGGACGACGGAGGAGCTGGTGCGAACCGAGAGGATCGCCTCGGAGCCGAAGATCGCGACCTTCGGATCGAAGCCACCCGCCACAGACGACCCGTCGAGGGACGTCCAGGTCGCCCCACCGTTGGTCGAAGTCCAACCCCAGGAATTCCCGTAGAAGACTGCGGCGGCGATGATCAGACCACCTCCCGGGGCGACCGCAAGCGCCGTGCCCGTGATGCCGCTTGCCCAGACCGGGCTCCCGGGCGGATGGGTGTAACAGTTGATGGGGCGACAGACGCCTCCGGTCTGGCCGATGGTATCGACGACCGTCCAGCCATTCCACTGGATCGGAAGGTTCTCTGAGCTGGTGCCGTTGGCGATCTGGGTCGCGAGAGACGAGCTGTATACGCCGGTGCGGAAGAGGATCTCGCCGCTACCCATCGCGCTCTGGTTGACGGCGAGTAGGTAGAAGGTAGGGACCCCGTCGACGACGGCGGAGGCGACCTGGGGGAGCGTATAGGACTAGCCGGCCGCCGGGGACTGCATGACGTCCGGATTGGGGAAGAGAGAGGTATTCACCAGGTACGGGTAGAACGAGCGGGTGGGCGTGCCGGGAGAGGCGACATCGGTGGATAGGTTCAGGGGTCCGTCGTGCAGGTGGGTTGGGTCGAGGTAGGTAGGCGTGAGCATGAGCGCGATCGCGAAGACCGATACCGTGACGATGAGCCAGCGGCGACGGGCGAGGGCGCCGAGACGACGCTTCGGTAGCCCACGACCTCGATCGTCACGGGCCGCCGGACCGGACCCAGCCAGGCTCGTCGGCTCTTCGGTTCGTGGCCGCTCCTCTGCGGCACTACAGACGTCTTCGCGTGCGTTCGATGCCGGGTCGGTTTCCCCCTCCATGGTCCCTCTGGTCTTGGGATCGATGCGACGTACCCGGCGCCGTCGCAGGGTGCCCACACGCGGACGAGAAATAGGCGGCGCCCACGAGGGCATTCGTCGACGCCATCGTGCGCCGCACGAAGGCTCAGACGATAAACCCTTTGTCCCGTCACGCGTTTTGACGAACGGCCCACGATGGGCCCGCGCGGGAAGTCCGGACGCCTCCATGCGTCACGTCCACGACAGTCGCAAACGTCTGACGGCTTGGAGAATCCTTCCGGACCGCTTCGACCGTGAGAGGCGCGGAGAGACTCCCAAGGAACGTCCTGGCTCGGAATGCCGGTACGGGCGCTCCCGCAGGCGGGGGCGACCGGACGTAACCCAGCCTTTCGCGCACTTCCCCCGGGCTTCTTCCGAGGGGCCCGACGTGATTTCCGGGGAGGGACTTCACTCACGGCCCCCAGGCGAACTCCACGGTGGGTTCGTCCCGCCCGGACCAGAGATATCGGTCTACCCGGTTACGGGTCGGACGGAAGGTCGTGGTCCCGCGAGCGCTCTCTCGCGCTTACGACGAGGGGGGCCGGTGTTGCCGCGAACGGCGTGGCGCGTCGGGGCGATCGGTCCCGAGTACCGCCGCGCGAGCTACACGCGCGCGGACCACGCACGCGCGAGGGGGGAACGGGTAGATCGCACGGACGAGTGGGACGAGGACGAGTCACTCGTCCGGACGAGGGGTCGGTTGGGACGAGCCCGGGGCTCCGGGGCACCTCTCGATGTTCCCCGTTCCTGCGGCCCCCCCGGTCTATCCATATTGTACGCGCGCGGGGAGTGTTCACTGTTCACGTTCACGCTGTTCACGGACCCTGAACCCTATCTATATCACGCGCGCGAAGGACGAGAGGTGCGGGATCGCTCCGCGGCCCAGGCGAGCCGAACCTTGCCGACGAACCCGACGGACATACCCACTGCGTCGGCGATGTTCCGGACCTTGGCCTCCTCTCCACCGAGGTCGAGCCTACGACGGATCTCGGCCACCACCTCCTGCTTGTTGATCCGCTCGCTTTCCGCGGCTTGTTCCTCCTCGGCAAGCCGCTCTTCTCGTCGGGCAGCGACCTTCCGTTGCCGATCCAGATAATCGAGGACCTGGCCGGCGACCGCTTGCACGCTCCCGCTCAGGTGCCGCTCCATGTCCTGCACGTCCACGTCGATGTCGAACCCACGAAGTCCGTACACGAGGTAGGGGAGGATCGTCGGCGGGACGCGGAGAAACCCGTCCTCTTCGCGGCAGATGACCCAGTGGTCGTGCTCCTTGACGATCACTTGGAGGAGCGCCTTGAGCATCGTCCCCTCGCGCAGCACGATGGGGATGTGCCGGTAGGCGTGGTAGACGAGGAGCGGCCCGCGGATCCGTAGGTGCCGCTCGATGTTGATGAGCCGTTGCCAGCTCTGGGCGTCCTCGCTCGCCCAGTTGTACGACGTGACCGCCTGGTCCATCTCGTCGATGAGGACCGCGGGCTTGCGGCCGGCCTTGACCGACGTGGCCGCGCCGCGGAGGACTTCGCTCAGCGACGAGATCGGGTGGAGCCGCTCGCAGGGCTTGGCCTCGGGCGGTCCTCCGCCGTCCTCGTCCCAGGGGAACGTGACGTTCGTGTAGATGTCATGATCGGGCCGCGTTTCGAGAGTCTTCTCGATGGTCCATGCCGCGAAGTTCGACTTCCCCTTCCCTTGGCCGGCGAAGACCACCGATGGCCGACCCTCGAAGAGCCAGGTCCGGTCAATGTATCGCTTCGCTTTCCGCTCCTCCCAGGGCACTACCGGTCGGCCCTCGAGCTTAGCCCGCCAGTCGAGGTAGCGGTCGACCAGCTCCGTCGCCACCGGCTCGCTCACGTCGCGGTCCGAGGCGACGGCCTTCGCAAGCGGGCTGCGGATCTCCTTCTCGTTCATTCTCCTGGGGCTCCACGCGCGGGCCAAATCGCGCCCTTCAGCACCCCGCAGCCCTCGCAGAGAATCCACACTGAGACCATCTCCTCCCCTGGAGGTGCGGCCTCGGGGATGATCGCGAGCCGAAGCTTCACCGCGGGAGGACGCCGACCGCACACCCCGCAACAAGCCGATCGGTCATCTGGGTTCGCCGGGATCCGTTTGAGGATTCGGGCCATCTGCACATGCTGGGATACGTCGCCCGTCTCGTCGTCCGTCATTGAAACTCGAGCGCCTCCTGCGTCCAGTAGTCCCTGGAGGAGTCGCCCTTGCGCCGGCGGAGCGAGAGCGGCCCGGCTCGGAGCAGGAACCGCTTGATCACGCGGGACCGGGCGCGGCCCTCGGCCGCGGTCATCTTCCAGTTCCTCCGTCCCGGGTCCCTCCAGGCGACGTTCAGCTCGTTCCACTTCTGTCGGTAGTCGGTTGCCGCGGAGTCCTCGGGGTCCTCTTCCAGCATCAGGAGAGAGAGCTCGTCCACGTCGGACCAGACCTCGGCGAGCGCCGGGCAGGGCATGTCGAGCGTGGGGACCTGGCCGTTCCTGATCTGCTCGTCCGACATCGCGAGAACCAAGTGGTAGAGCCGCTGCCCGGAAGGCAGGTGGGCAAACTGAGAGGCATCGCCCACTTCCTCGTCTTCGATCATGTCGGATCTCCCCCGCGTCCGACTTCCTCCTCGGCGGCTGCAATGAGGTCGGCGAGGTGCCCTCTTGTGAGCCTTTCCCCGGTCTGCGTTGAGCGTCGCGCACGGGCGGCGAGGCCGAACTCGAGGCGGCGGAGCATCTTCCGTTGACCTGGGGGCGCGATGGTCCCGGGCTTCAACGGGGGAGCGTGCCGGCCCAGCTCGGTGATCTCGACCACCGGCATGGCGGCGCCCGTCCAACCGACCCCCCTGAGGTAGCCCCGCTTGAGACCTTCCTCCACGCCAAGTCTCAGGCCGTCGGTCAGCTCCATTCTGTCGAGATCCATCTGGGAGCCATCGCCGGGCCCCTGAGGCGGCAAAGGGGCCACGCGCCGTGGCCGCCGTTCCAGGCCCTCGAGGGCGTACCCCGTCCACCATTCCACTTCCTCTTCTGGCGTAAACTGACCGTTGCTCATTCGTACTCCAGCGCTTCCTTCGTCCAGTAGTCCCGGGAGGAGTCGCCTTCGCGCCGACGAAGGGAGAGCGGTCCCGCCCGGAGGAGGAAGCGCTTGATGATCCTCGCCCGTTCCCTGGCCTCCGTGGGAAGCATCCACCAGGTCCGGTCCCTTGGATCGCGGTACGCCGCGTCGTAGGCGGACCACCGCTTGCGGTAGTCGAGTGCAACCGCGTCTGTCGGGTCCTCTTCGAGCAGCGCGTCGGCGATCTCATCCACGTCGGACCAGAGCTCGGCCATGATGGGGTAGTGAGCCCTCTCCGGGTGCGGATCCGGCCAGAAGCCTTCCCGCTCATGAGACTGGAGGATCTGCTCCTCCGACATCGCGAGAACCAGGTGGTAGAGCCTCTGGCCGGAGGGGAGGTGGGAGAAGGCCGAGGGATCGGTCGGCTCCTCCTCGTCGCTCATCGACCTTGCCTCAGCGTGCGGGGCCGGCCGCTGTCCGGAGCTGCTCGAACATCCCGCGGAGAGTGCGCAGTACCGAATTGGAGAGGTGCTCTCGGCCTTCCAGACGATCCGTGTAGTGGAGCGCGTAGATCAGCGGCTCGACCAGTCGGGTGTACGCCTTCGCGCAGGCCCGGACGAGCTGGCGCAGTTCCTCCTCATCGAGCGGCCCGGTGGGCCACTTCGCCGTGTTCGCCGCTGTCTCTCTCGAAAGGGTTCCCTGCGACGGGGTCTCCGTCGCGGCGCCTTCAGCGCCTTCGTCCGTCATGTTGCGGACAGTGAACCAGCGATGTGGCCGAGGTCAGTGGCTGCCCCCGTCCTTTCCACCCATCGTTCGGGAACCGACATTCCTCACCGATGCTCGGTCAGTCTGAGGAGGCGTACCAGGGCTTCCATGTCGGCGAACAGCTGTTCCCGATCGACCCGGCGTGGGAGCTCGCGCACGAACTCTAGTGCGGCCCCGGGAGGCAGCAGACGAATCAGTCGGTCAAGATACTCGCCTACGTTCTTCCGGGCGATGGCGGGCTGGTGAAGCGGAAGATTCACCTGATACAAGTCTACCGACTCGTGGTCTGCTCGAACGATCTCGGAGTTCCCGACCCCAACCACGGCTGTTCGTCCTCAGGAGAGTAGAACGTGGCCGCCGTTGATAAGAAAATCGTAAACCAATGTTACAAACGATGACGATTCCTATGGGTCGAGGTCCGGTCTATTGTGAATCCCCGCGATGCGGCATGTCGCGTGGGCCGCGTGGATGTCGCGGACTTCCTTGGATCGATAGCTCGAGCGTACGACCGGGTTCTTGCGTCGTTTCTCTGCGGGCCTTACACGGCGACCGGACGCATCCCCCCGCCAAAAGCATCCGAGGAGTCCCCTCCGGCCCGGTTCGGCGCGCTCCGGGAGTTGACGGTCGGGCGTCGCGACTCCTCGTTGCCGCGAGTCGAACATTTTACCTTGAGGTAAGCTTATGCGGAACTGACCGCTGCCGAGAACTCGACGGGCCAATGCAGGTCGTGGAGATTCCGGTCCTTCGATGCCACCGGTGCGCCTATGCCTGGCGCCCCTCGCAACCCGTGGTCCGTATGTGTCCCCGCTGTAAGTCTACCCTATGGGATCGGCCCAAGATCCGTACGGAATTAGGCCCACGGACCGGCCTGGGGGTCGAGCAGGTCGTGGGTCGCCACCGGAACGAGCTTCTGCGCATCGCCCGGCGCCACGGTGCGCGCTCGGTGCGTGTCTTTGGCTCGGTCCGCCGCGGCCAGGCGAGCTCGCGGAGCGATTTGGACCTCCTCGTCACCTTCCGGAAGGGGGCCGACCTATTTGATCAGCTCCACGCTGAGCGAGAGTTGAGCGCTCTTCTCGGGAGGAAGGTCGACGTGGTCACGGAAGGTGGCCTGCACCCCCTCGTGCGGCCCCAGGTCCTCTTCGAGGCGATTCCGCTGTGACCTCGCACGACGAGGTCCGGTTGGACGAGATGCTCGAGGCTATTGAGAGAACCAAGGGGTACGTTTCCCGGGGGCGCGCGGTGTTCTTCTCCGATTACGACACCCGGGAACTCGTGATTCATCACCTGGAGCACCTGTCCGAGTCGGCGGACCAGGCATCCCAACGAATCAAGAGAGCGAACCCTCTCGTCCCTTGGCAAGACCTCCGCGAGCTGCGGACCCGACTGATTCATCAGTACATGCGGCCCGACCCGGCGGCCGTTTGGGCCTTCGTCCGGGATCGACTTCCCAAGATTGAGCGACAGTTGCGACGCGTGCGGGTGGCCTCGAGCCCTCGTGAGCTCGATCTGGACTCACCGAAGAAGTAGGGTGACCCGGATCCGCCCGCAACGCCCTGTGAGCGGTGGCGATTTCCTAGGGCTCGACCCAGGGAAGTACGAAGCATCCTAAGGCCGGATTCATCCCGCGAGTCCCCTCGGGCCCGTGACAGGTCGTCCGCCCCGTGGCTTGATGCCGACTCGCTTCGTCGGGAGGCCGGCCCCGTCGACGCGGCTCGCAAGAATGCCCCTCCGGCTCGCCGAGCATCTGGCCGAACGACCCCGAACCGGCGGTCCGCCCCCCTCGATCCTTCCTCCCTCGGTCGGTCCGTCCTGCCGCCGGCGCTGACGGGGCTGGTCGACCTCCCGCCCCTGACGGTGCGGTCGTTCATGGAGGACGACGATCGAGAGGCCATCCCCCGGAGCCGGCCGCTCCCGGGACGGGACCCCGTTCTTCCTATCGGTGACGAGGATCGGCTCCACGGTGGATCCGGGGTGGCCCGCGGGCGCGCTCCTCTGTCCGCGCGATTCGGGATCCCGTGGGAGCGGAGGGGCTCCACGCCCCCCTCCTCGGCGAAGGGAGCGAGTTCGTGGGTGCTCCCCCGAGCGTCGACCGGGTCCCGGCATTGCACCGAGAAGGTCCCCGCACCGGTCGTTGTGGCGCCCGGTAGGCGGGAGCCGCACTCGGGGTCACGCGCGGGGACTCGGCGCGAGCTCTCCCGGGCGAGAGGCAAGGCGAGCGCGGCACCGAGGAGACCGGTGCTTCGGATCGTGACGGCGAACCTCTCGGTCAATCGCCGCCCCCGCGGGGAACCGTCGGGGCTCATGCGGCTTTCGAGACGGCGGGCCCCCCGGCGGCGTTCGGCCTCTCCCGGGGGGTGCCTTCACGAGCCTGGTGCGTCCGTCGCCACCGAGGCTACCGGTAGACGGTACTTCTGAAGGAGGGCCTCGAACCTCGGGTCGTCCCGGATCGGATCGAAGTACACCCCCCGATAGAAGAGCCACAGGACCGCGTCGCCCTCCCGGAAATCCTCCTCGAGGAGGTCGAGCGCCCGCTTCCGATTGCCGAGCACGGAGTAGAGCATGGCGAGGTGGGCGGAGGACGTGTACGACTTCGCCTCCCCACGCTCCGCCTCTTCGGCCAAACGACGGGCGGGATCGGGCCGGCCCACGAGCGCGTTCAGGAGGGCGTTGTCGAACCGTTCCTCCTCGTCCAATCCCTCGGAGGGAATCTCGGCCATGCGGAGCGCGTCGGCTTGGCGGCCGGCCTGGAAGTAGAGCAGCCCCAGGAACGATCGGTGCCCCGCCGAGCTCCCGTGGTGGTGGCTGTGGGCCTCCTCGGCCAACCGGATCCCGAGGTCGAAGTGGCCATCGAGCATTTCGATCAGAGCGAGGGACATCTGGTCAAATCCCCCCGGGTCGAGACGGATCGCGCGGCGGATCGCCTGCCTCGCCTCGTCGTACCGGTGCAGCGTCCTCAGGAGGGTCCCGTAGAAGCGGAAAGCGACGACGTTGTTCGAGTTCAGGGCGATGGCGTTCGCGAACTCGGTCTCCGCGAGCTCCCAGTCGTGATCGAACTGGAGGGCGATGTTCGCGAGCGCGGAGTGGGCCTCCGAGAGCTCCGGCGAGATCTCGAGCGCCTGCTTCGCGAGCGCGCGCGCGCGGGGGATCACCTCCCGCATCGAAACATAGTCCCCCGCGATGGTGACGTAGAAGTTCGCGAGGGCCGCATACGCCTCGGCGAGGTTCGGGTCCAGCCGCATCGCGAGCTCGAAGTGGCGTATCGCCTCCTCGTGGCCCCGCTCGTGAAGATCGCTCGCCGCGACCAGTCCGCGGAGATAGTGATCGTATGCCTCACCCGCGGTCACGGTCCCGAAGCGGGGATCCGGGACGGGCGGGGTCCGTTCCTCGGCGCGGGCGCTCCGGTCGAACTCGAGGCGAAGCGCCTTCGAGGTGCGTTTCGCGATGTCCTCCTGGACCGCGAACACGTCGCTGACCTCTCGGTCGTACTGATGGGTCCACAGGTGCCGCTGGGTCTCGGCGTCGACCAGCGTGAGCGAGATCCGGACCTGGCTGCCCGACTTCCGCACGCTCCCCTCCACGACCGTGTCGACCCCGAGCTCTCGAGCCACCTCGGCGATCGACTTGGGGGCCGTCTTGTACGGGGCCACGGAGGTGCGCGCGATGACGCTCAGTCCCCGGACCTGGGAAAGCTCGGAGATCAGCTCATCGGTGAGGCCGTCCGCAAAGTATCCGTCCTGAGGGTCGGGGCTGATGCTGGCGAGGGGAAGGACGGCAATGAGACGGTCCGGGGAGGGCGCCCCCTTCGCCCGGTGATCCGAAGACCCCTCCCAGACCGGGACCACCCGGTAGATGCTCCCCGACGCGCGCAGGTTCTTGAGGGGGACCGGAAGGAGCTTCGCGAACGTCGTTTCGGCCTTGTTCGCGACCTGGTCGTAGACCTGCTGGGTCACGCAGATCCCCTCTGGCCGGGCCAGGGTCACGATGCGCGCCGCGATGTTCACCGAGTCGCCCATCACATCGCCACCGGTCTCTACGACGTCCCCGACGTGGATCCCGATCCGTATCCGGATCTTCCAGGGGTCCGGGGTTCGAAGGTTGTAGTAGTGGAGCATGCGCTGCACGTCGAGGGCGCATCGGGTCGCTTCGAGGGCGCTCTCGAACGCGACCACGAAGGCGTCCCCGATCGTCTTTACCTCGCGCCCGTGGAACTTCACGAAGATCGGGCGGAGGAGCCGGTTGTGCCGGTCCACCAGCGCGAGGGCGGCCGCCTCGTCCGCCTGGGCCCGGGCGCTGTAGCCGACCATGTCGGTGAACATGATGGCGGCCAGTCGACGGTGCTCCTCGGTCACGTCCGGGCCACGACTCCGCCCCCAGTTAAACCTCCGTGTGGGGGCGGTCACCAGGACCGGAGCGTCACCGACGCGGGCCCGGGGGTTCCCGACCCTCCGGGGTCTCGCACTCGCGGCCCCGATGGCACGCCTAGAGACCCCGGCCAGGGCCCCCCGTGAGACACGGCGACGCGCCGGCGGGAGCTCAGGAGTGTTCGACGGAGAGCCCGACGTTCGGGAGGACTTCCTCGTGAGAGCGCGCGAACTCGGAGCGACGCACCGTGCGAACGTCCACGAACGCGAGCTCGTTCCACACCGACGGGACCGAGGGCGGGGGCCCTCGCCAAGTTCCCCGGTAGAGAAAGCTGAGGTCCCAGTGCTGGTGGTTCTCGGGATATCTTCGGGGCGTGTACACCTCGGATACGACACGCGGAGGCTCTAGGGAAGGGCGCGCTCCTCCGAGCATCTCGTCCAGGATCCGCCGGGCCGACTGTTCCGGTGTCTCCCGGAGCAACAGGTGAGAGGCGGGGAGGAGCCAACCCCCTTGGTGGGCCGCGGTCCGCTCGGCATCAAGGCCCTCGAGATGATCCCACGGGGCGCCCGGATTCAGCCGACCGACCAGGACCGAGGAGGGGCGACCCTCTTCGCTCAGGACCAAGAACGTCGAGAGGCAGAAGCCCCCGGCCTGATCCCAACGCAAGCCCATCGGGTGTCCTTCCTCGGTCCGCGTGAAGCGGCAGAAGCGACGGTCGGTCGTCATGGGGGTCGGAAGTATCTCTTCGCATATCTACCCCGACCGCCCCGCGGGAACGGCCAGCCGCAGCGACCGAAGTGGGTCTCTCTTGGTCCCGCTGTCGGAGCGAATGGCGCCCACGCCGGGATCCGAAACGAGGGTAGCCGTCTGAAGGTCGATGCGCCCGAACGGAGCGGGTCGGGCGCATGCCCGAATTCGCCGCGTCCGAGGCGTACGCTTTCATTCGGGGGGCATCGGAGTGGGACATCCGAGGCAGGGGCCCCGTTCCGTGGAGCTATCGCTGGTCGCCCGGATCAGCACCGACGACCCCCAGAGGCTCCGAAGCACGCTGAGCGATATTCTTCGACGCCACCCCGGTTCCTGCGAGACCGGACCGGAAGGGTTCGAGGTGCGGCTGACCTGGGAAGCGCCGAGCGCGCGCGACGCGAACCGTGAGCTCCTGAACGAACTGCGTCGGACCGTTCGGAAGACGCGACTTCGTGCCGAGTGGTCGCACGGTACCACGGTCGAGCGGTTCTTTGACTACGTCCCGAAAGGGGTCCGCGTGGGAGCTTCCCCGCCACCCTCCGCCACGCCGTAGCCGGACGACCCGGGACGTTCATCCCCGATCCGTCCGCGCCGGAGGCGGTCACGGAGGACCGGGCGAAGCTCTTACGGGACCTCACCTCACGGACCGGTGAGGGTCTCGCGATGAAGGTCGGGTTCATCGGACTCGGAAAGATGGGTTTCGGCATGGCCGCGAACCTGCTCAAGGCCGGCCACTCGGTGACCGTGTTCAATCGAACGGTCGATAGGGCACGCCCACTCGGCGAGAGGGGGGCGGTGGTCGCCCATCAGGTCTCAGAGGCCTGCGCCGCCGACGCCGTGTTCACGATGCTCGCGGACGATGCGGCGGTCGAGGGGATGGTGTTCGGCGACGAAGGGGTGCTCCGCCATCTGCCCGCCGGGGCCCTGCACATCTCCTCGAGCACGATCAGCATGGGATTGACCGCGCGGCTCGCCTCGGCCCACCGGCGCGCCGGGCAAGGATTCGTGGCGGCGCCGGTCTTCGGGCGTCCTTCGGTCGCCGAGTCCGGAGAGCTAGCGGTCATCGCGGCGGGGGCGAGCGAGGCGATCAATCGGGCACGGCCCCTCTTCGAGGTGATCGGGCGAAGGACGTTCGTCGTCTCGGAGCGACCGGAGACCGCGGCGGCCGTCAAGCTCAGCGGCAACTTCCTGATCGCCTCGATGATCGAGGGGCTTGGCGAGGCGATCGCGCTCGCGGACCGGGCGGGCATCGACCGCCGGGCGTACCTGAAGATCCTGACCTCCACGCTCTTCCCGGTCCCCCTCTACGAGAACTATGGGGGCATGATCGCCGACCGGCGCTTCGAGCCCGCGGGATTCGCCGTGCCGCTCGGCGCCAAGGACCTACGGCTCTTCCTCGCGGCCGCCGAGTCCCTCCGGGTCCCGACGCCGCTCGCCGGTCTCCTCAGGGATCGGCTCGAGACCCTGCTGGCGCAAGGGGGCGAGCACCTCGACTGGGCCGCCCTCGGTTTCCTTCCCGCGCGGGAGTCCGGTGAAGGCGGCGTCCTACGGAACTAGGCCTCATCGGGTCGCGGAAGAGAGCGGTGGGCCACCGGTGCCTGGGCAGCTCCACGGTCGACGGCCGAGCTGGCGCCCCCGGGGACCGGGCCACGCGCGCCGTACCGGTCCGTAGCGGGGGGGTCACAGGGATTATTTTATGAGGACGCGGGGCCGGGGGCACCGACGGTCCGATGTCGTCCGGATGAGGGTCCTGAGACCGTAGCAGCGCAGGAGGAAGGAAATGGATCCGGGCGTCGGAGCGGGGGCACGCGTCCACCGGGCCCGTCGCGTCTCGGTCTTCGAGCGATTGGGTCGAAGCGTGGTCCATCACCCGTGGTGGTACATCGCCTTCTGGTTGGTCATCCTCGCCATCTCGGTCCCGGCCGTCACGGGTCTGAACTCGGTCTTCTCGAACTCGATGGGGAGCGGCCTCCCGAGCACGGACCAGAGCGTCGTGGCCCAGCACCAGCTCGCGGCCGAGTTCCCGAACACTTCGGGGCCTCCCTCCTCGTCGATCGTCCTCCTCGAAGGAAACGACATCACCGGTCCGACCGGTCAGAACGCCACGTGGGCCGTGACCCGGGCCATTGAGTCCGATCCCCAGGTCACCTATCTCGGAGGGGTCGAATCGCTGTACACGGCGTACGCCGGCTACCTCTCCTTGGAGGCCCAGGTCGGTCTCGGGGTGCTTCATTCCGCCCTTGCCTCGACCCCGTCCTTGCCGACGACCCTGAACGGGACCGTCCAGGCGCTGTGGGGGCCGCCGGCGACGTACGTCCAGAACTGGACCACGATCGCCCGGTCGCTTCCGAGCGGGACCAGCGCCTCCGCGGCGAACTGGCCGGCCTACGTGAACGCCCGGGACTTCTACAACTCGAGTCCCACGGAACAGCAGCTGCTGTGGACGTTCTACAACGGCACCAACGCCTCGACCCCCGGGTTCAACGCGACCGTCACCGCCTCCTGTCTGACGGCCCTGAACGTAACTCCCTGCGCGGACTCCGCCGCCCGCGCTACGCTCCCGGGGGCGGCGGTCGGGCTCCTCACGAACTCGAGCAGCCGGGGGCTGTCGCTCCTCGTGCTTGCGAACCTCACGCTGGAGACCCGGAGCCAGTGGAGCGGCATCCAGTCGGTGGGAGCGACCTACCTCGCCGTGCAGTCCGGTCTGCCGCCGAGCTGGATGGTGCGGCTCTGGAACGCGTTCCCGAACGCCACCGCCTCGACCGCCGCGATCTTCGGGTGGAGCCTCGGGCTCACCCAGGGGCTCCCCGTGGCCCAGTTCCCGCTCCCGATCTCGTCGTCGCTCCGGTCCTCCTTCGTGAGCGCCGACAACCGAACGACGCTCCTGATCGTGACGTTCACGAAGCCGGACAACTACACGGAAGGCGGTCAGACCCCGGTCTTCCAGGACGTCAACCGGATCAACACGGACGTTTCGACGGTCCTCGCGTCGTCCCCCGCGTGGGCCGGCTACGCGTACTACCAGACCGGTACCGCTCCGATCGATGCCGCGACGAGCTACCTCGCCACCAACACGCTCGGCCTGCTCCTCGTCCTCACGATCGTCCTCTTGATCGTGATCATGATCGGCTACTTCCGGGCGCCGGCCGCCCCGCTCGTGACGTTCACCGGGATCGGGGTCTCGGTGTTCGTGACGCTCGCGGGACTGTTCCTGGTCGGGAAGTATGTCACGACGATCTCGTCCTTCCTGGAGTCGGTGCTGCTCGTCTTCCTGATGGCGATCGTGACCGATTACTCGATCTTCATGATGGCCCGGTACCGCGAGGAGCTGGTCGAGGGAAGACCGTCCCAGGAGGCGGTCGTATCCTCCGTCCGGTGGGCGGGCCAGAGCATCACGACGAGCGGTCTCACCGTGTTCGCCGTCGCCATCGCCATGACGTTCTCGGGCATCGGCTTCCTCTACCAGCTCGGGATCGCCCTCGCGATCGCGGTCATCGTCGCGATCCTGATGGCGATCACGATCATCCCGGCCGTGCTCCGCCTCGTCGGTCCCCGGGTCTTCTGGCCGTACACGAAGGAACGGTTCGTCCGCGACGCCCTGCGTCGACGGGAGCGCATCCGGACCGGCCGTACCTATTTCTCGCGGGCCGGGGCCGCGGCGACCCGGCGGCCCGTCGTCATGATCGTGGTCATCCTGATGATCTCCGTCCCGATCATCTACGTCGCGCTGAACGTCCCGGTCTCCTACGATCTGACGAACATCGGTCTCCCGAGCAGCAACCCGGCGCAGCAGGGATTCACCCAGCTCCAGGACCAGTTCGGTCAGGCGGCGATCTCCTCGAGCTTCGTGCTCGTGACGTTCACGAATCCCGTGCTCACGAACGGATCGGTGGATCCGGTCGAGATGACGGACGTGGCGTCCCTGACCGCGGCGATGAACGCGACCCCGGGTGTCGCCGAGGTCAGCTCCCTCGCCGGGCCGGACGGGAGCGGCCTCTCCTCCTGGTTGAACCTCAGCCTACTGCCGGTCGGCCCCCGGACGCTCCTCCTCGCCCAGGCGTCCTCGTACCTGGGGTCGGACGCGCGGACGGTGCAGTTCCAGGTCGTGACCCGCGCGAGCGGATACTCCGAATCCGGGAGCTCGGCGTTCGACACGCTCGAGGGGACGGTCCGCGCGTTCCAGGCCTCCCACCCCGAGGTCGCCGCGGTCTATTTCGGCGGCGCCGCCCCGACGACCCGGGACTACCAGACGCTCACGAACAACGCGCTCGAGGGGATGCTGATCGGCGTCTCGATCGCGATCTTCGTGATCCTCCTGGTGCTGCTCGGCGCCGCCTTCGTACCGGCGCTCGCGCTATCGGCGATCGGACTCTCCATCCTGTGGTCCTGGGCCACGATCTACGCGGTCGTCGACCTGCTCGAGGGGATCACGCTCACGTTCCTCATGCCCCTCATCTTGATCATCCTCGTCCTCGGCCTCGGGATGGACTACAACGCGCTGTTCCTGACACGGGTCAAGGAGGAGCGCCTCAAGGGGGAGACCTCGGACATGGCGATCCGGCGCGCGGTCACGCACGCCGGCGGCGTGATCACCGCGGCGGCCGTCATCCTGGGCGGTCCGTTCCTCATCCTGGGTCTCACGAGCTCCCTCGGCATCGTGGCCGCGATCGGCCTCGGGATCGGCATGGCGACGCTCCTGCAGGCCTTCGTCGCACAGACGTACCTCACGCCGGCCATCCTGTCGCTCGGGAAGAACCGGATCTGGTGGGGACCCGGACCCCGGGATCATGACCCGACGGATCCCCCGTCCTCCTCCCCTCCGCCGAAGGACGCGCCCTAGGCCGAGGGCGTGCTCCGGAGCCACATCGGGGCTCCGGGTCCTCCCGCGTCGTGGCCCGAAACCGGCATCTCGGCGGCAATGGGGATGTAGCCTCGCGCGATGCGCGTGCGCGGATGTCGATCGAACCCGCCGACCTCGTCCCGGTTCGGGTCGGACCGATGAGCGCGGAGGCGTACTCCGAGCTGCTGCACCGGGCGGAACGGGATCGGATCGACCTATCGCTCGCGCGGCAGCTCCTCCAAGGGGCCGCTCGGCGCGCGCAGGCCGACCAGCTCTTCGCGGCCGCCTCCCGACGTCGGGACCGGGCGCTCGGTCGGGAGATCACGCTCGTCGCCCACCTTCACATGGTCACTCCCTGCGAGGTGGAGCCCTCCTGCCGGTACTGCTCGCTCTCGAGCTCGATCCCGTCAGTGAGGTCCGAGCGCTCGCTCCTGCCCCCGGGAACGCTCCTGCGGGCCGTTCGCTTCGCGGTCGGTCGGGGCGTTCGCGCGATCGTGCTGATCGGGGGGACGAACCTCCGGGGGTCGGACGAGGAGATCCGGGGCATCGTCCGGTCCGTTCGCCGGGTGAGCGCGATCGACCTTGCGCTGGACGTGGGGCCGTCCCTCGCCCCGGAGACGCTCGGCTGGCTCAAGGACCAGGGTGTCCGGACGATCTACAGCGCGCTCGAGACCACCAATGCGCGCGAGTTCCGCCGCGCGAAGCCGGGAGACGACCTCGATGCGCGGATCGCCCTCGATGCGCACGTCGACCGCCTTGGGATGGCCCTCGGGAACGTCCTGATGACCGGGCTGGGCACTTCCGTCGACCTCCTCCGGTCGATCCTCTTCCTGAAGCGGTATCCGAGCCTGACGTACCTCTACTTCTCCACGTTCCACCCGGTACGGGGTACCCCCTGGGCCCAACGGCGCCCGGGGTCGTTGCGACTTTCGCTCCGGGCGCTCGCGATCGCGCGCCTGGTCCTTCCCGCCGTCCACCTCGGCCTCGCCGAGGTCGAGGTCGAGGACCCGGGAAGCGCAGCCCGGCTCGCCGCGCAGCTCGCCGCCGGTGCCGGCAACACCTTCGCCGCCCTCCTCGTCTATCCGCACCGAACGATCGACAACGTGGACGCGATCCGGCGGGAGGCCCTGGCGGCCGGCTTCACGCTGGCCGGAGAGAGCCCACCGGCGTCCCCTCCGGCGCGCTCTGGACCGGCCCTGCCGGCCACCGGATAGATCCGGCCCGACGGTCCGACCCCGGGCCGGCAACGGGGCGGCTCAGGTCCTGGACGCGAGGAGCCGAACTAGCGGCTCGTGGACCCGACCGTTCGATGCGACGAAGTTCGTGGCGTCCGCGGTCCGGGTGCCGTTCCAGTCGGTGACCGAACCTCCGGCTTCGGAGAGGATCGGGAACATCGGGGCGATGTCCCACAGGTGGAGACCGGAGTCCACCATGGCGTCAGCCCGACCGGTCGCGACCAGGGCGAACCCGTACCCGTCTCCCCAACCCCGCTGGGTCCGGGTGGCGTTGGCCAACCGGGAGAACGGAAGCCCCGTGGACTCGAGGGCCCGGACCGAGCTGGTGACGACGGTCGCCTCGGACAGCCGCTCGACCACCGAGACATGGGCCCTTTTCCCGTTCCAGCGGCAGCCGAGCCCTGTCGCCGCGGCGACCGTCTCGCCGAGCGCCGGGAGATGGATCACCCCCACCGAGAACGCCCCGTCGACCTCTACCGCGACCAGAACGGAGTACAGCGGGACCCCGTGGATGAACGACTTCGTCCCGTCGATCGGATCGAGGATCCACCGCACGCGGGGATCCGTTCCCGATATCCCTCCCTCCTCGCCCACGATCGTGTGATCCGGGAACGCCTCCTCGATCGACCGACGCAGCTCCGCCTCCGCCGCCCGGTCGACAGGGGTGACCGGCGAGCCGTCCGGCTTGACCTCCGGCACGATGCGGCCGCCGAACGATTCGAGCGTGAGCCGGCCGGCCGCCCGGCCCGCCGACGTGGCGACCCGGAGCAAGGATCGGAGGGAGGGGATCTCGTCTCGCGCGGGGGAAGGGGGTCCGGACACCGAGGAAGGTCCAGCGTCGCACCGCCCTAAGCGTGTTGTACGCGCCGGCTCTAGGGCGGGTCACTCACCCGAAGGTCTGGAACGCTCCGGGGAGGCTCTCGGCGACCCCCATCCGGGCCACGCGGCCATCCCCGAACCGCACGATCACCGTCGCACGGGGGGCGTAGTCGAGCAAGAGCTGCCGACAGTTCCCACAGGGCGAGAGCACCGGTAACGCTCGGCCGCGTCGGCACACCGATACCATCGACTCGATCGACCGATCACCGGCGGTGAACGCGGCTCCCAGGGCGACCGGCTCGGCGCACGGGCCGTGGATCCCGTCGACGTTCAGGCCGCGGTAGATGGCCCCGCGGCGGGTCCGGACGGCGGCTGCGACCGTGTGGCGGTGCCGGAGGAATCCGGCGCGAAGGGCGGCCTGGGCCTCCCGAATGAGCGCGCGATCCTTGGCGTCCAGGGGCTCCCCGAGCTCCGACATGGTGCGCCGGTCACTCACCCCGGGTTAAACCGACAGCGGTGCGGGCCTCCCGACCGCCGCTCCGTGCCCGCGAACTGTCTCGCCGGAGAGCGGTGGATCGCAGGGCGGCCGGAGCCCAGCTCGCTAGGACGAGCGTCGTCGCACCCGGAACCTCAGGTTGGTCACCGGTCCGGCGACCGACAGGCTCAGCCGTTCCAGGTCGAGCTCCGGGAGCTCGTCGTTCGTGAAGAATCGGACCCCGGACCCGAGCAGCACCGGCACGAGATGGACGAGGATCTCGTCCACCACCCCGAGACGGAGTCCCTGCGCTCCCACGCTTGCCCCGAGCACCGTGACGTTCTTCTCACCGGCCGCGGCCTGCGCGAGACGCACGGCCTCTCTCAGGTCCCCGGAGAAGGGCCGGGTGCTGTCGTCGGGGACCCCCTCCAGCGGCCGATGGGTCAGAACGAACCTCGGTCCCGTCCAATCCGCGCCGGGGAACGCCCCGGTGGTCGCCCGTGCCTGACGTCGGACGGCGTCGAAGGTGTTCCGCCCGACCAGTACCGCCCCCGTGGTCCGGATCGCCGCCTCGAGCGTCGGGTTCCGTTCGGAGTACCGCATGGCCCATTCCCGCGGGTCACCGGATCCCGCCAGGAGACCATCGAGCGAGACCGTCGCCTGATAGACGACCTTGCCGACCGTCCGTCGATCGTCGTCGGACGTCTCGACACGGAATGCGGGCGGGCTCGTGCCGGTGGCCATGACCGACGGGGTCACGGGGCCCCGAGGTTATGAGCCCCCTTTACGCGGGAACCGAACCCCTTCGGGCGGAACCGAAGAGAGGGGGAACGGGTCCTCGTTCCGCGAGAGCCGGGGGCGCACGCGGTCATTCCCGGTAGGCGATGACGAACCTCCGCCGGAACGGGAAGAGGACCCGGCCGTCCGGTTGAGGCCGGTACGCCCGGGAGACCCGCGCCGAGTAGGCGGCGAGGAAGCGTTCGCGTTCCTTCGCCGTGCGCAGCGCCGCGAGCACCGGGCGGAGGCCGGTCGCCCGGGTCCACTCGACGACCGCCTGCGCGTTCGGCAGCACGTGATGATATTCCGTATCCCACAGATCGACCGCGCGGGCGCGCGGCCCGAGCAGCCGGTAGTACTCGGCCGACGACAGGACGTTCTCGGAGATCTCCTCGGCACGCACGGGCCGGTCGCCCCGCTCCCCGCGCCGCACCTCCTCGACCGCGCGGTGCCATCGTTCCCGAGCGGGACCGGGGGCCGGGACCTGGAACGCGAGGGCCCCGGAGGGGCCGACCGCACGCCAGAGCCGCGGGAGGAGCTTCGGGTGGTCCGGGAGCCACTGGAGGGCCGCGTTCGAGAAGACGAGGTCGAACGGCTCGCGCGGTTCCCACCGGGCGATGTCGGCCCTCGTCCACTCGACCGAACGGTCGGACCTCCGGGCGACCCGGAGCATCGAGGCCGAGCGGTCGACGCCGGTGATCGCGGCGTCCGGCCACCGTTGGCGGAGGGCCGCGGTGCTGGTGCCGGTCCCGCACCCGAGGTCGACGATGCGTCCCGGGGAGGACAGGTCGAGCCGATGGACCAGGTCGAGGCACGGCCGGGTGCGCTCCCGTTCGAAGAGGAGGTACTGCTTCGAGTCCCACTCCATCGTCCCTCGAAGGGTCGGGACCGAGCGATGCGCCCGATAAGAGGCCTTGCCGGGACCGTCCCGGTGAGGGACCGGCACCCCGATGCCGGGCCGGCGGGCCGCGCCCCGGGGGACCCGGGACCGCTAACCGCCGTTCGGGTTCGCGATGCTCACCGAGTGGATCCCCGGGAACTGGAACGGCACGCAGGCCCACGACCGCCCCGCATCGGGGCTCGTGAACAGCTGGCCGGTCGTGGTCCCCACGTAGACCCCGGCGGGATCGAGCGCATCGGTGGCGATCCCCTCCCGCTGGACGCCGAAATGACCGGGGAACGCCTTCGGCGAGAGGAGCTTCCGCCAGGTCCGCTTGCGATCGTTCCACTCGTGGACCTGGAAATGGCCCTCCCCGGTCACGCGGGCCATGCCGTCGAGGCGAACGAAGTACGCCTTCCCGGGGTCCGCGGCCGGCGACGCGACGCAGAACCCGAAGTCGTCACCGAGCGGACGTCCGATCCGTGTCCACTTGTCCATGCGGTCGTGCGAGACGTACATCCCGCCGTGATCCTGGCGGTAGAACGTGTCGGGGTCGGCAGCGTCCGCCGCTACGTGGTGGACGCACTGGCCGGTCTCGGGGTACTTGTCGGGTAAGAACGGGGCCATCACCCCTTTGTTGACCGGCGTCCAGCTCCGTCCGCCGTTCTCCGACCGGAACGTGCCGACGGCGCTCATCCCGATGTACAGGCGCTGGGGGTCCCGCGGGTCGACGATGATCGTGTGGAGACACGCCCCGCCCGCTCCGGGGGCCCAGTTCTTCTTGTTCGGATGGTCGTTGATGCTCTCGATCGGCTCCCACGTCTTCCCGAGGTCGGGAGACCGGAACAGGAGGTGCGGGTCGGCCCCGAGATAGATCGTCTCCGGCTCGCTCGGGTGTCCCGGCTCGAAGTGCCAGAGGTTGTTGAGCGGGCGGGGCGGGGGCGTCGTCGGGTCCGCGTCGTTGAACAGCGGGGTCCGCTCCTTCTTGATCGGGGTCAGCGGGGTCGGCATCTCCTTCCAGGTCTTCCCCCAGTTCCGGGACTTCTGCACCATCGGACCCCAGAAGCCGTTGTTCACGGCCGCATAGAGGTCTCCCGGATGGCGAGGGTCCGCGACGACATGGTAGATCTCGTTGCCCGGGTGCGCCGCCGGTCCGACCGTCCACTTGCGACGTCGCGTGTCCGCCTCCACCACATAGGTGCCCTTGCGCGTTCCGACCAGAACCCGTACCTTGCCGTTCTTCGCCATCGTGGCTCCCTCCTCATCCTCCCGCGATCGAATGCAGGATATCGATGGTCCGGGCCCCGGTCAGGGGAGTGGAGACCCCGGTGGACCCGCTCACGTCCTCGCCGTCCACGAAGACCCGGACGTAGCGACGCAGCTGCCCGGTCTCGTCCCGCAGCTTGAACCGCAGCCGGGGGTACCGCGACTCGAGGACGTCCAGGAGCTGCGAGACCGAGCCCGCCTCCGCCTGTTCCGTTCCCCGGGGCCCGAACTCCCGAAGCCAGCTGTCCAGGTGCACCTGGAGGGCCGGGGACATGGTGTCTCCCATCATTCCCCGCCTCTTGAAGGGGTAGGACGTCGTGGAACGCCCTGACGAGCCATTCGACCCTCGAGGGTCTCGAGACGGCTCCCGACTCAATAAGGTGCCTTTGGTAGGTTCCGAACCTGTTCGGCCCGGTGCGAAGGCCGCCGGTCTGCGGAGGAACCCGGTCCGACCGTGAACTCCTCCCGACTTCGGCATCTTATAGACGGCCGGACCGGAAGTACCCGACCGCCGGGCGGGGACCCGCGGGTGGGGAGGTACGATGGCGATCCGCGACTACCTGCGGCTCACGAACCCCCCGATCGTGGGGCTGCTCGTGTTCACGGCGGTGGCGGGCGGGATCATCGCCGGGGGGGCGAGGGACCCGCTCCAGCTCCTCGGGATCGCGGTCGCGATCACGCTCTCCAGCATGGGGGCCCGAGCCCTCACCAACTACGTCGATCGGGACATGGACGCGCGGATGGAACGCACGCGCGACCGTCCGCTCCCGTCCGGCGCGATCCCGCCCCCCCGCGCGCTCGCGTATGGGATCGCGCTCGCCGCCCTCGGGCTCGTCGCGACGCTGCCGCTCGGGCTCGTCCCGGTCGGTCTGGTCGCGATCGGCCTCGCGGACAACGTGATCGTCTACAACGTGCTGACGAAGCGACGGACGTACTGGAACATCATTCTCGGAGCGCCGAGCGGGGGGATCCCGGTGCTCGTCGGGTACGTGGCCGTGGCCGGTCGCATCGACCTCACCGGGATCCTGCTCGCGTCGCTCGTGGTCCTCTGGACGCCGATCCACATCTGGAGCCTGGCGATCCGGTCCCGTGAGGACTACGCCCGGGCCCAGGTCCCCATGCTGCCCGTGGTGCTCGGGGTCAGAAGCGGCATCCGATGCATCGCGGCCACCTCGGCGCTGCTCGCGATCTTCACCCTCGCCCTGCCGTTCGTTCCGGGATCTCCGTTCGGCTACGCCACGGGGATCGGGGCGGCGGGGCTCGGCGCGGTCCTGATCGCCGCCAGCGCGCTCCTCATCCACCGACCGACGCTAATCAACGCCTGGCGTCTGTTCAAGCTCACCTCGCCCTACCTTGCGGTGCTCTTCCTGCTGATGGCGGTCGACGCGGCGGCGGCCCGCCCTCCGTGGTGAGCGGACCGGAGCGAATCCGTTCGGGGTTCGGGGGAAGCGGCCCGCCAGTCGGTCCAGGGGGACCGGCAGCCGGGACGGTATCCGTGGCGCTCTGACTCCCGGGGCTTCGCGGCCTCCGCCCTCGCACGGTCTTTCGACATTCGGGGGACCGACGATCCCAGGCAGACCTCATTGCCGGGGCCGCGGGGCATCGTCGATCCTTCCGCGCAGTCAGACCCGCGGGGCACTGTGGGAGATTCGGGGATGCGTCCGTCACCGAGCCGGATCGGGACGTTCGGCCGCTACCGGCCCCCTTCGGGGTGGCCGCGCTTTCCGTGCGGGTCGGCTCCTTAAGGAGGGGACCGAATCCCCTCGGGAGCGGTTGGTGTCGCGCGTGCCGGGAATCGGGTACCCGCCGAGCCGGTTCCATTCCCGGCCGCGAGGGGGGGTAGGCGGGTGATCGTCGAGGGCCTCCTCATCGCGGCGGCGCTCGCGTTCGCCGTCAGCATCGGCGCGCACTACACGGGAGCGTGCATGGGCATGCCGTATGCCGCCGGCGCGATACGGTCCGGGTCGGCGCTTCTCCTCATGGCCCCGCTCGCGCTCCTCGGGGCGACGTTCGCGAGCGGCGGCGTCGAGACGACCGTCGGGCACGCGATCCTCGCGACCCCCGCTCTCTCCCTCGGCGTAGCCCTCGGGATCGTCGTGGCGGCCTTCTCGCTGACCAGCCTCTACAACGTCCTGCGGATCCCCACCTCGACGATCCAGATCCTCGTCTTCTCGGCGGTCGGGGGTGGACTCGGGGACGGGATCCCGGTGGAGTGGGGGACGATCGGCCGTTTCGTCGTCCTGTGGGCGATCGCTCCGTTCGCGGCGTTCGCCATCGCCTTCGTCCTCGTCCGGCTTGCCGATCGCACCCTTGCACCCGAACCGGCGACGGGACCGAAGAAAAGGAGCCCCGCGACCGTCGCCGTCGTGGGACTCGTGGTGGTCGGTTCGGCGGCGTCGTTCGCGATGGGAGGGAACGATGTCGCGAACGCCTCCGGGGCGTTCTTGATGACGGGCCTCTTCGGACTCGCCATGGCTGGGCTCGTCGGAGGGATCGGGCTCGCGCTCGGGATCCTCACCTGGGGCCGACCGCTCCTCGAACGTGTCGCGTTCGAGATCGTTCGCCTGACCCCTCGCACCGCCGTGGCAGCGCAGCTCGGACAGGTGCTGGTGATCCTCGCGTACGTCGCGTTCGGCTACTTCACGTCGATGAACCAGGCGCTGGTCGGCGCGATGATCGGGACAGGGATGGCACGACGGGAGCCGACGGTCCTCTGGAAACCGGTCCGCGCGATCCTAGCGGGATGGGCGGCCGGGCCGGCCTCCGGGATCGCGCTCGGGTTCGTCCTGACGTGGGTGCTCCGCTCCGTTCACGCGACGTGACCCCCATCGCCCGTACGGCCCACGGGACCGCGGACGGGACGGCGCCGAGGGCGGGACCGGTCCCCTATACCGCCGTCGGGGGGACCCCCGCCATCGACCCGATCCGGCGCCGCTGGGACTGCATGCTGGCCAGCAGCAGCGCGGACGCGACCACGTTGACGTACGGGAAGATCAGCAGGATCGTCGCGACGTGGATCAGCGTGTCGTTGTACCGTGTCCCCACCCGCCACAACCCGAGGAGCACGCCGATCAGTCCCACGAGCGCGAGCACTCCCCCGATGCCGGCGAGAGCGACCCCCGCCCAGAACGAACTCGTCAGGAGGCAGGCTCGGGTGATGGGATTTCCGGCTCCCACGCACGACACCGCGACATACAGTCCGTGCAGGACCAGCGCGGCCCCCACGAGGAGGAGGGCGACCCCGACCAGCGCGAGGAGCGACAGGAGCGCCGGGGTCCGGAAGTTCGGGTCGATGCCCGAGAGCCCGTGGAACGCCCCGCGGAGCAGGAAGAGCGAGAGGAGCGAGAACACCGCCGCGAGCGAGAGGATCCCGACCCAGAGCCACGGGTTGGGCAGGGAGAGGGTCACCTGGCCGGCGGTCGAGGTCGCGGTGACGAGCCGCGAGAGATTGCCGACCGCGAGCAGCACGATGTCGACGACCCCGCCCAGCAGCATCAGGAGCGCGGCCCAGAACACGTTCGACAGGGCGGCCACATCGGTCGCCGCCGTGGCCCCGGTCGACGGGGAGGGGACCTGCCCCGGCGCATAGGGAGCGTATCCGGGCGGGGGAGGCAAGGGGGCGGGGACTCCCGCGGTCGTCCCGGACGGAGGGGCGGGCGCAGCAGGGGTCGGGAGCGCCGCGCCGCACCGGGCGCAGAACGAGGCGCCGGCGGGCACGGGTGCCCCGCAGTGCGGGCAGGACCGCGCGGACATCGCCGGGCCGAGGACCCGCCCCCTATTAGACCCGCGCCGGGGAGAGGGGGATCCTGCTTCCGAAAGGAGCCGGCCCTCCGCCTCGGCGGGGGCGTGGTGGCGTCCGGGTTCCCTCCTCTTTAATTACCTTGAGTAATCCAGTAACGTGAGGTTACGCCCATGCCCGATCCGCTCCGTTCGATCGTACGACGCTTTCCCGGGGTCCCGACCATCGAGGGGGCCGGCGTTCGCCTGCGCCGGTCGTTCTCGAACCCGGAGGTCCCCCTCTTCGACCCGTTCCTCCTCCTCGACCGGTTCGGCTCGTCGAACCCGGCCGACTACCTCGCCGGGTTCCCCTGGCATCCCCACCGGGGGATCGAGACCGTCACGTACGTGCTCGACGGCAAGGTCGAGCACGGGGACACCCTCGGCAATTCCGGTGTGATCGGGACCGGGGACGTCCAGTGGATGAACTCCGGCTCCGGGATCATCCACCAGGAGATGCCCCAGCGCACCGAAGGGACGATGTCCGGTTTCCAGCTGTGGGTCAACCTTCCCGCGCGGGAGAAGATGAGCGTCCCGGCCTACCGGGGCCTTTCGGCGTCCGATATCCCGGAGGTCACTACGGACGCCGGGGACCGCGTCAAGGTCGTGGCCGGCACGTTCGGTACGGTCGAGGGGCCCGTCCGCGGGATCCCCGTGGACCCCACGTACCTCGATGTGCGCGTCCCGCCGGAGGGCACGTTCGAGTACGCGACGCCCCCGGGGTACACCGCGTTCGCCCACGCGATCGACGGGGTGGGATCCTTCGCGGGGGACGACACCGCCCCCGTCCCGGGGGGAGAGACCGTGCTGTTCGGCCCGGGCGGCCCGGTCCGGGCCCGGGCCTCGGACCGCGGGATGCGCTTCCTGCTCGTCACCGGTCGCCCGCTCCACGAGCCGGTCGCCTGGTACGGTCCGATCGTGATGAACCGGCGCGACGAGCTCGTCGAGGCGATGCGGGAGCTCGACCGCGGGGATTTCATCAAGCACCGTCGTCCGATCGTCGAGGAGTGAGCGGGAGCGACCGCAGCCGGTCGAAGGCGACCGTCAGGACGGTCACCGACCGGCCGAGGTCGGCCCGGCTCACCGACTCCTTTCGGGTGTGGTCGAGGTGGGCGTCCCCGGGCCCGTAGGCGGCCCCGGGGACCTTCCACGCCGGTACCACGAGGTTGAGGTCCGAGGTCCCGCCCTTCCGCCACAGGGTCGGCCGGCCCCCGGCCGCACGGACCCCGGCGAGGAGCGCGGCCACGACCGGGTTCGTCCGGTCGACCTCGAACGGATCGACCCGGATCGTCACCGTGAACCGGCCGGGCCGACCCGTTCGGGGCAGGCCCCGGAGCGTGTCGGAGGGCGAGAGGGACGGCGGCAACCGAAGGTCGACCGTGACCCGCGCGGTCTCCTCATCCCCCCGGGACCGTCCCTCGAGGGCCACCACCTTCGCGGTGAGCGAGGCGAACGGCGACCCCCCGCGGTGGGCGGCCGCGTAGCTCCGCACGTCAGCGGTCCAGTCGATGGCCCGATCCATCGCCGTCGGGTGGGGAGAGGAATAGTGCGTCCGCGCGCCCCGGAACGTGGCGGTGAGCCGGAGCTCTCCCTTGTAGCCGACGGTGATGCCGTCCCAACCGCTCGGCTCCCCCACGATGACCGACCCGGGCCGCAACCGACCGAGCAGATGGCGGGCCCCCCGGCTGTCGGTCTCCTCCCCGACCGCGGCGATGACCCGGATCCGTCCCGGACCCGAAGAGGCGCGTCCGGCGAGCAGCGCCGCGGCGAGCGGTCCCTTCGCGTCGACCGTCCCCCGACCGGTGAGCCGGCTCCCCTGCCGGCGGACGGGAAGGCGACCTTCCACGGTGTCGATGTGACCGAGAAAGACGACCTCGGGCCGGTCACGCCCTAGGATGGCATGCCCGTTGCCCACCGGGTCGATCCGGGTGTCGTAGCCGAGCCGGCGGGCCAGGCGCACGAAGGCGAGGACCCCGGGACGCTCCCGGCCGGACGGACTGTACGCCCGGACGAGGTGCGCGAGGGCCTCCAGCTCATCCATGGCCCACGACCTCGACGATCGCGTCGAGCCCGGCCTCCCAATCCTCCTCGGGAATGACGAGCGGAGGGAGGAGACGCAACACCGTGGCCCCCGCAGGGATGGCGAGGAACCCGCGGCGTTCGAGCTCGGCGAGGTACGGGGCGACCTTCTCCTTCATCTCGACGCCGAGGAGCAGGCCGAGGCCGCGGACCTCTCGGACGTTCCGGGTCGGAAGTCCGGCGAGCCGCGCCATCCCGCGGGCGCCGAGACGCTCCGCCCGCTCCGCGAGGTGCTCCCGCACGGCGTACTCGAGCGAGGCGAGGCCGGCGGCGCAGGCGAGCGGGTTCCCCCCGAAGGTGGAGTGGTGGGTCCCCCGGAACCGGGCGGCGATCGCCTCGGTCGTGACCGTCGCCCCGATCGGGAACCCCCCGGCGAGCGACTTCGCGAGCGTGAGGAGATCGGGGACGATCCCCCAGCGCTCGAAGGCGAAGAGGCGCCCGGTCCGTCCGATGCCGGTCTGGACCTCGTCCAGCGCGAGGAGCGCCCCGGACCGTTCCGTCGCGGTCCGGGCCGCACGGAGATACTCCGGCCGGGCGACGTGCACCCCGCCTTCCCCCTGGACCGGTTCGAGCAGGACGAGAGCGGTCGACTCGTCGACCGCGGCTTCGAGCGCCGCTGGGTCGTTGAACGGGACGTGGACGAACCCCGGGACGAGAGGCTCGAACGGCTCTCGGAGCTCGCGCCGCCAGGTCGCGCTGAGCGCGCCCATCGTCCGACCGTGGAAGCCGCGCATCGCGGCCACGACCTTCGTCCGTCCGGTCGCCGACCGGGCGATCTTGATCGCCGCCTCGACCGCCTCGGTCCCGGAGTTCGACAGGAAGACCCGACCGAACCGGTCGGGAAGGAGCGAAAGGAGCCGGTCGAGGAACGCCTCCCGGACCGGGCTCTCGTAGCCGGTCCCGAGGTAGAGGAGCTCCCGGGCCTGGGCCCCGATCGCCCGGACGACCTCGGGGGGCGAGGCGCCCAGGTTGCCGACCCCGTGCGAGGCTCCGAGGTCGACGTACCGCCGCCCGGCGTCGTCCCAGAGCGAGGCGCCCGCGCCGCGCACGATCCGCGGACGCGGATGGGAAGGGGCCCCGAACTCTCTCGGGCCGTGGGCCGGTGCCGCCGTCATTCGAGGACCGTCCCCTCGCCCCGGAGCGCCGCCGCGACCGGATCCGGTCGGGTGGACGGGGCGAGGATGACCCGCGAGGTGCCCCCCTCCAGCGCCTCCTGGCCGGCGAGGAGCTTCTTCCGCATCCGTCCCTCGGCGAGCGAGAGAGCGGCGTCGAACTCCGCGCGTGCGACATGAGGGACCCGGCTTTCGGGGTCGTTCCGGTCGCGCAGGAGGCCCGGAACGTTCGTCAGAAGGACCAGCGCCTCGGCCCGAAGGGCGGCCGCGATCGCCCCCGCCGCCCGGTCCGCGTCGACGTTCACGATCTCTCCCTCGGCCGTGACCGCGGGCGGCCCGACGACGGGCATGACGCCGGCCCCGAGCAGCAGGCGGAGGAGCGCGGCGTCGACGTGCTCGATCGATCCGGAACGGTCGTCGGTCACGCGGACGACGCGCCCGTCGACGACGGCGCGGGCCCCGGCCTTCCGCCGGGCGAGCAGGAGGCGCCCGTCCACCCCCGAGAGCCCCACGGCCGGGGCGCCGAACCGGCCGAGACCCGCGACGAGCTCGGTCTGCACCTTGCCGGCGAGGGCGAGGACCACGACCTCGAGATGGGCGGGATCGCTCTTCCGCGACACGACCCCGCTCGGGGACGTGTAGTACTCCGACGGGCGGCCGAGGGCGGTTCCCAGCCGATCGATCTCCGCCGACCCCCCGTGGACGAGGACCACGTTCCGCCGGCCCGCGAGGTCCGCGAGGACCGGGTCGATCGCGTTCCCAAGCGCCCCGCCGACCTTGACGACGATCGTCATGTCGCCCCTAGATCGGGTGCAGCCCGAGGAAGTCGAGCCCGGTCGTCTCGGGAACCCCGGCCTTCAGGTTGAAGCACTGGACCGCGGCGCCCGCGGCCCCCTTCATGAGATTGTCGAGCGCGGAGAGGGTGACCACCCGGCCCCTTGACGCGTCGACGGCGAACCCGATGTCGCAGAAGTTCGTCCCCGCGAGGATCTTCGGTTCGGGTTCCCGGTAGAGGCCGTCCGACTCGTGGACGATGCGGACGAACGGTTCCGACCCGAACGCGGCCCGGTAGGTCCGCCAGAGGTCCTTCTCCGTGACCGGCTGCCGGAGGAACACGTGGGCGGTCGCGAGCACCCCGCGGACCGCCTCGACCCCGTGGCACGAGAGCGCGACGGGGCTCCCCACCTCCTGCTCGATCTCCGCGGTGTGGCGGTGCCCGGTCGGAGCGTAGGCCCGCATGACGCCGGACCGTTCGGCGTGCAGACCGGCGGGGCCCGCGTCCCGTCCGCTCGCGGAGGAGCCGCTCTTCGCGTCGACGACGATCGGCGAGGGGCCGATCCACCCCTGCGCCGCAAGCGGCTTCAGCGCCAGGATCGCCGCCGTGGCGATGCATCCCGGCACCGCGATGAGCGAAGCGCCGCGCAGGGCGTCCCGGTAGAACTCCGGGATCCCCGGGACGGCCCGCGAGAGCAGTTCGGGATGCGGGTGGTCGGCATGGTAGTAGCGCGGATACTGCGCGGGGTCCCGGAGCCGATGGTCGGCCGAGAGATCGATCACGGTCCCTCCGCTCGCCAAGAGCTCGGGCATCCGGGCCATCGCCTCCCCGTGGGGGGTGGCGACGAACGTCACGTCCGCCGGGCCGAGCGCCGCGTGGGGCACGAACGTGAGCGAGGAGACCTTGCGCAGCGTCGGGTGGGCACGGGAGAGCGGGCGACCGGCCATCGAGTCCGACGTCACCTGTGAGAGCTCGGCCGCCGGATGCCGGGCGAGGAGACGGAGGAGCTCGCCGCCGACGTAGCCGGAGCCCCCGACCACGGAGACCTTCATCGCCGGCCGATCCCGACCGCGTGATCGACGATCTTGCCGGCGATGTCGACGCCGGTCGTTCCGCTCAGGGCCTTGAACTCGGGGGTGGGGTTCACCTCGTGGACGACGAGGCCCTTCGGGGACTCCATGAGGTCCACCGCGAGGACCCCCCCGCCGACCGCCGCCGCCGCCCGCAGGGACAGGTCCACGAGCTCCGGGGTGAGGGGCGCCGGCTCGACCTGGCCCCCACGGGCGGCATTCGTCCGCCACTCCGACGATCGCCGGAACATCGCCGCGACGACCTCCGAGCCGACCACGAACGCGCGCAGGTCCCGGTCGGGCTTCGGCACGTACTCCTGGACGTAGTAGATCGAGTGGATCGGCGAGGCCAGGGCGCTCTTGTGCTCGATGACCTGGAGCGCCTCGTCGGCGGACGAGACCTTGGCCATCAGGCGGCCCCAGGAGCCGACCGCCGGCTTCAGCACCGCCGGGTATCCCACCGACTCCACGGCCTTCAGGGCCGCCTCGGGCGAGAGGGCGACGACGACCCGGGGCGTGGGCACCCCGCGCTCGAAGAGCCGGAGCGAGGTCCGGATCTTGTCGCCCGCGAGGTCGATCACGTCCGGCTCATTGACGGTCGGTACGCCGTAGTGGGCGAAGCACCGGGCCGCGTAGACCGAGCGGGTGTGACTGACCGATCGGTTCAGCACCACATCGGGGAGGTGCGCCGGGCGTTCGAGGCCGAACGTCACCTCCCCGTCATCGATCCGGTCGACCGCGATGCCCCGGGCCTCCGCCGCCGCGAGGAGCCACTTCTCCTCCGGGCGGATGATCGTCGAGAAGAGCCCGAGCCGGAACCCGTCACTCACCCCAGTCCTCGGCTTCCTTCGGGGCAGGTTCGACGGTGAAGGGCTCCTTGCCGGTGACCTCGAGCTCGGTCCCGCAATCGGGGCAGGGGAAGATCTCCCCGGTCACCATCGCGCTGTTCGCCACGGCCGCGTCGCACTCAGGGCACTGCGTCACTTTGCCACCTCGGTCAAAAGCTCCTCGATCTGCGCGACCTTCCGGTCGAGCGAGGAGAGTGAGTTCCGGCGGTCCTCTAGGCGCGCGCCGGCAAGCTCCAGCTGGGAGGAGATCGCCCCGGGAGCCCCGGGAGAGCGGCGCCGCCGCAGCGCGGCGAGCGGGTCGATCCCGCCTTCCGCGCTCCCCGACGGGATACCGAGACCGGCGGAGACCGCGACGACGTCCGGTCCCCCCGGTCCGGCGTAGAGCGTACCGACCGATTCGTGCGCGACCCGGAAAGGTACCCCCCGTTCGACCGCGCGTTCCGCGAGGTCGGTGGCGTAGAGCTCAGGGTCGGCCGATGCGCTCGCGAGCCGCCCCCGGTCGAGGGTCAGGGTCGGCAGAGCGCTCGCGAGGGCGGTCACCACGTCGTGGAGGGTCCCCACCGCGTCCAGGACCGGGGCCTTGTCCTCCTGGAGGTCCCGGTCGTAGGCGAGCGGGAGCCCCTTCAGGGTGGTGAGGAGGGCGACCAGGTCACCGATCACCCGCCCCGCCTTCCCGCGCACGAGCTCGGCGACGTCGGGGTTCCGCTTCTGCGGCATGAGCGAGCTCCCCGAGCCGAGCGAGGGGGTCCGCTCGAGGTACCCGAACTCCTTCGACGCGAAGAGGACGATCTCCTCGGCGAGCGCGCTCGCGTGCACCGCGAGGAGCCCGAGATCGAAGAGCAGCTCCGCGAAGTAGTCGCGGTCGCTCACGGCATCGATCGAGTTCTCGAACGCGCGGTCGAACCCGAGGCGGTCGGCCACGAACTTCGGGTCGATCGGGAGGGTCGAGCCCGCGAGCGCTCCCGCGCCGAGCGGGGAGACGTTCGCTCGAGCGGCCGTCGCGAGCAGCCGATCGACGTCCCGGTCGATCCGCCAGAAGTGCGCGAGCAGCCAGTGACCGACCGTCACCGGCTGGGCCCGCTGGAGATGCGTGTAGCCGGGCATCGGGGTGGAGGCCTCCGCGCGGGCCCGTTCGAGGAGGACGGAGCCGAGGTCGAGGAGGGACCCCACGATCCCGCGGACGGTCGCCCGGAGATAGAGCCGCTCGTCGAGCGCGACCTGGTCGTTGCGGCTGCGCGCGGTGTGAAGCTTCCCCCCCACCGGTCCGACGAGCTCGGTCAGCCGAAGCTCCACGTTCGTGTGGACGTCCTCGAGGTCGGTCCGCCAGGGGAACGTCCCGGCCGCGATCTCGAGCGCGATCGCGCGAAGCCCCCCCACGAGTCGATCCCCCTCGTCGGCGGGGAGGAGGCGCGAGGCGACCAGCATCTCCACATGCGCGATGCTTCCCGCGAGATCGAACCGGGCCAGGGCCCGGTCGACCGGGAGCGAGGCGAGGAACGCCGCGCCGGGAGAACGCACGTACGACGGTGGGGCAGTGGATCCGGTCATGAGCGGCTCAACGGGGCTCAACGACGAGCGCGCGTCCGGGTCGGCGATACCACGGCCGGGGCGGATCGCGCCCCCACGGCGGCCCACGTGCGCGCGGGCAGCCCCCAGACGTAGATGAACCCCTCCGCCATCTGACGGCGGTACTGGTCGCCGGAGGAGTACGTGGCGAGCGCCGTCTGGTACAGCGCGTTCTCCGAGCGCCGTCCCGTGACCCGCGCCGACCCCTTGTAGAGCTTGACCGCCACCTCGCCCGACACCCGCTCCTGGGTCGCGGTGACGAACGCGTCGAGCGCGCTCTTGAGCGGGGTGAACCAGAGACCGTCGTAGATGAGCTGGGAGTACCGCTGCTCGACCGAGCGCTTGTAGTCGAGCACGTCCCGGGGGAGCACGAGCGCCTCGAGCGCCTGATGGGCCGCGATCAGGACGACCGCCGCCGGGCACTCGTAGACCTCGCGGGACTTGATCCCGACGACCCGGGACTCGAGGTGGTCGATCCGACCCACCCCGTGCGTTCCGGCCGTCCGGTTGAGCTCCGCGATCAGTTCGTGGAGGGGCGCCGAACGGCCGTTGAGACCGGTGGGCGTGCCCCGCTCGAAGGAGATCGTGACGTACTCGGGCTCGTCCGGTCCTTCCGACGGAGCCCGCGTCCAGCCGAACGCCTCCTCGGGGGGCTCGACGCTCGGGTCCTCGAGGATGCCGCACTCGACCGAGCGGCCCCACAGGTTCTCGTCGGTGCTGTACGGCGAGGCCTTCGTCGCGTCGACCGGCACACCGTGCGCCTGGGCGAACCCGATCTCGTCCTCGCGCGTCATCGACCACTCCCGGGCCGGGGCGATCACCTCGAGCTCGGGGGCGAGGCCGGTCGTGGACAGGTCGAACCGGACCTGGTCGTTGCCCTTGCCCGTGCAGCCGTGGGCGACGTACTGGGCGCCCTCCTTCCGGGCGACCCGGACGAGGTGCCGGGCGATGAGCGGCCGCGCGAGGGCGGTGCTCAGCGGGTAGACCCCCTCGTAGAGCGCGTTCGCCCGCAGCGCCGGAGCGATGAACTCCTCGGCGAACTCCCTCCGCGCATCGGCCACGTAGGCCCGGGTCGCCCCCGAGGCCTCGGCCTTGCGGCGGACCCGCTCGAGGTCGACCGGCTGGCCGACATCGACGGTCACCGCGACGACGTCCGCGGACTTGTTCTCTCGGAGCCAGGGGATCGCGACGGAGGTGTCGAGCCCCCCGGAATACGCCAGGACGATCTTTGGTTTCGGCACGGTCGGTGTGGGTGCGCATGCGAGCGGGGGAGAGGGATTTATAGGATGTGACCGTCGCTGGACACAATTAGGCAGTTTTGTCCTAAATGAGACAATTATGCCCGATCGTTCCGTCGCCGTGCAGGTCCGCGAGTACCTCGACGCCCACCCCGTCATCGCCGACGCGATCCGGCTGCGGATCGGGAACTATTCCGCGATCGCCCGACGGATCCGGGAGGAGCTCGGCCTCAAGGGAACGGATGCCATCCTCGCGGCCTGCCGCCGGTACCCCCGGGGCGGGGAAGCGTTCCGGGAGGCCGGGGTCCGTCGGGTCCTGCGCAAGAGCCGCATCGAGACGCGGACCCGGGTCGCCGCCGTGACGGTCGCCGAAGGGGTGGAGGTCCTTCAGCGCCTGGGGGACGTCGTCGAAGAGCTTCTCGACGAGAACTCGCTCTGCCGCCTCATCCAGGTCTCCCGGGGCACGGTCGTCCTCGTGGACGAGGATTCGGTGACCCGGGTGACCCATGCCCTGCGGGAGAGCCAGGTGATCTCCGTCCGCAAGAACCTGATCGAGGTCGCGGTGACGAGCCCCGAGAGCATCGAGGAGACCCCGGGCCTCCTCCGTCACCTGACGGGTGTGCTCTCGACCCGCGGGATCAACATCGTCGAGGCGCTCTCCTGCTACACCGACACGATCTTCCTGCTCGGGGACGAGGACCTTGCGCCCGCGACGGCGGCGCTCACGGCCGCCCTCCACTGACGGTCCCCGCCGGTGTGACGATTTTTGAAGACGACATAACGGTTAAACCCACCGGCCGTGTGGGCGGGACGATGGCATCCTCCTCCCTCCGGGCCGGTGGGGCCGACCTGCGCCTCACCGCGGGGGAACGGACCCGGATGGCCCTCCTCTACACGGTGATCGTCGGGGCCACGATCGGCGGATTCTACGCCTCCTACCTCCTCGGGCTCCGCTGGCCGGTACTCGCCGGGATCGGCCTCATCGCCTACATCCTGGGTCTCCGTCACGGGTTCGATGCCGACCACATCGCGGCGATCGATAACACGACGCGCAAGCTGCTCCACGACGGGAAGCGGCCGCTCACGGTCGGTACCTGGTTCTCCCTCGGCCACTCCACGATCGTGGCCGGGCTCATCGTCGCGTTGATCTTCCTCACCAACTACATCAAGAGCCACCTCGGGGCGATCCAGTCGATCGGGGCGGTCCTCGGGACCGCCATCTCCGGCTTCTTCCTCTTCCTGATCGGGTTCATCAACCTCCTGATCGTCTTCGAGGTCTACCGCATGTTCCGGGCGGCCCGGACCGGACGCCTCGACGAGGCCGAGTACGAGGCCCAGCTCAACCAGCGCGGGTTCCTCTACCGGTACTTCTACCGGCTCTTCCGCACGGTCGAGGAACCGTGGCAGATCTACCCGGTCGGCGTGCTGTTCGGCCTGGGGTTCGACACGGCGACCGAGATCGCGCTCATCGTGCTGAGCGTCGGCATCGGGGTGTCGGGCACCGTCCCGCTGTGGACGATCCTCGTCCTCCCGCTGCTCTTCACCTGCGGGATGGTCCTCTCCGATACCTCGGACGGGTTCGCGATGCGCTATGCCTACGGGTGGGCGTTCAACAATCCGATCCGAAAGGTGTTCTACAACCTGACCCTGACGGTGATCTCCGTGCTCGTGGCCTTCGCCATCGGGGGCATGGAGCTCCTCGGCGTGGTGGGATCGGAGATCGGCCTCAGCGGGCCGTTCTGGACCGCCCTCGCCGGGCTCAACCTCGAGAGCATCGGCTACGTCGTGGTCGCTATCTTCGTCGCAAGCTGGCTCATCGCCATGCTCATCTACCGGATCAAGGGATACGAACAGAGGGGGTTCCCCGGATCCGGAGCGCCCGCGACGCCCTCCGAGACCGAGGCGACGCCCCCGGCACCGAATCCGTGAGCCGACGCGTCGTCCGCGTGGGAGTGTCGATCGAGCCCGATCTGCTCGCGCTCCTCGACCGGTGGGTCGGGGAGCGCAACAGCCCGAGCCGTTCGGATGCCGTTCGCGCCCTCATCCGCAAGGAGCTCTCGGAGCGGACGCTCACGGACCCGGAGGCGGATGCGCTCGGCGTCGTGGCCCTCCTCTACCGGCATTCCGCCCCCAACGTCCTCCGGCGGCTGACCGCCGCGGAGCACCGGTGGGGAGAACACATCCGCTCGACGACCCACGTGCACCTCGAAGGGGACGCCTGCGCGGAGGTGGTCGTGCTCCTGGGACGGCGACGGGAGATCGAGTCGGCCGCCGAGGACCTGCGCGGGGTGAAGGGGATCCTGGACGGAGGGTGGCTCGCGGCCACCCCGGCCGTCGCCGGGGGACGGACCGGGCACCATCACCCCCACAGGGAGGACGGGCGGGCCACGCCGGCCCGGTGAGGAGCGGCGTGCCGAGTCGACCGGACGAGGCCCTCGGCGCGCACGTCCTCCGGCGGTACCTCTCGGTACGCCCCGGGGAACGGGTGACGGTCGAGTCCTGGAGCCACGCCCTCGGCTGGGCCCGGGGGATCGTCGTGGAGGCCCGGCGGATGGGCGCCGAGGCCGCGCTCGTCGTCGAGGACGAGGAGGCGTTCTTCCGCTCGGTGACCCTGCCGGGGACCCCCCCGTACCCCGGCGCCTCCCCCGCATGGGCCCGGGCGAGCGACGCGTATGTCTATCTTCCCGGACCCGAGGGATATCACCGGCTGCTCGGCCTCACGCCGGCCGACCGCACGGCGCTTCTCGACCGCCACGGCGAGCGATGGTGGCGCGAAGCCCGGCGCGCGCGCCTGCGGGCCGTACGCCTCGCGATCGCCACGGTCACCCCGGAGGCGGCCGCGCGCTACCGGGCCGACCTCACCGCGTGGCAAGAGGAGATGCTGTCGGCGACCCTGGTGCCGCCGGAGCGGCTCGCGCGCCGGGGGGCCGCGGTGCTCCGTCGGCTCGCCCGGGCCCGTCGCCTGAGCGTGCGGCATCCGAACGGGACCGACCTCGAGCTCCGGCTCGCCCCGGGGAGCCGGGCGGTCGAGGACGGACGACCTCACGGTCCCAACCGGCGGTCCCGGAGGGAGTGGACCACCCTTCCGACCGGACGGGTCTCGGCGGGTATCGTCGCCCGATCCCCGGAGGGGACGTGGGAGTCGAACCGCCCGACGTACGACCGGTCCACCGACCCTCCGGTCTCCTACGGGGCCCGGTTCCGGTTCCACGAGGGGCGGCTCGCCGAGTTCGCGTTCAGCCGGGGCGGGCGGGCGTTCGCGGCGACGTTCGGTCCCCGGAGACCCCGGCCCACGATCGTTCGGGCCGTGACGTTCGGGCTCAATCCGTCGGCCGGTCGGGCCCCGGAGATCGGGGACCTCGGAACGGGCGTGATCGGGCTCGTGATCGCCCGGGGACCCCGGGCCGCAGGGGTCCGAGAGGCCCCGTCCATCTTTCGGACGACGCTCGCCGGGGCCGATGTCGACGTGGACGGGACGCCGTGGTGGATCGACGGACGGCCGGTCGATCGGACCGTCCGCCGACGCCCGCCTAGACGGTAGAGCCGGAGGGGGCGGACCGCCCCGGGCTCGGGTCCGGCGCCTCCGTGCCCGGTCCGGCGGACGGGACCGAGTCGATGCGCCGGGCGAACTCGCGGAGCAGGTGGGCCGCGGCGTCGAGGTGACGGGAGGAGACCTGCTCCACGTTCACGCCGAGGGGGACCTCGAGCTCCTCTCGGGCCACGGTGGCGCGAACGGTCTCCCAGAGCGCGATCGCCCGGGCCTCGCTTCGCCGAAGGACCTCCGCCTCGTCCTCCTCGAGGAGCATCTGTTCGATCGTCTCCGGGATCTCGGCGCCGAGCCATCGGACGAACTCGACGTCTTGGTCGTCCGCGACCGGGGCGAAGCCCAGCAGGACGGTCGCCGGAGGGATCGAGGCCTGGCGACAGAGATAGGCGTACTGCCGCACCAGGTCGACGGCCCGGTCGCCGTCAAAGAGGATCTGGGTGGTGAAGAACGAGGCGCCGACGCGGGTCTTCGACAGCATCCGGTGCGGTTCGCCGACCCGCTGCGGGATCGCGATGTTGCCGATCGAGCCACCGGCGTCCCGGAAGATCGGACGGCAGAGCCGGTTCGCGTCCGCGACCGAGGGGCCGGGGTACGGGATGAAGCGGCTCGCCCCGCCGACGAGCACCACGTGCCGCAGCCCGAGGGCGGTCGTCTCGGTGGCCCACCGCTCGAGCTCGGGGGCGGAGGCGACGTGGGCCACGATCCGGTTGATCACGGCGGGACGTTCCGTCGCCTCCTGCAGCCGGACCGCGAACGGACGGATGTCGCCCGAGCGGTATCGGGGGCGGCCCTCGTGGTTCTCGTCCACCAGCTCGGGGACGTCGAGGGCATCGAGACGGGGGACCTCCCGGACGAGGCAAGCGATCGCCTCCACCCGCTCGGTGACGCGCGCCGCCGGGCTCCTTCCCATCGGGGGGACCGGCTCGAAGAACAGGGGGGTCGAGACGAGGGCCTCCGAGAACGAGCGCGCTGGGGTCATCGGCGGGGATTCGGAAGGGAGGGGCATCTCGGGTGGGATAAGTCGTTTCGCCATCGCAACTCCCTTGCAAGGAACGCAACCCGCTCCGGCCGGCCCCCGCGCTCGGCCCAGGGCCGGACCGGGCGACTCTGGCCCTTCGTGGGTTTCTTAACCTCCCGGGGCCACGTGGGTCGATGGCCGCGATCGAGGTCGAGGGGCTCGTCAAGCGATACGGCCCGCTGGCCGCGGTCGACGGGATCGAGTTCGCCGTGCCGTCCGGGTCCATCTTCGCGTTCCTCGGGCCGAACGGCGCCGGCAAGACCACGACCACCGAGATCCTCGAGGGGCTCCGGCGGCGGAGCGCCGGGACCGTCCGCGTCCTCGGCCTCGACCCCTGGACGGAGGGGAACGCCCTCCACCGTCGTATCGGTGTGATCCCCCAGGACTTCCGGTTCTTCGAGAAGATCACGGCGAAAGAGGCGATCGAGTACTACCGGACGCTCTTCCACACGGAGGTCGATCCGGGGGAGCTCCTCGCGAAGGTCGAGCTGCTCGACAAGATCCACGCGCGCTACGACACCCTCTCCGGCGGCCAGAAGCAGAAGCTCGGGCTCGCCCTCGCCCTGACGAACGACCCGGAGATCTGCTTCCTCGACGAGCCGACCACCGGTCTCGATCCCCACGCGCGCCGGGCGATCTGGGCGGTCATCCGCGGGCTGCAGCGGGACGGGAAGACCGTCTTCCTCACGACGCACTACCTCGAGGAGGCGGAGCTGCTCGCCGACCGGGTCGCGATCATCCACCACGGGAAGATCATCGCCTCGGGGACCCCGAGCGAGATCATTCAGGCCCACGGGCAGGAAGAGCGAATCAGCATCGAGGGACCGGGCGCCCTCGCCACGGTCCTGCACGACCGCCTCGGGCTTTCTGCGCTCTACGCGGAGGGACGGGTCGAAGTCGCGCTCACCGACAAGAGGGACGTGCTGCGGGTGCTGAACGCGGTGGAGGAGAGCGGACTCCCCTGGCAGCGGTTCCAGACCCACCAGGACACGCTCGAGGACGTCTTCGTGCGCCTGGTCGGTCGGATGGATGAGGGCGCCCTGAAGTCGGAGACGCCCCCATGAGGTTCTCCCACATCGGGGCGGACTTCAAGGTCACCGCCCGAAGCTACCTCCGCAATCCGGTCGCGCTGTTCTTCTCGCTGGTCTTCCCGATCATCCTGATCGGGCTCTTTGGGCTGATCTTCTCCTCGGTGGGGTCGACCGCCACGACCCTCTACGTGCTCAACGAGGACCACAACGCGACCGGCTACTCGCCCGTGAGCCAGCAATTCCTGAGCGCGCTCAACAACACGACGATCGTGCACGTCACCCTGGTCACGGACCGGTCGGTCACGCCCTCGAACTTCGATACCTGGCTCGGACAGAACGATGACCCGGTCGGTCTCGTGGTCCCGGCCGGGTTCCAGGAGAACTACCTCCACCACGTCCCGGTGAACCTGACGCTGTTCACGAACCCGTCGGACGCCGCCTCGTCGGGGGCCGCCGTCGGCGCGGTCAACGGGGTCGCGAACGGCTTCAACCTCCGGGCCGCGAACGGGACCCCGATCATCCTGCTCGGGCCGACCCGGAACGTCGGCAGCCAGATCCTGACGTACATCGACTTCCTCATCCCGGGGCTGATCGGCTTCTCGATCCTCACGAGCCCGATGTTCTCGATGGTCGACATCACGTCGAGCTACCGGAAGGAGGGGATATTCCGGGAGCTCTCCCTGACGCCGCTCAGCCGGGCGGAGTGGCTCACGAGCCGCATCCTGTGGTACGTCCTCCTGACGTTCGTCTCCGCCGGCATCATGATCGGGGCCGGTGTCTACCTCTTCCGGGCCCACGTCGGGATCACGCTCGGGCTCCTGCCGTTCCTCATGGTGGGGCCGTTCCTGTTCGTCTCCCTCGGGATGCTGGCCGGCTCGGTCGCCAAGACCCCCGAGAGCGCGGCGCTCATCGGGAACATCATCACCTTCCCGATGATGTTCCTCTCCGGCACGTTCTTCCAGGTCTCGAGCTTCCCGCCGGGTCTCCAGGAGTTCGCCCACATCCTCCCGCTCTACTACGTCATCGACGGGATGAACCAGGTGATGCTGTTCTCGAACAACGGCCGGGCGCTGACCGATCTCGTGATCGTCCTCGCGATCGCGGTCGTCCTCTTCCTCCTCGCGGTCCGCCTGTTCAAGTGGCGGGATGAGTGAGGGAGCTCGTGACGCCGGATCCCGGACCGCTCGATGGTCTCACGTTCCGACGATGGATGGCCCATTGGGCGACGGGGGTCTCGGTCGTGACCGCCCGCGAGTTCGAGACCGACGCCGGCCTGACCGTGAACGCGCTCCTCTCGGTCTCCCTCGCGCCCCCGTCGCTCCTCGTCAGTCTCTCCCGGGACGCCGACACGACCCCGATCATCGAGCGGAGCGGAAGGTTCGCGGTGAGCTTCCTCGCCTTCGACCAGCGCCCCGTGAGCGAACGGTTCGCCCGGACGATCTCCTCCGGTGAGAAGTTCCGGGACCTGCCGTTCCACCGGGGCCCGAACGGGCTCGTCCTCCTCGACGGCGCGCTCGGGGGGGCCGAATGCCGGGTCGTCTCGAAGACACCGGCGTACGACCATCTCTTGATCCTCGGGGAGGTCGTCCACCTCGAGAGCGGCCGGGAGGTCGAGCCCCTCCTCTTCCATCGCTCCGGCTACAGCGAAGCGGTCGGGAACGACACCGTCCGTCTCCCGAAGCGGCCGTGACGGCGGTCGAACGGTAGCCCGGGCGCACACTCCCCTTTTAAACCCCCGGCGGGTCGATACGGTCATGTCGGAGTCGGTCCGTTCGGCCCGGGTCGTTATCATCGGCAGCGGGGCGGCCGGCCTCACCGCTGCCCTGTACGCCGGCCGGGCCGAGCTCGCCCCGGTCGTGATCTCGGGGGTCCCGGCGGGCGGCCAGCTGATCATCACGACCGAGGTCGAGAACTTCCCGGGGTTCCCGGAGGGGATCCAGGGACCGGAACTGATCGACCGCATGCGTCGGCAGGCGGCGCGATTCGGCGCCGAGTTCGTGGACGACAACGTGACGCGGGTCGACTTTTCCGGTCGGCCGTTCCGGGTCGAGACCGGCAGCCAGGGGGTCTTCGAGGCGGACGCGGTCATCATCGCCACCGGCGCGAACGCGCGCTGGCTCGATCTGCCGTCGGAAAAGCGCCTCCAGGGCCATGGGGTGTCGGCCTGCGCGACGTGCGACGGGTTCTTCTTCAAGGGAAAGGCGCTCGCCGTGGTCGGCGGCGGCGACACCGCGATGGAGGAGGCGCTCTTCCTCACGAACTTCGCGACCCATGTCACGATCGTCCATCGCCGCAATGCCCTGCGGGCGAGCCCGATCATGCAGCAACGGGCGCGCGAGAATCCTAAGATCTCCTTCCTCCTCGACTCGGAGGTCGTGGAGGTGCTCGGCCGGGAAACGGTCGAGGGGGTCCGGGTCCGGAACCACCGGACCGGGGCCGTGAGCGACCTCGCGGTCGGGGGCCTGTTCGTCGCGATCGGGCACGTCCCGGCGACGGAGGTCTTCCGTGGCGCGCTCGAGCTCGAGAGCGCGGGCTACCTCCGCGTCCACGACCACACCCGGACGAGCGTCGAGGGGGTCTTCGCCGCGGGCGATGTCCAGGACCACCGGTACCGTCAGGCCGTGACCGCGGCCGGGACCGGGTGCGCGGCGGCGATCGACGCCGAGCGGTGGCTCGCCGAGCACCCGCCCGCCCGTTCTGTCGTCGCGCGCGCGACGTGAGGACCCGCCGCACGACTCCGGGATAGGGTTTTATAGCGACCGGCCCCGGTGCTCGCCGGCGACCCCGTGGCGAGCAAGCGGAGCCTTCACATCGAGTCGTCCGGCCAGCTGTGCATCTACTGCGGGGCGTGCGTCGGCATCTGCCCGCTGAACTGCATCTACCTCGACGAGACCCGCATCACGTTCGACGAGAAGGTCTGCACGCGCTGCGACGTCTGCGTCAAGGCCTGCCCCGTGGGCGCCATCGAGATCGGGTGAGCGGAGATCGGGCGAAGGAGGAAACCATGCCGGACCTGAAGACGGATGTCCTCGTGATCGGCGCCGGCCCCGCCGGCAGCATGTCGGCGAAGTGGGCCGCGAAGCACGGGGCTCGCGTCCTGATGCTCGAGAAGCGCCAGGAGATCGGGAGCCCGGTGCGCTGCGGCGAGGGGATGAGCAAGGACTGGCTGAAGGACGTCGGGATCACCCCGGGCCGCTGGATCAACCTCGAGGTCGAGGGGGCCCGGATCTACTCGCCGAGCGAGAAGGTCTTCGAGATCAACGAGAAGCACGCGGGCAACGAGGTCGGCTACGTCGTCGAGCGCGACGAGTTCGACAAGCAGCTCGCGATCGACGCGGCGAACGCCGGGGTCGAGGTCAAGCTCAAGACCGCGGCGGTCGGGATCCTCAAGGAGAACGGCCGCGTGGTCGGGGCGAAGGTCAAGGAGTTCGGGCAGACCTACGAGATCCGCGCGCCGATCACGATCGGCGCGGACGGGTTCGAGAGCCAGGTCGGCCGGTGGGCCGGCATCCCGACGAACATCGCGATGCGGGACATGGATACCTGCCTCCAGTACCGCATGACGAACGTCGACTCCGATGTGCGCTACTGCGACTTCTACCTCGGGAAGGTCGCCCCGGGCGGCTACGTCTGGGTCTTCCCGAAGGGGGACGGCCTCGCGAACGTCGGGATCGGCGTCCAGGTGAGCCAGGTGAAGTCGCCCGCGGACGCCCGTACCTACCTCGATCGCTGGATCGACCACCACCCCGGCTACGCGAAGGGCAAGAAGATCGACATGGTCGGCGGCGGGGTCTCGATCTCCGCCCCCCTCAAACAGACGGTCGCGGACGGGATCCTTTTGGTCGGCGATGCCGCGCGGATGATCGACCCGCTCACGGGTGGAGGGATCGCGAACGGCTGCATCGCCGGCAAGATCGCCGGGACGGTCGCCGCCGAGGCGGCCCACGCCGGCGACCCGTCGAGCGCGTTCCTCCAGAAGTACGAGAAGGGATGGCGGGCCCGCCTCGAGGAGAAGCTCTACCGCAACTGGCTCGCGAAGGAGAAGCTCGTGACGCTGAGCGACGAGACGTTCGACAAGGTCGTCGACGTGCTCAGCGGGGTGACGCTCGAGAAGCTGAGCGTCCACAACATCCTGAAGGCCGTTCGTGACAAGTACCCCGAAGTGACGAAGGAGTTCGAGGCGTTCCTCTGAACGTCCTCCCGTGCGATGCCCGGCGGTCCGAATCGTCCCCCGGAACCGACCCCTCCCCCACCGGCCACGCCCCCCGTCCCTGAGTCGGCGGCGGAGCGGGCGCTCCGCCGCCTGGGACCGGCCCGGATCGCCCTGCTCCTCGACATCTTCAAGGGGGCGCCGAGCCCGGAGCTCACCCACCCGTTCGACAAGGCGGAGACCGCCTACGCGGCCGGGGACTTTGACGGCGCGCTGAGCGCGCTCGACGCGCTGTCGATCCGGTTCGCGGAGCCGCGGTGGCCCTCGCTTCCCGATCCGTTCAAGCGCCTCCGCGTCCCGATCCCGGCGCCGGTCCCCCCGCACTGGGACCCGGATCACGCCCTCGCGCCTCCCGAGCGGGAGCTCCGCCGGGGGCGCCGGGTCGCGGAGGACCAGCTGGCCCTCGCCGAGGGCTCGATCGCCTGGCTCGCCGCCCATGGCGTCGGGTCGGAGGACCTCGCCGCAGCGCTCGTGGAGGCCCGGGAGACCCTCGCGGCACACGGCGTGACGAGGGAGTTCTACGGGCCGATCGACCGGATCTGGAGCTCGGTCCGCGAGCGGGCCCCCCGGCCGCGGGCGACCGCGGACCGGGCGCCGCCGTCCGCGCCTGCGCCGGGTCCCGAGGACGCCTGAGACCGTGCCCGCCGGCCCCGCGGCCCGGCGTCGCGCCCGCGTCCGTCGCGGGGAAGGGGAGGTCACGGAGTGGCCCCGCGGCCTGGTAGAATACGTCCCCACGGGAGCGGAAGACGAGGATCCCTCCGCCGAGGAGGACCGGACACGGAACCGGATCCTGCTCGCGGCCCGGCTCGTCGGTCTACTGCGGGCGGGCGGCGCGAACGTCGACCGGGAGCTCGCGGAGCTCGCCGCCGCCGAGCGGGCCTTCGCGGCCGGCGATCGGGATCGGGCCACCGAGCTTGTCGAGGGGCTGCTCGCGACGCTCGACCGCCGCCCGGCCCCTGGGTCCCGACCCACAACGTAAAGGGAGGGAGAACCTCCGACCGGCCGATGGCAGCGATCCCGCGGTTCGGCACGTTCTCGATCGTCGCGTACGAGCGGGAGACCGCGACCTGGGGCGTGGCGGTTCAGTCGAAGTTCCTCTCGGTCGGTTCGGTCGTCCCGTGGGCGGAGGCCGGCGCGGGAGCGGTCGCGACCCAGGCGCTCGCGAACACGCATTACGGGCCCGAGGGGCTCGCGCTCTTGCGCGGCGGGGCCCGCGCCCAAGACGTCGTGCGCCGCCTGACGGAGGCCGACCCGGGCCGGGACGAGCGACAGCTCGGCGTGGTCGACCGGGAGGGAGGCGCCGCCGCGTTCACCGGCGCGAAGTGCATGGACTGGGCCGGTCACGAGGTCGGGGACGGTTTCTGCTGCCAGGGGAACATCCTCTTCGGGGCGGCGGTCGTCCGCGGGATGGCGCGGGCCTACGAGTCGACCGGGGGCGACATCCTCGACCGGCTCCTCGCGGCGCTCGCCGCCGGCCAGAGAGAAGGAGGGGACCGACGCGGCATGCAGTCGGCCGCGCTCTTCGCCGTGCGCGCCGGGGCCGGGTACGGGGGGAACGACCGGTGGGTCGATGTCCGCGTCGACGACCACCCGTCCCCGATCGAGGAGCTGAAGCGCGTCTTCCGGCTCTACGACATGACGATGCTGAGCCGCGAGGACCCGTCGACCGTCCTCCCGATCGCAGGCGAGGTCGCGCTCGCGCTCCAGCACGACCTCGGCGTGCTCGGATACTACTCCGGACGGTTCACGGGCCGCTGGGACGCGGCGAGCCAGGCCGCCTTCGCCCGGTTCGTCGGCGAGCACAACTTCGAGAACAAGCAGCGGGACGACGGCACGGTGTGGCCCTCGATCGTGGCGTACCTGAAGGAGCGCGCCAGCGCGGAGGTCGCCCGCCGCACCCGCACCGCGCCGATCGTGCCGCATGCCCTCGATCGCGGACCCGGCGCCGCCCCGACCGGAGGGGGACCATCGACGCCTCCCGAGAAGAAGCGCACCCGGTCGAAGTGAGCGCCCACCTGCGCCGGCGGTGCGCCGACCCCGCGTCGGCCGACGCGCTGAGGCGGGCGGTCCTCGCCGACAACCCCGACTTCGTCTCCGTGACGGTCGAAGGATCGGACCTCGTGGTCGCGGCCTCGGCCGATTCCCCGTCGAGCCTGCGCGAGACGATCGAGGACCTCCTCGCCTGCCTCGGCGCGGCGGAGAAGGCGCTCGGCCTCGCGCGCCCCTAGGCTAGCGGCGAAGGAGACGGGCGACCGGTTCCACCAGCGCCGGCAGGACCTCGTCGATCGACCCGACGATCCCGACGTCGACGTCCCGGAAAACCGGGGCGTTGGGGTCCCGGTTCACCGCGAGGAGGGCCGGGGCGCGGGACCAGCCGGTCATGTGGTTCGGCGAGCCCGAGATCCCGAGGAGGACCGCGAGACGCGGCGCGAGCGCCCGGCCGGTGAGGCCGACCTGGAGCTGACGGGGCACCCAGCCGCGGTCGACGACCTTTCGGGTCGCGACGATCCCGGCTTCCCAGGGACCGACCTGCGCGCGGACCCGCGCGACCCCCTCGGGCCCCCCGATCCCGAGCCCGACCGCGACCAGTACGTCCCGGGACTCGGGGCCGAGGAACCCCTCGAGCTCCCGGCCGGAGGCGGTCCAGTCGACCGCCGGGGGAAGATGCACCGCCGGCAGGGTCCGCCAGCCGAACCCCCCTTCCGGGGCCGATCCCGATGCGGGGGGGAACGTGCCGGGCCGAACGGTGAGGAGTACCGGCCGGGTCCGGGAGCGGATCTCCGCGACCGTGCGGCCCCCGAACGATGGCTTCGATCCGACGATCCCGGCCACCGGGTCGACCGTGAGGGAGACCGCGTCGCCGATCAGGCCGAGCGCCCGGCCGGCGGCCAGTCGACCGGCCACCTCCCGTCCGAACGGATCGGAGAGGAACAACGCCCCCGCGGCGCGGGGACGGAGCGCGAGGACCCGGTCGAACGCGAGCGCGGCCGTGCGGGGATCGGGATCGGTCGCCGGTACGAGGTACCCCGCGAGCGTGCCGGCCCGCTCGAGGCGGAACGTCGCCGCCTCGCTCGGGGGCCGCCCGACCCACACGGCCGCGGGCCCGTGGCCCGGCAACGCGCGACGTACCTCGGAGACGAGCCCGAGGGAGAACGGTTCGAGCTCTCCGGACCCGCCGGTCACGAGGACCAGCACCTCCTTCCCGTCGTCGAGCGGAGCCGGGGCGGGGGGAAGCTCCATTTCGCGGGGTGGCGGCCGGGCGAGGAGACCGGAGAGCGCCCCGATGGCGGACCGGACGCGGTCCTCGAGGGGGCCCCCCGCGTAGATCCGGGGGGTGCGTGGGAAGACCGCCTCCCGGATCGGTCCGACGATCGTGGGGGAACCCGGCGCCCCCACCCGGTCCGCGTCGAGGCCGAGCGCCGGGAGCGGGAATCGCTCGACCGGGCCCTCCGGCCCTGGGGCGGCCGCCCCGGGGTCCGTCGGAACGGGCTTCGCGATCTTCTCGTCGACCGAGACGACGAACGGGGCCGAAAGCCGGGCGCGGGCCCACCCGGTCGCGGTGTCGACCTCGACCTCGAAGCCGGGACCGTCCGTGTCCCGTCGGATCGATCGGGCCTCGCTGACCAGCGGCACGCCGAGGAGCGCCGCGACCTCGGCGCCGACCTGCCCGGTGTCGCTGTCGGTGGTCCGCGCCCCCGCGAGCACGACATCGTGTCCGGTACGTTCGAGGCCGGCGACGAGGACCCGCGCGGTCACGAGCGTGTCCGAACCGGCGAGCGCCGGGTCCGAGAGGAGCAGCACGCGGTCGACCCCGAACCCCCGGAGCCGCCTTAGCGGCGGCTCGGACCCCGGCGGTCCCATCGAGACGACCGAGACCCTCTCGCCGGGGCGTCGGAGGTCGAGGGCCACGCGCACGGCCCGGGCGTCGAACGGATTGAGCACGAGCTCGACCCCGTCGCGGTCCATGCGACGGGTCGCGGCGTCGTACCGTACCGCCTCCGAGCGGGGCACGGCCTTCACGAGCACCGCGAACTCCACGGGCCCCCTGGCGCGGTCGACCGGCGCGGGGGGATAAGTACCGTGCCCCCCTCGCCGCCCCATGCGCGCCGTCGGCCCCCGGCCGGTCGAGACCCCCGTCCGACCGGCTCCGCTCGGGCGGTACGGCCTGGCCGTCGCGATCACCGTCTTCGCGATCCTGAGCCAGTACTTCGTGCCCCAGACGGTCCCGGGCGCCCTCGTCCTCTACGGCAACCTCCCGGGGGACGTCTTCGTCGTCTACGGGATCCCGGTGATCGCCTTCGCGCTGCTCGTCGGCGGAGCGCCGCTCCGGGACTGGGCCCGACGGATGGGGCTCGCGACCCACGAGGGCCTCCGGTGGTACGGCCTTCTCTCGCTGCTCGCCCTGCTCGTCGTCCTTGTGCTCCTCCTCGTCTACGAGGCGGTCGACCCGTCGGCCGTGGGGCTGCTCAACCGACCGAACCCGGCGCTCGAGCAGGCCCGCGGCGACCCCTGGTTCTTCGTCGGGTTCTCGTTCGTCGTCGGCGCGTTCGAGGAGACGATCTTCCGGGGCTGGATCTTCGGCTACTGGCGGGACCGTCCCGGGACCTGGATCGCGCCGGCGATCGGGTCCAGCGTGCTCTTCGCGTTCGTCCACATGTACTACGCGACGACCTACGGGGCGGCGGCGCCCCTGATCTTCCCGTCCTTGTTCTTCCTCGGCCTCGCCTTCGCGGCGACGTACCGCTACTCCGGCGGCAACCTCGTGGTCGTCGCGCTCCTCCACGGCGCGCACGACGCGTTCGCGTTCCTCACGGTCGTCTCCGCGTCGTTCCTCGTCGTCGGCACCCTGCTCAGCTACGGACTCATCCTCGTCGGCGGGCTGGTGGCCCTCGCGCTCTACGTCTCGACGCCACGGCGCGCGCTCGCCCCGATCTAGGGCGGACGGGTCGGGCCCGCTCGCCCCGCGGGACCGCTCAGGCGCCGGGAGAGGGGATCAGCTCGATCCAGAGCCCGTCGGGGCCCTCGTAGTAGGCGAGGGCGACTCGGCCGCGATACCGGATCTCCTCCACCTTGCGGGCCCCGGCGGCGACGAGCTGCTTCGCGGCCGCTCCGAGGTCCTGGACCCGGACCCCGAGGTGGTCGAGCCCCTCTCCCGCCACGAAGGGGGTCGCGAAGCGGGACCGTTTCGGGTACCAGTTGAGCTCGAGCTGCTGGTGGGAGGTCCGGTCCTCGAGGAGCACCCAGACCCCCCCGTGCCCCATCCGCCCCCTCCGCACCTCGGCGAGTCCGAGCCCCTCACGGACGAATCGGACGGCCCTCGCGAGGTTCGTGACGCGTATCCCGACGTAGTCCAGGAACATGGCGGGCGGAGTCCCCGGTCGGATATGGGCTCGGGACCGTCGTATGACGCCCCGGTTCCGTCAGCATCAAGTACCGACCCCGTGTGGTCTCGCGTCCATGTCCGTAGACGACGCGGAGCTCCGCCGCATCCTCGGGGCCGCTCGGACGATCGCGGTCGTCGGGCTCTCCGACAAGCCCGAGCGGGACTCGAACGAGGTCGCGCGGTACCTTCAGGGGCAGGGGTACCGGATCGTACCGGTGAACCCGATGCTCTCGAACGTGCTCGGGGAGACCGCGTACCCATCGATCGCCGCGATCCCGAAAGAGATCGCGGTGGACATCGTCGACCTCTTCCGCCGGAGCGATCAGGTCCCGCCCGTGATCGACGAGGCGATCGCCCGGGGGGTCCCGGTCGCCTGGATGCAGCTCGGAGTGGAGAACGCTCCGGCCGCCACGAAGGCGCGGGCGCATGGCATGACCGTGATCGAGAACCTGTGCATCATGGTCCAGCACCGGCGACTCGCGATACCGCCGGTCCGGACCGGCCACTGAACGGGGTCGGTCGCCGTGTCAAGCCCTCCATCCTCGGGAAAGGGGCCGGGTTCCGTCGCGGCCCCCGAGATCCCCCGGGTCCCGCACGTCGAGGACCGGGGAACGGCCCGGCACGACGCCGTGCGGGCGGAGCGCTGGGAGTGTGACGGGACGGTCAAGGTCACGCGGGCGGTCGATGCCGGTACGGCGCGCACGCAGGGAGCGGTATCGATCGGGGGGAACGCGACCTTCGGGGTGCTGGAGGCCCGGGGGCTGCTCGAGATCGATGGGCCGGTCGAGGTCCGCGGGGCGTTCACCCTCCGGGGGAACGGCCACTTCGAGAACGCGGTCCGGGCGGGGGACCTCTCGCTCGAGGGGAGCGGTCGGTTCCGCGCCCCCCTCACGGTGGACCGGACGCTGACGGCGCGCGGGGCCCTCGAGGCTCCCTCGATCCGCGCCGGCGTCGCCCATCTGAGCGGCTCGGCCGAGGTCCCCGGAGACCTCGAGGCGCTCGAGGTCGTCGCCGATCTCACCCGGCCGTCGAAGCTCGGGACCGTGCGCGCCCGCAAGGTGCGTCTGAAGGGGCGCGTGCCGAACCTGGTCGACAAGGCGTTCTACCGGGAGGTGCGCAGCTCCGTCCTCCGTGTCGAGGGGGAACGGGTCGAGCTCGAGGCGATCGACGTGCGGTTCGTCCGGGGCCCCGAGATCCGTCTCGGCCGCGACTGCCATGTCACCGAGGTCGAGGGTACGATCGTCGAGAGGCACCCCTCGAGCTCCGTCGGCCCCGAGTCGAAGAGCCATCTCCCGTACGGGCTCCGGCGGTAGGCAGCGGGCCCGGCGGTCGGGGCGCTTTTATCTGCCCGACGCACGTCGCGCGCCCCGATGGCAGCCGGCGAGGAGGGGACGGGGGCGCCGGCCTCCGACCGGATCCACCAGCGGGTCCTCGAGTTCTGGGACCGCGCGGGGGTGCCGGGCTCGGTCATCGCCCGGCCGGCGCGCGGGCCGACGTTCCGGTTCACCGAGGGCCCCCCGACCGCGAACGGGGCGCCCCATATCGGCCACCTGATCGCGCGGATCCTGAAGGACGTCGAGCTCCGCTACCACCGGATGCGCGGCGAGCGGATCGTGAGCTCGATGGCCGGATGGGACTGCCACGGTCTTCCGGTCGAGATCGAGATCGAGAAGCGGCACGGCTTCCGATCCAAGAAGGAGATCGAAGCGTACGGCGTCGAGCGGTTCTGCGACGAGTGCCGGGACTCCGTCCTGGAGGTGGCCGCCGCCTGGCGGGAGATGAGCCGGCGCCTCGGCTACTGGCTCGACTACGACCACCCGTACAAGACGATGGACGCCCCGTTCATCGAGAGCGTCTGGTGGTCGCTCAAGACCCTGTTCGACCGCGGGCTCCTCGAGAAGGGCCACTACTCGCTGCCGTACTGTCCCCGGTGCGAGACCCCGCTCTCCTCGCACGAGGTCGCCCAGGGGTACCGGGAGGCGACCGACCCTTCGGTGACCCTCCGGTTCCCGCTCACGGAGAGCCCCGCGCGCGACCTTCTCGTCTGGACGACCACGCCCTGGACGCTGCCCGCGAACCTCCTGGTCGCCGCGCGGGAGGAGGTCGAGTACTCGGTCGTCCGCGAGCCGGACGGACGCGAGCTCGTCCTCGCGACGGTCGCGCTGCCGCGCTACTTCCCCCAGGGCGCGCCGCCGGTCGTCGAGCGGTTCCCCGGACGGGCGCTCCTCGGACGGTCCTACGTGCCTCCGTTCGACACCCCCGGCCCCGGGGCGGGCCGCCACCGCGTCGTCCTCGACGATTCGGTCACGACCGGCGACGGGACCGGCCTCGTCCACATCGCGCCGAGCTACGGGCCGGACGACCTCAGGATCGGGACGCGCGAGAAGGTCGGGGTCTTCGACCCGCTCGACAGCCGCGGCGTCTTCACCGAGCAGGTCCCGCTCGTGCGGGGAAGGTCGTTCAAGGCGGCCGATCCGATCCTCCTCGTCGACCTCGCCGAGCGCGGCCGGCTCTTCCGTCGGGAGACCGTCCGCCACACCTACCCGTTCTGCTGGCGGTGCGACACCCCGCTCATCTACCGGGCGATCGACTCCTGGTTCGTCCGGACCTCGCGGGCGACCGACCGGCTCGTCCGGCACAACGCGACCGTCCACTGGGTGCCGGAGCACCTGCGCGAGGGGCGGTTCGGCAACTTCCTCACCGAGGCGAAGGACTGGGCGCTCTCGCGGAACCGGTACTGGGGGACCCCGCTCCCCGTCTGGCTCTGCGCCGACGGGCACGCGACCTGCGTCGGGAGCTTCGCCGAGCTCGCCGAGCGCCAGGGCACGCCGCTCCCCACCCCGTTCGACCCGCACCGGGTCACCGTCGACCGGATCGTCCTCCGCTGCGCGACATGCGGGAAGGACGCCCGACGCGAGCCGTACACGATCGACGGATGGTATGACAGCGGCTCCGCCCCGTTCGCGCAGTTCCACTACCCGTTCGAGCCGGGACCGTTCGAGCCGGCCGCGCCGCTCGACTTCATCGCCGAGGGCCTAGACCAGACCCGGGGTTGGTTCTACTCCCTGCTCGTGATCGCGACCCTCCTCTTCGACCGGCCGGCCTACCGGGCCTGCGCCGTGAACGGCATGGTCCTCGACGAGTCGGCGCGCAAGATGTCGAAGTCGAAGGGGAACGCGCTGGACCCGCTCGCGCTCCTCGAGAAGTTCGGGGCCGACCCGGTCCGCTGGGCGTTCCTTTCGATCGACTTCACCGAGCCGATGCGCTTCGGGGAGACGACCGTGCGGAAGAACGCGGCCCGCACCCTCGGGGCGCTCGCGAACGTCGTGGCGTTCCACGTCGACAATGCCCGGGCCGACGGACTCGCCCCGGTGACGGACCGTCCCGCGCCCGAAGGGGTCCTCGACCGCTGGCTCCTCTCCCGTCTCGAGGGGACCCGCGGGGCCGTCGATGCCGCGCTTTCCGGCCTCGAGATGCGCGCTGCGGCCGACGCGATCGGCGCGTTCGTCGACGACCTCTCGACCTGGTACCTCCGGCGCTCCCGTCCGAGGTTCTGGTCGGAGGGCCGCTCCGCGGACCGCCGCGCGGCGCACGCGACGCTCTCCTACAGCCTCCTCGGTCTCGCGCGGGCCATCGCGCCGATCCTTCCCTTCACCGCCGAGTGGGTCCACCAGGAGGTGGGAGAGCGCGGGTTCCGGGAGGAGGCAGGCTCGGTGCACCAGGAGCCCTGGCCGTCCGTGCTCGCGGCGCGCGACGTGGCCCTGGAGCAGGGGATGGAAGGGCTCCGCCATTGGGTGGAGGTCGGGCGGGAGCTCCGCCACCGCGCTGAGGTGAAGTCCCGCATCCCCCTCGCGACGTTCGTGATCCTCCGGGCCCCCTCCACGGCGGAGTCGGCCCTCGGGTCGGAAGGGACCGCGCTCCTCGCCGATGAACTCAACGTGAAGGAGGTGCGGCGGGAGGACCCTGCGGACCGGGGACGGTATCCGGAGTCGGAATGGGTCCTCCGGGAGGAGGACGGGGTCCCGGTGGCGGCCCTTTCCCGGCGGCCCACGGAGGCACTGCTCGCGGAGGGTCTCGCCCGGGAGGTCTCCCGGCGCCTCCAGCAGACCCGCAAGGAGCTCGGCCTGCGCTACACCGAGACGGTGGCGATCACGGTCGCCGCCTCCGGCCCGCTCCGCGCGAGCCTCGAGGCCCGACGCGACGCGCTCGCGCACGACCTGCTCGCGGCCCCGTTCGAGATCGTCGAAGGCCCCCTACCGGAAGGTCCGGACGTCCGCACCTGGGACCTGGACGGCGTCAGCTTCTCCGCGAAGGTCGTCCGCCCGACGCGCTGACGGCGGGCGCATCGTCCGCGACCTCGCCCCCGGGGCGGTCCTCGTGGAACACCTCGGCCTCGAACCGGCGGACGGTGACGCGCGGGTCCCGCCACGCCCGGGAGGATAGCCCGGCCTTCTCGCACGTCCCCTCGAGGAACTCCTCGGCGTCCCATCCGGCCTCGGGCGCGACCTGCGGGAGCAGTAGCCCGGTCGCGCCGAACCCGTCCACGATCAGACCGTCCCGCCCGACCCGGACCGCGTTCACGAGCTCGGTCGGGTCCGCGGCCCGGATCGCCACCGGCACCGTGAGGACCGAGACCTCGATCGCGAGCCGGGGGAGCTCCTCCGCGCGGACGGGAGAGAACCGGGGGTCCTCGACCGCCGCGGCGACGCCGGCCCGGGGGAGGGCGGCCCGCAGCGGGAGCACGGGGAGGGGGTATCCGATGCAGCCCCGCAGCGACCGCGACGGATAGCGCTTCAACGTGACGAAGACCCCGCGTCGCTCGTCGAACACCGGCGGGAGCTCCTCGGCCCGGAACGGCGCCGCCGGGTCCGCGTGCGGCGACGGGCCGAGCGCCTGCGCGATCGCACGACGCGGGATCGCGAGGGCACGCGCGCGCTCCGAATCGGTCAGCACGGTCCGTCAGGGCGTCGGTCGCGCAAAGCGCCTTCGCCGGGGGCGCCGGATGGCCTTTTATAGGTCAGGACGGGTCCCGCCGTCCCCATGCCGTTCCCGGAAGCGGTCGAGCGTCTGCTCAACAAGAAGGTCTGCATGAACTGCTCGGCCCGGAACCCGCCCAAGGCGGTCCAGTGCCGCCGCTGCGGCTACAAAGGCCTCCGCGTGAAGTCGCGCGAGCGCTCGGGGAAGACCCAGTAGGGGCCCGGTCGTCACCGGGACAGGCCGGCGTCGGTCTGCTTCGCAAAGGCGACCGGCACACCGACGCGGGCCTCGCGCGCGACATCGAGCCGCTTGCGGGCGAGGAAGACCAGGTTGCCGATCCCGTCGCGCCAGCTCGAGAGCTTCGGGGGGCCCCAGCGTTCCCCGTAGCGGATCGGGACCTCGACGAACTTGAGGTTCCGCAGGAGCGCCTCGATCTTCAGCTCCTCGCTGAACGCCATCCCGTCCTGCGTCAGATGGACACGGCTCAGGACCTCCCGCCGGAAGACCCAGAACCCGCTCTGGCTGTCCTCGAACGTGCGCCGGGGGATCTCGCGGAGGTACCGGTGGTAGGCGACCGCGACGAACGAGTTCAGGAGACGGTTCCCGATCCGGTGCTCGGTCGTCATCGCGCGGCGGTCGAGGTACGCCATCCGGTTGCCGGTGAGGAAATCGATCCCCTCGTCGAGGAGCTTCTTGACGAGCCCGGGGATCGTCTCGACCGGGTACGTCGCGTCCCCATCCGCCGTCGCGACCACGTCCCCGCGCGCGGCGGCGAACCCGGTCTTGTAGGCCCGGCCGTACCCCGGCCGGCGCTCGATGATCACGCGGGCCCCCTCCCGCTCCGCGATCGCCGCCGTGCCGTCCTCGGAGGCCCCGTCGACCACGAGGACCTCCCAGTCGACCGGGGCGTCGCGGAAGATCGAGGCGTTCGCCTCGGTGGCGGCGGTGCGGAAGAGCCGAAGCACGTGGCCGATCGACGCCGCTTCGTTCAGGGTGGGAATGACGAGCGTGGCGCGCATCGCGGTAGCGTCAAGGATGCCCCGCGGACTTAAACGATGGCTGACCTGCTCCGCACCACGCCCGCCGCACCGAACGCCCCCCCGGCCGCCCATCGCCCGTCCCGGCGCTGGGGCAGCTTCCCCACCACCGCGGACGTCGGGATCTGGGCCCGGGGGGAGACCGCGGCGGAGCTCCTCGAGGCGCTCGGCCTGGGGCTCTACGCCCTGATGACCGACCTGCGGTCGGTCCGCCCCCGGGAGGAGCGGGCGGTGAGCGCCTCGGGGGAGGACGCGGTGTCGCTCGTCGTCGCCTATCTCACCGAGCTCCTGCTGCTCAAGGAGACCGACGGGTTCATCGGTCGGGAGATCCGCGTGCGGCCGATCGGGGACCCGCCGACCGCGCTCGTCGCGAGCGTGGCCGGCGAGCCGTTCGACCCGGCCCGGCATGCCGCCCGGGCCGACGTGAAGGCGATCACCCTCCACGAGCTCGTCTTCGACCCGACGCGTCACCGGGCCCGGGTCATCGTCGATATCTAGGGGCCGGGAGGCGACCCCCCGGGACGCCGTCCCGAGCCCCGGTGGAGGATTCGCCTACGGCATCCGCTCGACGATCGCCTTCACCGCCGCGCCGGCGGGGGGTGCGCGACCGGCCCGGGCGAGGGTCCGCTCGAGGGCAGCGAACGTGACGAGGAGGTCCGGCCAGTCGGCGATCCCCATGTGCCCGATGCGGAAGATCTTCCCGGTAAGCGACCCCTGGCCGCCCTGGACGAGGACGTTGTACTCCCGCTCGAGGACCTTTCGGAGCTCGGGGTCCCCCATGCCGGCCGGGTTCTTCACCGCCGTCACGGTGTCGGAGGCGTACCGCCGGTCCGGGTAGAGCTCGAGACCGAGCGCGTCGACCGCATGACGGGTCGCCTCGGCGAGACGGTGGGTCCGGTCGAGCCGGTGCGCGAGCCCTTCCTCCTTCAGGAGGAGCAGCGCCTCGCGCAGGGCGAGGAAGAGCGGGACCGCGGGGGTCCACGGCGTGTCGTTCTTCTCGAGCGACTTCAGATGCTTCGCCAGATCGAGATAGTAGGTCCCCCCGTGGAGGGCGGCCCGGGCGCGGTCCGACAGGTGGACGAGCGCGAGCCCGGCGGGCGCCGCAAGGCCCTTCTGGCTGCCGGCCACGACCGCATCGATCCCCCAGGCCTCGATCGGGACCGGGATGCCGGCGACGGCGCTGATGCCGTCGACAAGGAAGAGGGCGCCCGAGTCCCGGATCGCCGGGGCGAGCGCGGCGAGGTCGTTCGCGAGTCCCACGCTCGTCTCGTTGTGGACGACACAGACGGCCTTCACGTCGCCTTTCGCGAGCTCGGCCTTCGCCGCGTCGAGCGGCAGGGGCTGGCCCCACGGCGCCGAGACCGTCGTCACCTGGGTGGAGCATCGGCGGACGATCTCGTTCGTCCGGTCGCCGAAGTTGCCGTTCGCGATGACGAGGGTCCGGCCGCTCGTCGGCACGAGCGCGGAGTACATCGCCTCGAGGCCGGAGGTGCCGCTTCCCGTCAGGATGACCTGGTGGCCCTTGGCGCCGAACAGGACGGGGAGGAGCTCGCGAATCTCCTGCACGACCCCGTGGAAGTAGTCGCCCCGGTGGTTGAGGGACGACATCGACATCGCGCGCAGCACGCGCGGATGGATCCGCACCGGTCCGGCGATGAGCAGCGTCGTCGTCTCGGGGTCGAACGTCATCGCGCACCTCCCGGGGAGGGGACAAGGGCGGTGAGCGTCTCGCCGCGCAGCGCCCGCAGGACCTCGTCGACCGTCTGGTCGCCGGCCCGACGCTGGGCCTCGGGGGTCGACGCGCCGATGTGGGGGGTCGCGATCACGTGCGGGTGCTCGACCAGTTCACGGTGCATGGGTGGTTCCTCCTCGAAGACGTCGAGCGCGGCCCCGGCGAGGTGACCGGAGTTCAGGGCGGAGAGCAGCGCCACCTCGTCGACGAGGGCGCCGCGCGCGACATTGATCAGGAACGATCCGGCCTTCATCCGGCCGAACGCCGCCGCATCCATGAGGTGACGGTTCCCGTCCGTCAGCGCCGCGTGGAGGCTGACGATGTCGGAGCGGGCCAGGAGCGCCTCGAGGGGCACGATCTCGGTCCGGTCGACCGCGCGAGGGACGAACGGGTCGTAGGCGAGGAGCGTCACGCCGAACGGCTCGAATCGACGCGCCGTCCCGCGTGCGGTGCGACCGTAGCCGACGAAGCCGACCGTCCGGCCCGCGAGCTCGCCTCCGTGCGTCCCCCGTTCCCAGTGCCCGGCCTTCGTGGAGACCATCCGCGGATAGGCCCCCCGGACGAGGAGGAGGCTGAAGAGGACCGCGAGCTCCGCCACGCTCTGGGTGGCCGCCGCCGGCGCGTTGACGACCCGGATCCCCCGGGCCGACGCAGCGGCCATGTCGATGTTGTCGACGCCGACCCCGGCCCGTGCGATCAGCGCGAGCTTCGGCGCCTTCGCGAGCAGGGCGGCGTTGACCTTCGTGCGGCTCCGGACGATGAGCCCCCAGGCGGAGGCGAGCGGCTCGGCGAGCATCGCGGGATCGCCGCTCGCGTCGACGACCCGGCACGGTCCGGCCCTGAGCCGCGCGACCGCGGAGGCATCGATCGGGTCGGCGACGACGACGAGGGGAGGATCGGGCATGGCCGCGCGGACCCGCGGCGCGCGGAAAACCCTTTGCCGCCGGGAGGCGGACTAGCGGAGCTTCGGTACCGGGGTCCGCTCGAGCGCCGACCGGACGACCGCGTCCCCCCGGACGCCCCGGATCCACGGTTCCGGCTTCACGATCACCCGGTGGGCGAGGGCCGGGACGGCGAGCAGCTTCACATCGTCCGGCAGGACGAAGTCCCGTCCCTCGACGAGGGCTCGGGCCCGGGCGATCTTCTGGAGGGCGAGAGAGCCTCGGGGGGACGATCCGACCTCGCACCGGGAGTCCTCCCGGGTGGCGCGCACGAGGTCGACGATGTAGCCGGCGAGCGACGGGTCGAGCTCGACCTCCTCGACCGCCCGCTGGAGCGCGGCGAACGTCGTCGCGTCGGTGACCGGCGAGACCGCGATGGCCTCGGTCTTGCGGGCCCGGCGCCGCTCGAGGATCGTCCGCTCTTCCTCCGGCGTCGGATAGCCGACCTGGAGGCGGGCGAGGAACCGGTCGACCTGGGCCTCGGGGAGCGGATAGGTCCCCTCGAGCTCGAGGGGGTTCTCGGTCGCGAGGACGAGGAACGGACGCGGGAGCGGGTAGGTCGACCGCTCGCTCGTCACCTGGTACTCCTGCATCGCCTCGAGCAGGGCCGACTGGACCTTCGGGGGGGCGCGGTTGATCTCGTCGGCGAGGAGGAGGTTGGTGAAGAGCGGCCCGGGACGGAAGACGAACGAGGAGCTCGTCGGGTCCAGGAACTCGGCCCCCGTGATGTCGTGGGGGAGCAGGTCCGCCGTGAACTGGATCCGCTGGAATCCGAGCCCGAGGGCGCTGGCGAACGACTTCGCCATCAGCGTCTTTCCGAGCCCGGGCAGGTCCTCGATCAGGAGATGACCGTCCGCGATGAGACCGTACAGGACGAGGTCGACGGCCTCGTTCCGGCCGACCACCGCGGTCCCCACCGCCGCCCGGATCTTCTGGGCGAGTGCCTGCGCCTCCTTTCCGTTCATGGAGGGTGCTCCTCCGCGGGGAACGGACCGGGCATTAATGCCCTCGCCCCCGGCGCCCGGATGAGAGGGCTCGCGGTCGGACGTATGCCCGGTCCGCGCGCGCGTCCGGCGCGGCCGGTCTCCGGAGCGATGCGGAGCGCGCTCCTGACGGGGATGGAAGGTTCGCCCGGGGGCGGAACGCTCCGACAACCCCGGATATAGATAGGCAGACTCCCTCCGGTCGGCATGCATGATCTGTCGCTCGACCGGGCCGCTCGGTTCGCGGCGTACTTGCTGGGAGGGGCGGTGCTGCTCGCCGCCGGAGTGCCGCTGATCGCCGAGGGATTTTCTGAGTGGTACAGCCTCTGCGGGTCGTCCAACACCATCGGGTGCCCCTCCGGGGCCCTGGGATCCATGGTGGCCCTGATGATCAGCGGGGGGGTGCTCGTGACCGTCTCGTTCGTCTTCTTCGCGCTGGGGTGGCAGGCGCGGCACGGTGCGATGTCTACGAGGGCCGGAGGAGCCCTCCCGCCCACTCCCTGAACTGTCGACCGCGGTCGATTGACCGCCATGGGCCGGTCACGGTCCGCCTCCGCGCGGGTCGGGTGGACGGCCGGCACGCTCGGGGAGGGCGACGACGGGACGGCGGCCGATGTTCCCCCGCCGTAACGATCCGCGTCACAGGAGGCGCTCGCCCTCTCAGCGGTCTGACCCCGGCGGGGGGTGTCGGACACCGGGGTTGTCCTCACGTCATCCTCGACGGACGACCCGTCCGCGTTGAGTCAAGAGGGACCCTTCGTCGGTACCCGGGCGGGACACGTGGCCCCGCCGCTTTCGGCATCCCGGAGCCCGCTATGAGGTTACCGGCGCCTCGGCGTCGAGCAGGGACGGACGGACGGCCAGGAAGGCCAGCGCGCCGATCGCGAAGACGAGCAGCCCGGCGGCGACGCCCACGGGAGCGGCCTCCGAGGGGAGGAGGAGCGCGCTCCCCCAGGCGATCCCCAGGGCGAGCGAGGGGACCAGGAACGAGGTCGCCGCGAGCCCGACGGTCCCCCGGGGCCGGGCGGGATCGTCCGCGAGCCAGAGCAGGAACGCGAGGCCCGCGAGGCCGGCCGCGAGCTCCGCGAGAAGACTGAGCGGACTCGAGAGCGCCCCGAAGGCGAGCGCGAGCAGGACCGGGCCGGGCGCGGTGGCGCGCACGAGCGCCGATCTCCCCCACCGGAGCCCTACCCCGACCGCGATGAGGGCGACCGAGACCCCCACTCCCCAGGGCCGAGGGACGTCGGCCAGGAGTCCGAGGAGCCCCCCGGCGGCAAAGAGCGGCACGGCCGAGAGGAGGGAGGCAAGCCGCCGGGCCCCGAGGGGAAGACGTTCGCTCATCGGACCCTCCGGTACTCCGGTCGGTGCAGGAAGTCGACGAACTCCCCGAGCGACCAGTAGTCCGACCAGTCGACGGTCGGGGCGTCCGCCCAGGAGCGGGCGATGCGTACCCGACGGGCGAGCCGGACGATCCGGGTGACGATCGCCTCCTCCGCTTCCGAGAGCATCCGCTCCTCCGGGAAGAGCGGGAGCGGCGAGGCGCTCAGGACCACGACCGGGTAGCCCCGACGACGCAGGTAGACCGTGAGGTCCTCGGTCACGTCCTCGGCGAGCGAGGAGAGCAGGATCGTGGTCGTACCGGGCGGGAAGTACCGTCCGAGCGACACGGCCGCGCGCTCGGGCGGCACGCCCTCCGGCCCGCGACGCGCGGCGAGGAGACGGGAGCGGATCCGGATCCCCTGCGCGCGGCCCATGGAGAGCGGGACGGCGTCGAGGAACTCGGAGAACACCCCGAGGCCGACCCGGTTCTTCGTGCGGAGGAACGCTGCCGCGAGGCCGGCCGCCGCCCCACGGGAGATCGACAGGATCCGCTCGTCGATCCGGCGGCCGAGCGAGGTGGCCCGCGCATCGAGCAGGATGAGGACGTCCCCCGTCCGATCGAGCTCGTACTCGTTGGCCAGCAGCCGACCGGCGCGGGCGCTCGCCCGCCAGTTGATCCGCCGGAACGGATCGCTCGGTCGGGCCTCGCGAAGGCCGTAGAAGTCCCCGACACTGCCGATCCGCCGCGACCGGATCTCCCCGGGCAGCGCGATGGTGTGACGCAGGCGGAACGTCCCGACCCGGAGCAGCTCGGGAGGGTACCGCTCGACCACCAGCGGCTCGATCTCGATATGCGCCGGCCGCTCGACGAGGCCGAGCGGATCCCTCCAGACGACGCGGGGGACGGGGACCACCGAGATCGACGGCTCCTGGGTCCGCCAATGCCGGTCGATCTCGAGCGCCTCCCGGTTCCGCGACTCGCTCGGAGGGGCGAACTCGGTCATTCCGGCCGGGGGCTCGGCCGCGACCTCGACCGCGCGGAGGTCGGTGCCGTCGAGCGAACCGAGCCGGTGCCGGACGGTCACGTCCGTCCCGCTGCCGAGGGCCTCCCGTTCGAGCGTGAGGCGAGGGGGGCCGCGGGGGCCCGACAACGCGGCCGCCGGAGCGGCGAGGAGGAGCGGGAGGGCCAGGAACAGCGGCACCGGCGAGCGGAGGCCCACGCCGCCGACGAGCAGCGCGGCCCCGGTGGCGAACAGGGCGAGAGCGAGAGGACTCCACCGGAGCCCGCGGTCGGCGTTCGCGGGCCGGCTCACGACCCTTCCTCGATCCGATCGAGGCGTTCGTCGAGGTAGCGCAGGAACTCCCCCGGAGGGAGACGAGCGAGCTGTTCGAGCTCCTCCCGGAGCCGGACCGGGAGCCCGGGGTTCCCGGCGGAGCGCTCGAGGCGGTCGACCTGGTCGACGATCGACTCGTGGCCGAGCGTGCCAGAGCGGAGCGAGTCTCGGAGCCGGGCCGCCGGGCCTCCTTCGGGGGGAGGGAGCGCGCCGCCGTCGACCGTCGGCCTTCGGACGAACGCCTCCGCGAAGAGGAGCGAGGCGGCCGCCACCGCGGCGACGCTGGCCGGGAGCGCGATCGCGAGGTTCGAGCCCGCCCAGACCGCGATCGCGACCGCGCAGGCCGCGATCGCCGGGAGCGTGATCCCGATCGCCCAGCGGGTCATCCCCTCTCACTCCTCCTCGGAGCGGTGTGAGAGGTCCTCCACGGCGGCGTCGAGCGCATGGCGGGCCCGTTCGGCCTCCCCGGGGCCGAGCGGATGGGAGGAGTACCGGGCCTCCTCGAAGAGCCGGGTGAGCTCGGTCGCCGCTCCGGGGCGTATCCCGAGACGGAGCAGGTAGCCCCTCCGGATCTCCTCCGGGGTCTCGGGCTCCACGCTACCGATGATCGGCCCCAGACGGAGGAGCAGATCGGAGTACAGCCCCACGATGACCGCCCTCGGGTCCCCGCCCTGCTCGAGGGCCCGGGACGCCCCGCGGAGGGTCTCCTCCACCCCTTGCGCCTCGGCCGCGTCGCGATCGGTCGGCGGGCGACCGACCCGGCGGTCGACGAGGAATCTCCCGATCGCGGGCACGGCGATGAAGGCCACGACCAGGATCGCGGCCACCAGGAGCACGAACGGAAGCCAGGAAGGGAGGCCGGGGAAGTAGAACGCGGTCATGTTCCCCGTGCCCGAAGCGTTCGTGAGGTTCCCGCCGGGAGGGATCGTGCCGGTCGAGTTCTGCCCGGGAGAGACCTCGCCGGCGGAGGAGGGACCGGCCCCGCCCCAGGCCCGCATCGCCGCGAGGAAGGCGACCGCGACCAGGACCGTCACGAGCGTCGTGACGAGGAGACGGTTCGAGGAGGCCGAGGACCGGCTCGAGAGACGCTGGTAGAGGACGGAGGCGACGAGGGCGCCCAGGAACACCCAGAGCCCGAGGATGAAGTACGATCCCGGAAGGACGAGCTCGGCTCCCGGGGGAGGCGGACCGGACGGCCCGATCGCCGCGCCGATGAGCAGGCTCGCGGCCGCCCCGACCGCGAGGGCGACCAGCAGCACGACGAGGAGCGGGGCGGAGGGTTGGAGACTCCGAGGTGGAGGAGGCGGCATCGTGCGGGACCTCCGCCGTTCGTGAGCCCCTCTCCGCGCTTATAAGCTCGGGGTCGCGGACCGCTTCGGTTCGGTCGGGCCCGACCGCTTCGATAGGAGGTAGAAGCCCCGACGCTCGTGCTCGGCGCTCAGGACAGTGTAATCGTCCACGACGTACCCGAGGTCGAAGGCGAAGCGGAAGGCATCCCGCACCGCGTGACGCCACCGCCGCGCCCCGGCCGGGTCGTGCTCGAGGAGGGCCTCGAGATCGAACGGGATCTCGAGGTGGGCGCTCGGACCGCTCGGTTCCGCGACCGCGCTCGGGACCCGGAGGCCGGTCTCCCCGGTCTCCGTCTCGACGATCGGGGCCGAACGCTCCCATCGTTGGCGGTCGTCCTCGGCGGACGGGACGGTCCCGGCGAGCCGCCGCTCCACCTCCGGGGTGGCGAGGGTCCAGGAGTACCGCAGCCGGTCGGTCTCCGTCCCCCGGCTCAGGGTGTCGTGGAGCTGACCGAAGTAGTGCGGGAAGTACCGGTCGGGCACGGCCCCGAGGCGCCGGACGAACAGCCAGGCGTTGCGGCTCTGGAGCGGGTCGAACGTCCCCCGGATCTCTGAGAGCCCGAGCTTGAGGACCTCCTCCCGCTGGTACGCCTTCAACCGGAAGCCGAGGTGATGGTTCTGGTATTCTGGTCGGACCGCCGTGAGATGCGCCACGTGGTAGAGCGACTGGCCGTCCCAGCCGATCAGCGAGGTGGTGACCCCGGCGAGATAGATGTCGACGAAGGCGCCCAGGACGAGCCCCCCGTTGTCCTGGAAGATGCGAAGGAGCGGGGGCGGTGCACCGACGGTCCCCTCCGGCCCCCAGACCGCCTCCTCGAGCTCGGAGACCTGGCGGAACTCCTCGGGCTTCTCCAGCCGACGGAAGCGGAACGTCTCCGTCCCCCTCCCCGCGGCCATGGTCCCCCGGCGCGTTCACCGGGGAGGCGTACTTAACACGACCGAGCGGGCCGGGACTACCGGCGGACCCGAAGCTCCGTGCACTTCTCCGCGTAGCGGACCTCGTCGCGCGGGGTGAGGTCCCAGAGGAGCTGCTCGAGGTCGGGGATGTTCCGGAGGAACTCGGCCTTGCTCTTCGTGAGCATGAGCCGTTCGAACTTGTGGCGGGCGTTGTAGTACGCCCCCACCAGGTACGCCCCGACGATGGCGACGATCGGTCCGACGATGACGAACACGAGGTTGTAGTTGGCGTTCGGCTGCGCGGTCTCGCTGTTGATCGTGGAGAACACGCCGGAGCTCGAGAGCGGGGTGAAGTACCCCGCGGCGAGGACGGTGAGCAGGACCCCGACCGCGAGAACGAAGATCGAGATCTCGGCCCGGAACACCCGCATCCCGTGCCGAAGACGACGCATGAACGGCACGGGCTCGCGCTCGGAGGGCATGCGGTCGCTCTGAAACGGCCCTCCTTAAACCCTTACCGGTGGAAGGCCCGCTCCCCGGCACGGACCCGCGTCGCTAGGCCCGGTGGCGCCGTTCGGTCCTCTCCTCGGAGCGCCCGCGGTCGGTGCGGCCGTACGAGGGAGGGCTCTTCGGCGGGGGAGGGGGCGCGCTCGCCCCGGGGGGAGGGATCTCGGCGAGCGTCGGTCGAAGCCGCCGGTAGACCAACCCCGCGCCGAGCAGCGCGACGATCGCGCCGCCGAACGCGAACGTTTCGCCGGCGATCGATCCGAGCCCGATGAGGAAGAACCCGACCGCCCCGAAGATCCCGCCCGAGACCGGCCCGCCCCCCACGCGCCCGCTCCCGGGGCGGGCCCGGCCCGAGAGGAGCGCCCCGGCGACCTCGAGCCCGACCACCGCGACCGACTCGACCAGCGCGAGCGCGATGCCGTCCGGGGTCGGACTTGAGGTCCCGAAGTACTGGGTGACGAGGGCGAGCGCGATGATCCCCCCGATCGCGGACCGGAACCCGAGCGCGTAGAACGGGCCGCTCTCGCTCCGCCCCCAGTAGCGGCTCCGCAGGAGCGCCCACTGGGCGATCTCCCCGCCCGCGACGATGGCGGCGAGGAACAGGAGCGCGCTCTCGAGGGTCCCGGTCCCCATCGAGAGCTCGAACAGGATGAAGGCGACGGCGAGCGGGACCCCGACGAACAGCCCGGCGGTGTACGCGAACAGTTCGCGGCGTTCGTCGAACAGGCTGACGGGGACCTGCGGGACCGCGAACCGCCCCACCTCCCACCAAACGAATCCCCCCGAGAGCCCGACCCCGACGAGCGCCCCGAGCGACAGCGGAAGGGAGGCGACCGGCATGGTCAGTCAACCTTGCGGCCGCTGGCGAGGAAGCCCGTGTGGCCCAGCATCTCGAACTCCGGACGGGTCCCCCCCTCGCCGACGTGGAGCCCCCGCTCGAGCACCTCGAGCGCCTGGACCTCGTCGAAGGCGAGCTCGCGGAGCGCCCGGATCGTCCGCTCGAGCTGGTTGTACGTCGGCGTGTACGTCGCCACGAAACCCCCCCGGGCGAGGGCGACCCGGACCGCGGCGAGGACCGCCCACGGCTCGGGAAGATCGAGCACGATGCTCGTGAGACCCGAGACGTCGATCCCCTCGGTGGCAACGTCCCGCTCCCGGAACGTCACACGGTCCCCCAGACCGGAGCGGGCGACGTTCGACCGGGCGGCGGCAAGGAACTCCCGTCGGCGATCGAACGAGGTCACATGACCGCTCGGTCCGACCGCGTACGCGAGGGCGATCGTCAGGGCGCCGCTCCCACTGCCGGCCTCCGCGACGTGACCTCCGGGTCCAACCCCGGCGAGATAGAGGAGGCGCACCGCGTCCTTCGGGGTGATGATCTGCGCGCCCCGTCGCACCCCGGCCAGAAGGTCGGAGAGCGACGGCCGCAGGAGCGCGAACGGGGTCCCCGACCAGACGACGCTCTCGCCCGGCGTCCGCCCGATCTGCGCGGTGAGATCGATGACCCCCTCCTCGCCGACCGGCTGTGGTCCCTCCGCCAGACGGACGAGACGCGCGGGGTGCCCGGCGCGTTTCAGCACGCCGGTGTCGCCGGCCTTCCAGACTTCGTCCAACGGGCCCCCTCGGCCGAAGCCGACTACGACCCTTCGGCGGTAATAATGGGAACCGAGGCGACCGGCGGAGCGAGCTTTACGTAGCGGTCCGCCCTTCCGCCCCTCATGGTCGCGGTCGGCCCGGCCTGTGCCTGCTGCCAGTGTACGTCGTGTTGCAAGTGCTGCGCCTGCTGCTCGGTGGGAGCGGACTGCTGTTCGACGTGCCCCGGGTCCACGACACCTCGCACGATGAGTTCCCGCCAGCGGCTTTAGATAGACCGGCGGATGGCCCCCGTCGCTGCGGGCATAGTGTAGTCTGGTTATCACATAGGCTTGCCAAGCCTATAACCCGGGTTCAAATCCCGGTGCCCGCACTCCTCTCCGATCCGCGATCGATGGACCGCTCTGCTCCCACGAAATCGAACGGAACGACGGGGCGCGCCGGAGAACGGGGCGCGGTCGCGTCCGGTCACCCGCTGAGCTCGCGGGTCGGTCGCGCGGTTCTCGACCGGGGCGGGAACGCCTACGATGCCGCGATCGCCGTCAGTGCTGCGCTCACCGTGGTGCAGCCTCACGCGAACGGGCTCGGCTCGGACTTCTTCGCCGTCGTACGGGACGGCGGCCGGCGGTCGGTCAACGGGAGCGGATGGGCGGCCGCCGCGGCTGACCCCGATCTCTTCCGGCGAAGACATCTAGGCGCGATCCCGATGTTCGGACCGCTCTCCTCGTTCATGGTACCCGGCCTCGTCGCCTCCTGGCAGCTCCTCGCCGACCGGACGACGATGCCCCTACGCGATCTGCTCGCACCGGCGGTCCGCTATGCGCGGGAGGGATTTCCCGCGAGTTCCGGCCTCATCCGGGTCGCGACCGGTACCGTGTCCCGGGCCGACGACGACTGGAAGCGGATCTACGCGACGGTCCGACCGGGGACGGTCCTCCGCCAGCCAGAGCTCGCCCGGACCCTCGAGACGATCGGGAACGACGGCGGCGACGGATTCTATCACGGAGCGCTCGCCCGGGCGATCGACCGGGACATGCGGGATAAGGGCGGGCTCCTCCGCTTCGAGGACCTCGATGGCTACCGGGCCGAGTGGACCGAGCCGTATCGAATCCGGTACCGCGGCTATGAGGTCCTCACGACCCCTCCCAACAGCCAGGGAGCGACCGCGCTCCTCTGGCTGCGGCTCCTCGAGCCTTCGGACCTGACCGGTGTCCCCGAGGCCGAGTACGTCGCCTCCCTCGTCCGCACGATGCCGGTCGCCTACGCCCACCGGGCGAGGTACATCGGCGACCCGGCGAGCGTCCGGTTCCCGACGGAGCTGCTCGCCCGCCCCGATCGCGATCCGTCGGCCCCTTCCACCGGGGCGGCTCCTCCGGGCGGGGGCGACACGACCGCGTTCTCGGTCACTGACGGGGCGATCCACGTGAGCGCGATCCAGAGCAACTTCATGGGCTTCGGAAGCGGTGGGACGGTGCGCGGGACCGGGATCAACCTCAACAATCGCGGATCGTACTTCACGCTCGATGCCGCCCACCACAACGTCCTCCGTCCCGGAAAGCGGACCTTCCACACCCTGATGGCCCTGCTGGCGGAGAGCCCGACGGATACGATCCTGCTGGGGACGATGGGCGGGGACGTGCAACCCCAGACGAACGTACAGATCCTCACCCGCGCCATCGACCGGGGTGAGAACCTCTCCGCGGCGATCCGGGCCCCCCGGTTCGCCGAGCCCTCGACGATCTACGGGACCGCGGACCGGTTCGCCGAGCGGGGGCTCGCCCTTTCGGGTCGCTTCCGACCGAGCGACGACCCCGATCTCTTCGGCCATGCCCACGGGATCCGGATCGGGGAGACGGTCGAGATCGGGCTCGATCCCCGGGGGGACGCGCTGCTCGACGTTCCGGGGAGCGTGCCCTGATCGCGGCACGGCCGATCGGGCCGTGCCACGGCGTCCCGGGCGACCGGGCCCGACGCGGGCGGAACCGGGACTTCTGTCGCGACGCTTTTGGCCGTGGAGCGCTACCGCTCTCGCATGGCGCGTGTGCGCACGGTGACCGTCCCGGGAGGCCGGGCGTTCGAGTACGTGGCCCAGGGAAGGGGGCCGGCGACCCTTCTCGTCCATCCGGGCGGCCCCGGACTGACCTACCACTACCTGCGGGGTCTCCTCAAGCTCGCCAACGCGAACCTCCGCGTGGTCCTGTTCAATCCCCGCGGCGTCGGCCATAGCTGGGCCCCGAAGAACCGGAGCGAGTACACGATCCCGAACCTCGCCGAGGACGTCGAGGCGATCCGGCGGGCCCTGAAGATCCGGGAGCTCCATCTCCTCGGGTACTCCGCGGGCGGGTTCGTCGCCCTCGAGTACGCCCGCCGGTACGAACGGCGGCTGACCTCGCTCTTGCTCTGCGCGACCGCCGGCAGCGCCGAGGAGGTCCGCGCCTCGAACCGGATGATGATCTCCGCCGCCTCGCCACGCCAGCGCACCCGCCTGCGGGAGCTCACGCGGGCCCGGGCGTTCGAGTCCCCCGAGTACACGAAGCTCGCCGCGGAGATCACGCGACCGTTCTCGACCCGCTTCCTCGCGACCGATCCCCTCGACTGGAAGGCGACCCGCTCCAGTCCCACGGTCTACCGAGCCATGATGGCGCGGACGGGCGACGAGTTCGTGGTCGACGGGACGATGGCGTCCTGGGACGGGCGGCCGTACTATTCGAAGATCGAGACGCCGAGCGTCGTGGTCGTCGGGAAGTACGACTTCTTCCTCGAGCCCTCGCTCGACATGGCCCAGCGGATCGAGCCGGCCCACCTGCGTGTCCTGCCGCACTCGAGCCACATGGAGGTCCTCGAGCAGCCCCGGGAGTTCCTCGGCACCCTCCGGGAGTTCCTGCAGGACGTGACCGGCGGCTGATCGGCCCCTCCGCTAGCCGTAAGTGGCCCGGCGCGCTGGTCGGGCGAGGGATCGATCGCGCGATGACCGAGCGACCGGCGAAGGACGCAACTGCACCGGCGTCGGACCCTCGCACCGATTCGATCCGTCTCCGACTCTCCCCCGAGGCACGGTCGGCGCTCGCGTCGGCGCTCGGAGGACGCGCGCCGGGCTCGGGCGTCCGGCTCTGGGTGGAGCGGGGCATGCGGCCGCACGCGCAGATGATGATCGATCATGCCTCTCACCGGGACATCCCGCTCGAGCTCGAGGGGATCCCGCTCCTCCTGGACGAGGGAAGCCTCCGCTTCCTCCGGGACGCCGAGATCCGGTACCGGACCGACCAGGACCCGCCCGGGTTCGAGGTCGTCGGCCCGTTCCTCCCGTCGGCGGTCCCGCTCCCGGCGTCCGGCGCCCCTACTCCCGGCGCGAAGAAGGAAGCGGCGGCGGCGCCCTCGACCGCTCGCCCAGCGTCCGGAGATCCGGCGATCGAGGAGAAGGTACGCCTGGCCCTCAAGAACGTCTACGACCCCGAGATCCCGATGAACGTCATCGACCTCGGGCTCATCTACGGCATGGAGTGGACGGGGCCGAGCGCGCTCACGATCCGGATGACGCTCACGAGCCCGGGATGCCCCGCGGTCGAGGCGTTCGCCGAGGAGGTCACCCGGACGGCGCGGGAGGCGTCGGGCCTCTCCGACGTGAAGGTCGACATCGTCTGGGAGCCGCCGTGGACCCCCGAGCGGATGAGCGATTTCGCCCGCCGCCAGTTCGGGTACGCCTGAATCCGGCCCGCGGTCGCCGTCGGCGACCGAACCTTATTGCCCTCGGACCGCGCTATTCTCGCGCGTTGGAGGAGCGAAGGACCACGTTCGCCCGTACGGATTCGGAGGGCCCGGAGGTACCGAGGGAGATCGTCCGCCGGGGATGGAACCTCGCCTCCACGATCTATCGCCCGAACGACGCGAACGCCGACGTCTTCGGCCACAGCGCTCGGGACCACGAGGACTGGCTGCGCCCGTTCTTCCGGGAGGTCCCGCGGGGGGCGCCGGTCCTCGATCTCGGCTGCGGATGCGGCGTGCCGGACGCGCGGCTCCTTTCCGAGCGGTTCCGCGTGACGGGGATCGATATCTCGGACGTCCAGATCGATCGGGCCCGGCGGCTCGTCCCCGGGGCCCGGTTCGTCCGGGCCGACATGACCGAGGTCCGGTTCCGCCCCGAGACGTTCGGGGGCGTGCTCTGCCTGTACTCGCTGATCCACGTGCCGCTGGAAGAGCACCGGCGTCTGCTCGAGCGGATCCACCGCTGGCTGCGCCCCGGGGGGATCCTGCTCCTCATCGCGGGCACGAGCGCCTACGAGGGGACGGAGGAGAACTGGCTCGGCTCGAACGCAAAGATGTACTGGAGCCACGCCGACCGGGACACCTACCGGCGGTGGCTCACGGGCGTCGGCCTCGAGGTCCTCCGGCGCGCGGAGATCCCGGAGGGGAGCGGCCGCCATACCCTCTTCCTCGCGCGGAAGACGACGGCCCCCGCGTCGGCGTGAGACCGGCCGCGGCGGGAGCCGTTTCGCCACCTTCCCGCCGCTCCCATCTTTACCGGGGCCCCACCGGCCCCGTACGTCCGCCTTCCAGGTCCGGGTCTTCCGCACTCCGTCCGGCTACCTCGCCTGGATCGACGGCCTCGGCACCGTCGAGGGCCGGACCCTGCGGGAGACGCGGCGCGCCGCCCGGGCGTTCGTCACCGCGGTCCTCTCCGGGGCGTTCCCCGACCGTCCCGACATCGACGCGGCGGGCGCCCGCGAGGTACTCCGGTTCGTGATCGACGTGCGGGCCCGCCGCCCCCTACCGTCCCGCTAGGGACGCATCGTGAGCTTCGGGACCTTGAGGGTCCAGACCCAGTAGTGCGCGTCGGGAAAGCCGCACCAGCGGACCCGGATCTCCCGGTCCTCGTAGTGGGCGACCGGCCGACCGCACTTCGGGCAGAGCTCTTCGGTCACGGTACGACCGATCCCCGGACCCCGAACGGCGGCAAAGCGTTGACGACCCCTGCCCGCCCGGGGCGGCGGTCATCAGACCACGGGGTCCCCGCGGTAGACCTTGGGCTACGGACCGATCCGACCGTTCGACCGACTGTTATCCGAGGCCGCCCTGGGCGCGGGGGCCGCGGGGCCGTTCGTCCGGAAGGAGGGGACCGCTCGCCGATAGAGGATCGCCCCGATCAGCGTCGTCAGGATCGACATCAGGAGGATCTCGCCGAGCATCGTCTGGTCGAGGGTGCCGTTCGAGAACCCGATCGCGCCGACGATCAGGCCGATCTCCCCCCTCGGGATCATCCCGACGGAGACCGCCCACCCCCCATCGTCCCCGAGCCGGTGACGGGCGAACGGGTATACCGCCGCGACCTTTCCCGCCGTCGCCACGGCCGTGAGGACGAGCGCGAGGACGAGCAGCCGGGGGTCGAGGAGGGCATGGAAGTCGAACTCGGCGCCCGTGACGACGAAGAAGAGCGCGCCGAAGAGGAGCAGCAGGAGGTCGGTGATCTCCCGGGTCCGGCTCGCGACCAGGCTCTCGGCGACCGCGAGGCCCGCGATGAACGCGCCGATCACCGCGGAGAACCCGAGGGCGATGACGATCACCACGAGGACGAACAGGAACAGGAACGGCATCCCCCGGACCTCGCGTAGCGTCGGCCGGTGGAGGAGCCGCGGGACGATCACGACCGAGGCGAGCAGGAGGATGATCCACGCGATGACGAGCCCGACGATGCTCCCGGTGGCGGCCAGGATGTCGAACTGGCCGCCGACGATCGTGAGGACGACGGAGAGCAGGATCAGGGCGACGACGTCGTCGAGCGCCGCGACGTTGATGTGGAACGAGCCCACCTCGGTCCCGGAGACCCGCTCGCTCTGGACGAGCGAGGCGACGACCGCGGAGCTGGTGGCCGCGGCGGCGACCCCCATCAATAGGGCGACGTTCGTCGCATAGAACCGCTGGAAGACCTCGAACGCGATGACGAACGGCACGAGGTCCCCCGCGACGGCGGCGAAGACGGCGTTCCGTCCCGCCCGACGCAGTCCCCCGAACCCGCTCTCGAGCCCGGCGGCGAAGAGGAGGAGGACGACCGAGAAGTCGGCGAAGATGAGGACGTAGCTGTTGATCGTGAAGATCGACACGCCGAACAGGCCGTTCAGGACCCCGCCGACGGCGAAGCTCGAGAGGATGATCCCGAGCAAAAGGTCGGAGACGAGGTTCGGGAGGCCGACCTTCTCGGCGAACGAGTGGAGGAGCTCGGCGACCGCGAGGAAGATGAACACCTCGAGCAGGGCGTAATAGGCCGGCTCCACGAGGTTCGGCATCGTCGTCGAAAAGGTCCGTCGATCGCCACCCCGACCGTCAGCGACCCTGCTCGATCCCGTACCACTTGCGGAACCGGTGCGTGTTCGCGAGCGTCCCGATCACGAGGAGGGCGTCGCCGGGCCGGAGCCTCACCGACGCGTCGGGGTTCACCGCGGCGACGAACTCCCCGGCCGCGTCCGGACGGGCGTACCCGACGAGAAGGCATCCGCTCGCGTCGCGGACCAGGCGCTCGGCCTCCCCGAAGGTCTGCGTCGAGACCGGCGTGTGCTCCGTGAGGCGGTACTCCTGGAAGTCCGCCCGCACGTCCCCCTGCGTGAGGTCGTCGAGCGCGTCCGCCACGTCCGGCTCGAACGCGGCCGAGGCGCAGAGCCGTCCGCCCATGTCGGCCGGGCTCGCGACGAACGTCACCCCCGCGGTGCGCAGCGTGTCCCGCAGCTCGGACCGGGAGATCGAGACGACCACCCGGACGTGGGGCGCGATCGCCCGTACGTTGAGCGCCGCGATCATGTTCACGGCATCGTCGTCGGTGCAGGCGATGACGGAGTGCGCGACCGGGACGTTCGCCCGGTTGAGGACGTCCCGCTCCGCCGGGGGGCCGTAGGTCACGTAGAGCTTCGACTCCGGGGCGAGGGCGCGCACGTTCGGCACGTCGTCCGCCCGCTCCGCCACGACCGCGACCGTCTGGTCCTGGGCCAGGAGCTCGCGGACGGCGGCCCGGCCGACCCCCCCGTAGCCGAGGACGACGACATGGTCCTTCATGTCGGTCCCGAGGATGCCGGTGGCCCGCTTCTCCTGTTCGGTGGTGACGGCCGTGGTGATCACGCTGATCAGGTACCCCAGGAGGAATATCTGGATGAACATGGCGGCCATCGCCACGAGGCGGGCGTCCGTGTTGCCGGGCACGATGTCCCCGTAGCCGACGGTCGAGAGCGTGGTGATCGCCCAGTAGAACGAGGCGAAGAGGCCCGGCCCGGGCTCGAGGAAGAAGAACAGGACCGAGATCGTGACGTAGACGCCGGCGAACAGGACGAGGAACGGGGACACCTGGCGGATCAGGTCGATCGCGTACCGGCGGCGGACCCCGGGCACGGTGCGGCGGTAGCCCTATCGGGCCGTTACCCTTGCGGTGGACCGGACCGGGCCCCCGTGCCTCCGGAGCAAACGGTAAATACGGTGCCTCGAGTGGCCGACCCCTTGACGGCCGCAGCGACCCTCGCGGCCCCAGAGTTGGGTGACGTGAGCGAGCGACCGGTCTCCCCGCCTCTCGGGCAGGATCAGTTCACTCGCTTCGAGCGGGCCCGCATCCTTGGGGCGCGGGCCCTCCAGGTCTCCCTCGGCGCCCCGATCCTGATCGAGGTACCGTCCGATCTGGTCGACCCGGTCGAGATCGCGGAGCGCGAGTTCGCCGCGCACCGGATCCCGATCACCGTGCGCCGCGGGACCGCTGCGTAGGCAGGCCGGCGCCCGGCGGGCGGAGCTATACCCCCGCGTCATCGAGCGCGCGGGCGCAGGCGCAGCTCGGAGGGCGGGCGACGCGCGGAAGGAGCCGGGAGAGGACCCGGGCCATCCGGTCGACGTTCCGGTGCATCGTCTCGACGATCTCCTTCGCCTCGACCGGACGGTCCGCCCAGACATCGAAGTCGGTGACCATCGCGAGGGAGAGGTAGCAAAGCGCGCGCTCCCGGGCGAGCGTGACCTCGGGCACGAGCGTCATGCCGATCACGTCGGCGAACGTGCGGAAGTAGGCCGACTCCGCCCGGGTGGAGAACCGCGGTCCCTCGACGCAGACGTACGTCGCCTTCTCGACGAACGGGATGCCGATCTCCCGCCCGACGGAGGCCGCCCCCTCGGTGAGGTCGGGGCAGAACGGATCGGCGAGCGACACGTGGTAGACCCGCCCCCCGTCGTAGAACGTGGTCGGCCGCTGCTTCGTGAGGTCGACGAACTGGTCCGGCAGGACGAACGTGCCGGGCGGGAGCGACTCCTTCAGCGAACCGACGGAGCTCACCGTGACGATCGCCTCCGCACCGAGGGAGCGGAGGGCGTCGATGTTCGCCCGGTAGTTCACCCGGTGCGGCGGGATGGTGTGGCCGGGACCGTGGCGGGGCAGGAACAACACCCGGACCCCGCCGACCTCCCCCTCCTCGATCGGCCCCGACGGGGCCCCCCACGGGGTCGCCACGCGGTGGGTCCGCTTCGGCCCGCCCTCGAAGATCCCGGTCACCCCGGACCCTCCGATGACGGCGATCGTCCGACGGGCCGGGAGGTCGCTCAGGGATCCTCCGGGGCGCCGGGGCCGCCGGGCCGCGCCCGGGTGAGGAATCGGGCCATGACGACCTCTCCCCGGGTCCGCTCGAGGAGGGCCCGGGCCGTGTCCTGCTTCGGCTTCAGCTGGACGATCGCCCGGGTCGTGTCGAACCGGAGCAGGGCGCGCGTGAGGCGCTCCATCAGGGCGAGCGACGCCTCGGCCCCGGGAAGATCGTCGTGAGAGAGGCGGTCGAGCGTGAGCCGGCGCACCTCCCCGACCACGTCCCCGAGACCGAGGAGGTACGGCTCCGGGTCGACCCCGAGCTCCGCCGGCCCGGGCATCGGGGTGCCGGCCACGATCGTGCCGAGGAGGACCGCCTCGACGGCCTCCTGGAAGGCATCGAGCGCGATCGGCTCATCCCCGCGGCCCTCCCGCCGTAGCCAGTCGGAGGTCTCCGCCATCGCGCGGCGGATCTCGGCGAGGTCGGCCGGGGCGGCCCCCTCGCTGTGCAGGCGGGCCATCGTCCCCTGGGCGAGCCGACGGAGCCGCCGCGCCCGCTGGTAGAGGTCCTCCCGTCGGAGCTCCCGCTGGCGCAGGTGCGCCTCGATCGTCGCGAGGACCCCCTCCGGGACCCCGTCGGGGGCCCGGGGCCGGCCCTCACTGGAAGAGGGTGAACCGCCGGTCATCGTTCCCACCGTCCAGGAGGCCGAGGCGGACCCCGGCATCGATCCATCCGTGCGCGTAGCTGACCGCGGCGAGCGCCCGGTCCCGGTCGCCCGCCCCGGCGAAATGCTCGGCGTCCGCGAGGTACGCACGGGCCATGGAGAGGAAATCGTCGGAGGCCCCCCGGAGGAACGACCGCTCGGGAGTGGCCGGGCGGACCCGGTCGAGCGCCTCGCGCGTGAGGCGGAGGTACTTGTCGTAGAGCGGAGGGTCGGACACGAAGGCCTCCGTAGCCGGGGACCCGATATTATAATGGCCCGTGGCGAAGGCCGCCGGCGGGGTCACCCCTTCGGGACCTTCTCCCAGTCCTTGAGGAACCGGGCGAGCCCGAGGTCCGTGAGGGGATGCTGGCTCAGCTTCTGCATCACCGCGAACGGCATCGTGCAGATGTCGGCCCCCAGCTTCGCCGCCTCGAGGACGTGGACCGGGTGGCGGACGCTCGCGACCAGGACCTGCGTCGGGAAGTGGTAGTTGCGGTAGATCTGCACGATGTCCCGGATGAGGTCCATCCCGACCTCGCTCTGGTCGTCGAGGCGGCCGATGAACGGGCTCACGTACGCGGCGCCGACCTTCGCCGCGAGGAGCGCCTGGGTCGCGCTGAAGACGAGGGTCATGTTGACGCGGGTCTTCTCCTTCGCGAGGACCTTCGTGGCGGTGAGGCCGGCCGGCGTCATCGGGACCTTGACGTAGATCGCCGGGTGGATGTCGCGCAGGTGCCGGCCCTCGCGCACCATCCCCTCCGTGTCGGTCGCGACGACCTCGGCCGAGACCGAGGGGACGCCGAGGGCGCAGATCTCGCGGAGGACGTCCTCGAACTTCCGCCCCTCCTTCGCGACCAGGGTCGGGTTCGTGGTCACGCCGTCCAAGATGCCGACGTCCCACATCGTTCGGATCTCGGCCACGCTCGCGGTATCGAGGAACAGGTGCATCGCGACCTCGGGGAGACCGTGGGGCTTACTGAACTTTGCCCCGGATCCGGAGGAGCTCCCAGGCCTCGGACCGGATCCGCTCCTTCGACAGGCCGAAGCGGTCGAGGAGCGCCCACGGCTCGCCGGACTCGCCGAAGACGTCCGGGACGCCGACCCGGTGGACCGGCACCGGGTAGTTCTCGCTCGTGACCGACGCGACCAATGCCCCCACGCCGGTGACGACCGTGTGCTCCTCGAGGACCAGGATCGCGCCGGTCTCCCGGGCGGCCCGGAGGACCGTCGGGGCGTCGAACGGCTTGACCGAGGCGAGATCGAGCACGCGCGTCGAGATCCCGACCTCGCCGAGCTCCTCGGCGACCTCGAGCGCCCGCGCGACGAGGGCCCCGACCGCGATGATCGTGAGGTCGTTCCCCGCCCGGAGCTCCGCCGCCGTTCCGAGACGGAACGTGCCGTCCGTCACGACCGGGAGGTTCTCCCGGGTGAGGCGGAGGTACGCGGGCCCGGACCGCTCGGCGACCGCCCGGACCGCCGCCCGGGTCGTCGGGGCGTCCGCCGGGACGATCACGGTCATGCCCGGGAGACCCTGCATCAGGCCGATGTCCTCGATGATCTGGTGGGTCCCCCCGTCGGCCCCCACCAGGAGGCCCCCGTGCGTCGCGACGATCTTGACGTTCGCGCGGTTGTAGCAGATCGACTGCCGGACCGCGTTGTACGCCTGGCCGGCGGCGAAGACCGCGAACGTGCTCGCGAAGACGGTGCGCCCGCCGAGCGCGAGCCCGCTCGCGATCGTCATCATCGACGGCTCCATCACGCCGACGTTGAAGAACCGCTCCGGGAACTTCCGTCCGAAGAGGACCGTCCGCGTCGACCCGGAGAGGTCGGCGTCCAGGGCGACCAGGTTCGGGTCGCGCTCCCCGAGCTCGACCAGCGTCTGGCCGTAGGCATCCCGCAGGCTCTCGGTCGGGCGGGCGGCGCTCATCGGGAGGGCACCCCCCGCGGGTCCCCGAGCTCGCGGAGCGCCTTCTCGGCCTCCGCCGCGGAGGGGGCCTTCCCGTGCCAGGAATGCTGGCCTTCCATGAACGAGACCCCCTTGCCCTTGACCGTGCGGGCGACGATCGCCGTCGGTTTGTCCGTCACGGTCCGGGCCTCGGCGAGCGCGCGCAGGATCGCGGGGAAGTCGTGCCCGTCGATCTCGAGCGTGTGGTAGCGGAACGCCCGGAACTTGTCGGCGATCGGCTCGATCCCCATGATCGACTCCGTGGGCCCGTCGGTCTCGATCCCGTTGCGGTCGAGGATCGCGACGAGGTTGCCGAGCCGGTAGTGTCCGCCGGCCATCAGCGCCTCCCAGGTCCAGCCGGACTGGCACTCGCCGTCGCCGAGCACCGCGTAGACGCGGCTCGGGCGCTTCGCGAGGCGCGCATCGAGCGCCATGCCGACCGCCATGCCGATCCCCTGGCCGAGGCACCCGGTCGATGCTTCGACCCACGGGAGCTTGTTGCGGTCCACGTGGCCCTGCAGGCGGCTCCCGAGCTTCCGGAGCGTGAGGAGCTCCTCCGGGGGCAGGATCCCGCGGATCGCGAGGGCGGCATAGAAGGCCGGCGCGGCGTGGCCCTTCGACATCACGAGCCGGTCCCGATCCGGCCAGTCGGGCCGCTGGGGATCGTAGCGGAGCTCGTGGAACAGGAGCGCGGTGACGAGGTCCGTGACGGAAAGGCTCCCGCCCGGGTGGCCGCTGCCGGCGGCGTAGGTCATCCGGATGATCTCGCGGCGGATCTTGACGGCGGCGTCCCGGAGCGTGGCGACAAGCTCCGCCGGAGCCTCCTCCGTCATGGCCGGCGCGGCGAGGATGGGGTCTCTATTTTACGGTTGAGGAGCGGCGGCCGCGAGCCGGGGCCCGGGACGGCGGTTGGGCGACGGGGGACGGACCGGTGGATAGCAAGCCGCGCAGCGCTCCCAGGTCCTCGATGTATCGGACGTAGTCGTGCTCGTCGAGCGGCGTCTCGAGGTACCCCGGGGTCACCGCCCACCGGGGGTCGTTGACGAGGCGGCGGAAGCCGTCGAGACCGATCTCGCCCTTGCCGATGTTCTCGTGACGGTCGAGGTGCGAACCGAGCGGCGCCTTCGCGTCGTTCAGGTGGAACGCGCGGACGAGCGATCGCCCTACCGTCCGGTCGACCGCGTCCATCAGGGACCCGTATCCCTCCTCGGAGCGGAAGTCGATGCCGGCGGCGAAGAGGTGACAGGTGTCGAGCGCCACGCCGACCCGGTCGGGCTCTCCCACCGCGGAGATCACGGTCGCGAGCTCCTCGAGGGTGGCGCAGAGGGTCGTCCCCTGACCCGCGGCGTTCTCGAGCAGCAGCCGGACCGTGCCGTCCGGCGTCGCGTCGATCGCCGCGCGCAGGCTCTCGGCGATGACCGTGAGCCCGGTCTCGCGCGGGCTGTCGAGGTGGGCACCGGGATGGAAGATCAGCGCATCCACCCCGAGCAGCTCGGCCCGGTGCATCTCGTCCCGGAACGCCTTCCGGGACCGGGCCAGCATCGCGGGCTTGGGGCTCGCGAGATTGAGCAGGTACCCGTGGTGGATCGCGGTCGCGCGGAGCCCCTCGGAGGCGACCGCGGCCCGGAACGCTTCGGCCGACTCCTTCGGGATCGGAGGGCCGGCCCACATCTGGGGGCTCTTCGCGAAGATCTGGATCGCCTCGCAGCCGATGCTCCGGCCGGTCCGCGCCGCTTCGGCAAGCCCGTCCGCGATCCCGACGTGGGCCCCGAGGTACATCGCCGGCCCGACAGGACCGCCGCGGATAACCTATCGCGAGGACGCGGGCACCCTACCCGGACAGAAGGAGAGGCTGACAGCTTTCCGCGTTTCCCGTAGGCTCGCGCACTTCAGTACCGCGCGGAACGCCAGTGGGCTTAACTGCCGGGTTCGGAATGAGACCGGGTGTTTCCCCACCGCTTTGGCCGTCAGCCAGGGGGTGCGACAGGCGGCCGATATTTAACGTTGGTTTCCTCGGCACCCCGGACCCGTACGCGGGCTCCGTCCGGAAGACGTCATCTCGGCAGCCGCCTCGCCTTCGGCGACCGGTGAGGTCTTCGCCCGCCGGCGAGGGATGATGTCGGTGTCGGATCCTGCTCCAGGCGCCCCCGCGGTCGGCGAGTACCGGATCACGCTGGACATCGACCCGAAGGAGGGCTCCTGGACGGGTACCGTCGAGCTTGACATCGCGCGCGGCCCGTTCCGCATCGATCTCGACGCCGATGGGCTCGAGATCCGGGAGGTCCAGCAGGGCGGGCAGGCGGCACCGTTCCGTTCCCTCCCGCAGGAGCAGCGGGTCGAGGTCGACCTCGACCCGTCCGAGAGCGCCCCGCTCCGGGTCCGGTTCGCCGGCCGTATCCCCGAACGCGCGCTCACCGGCTTCTACCGCTGCCCGCAGGGCGACGGCGTCCTGTGGACGAGCCAGTGCGAGCCGATCGGGGCCCGAAGGATCTTCCCGTGCGTCGATCGGCCGGACCGCAAGGCCCGCCTCCGCCTCACCGTGCGGACCGACCCCGACCTCGAGGTCATCGCGAACACCGACGCCGAGTCGGTCCGCGCCGTGGACGGGCGCCGCGAGTGGGTCTTCGCCCCGACCCCCCCGATGGCGACCTACCTGTTCTACCTCGGCGTGGGACATTTCGACCGGGCCGAGGCGGCCCCCCGCGGGACCCGGGTCCGGGCCCTGACCGCCCCCGGCCGGGGGCCCTCGGGCCGCTTCGCCGCCGAGAGCGCCGCGGAGATCCTCGCCGCCTACGCGGAATACTACGGCATCCCCTACCCGCTCCCGAAGCTCGACCTCATCGCCGTCGCCGAGGAGGCGTTCGGCGCGATGGAGAACTGGGGCGCGATCACCTTCCTCACCACCCGCCTCCTGGTCGACGAGAGCTCCTCCTCCTTCGCGCGCCGGGACGTCTTCGAGACGATCGCGCACGAGGTCGCGCACCAGTGGTTCGGCAACCTCGTCACGATGCGCGGGTGGACCGACGTCTGGCTCAACGAGAGCTTCGCGACCTTCCTCGAGCTCAAGATGACCGAGCGGCTCCGTCCCGAGTACGCGCCGATCGAGGAGTTCATCCTTCACCCGTGGGGGGTGATCGGGGCGCGGCACGGCGACTCGCTCCGCGCGACGCACCCCGTCCGGTCCCCGGTCGAGCGCCCCGAGGAGATCAGCCAGGTCTTCGATGGGATCAGCTACGGCAAGGGCTCGAGCGTCCTCCGGATGCTCGAGGCGTACCTCGGCGCGGAGCGGTTCCGCGCCGGCGTCACCGACTACCTGAACCGCTTCCGCTACGGGAACGCCGAGACCGAGGACCTCTGGGCGGCGCTCGAACGCCACTCGGGGGAACCGGTCTCCCGGCTGATGCATCCCTGGATCGACCGACCCGGCCTGCCGGTCGTCTCCGCCCGGCTCGAGGGGGACCGACTCCGGCTCGCCCAGGACCGGTTCTCCTTCTACGGCCCGTCCCCGCGGGAGGATCCCTGGCCGATCCCGCTCTGGGTCGACGTCGACGGCCACCGTACCCCGATCCTGTTCGATACCCGCGAGCGGACGGTCCCGGTCCCGGCGTCCGCGACGGTCCTCCTCAATCCGGAGGCCCTCGGGTTCTACCGGGTCCGCTACGACCCTGGGCTCCTCGACCGGCTCCTGAAGGTCCTCCCGGCGCGACCGGCCACCGACCGATGGGCGGTCCTCAACGACCTCACGGCGTTCCTGGTCTCGGGGGACATCGACTGGACGACGTACGTGCGGGTCGTGGAGACGCTCGGGAAGACCACCGATCGCCTTGTCGTCGAGGAGATCGTCCGACCGCTGAGGGACTGGGCGATCGCCTTCCCGTCCGTCGCCCCGCTCCAGGAGCTCGCCCGCCGGTTCCTCGCCGATCGCCTCGACGCGATCGGGATCGGCCGGCGGCCCGACGAACCTCCGGACACGGGCATCCTTCGGGAGACGCTGCTCGCCGCCCGGGCCCGGGTCGATGCCGGCTTTGCGCAAGCGCTCGCCGAGAAGTTCCTCGAGTGGCCCCATCTGGATGCCGACCTCCGGGACGCCGTGGCCATCGCACGGGTCCGGACGGATGGGCCGACCGCGTTCCACGAGATGCTCCGGGCGCTCGAACGCGCTCCCACAGAGAACGAACGCCTGCGCTTCGAGCGCGCCCTCGCCTGGGCGCCGGAGGCAGGTCTCCTCCGCGAAACGCTCGAGCTCGTCCGCAACGGGACGATCCGGACGTGGAACACGCGGAACGTCCTCATCCAGCTCGCGAAGAACCCGGTCGGCCGGCCGCTCGTCCTCCCCTGGCTCGAGGAGAACCTGCCGGCGCTCGACGCGAGCTACCGGGGATCGGGGGAACTCACCACCCTCTTCGAGAACGTAATCCCCTGGGCCGCCCTCGGCCGGCGGGCGGAGGCGCAGGCGTTCTTCGCCGCGCACCCGTACCCGGAAGGCTCGATCGGCCTCGCGAAGGGACTCGAATCGCTCGAGCTGCTCGAGCGCCTGCGGACCCGGCTGCCCGGTTAGGGACGGGGCGCCGCCTTCGGGCGGGGCGGAGCGTCGCCGTTCGACCAGATGTACCACGTGCCGCGGGCCTGGCTCAGCCGGCGGTCCTCGGCGTCGAACAGGTTCCCCTCGGCGAACGCGATATGGTGTCCCCGCCGCAGGACCTCGCCCCGGGCCGTCAGCGTGTCGCCCTGGCGGGCCGAGCGGAGGAACTCGACGTAGAGCGACGTGGTCGCGGTCGTCTCGTTCTCCCGCAGGAGCGAGACGACGGCCGCCCCCATCGCGGTGTCGAGGATCGTCGCGTAGACGCCCCCATGCACGACCCCGTTGATGTTGAGATGCTTCGGCTCCACGACCCCGGTGACCGTGCAGACCCCCCGGCCGCTGCGCTTCGGATCGATGTGGAACCCGACCGCGGTATGGAATCCGGTGCGGCGGGCGGCGTGCCACAGGTCCGGGAGCGGTCGGATCGGATGCGGCTCGCCGTCAGGGGGGAGACGCGCCACCGGCCCGCGGAGGGGTCGGCGCGGATAAGTACTCCCCCGCTCCGGCCCGGTCGGTCCGGATGGCGTCTTCGAGAGTCCGTGCGGCGACCTATGAGGCCGCCCCGAACATCGCGCTCGTGAAGTACTGGGGCCTCCGCGACCCCGAGCGCGTCCTCCCCACCAACTCCTCCCTCTCCGTCACGCTCGCGCGGTTCCGCTCGCGGACAACCGTGCGGTTCGACCCGGCGCTCGATGAGGACTCGGTCGTGCTCAACGGACGGCCCGCCGACCCGGGACCCCGGGAGGACGTGGTCGGCCTCCTCGACCGGGTCCGGGCGCTCGCCGGTCGACCGGATCGGGCGGAGGTGCGGTCGGAGAACAACTTCCCCACGGCGAGCGGGCTCGCCTCGAGCGCAAGCGGCTTCGCCGCCCTCGCGGGGGCGGCGTCGAACGCCGCCGGCCTGTCCCTGACGCCTCGGGCCCTCTCCCAGCTCGCCCGGTTCGGCTCGGGAAGCGCCTCGCGCTCGGTGTTCGGGGGGTTCGTCGAGTGGCGCGCCGGACGCCGGGCGGACGGGCGGGACTGCTACGCGCGGCCGCTGTTCGGGCCGGACCACTGGCCGGCGCTCGTCGACCTGGTCGTGATCGTCGAACGCGCCCCGGTGAAGACGGTGCGGAGCATGGAGGCGATGCAATCGACGGTCCGCACGAGCCCGATGTTCCGCCGTCGCCTAGCGGAGCTCCCCCGGCGCTTCGCGCGGATCCGACGGGCCCTCGCGGACCGGGACGCCGGCCGACTGTTCCCGCCGATCATGGAGGAGTGTGACAGCTTCCGCGAGGCCTGCGAGACGACCCGGCCGAGCCTCGACTACCTCACCGTGACCTCCCGGGCCATCCTCGGCGAGGTCCGCGCGCTCAACCGGGAGGCGGGGAGGCCGATCGCGGCGTACACCCACGATGCCGGGGCGCACGTCCACGTCTTCACGCTCGAGCGGTCCCTCCCGAAGGTCCGGGCCCGTCTCGCCCACCTGCCGGGGGTCCTCGAGACCCGGGCGATCCGGCCGGGAGCGGGCGGACGGCTCGTTCGCCCCTAGCGTCCGGGCACGCCTCGCGGTTGTCCCGGGGCCCCAAAGGGGGGCGGCGCAGGAACGGGGACTAGAGCACGTGCCGGTCGAAGTCCTCCGGCGGCAGGGCGAGACCCAGGGGGTGCATCAGACCCTCGACCTCCTGGATGTAGCGGGCGCGGGCCTCCTCGTTCGTCCACCGCTTGAGGCCGTACTCGATCGCCCGGCGGCTCGTGTCGGAGTGGGAGTGGCCGAACATGTCGAGCGCCCGGGGGTACCACTTGCGCACCGCGGCCTCGGCCTCCTCCTTCGAGCCGGAGTATTTCGGGCCGTCCTGGACCATGCGGCGGAGGACGCTGAGACCGAAGTTGAGGTGCAGCTGCTCCTCGCTGAGCATGAGCGGCATCGCGCGGGCGAGCGGCCCATACGAGCACTCCTGGAAGGCGCGGAGCTGGTAGACCCCGACGCGGTCGACGAAGCAGGTGAAGGCGCCGACGTCGCTCCACCGGTCGAACGTCATGTTGAACGCGTCGAGCTTGTGCTGCCCTTCGCGCTTCGCGAGCAGCTCGTCGATGTACCGCTGGCCCTCCTCGCCGAAGTCGCGGAGGATCCGGCACGCCTGGAGGCCGTGGCGGGCCTCGTCGGCGACGATCCGCGACTCGATCCACCGGTCCTCGAGGGTCGGCGCGCGGTCGAGCCAGGGGCGGTGCTGCTGGATCGAGGCGAACTCGGTGTCGGCCTGGACGACCATCAGCCGGACGACCAGCTTGCGCATGTCGCCGGGCAGCTCTTCCGCCGTCTCGTACTTCCGGGCCCCGGCGGAGGTCCCCCAGAGGATCTCGCGCACCGGCTCGATCGTCCCGCCGTCCTTGAGGCTCTTTCCGGTCGGGGCCGACGATGGGGGCTCGGGAGGGGGAGGAGACATCGCGTCCTTCCGACGGTTCTCAGGGGCTACCTTCCCTTAAAGGTGGGCTTTCGCTTTTCGACGAACGCGCTCAGTCCCTCTTTCGCGTCCTCGGTGACGAACAGGCGGTTCTGGAGCTCCCGCTCGAGGGCGAGCCCCGCGGTGAGCGGCATCTCGATCCCCTCGATCACGGAGCGCTTGATGAGGCTCACCGCGCGCGACGGGCCGTGCGCGAGGGCGCTGGCGTACCCCTGGACGTCCTTCGCGAACGTCTCCTTCGGGAAGACCCGGTTGACGAGGCCGACCGCGAGCGCCTCGTCCGGGGTGAGGAGCGAGCCGGTGACCATGAGGTCGAGCGCGCGGGAGGCGCCGATGAGCCTCGGGAGACGCTGCGTCCCCCCGGTACCGGGGAGGACGCCGAGCGTCACCTCGGGAAGGCCGATCCGACCGGAGTCCTTCGCCATCATGCGGAGATCGCAGGCGAGGGCGATCTCGAGCCCGCCCCCGACGCAGTGCCCGTTGATGGCGGCGATCACGATCTTCGGGGTCTTCGCGAACTTGTCGAGGGTCTCCTGGCAGTGGAGACAGAACATCGCCTTGAAGTCCGGTTCGCTCTTCTTCAGCATCTCGATGTCGGCGCCGGCGCTGAAGAAGCCGGGGACCGCGCTCCCGAGCACGATCACGCGGGTCTGGTCGTCGAAGCGAAGCTCCTCGACCGCCTGGTCGAGCTCGCGCATCATCGCGAGGTCGTAGGTGTTCGCCTTCGGCTTCCCGATCTCGATGGTCCCGACGTGGTCCTCGACGTGGGTCCGGATGAAGTTCCCCTGCATGGTCCCGTAATCCCCCGGTGGGCGGGGCCCCTCACCCGCCGGTGGGGATAACTCCGGCGACCGGCCGGAGGACGGGATCACCCCGGAGCGGGCCGGAGGCGTTCCTCGACCCGGCCGTCGGCGTGCCCGACGAGCACGCGCTGGGCAAGACCGATGAAGAGGCCGGTCTCGACCACCCCCGAGATCTCCCGCAGCGCCCGCTCCTCGGCCCCCGGGTCGGTGAGCGGGACCTTCGGGGCCAGGTCGAGGACCTCGTTGCCGTTGTCGGTTCGGTACGGTCGCCCCCCCGGACCCGGACGGACGCTCGGCCGGTACCCCCGTCGGGCGACCGCGGCCTCGACGACCGGTCGGGCGAACGGGACCACCTCGATCGGGATCCGGTGGCGCTCGCCGAGCGCCCGGACGAGCTTCGTCTCGTCGACCAGGATCACCAGCTCGTCGGAGAGCCGGGCCAGGAGCTTCTCGCGGAAGAGGGCCCCCCCGCCGCCTTTCGTGAGGTCGAGCGCCGGAGAGACCTCGTCCGCCCCGTCGAGCATGAGGTCGAACCGATCGTCGCCGCGGAGCGGCCGCACCGGGATGCCGAGGGACCGCGCCAGCTCCTCGGTCTCCCGGGAGCTCGCGACGCAGTCGAAGCGGGCTCCGGGGAAGCGGTGCGCGATCGCGCGGACGGCGAAGCTCGCCGTCGAGCCCGTGCCGAGCGCCAGCCGCTGCCCCTTGCGGACCCGATCGCGGACCGCCTGCTCCGCCGCGGCCGCCTTCGCCGCATCGAGGTCGTTCGCCACGTCCCGGGGGAGGACTGTCGGCTCTTGAACCCGGCGGAGCGGGGGCGGCGATACCCATATGGTCGGAGGGCGCTCGCCCCCGTGATGCCGACACGGGCCTCGCGGGACCCCCGGCCGGTCGTGGTGTCGATGGGCGGCTCGGTCCTGTTCCGGGACGACTCGGACCGGCGCTACCTCGAGGAGCTCGCCGACCTCCTGCGGGAGGCCGGACGTACCCGTCCGTTGATCGTCACTGCCGGCGGAGGACGCACGGCCCGTACCTACATCCACCTCGGCCGCGAGCTCGGCCTCACCGAGGTCGAGCTCGACGAGATCGGGATCGATGTCACCCGGCTCCACGCCCGGCTCCTGGCGGCCCGAATCGGCCACCCCTGCCCGTCCCGCATCCCGGGGACGGTCGCGGAGGCGGTTCACGAGTCGCGGCATGCCTCCCCGGTCGTGATGGGAGGCACCGAGCCCGGGCACACGACCGACGGCGTCGCCGCGATGGCCGCGGTCCGCCTCCGGGCCGCCCGGCTCGTCAACGCGACGGACGTGGACGGGGTCTACGACCGGGACCCCCACGCGTCCTCCGGAGCGCGCCGGCTCGACTCGCTCTCCTGGACGGAGTTCCGGGCCATGATCGCCGCCGCGACCTCGACGGAGGCCGGGCAGCACTTCGTCTTCGACCGGTTCGGGGCGGAGCTGCTCGCGCGCGCCCACCTGCCGCTATACGTCGTCGACGGCCGGAGCCTCGCCGACCTTCGGGGGGCGATCGAGGGATCTCCCTTCCGAGGCAGCCGGATCGGCGAGTGAGCGATTCTTTGCCTCCGGCGAGAACCCCAAATAGCATTCTACGGCTGTCGCGTCCGTGAAGCGGATCGTCTTTCTCGGGCCCCCCGGAGCCGGAAAGGGCACCCAGGCCGCGGGCGTCGCCCGCGAGCTCGGCATCCCTCATCTCTCGACCGGCGACATCCTGAGAGCGGCCGTCGCCTCGGGCTCGCCGCTCGGCCAGGAGGCGGACGGCTACATGCGGGCCGGTAAGCTCGTGCCGGACGAGCTCATCTTCAAGATCGTGGGGGAGCGCCTCGCCCGACCCGACACGCGGTCGGGGTTCCTCTTCGACGGGTTCCCGCGCAATCTCGCCCAGGCCGAGACCCTCGAACGCCTCACCCCGATCGACCGCGTCATCTCCTTCGAGGTCGAGCCGGAGGAGCTCGTCCGGCGCCTCTCCGAGCGACGGACCTGTCCGAAGTGCCAGGCGACCTACCACCTCACGTTCCAGCCTCCGAAGGCCGCGGGCAAGTGCGATCGCGACGGGACCGCGCTCCTCCAGCGGCCGGACGACCGGCCGGAGGCCGTGGCCGAACGTCTCCGGGTCTATGCGAAGCAGACGGCCCCGTTGCTCGACTTCTACCGCCAGCGAAAGCTCCTCGCCCCGGTCAACGGGAGCGGGACCCCGGAGGCGGTCGCGAAGCGGATCCGGGACGCGCTCCGCTGACCTGCCGTCAGCGGACGATCCGGAGGATCTCGCCGCGGACCCACCGTTCCCCGTCGTCGACGAGCCGGACCCCCTCGAGGGGGGCGAGCGGCCGACCGCCCGAGCGAGCGACCGCGGGCAGCGCCGCGGCGACCCCGAGCTCGATCAGGTGCCCATGGGAGACCGCGAGGAGATGACCCGGGTCGGGCAAGGCGTCGAGCTCCTCCCGCCATTGCGTGGCGAGTCGCTGGGCGTACGGCCCCACGAGATCGCTCGACTCCACCATCCGTAGATAGTCGGGGAACGAGCGGGGAGCCGCCTCGTCGACCCGGGCCTCGACCTCGTCGGGGAGACGCGTGAGCGCCTCCCGGATCGCGTCCGGCGAGAGCCCCAGCGCCTCGACGGTCTCGATCGCCCGGACCTTCCTCGAGGAGACCACGCGATCGATGGGCCCCAGGGCGGGGGCGACGCGCCGGGCGAGCGCGACCCCTTCCTCGCTCAGGTGCTCGCTGAGCGGGTCGCGGTGACTGTGCCGCCGGACCTCGAATATCCGCATCGGGGGTACGGCGCGAACCCATCGCATGTTTTATAGTCCGTTCGCCGCTCCGACCGTCGTCCCGGCTTAGCTCAGTGGTAGAGCGGGGGACTGTAGGCGAGACTGCCGGGCCACCGGCGGCCCCCGTGGACATCCTCAGGTCGCCTGTTCGAGTCAGGCAGCCGGGACCTGAGGAACCCCCGGGTGACGGGGCGTGCCTCGCCACCGACGGGCCGACCGTGGAGCCCGGTTGACCGAGGGTAGTTGCCCCCCGTGCCCGATACGCGGGTCACCCCCCTCGGGGGCGCGGGGACGCCGATGAAGCTCTGGGGTGCGCTCTACGGGATGATCTGGCTCGCCTTCGTCACAATCGTCGTGCTGGCCTGGCCGAACCCTCCGTGGGCCGTGCCGTGGATCGCGCTCCTCGCGGTCATCGCCGTGGCGGCCTTGGCCCGGAGCGACTTCGTGCACCTGCGGGAGACCCGGGTCCCCGGCCGCGTGAAGCGGACCGCGAGCGCCTCCTACGGCCTCGCGGTCTTTCTCGCGGTCTTGGCGGCGCTCCGGGCCCTTCAAGCGACCTTCCACTGGGCGGCGACATGGACGATCCTAGGCGCGACCCCGGACTCCCTTCTCTTCCTCCTCGAGCTCATGGTGGGGCTCGCGATCATCACGCAGGCCAGTGCTGTCGCGATCGCCTTCGACATGTGGGAGGACCGGGACTTCGAGAAGGAGACCGCCCCGGGAGAGCTCCCACCGGCCCCCCGCCCCCACTGACCGCGGAGGACCCATCGAGTCGACGCGACCGGAAAGACGGATCTCATCGTGGAAAGCACGGGTTGGCTCGCTCCTCACTCCCCCCTACGGAGACGCCGGCCCGGTCCTTGCCTCGGCCCCGCGAGTTCCCGGAACCGAAACGGGTCGTCGCATTCTGTGACGACCGCACGGTCGGCGGCAACGAGGAGCCGGAAAGGCGCTCCGGAACGGGAGAGGGACGGTGGTCTTGCCGGTCCCGGCAGAACCGCGGGCTCGGCGACCGATCGCGAGGACGGAGTCAACAAGCCGGCGCCCCTTCCAGCGATCCCCCCCACCGGCCGGGCCGATCCTATGGCTCGAGATTACGGTTTGACCTCTCGGAGCCGCCCGGTCTTCACGTCGTAGACGAAGCCTCGCACGTGGTCCTTGTGCGGGATGAACGGACTGGCCTTGATCCGCGCCATCGACTGGCGCACATCCTTGTCGGAATCGGGGAAGGCTTCCAGGGCGAAGGACGGCCGGATCCCGGTTTCCGCTTCGATCTGCTTCTTCACCTCATCGTCCTTGAAGGTGAGCATGCCGCAGTCGGTATGATGCACGAGCACGATCTCCTGGGTGCCCAACAGTCGTTGGGAGATCACGAGAGAACGGATCGCGTCATCCGTGGCCACCCCACCGGCGTTCCGGATCACGTGAGCATCCCCTTCGGCGAGCCCCAGCATCCCGTAGGGATTCAGCCGCGCATCCATGCACGCCAGGATCGCGACCTTCTTCCCGGGTGGCATCGGAAGCGCTCCCTTGTTGAACTTCTGGGCATACGACTCGTTGTTCTTCAGCAGGTTGTCGGTGACCGACATGTCGTCCCCTCGGGAGCGCAGCGGCTTCGCGTTTTTCAACATTGTTACGTCGGCAATTGTCGTTGTCGACCGTACAGCCAGGGATCACCACGGCCCCGGCCTCTCGGGCGGACCCCTACGTTCGGGCTCGGAACCTCCGCAACGCCGCCAAGTCTTCGTCGTGGGATTTGGCGAGGACATCAATCCAGAGCTACCGGAGCGACTCCCCGCTCTTCGCTTTGCATTGGATGTCCCCGAACACGTCGACCCGGGTCTTCGGTCCGTCGGGGCGATGGACGACGACGAACCGTGAGCCGGCGAAGACCCCTTCGAGTTCCTCGACGCAGTTGCAGTACGGACGGAATGACGTCATCCGAGTTCTCGATTTCTTCCACTGCCCCTCGAACATCCGTTCGAAGTTGACAACGATCGTCGGGACGACGTTCTCCACCATCTCGAAATTCCGGACATCGTCAGCGTGAACGGAGCCGTGCTCGTCCGAATCAAGAAACGACTGCAGCTCGTCGAGCGAGAGGTCTATCGTCGAGCCCATATCCTCGAAGTACACCATGGCCGGCTCCCACGGCGCGCACTCCTTTTCGACATTTAGCACCGTTCTCCCCGCGAGCGTGAGTTCCACGCACCCCGAGCTATTCTCTCGTCCTTGGCGAAGGCTACCCGGTCACCCGTCGGGCATCGGCTAACGTAGGGCGCTCTCCAGGAGAGCTCTAACGGGCCGGATTCACGCCCACCTTGCCCGGAACTGCTTTCGATGGACGTGGGCGCGATCGATCGACGCGACGGTCCCTACTGGCATCCCCGGATGGGAGGGGACCTTCGGGGACCGGAGGGGGTCAAGGGGGATCCCTTCAGACCCGGGTCGGGTCTCGGGTCGGCCCCTAGAGGTCGGAACGACATCCTTCGGTAGTTCGATTGAATCGCAGACTGAGCTCTGGAGCTCCCCGCTTGCGGGCCCAGCGGTACACAGGATGCGCCCAGTGTTAGGCTCGCCCACCGGTTCTCGATAGGCGACTCGGCGGGCGGCCCCTTCCCGTGTCGGAGTCCGCCATCAGTTTGCCGTTGCTGTGCTCTGAATGGGGGGTTTGACGCAGATGCGAGCGAGTAGCAGAATGCGGTTGTCGGGATTCGAACCCGAGTAGGTAGCTTGGGAAGCTACCGTCCTAACCACTAGACCACAACCGCGCGACCGGACCCGGAAGGGGCGTGATTCTTACCCTTTGTGCGAGGGAGGGGGGCTCGGCGGCGCCCGGGCGTCGCCGGGGTCTGAGCCCCCCGACCGCGGTCCCGGAGGGCGTCCCCCTGCGCCGGCCGGCCCTCAGAGATGGAGGGCGACCGACTCGGAGGGGATCGTCGGGGAGGCCGCGAGGAGCTCCTCGTTCGACACCAGCCGTTCGGCGCCGGGGCTCTCGAACCCTGCCCGCTGGAGGACCTTCCGGGCCTTGGCGAGGTCGTTCGCCGCGAGGGCGACGAGGGGCTGGCTCCCCTCGCGGGTCACGAGGATCGCCACGCTCTGGATGTTGATGCGGGCACTGTCGAGGGCGTCCAGCACCCGCAAAAAGCTCCCCGCGCGGTCCTCGAGCCGGACGGCGAGCATCTCCCGGAGCTCGACCTCGTACCCCCCGTTCCGGAGACGGGCGGTCGCCCGGTCCGGGTCGCTGACGATGAGGCGGACCCGGCCCTTCCCGGCGGCCGAGTCGACGCTGAGGGCGGCGACGTTGATGCGGTCCTTGGCGAGGAGGCGGGCGACCCGGGCTAGGGTGCCGGGCCGGTTCGGGAGCGAGAGAAGGATCTCGCGGAGCGCCATATCGACCGGCGGAGAGGAAAGCCCACGGCTAAAGTCTCTCGGTTGGAGGGGGCCTCCGTTTCCCATTCCGCGCATGTTTTTATACCCGATTCGGACCTAATTCTGCGTGCGTGAGGTCTCGGACCTCACGACGGTCCGTCTGATGGGGGGAACTTCGAGGTCGAATGCGCGACGACGTTTCCGTCGGACGCGACGGCTCCACAGCAGCCGACGAGGGGTCGTCGCCGTCGTCGGCACGCTCCTCGCCCTGCTGGTGTTCTTCGCCCTCTTCGGGATCTTCCTCACGCAGTACGTTCCGTTGTGGATGACCGATAACGAGTCGCAGTTCACCAGCCAGGCATCGTCGTCGTTCGCCCAGTTCAAGGCGGGCGTCGACCTGCAGTACGTGCTCGCCGGCCCGCCGTCGATCGGCACGACGTTCACGATGAGCTCGAACGGGGTCCCGCTGATCGCCCAGCCGACCCAGGGGACGCTCGTCTTCCTCCCGACGACGTGCCCGAACGGCTTCGCGACGAAGACCGCGGGCTCGAGCGTGGCCGGCCAGCCGGTGAGCTCCTCCTACTGTGTCTTCGAGAACATCACGCTGAGCGCGGGGCCCGGGGGCTCCGGCCTGTATTCGCAGCACATCGCGAGCGGGGTCCTCGAGATGGGCCTGCCGAACCGGTACTATAGCGCACAGACGTTCTACTTCGAGGACGACGCGGTGATCGAGAGCCAGGGCGGCCTCCAGCAGATCATGTCCCTGGCGCCTCCCCTGAACGTCTCCACCGCGGGTGGGAACACGAGCGTGACCACGAGCTTCCTCAACCTCATCGGCAACGCGTCGACCGTGATCGGCCAGGGCTCCCAGCAGGTGTTCAGCCACCTCCGCTACGCGCAGGTCGTGACGTCGAACGGTGCGCGCGTCGGTCCGCGCTCCCTGCTCAACCTGACCTTCGAGATCGGGACCCAGTACCCCTGCGCCTGGCAGGGGTTCCTGCGGTCGATGATGAACTCGAGCGGGGTGCCGTACGCGGCGACCCCGACCGCCTACCCGGCGACCTCGTATAACTGGGGGAGCCCCCTCACCCATGCGGCGACGATCCCGGTGCCGGCCTCGGCCTGCTTCTCGGCCTCCAACACCTACATCGTGGCGCTTAACGTCGTGGACGTCAGCTACGCGACCGTCTTCTACGCCGGCACGCAGCTTACCCTGGGCGTAGGAGGTACCTAGTCCCCATGGCCACGAGCCACTTCCGCGTGAAGATCCCGCGCACCCCGGCAGCCGGCCCCGAAGGCGCCCCGACCGCTCCCCCGGGGGCGGCGCGCCCGCTCGAGGCGCCGACGGACGTTCCCGGGACGTTCATCACGGCCCTCCCTCCGCTCCCCGAGCCGACGATGCGGGAGCTCGAGGTGAAGGCGGTCAACCCGCCCTACTCCTACTCCCGGGTCACCTACAACGACCGCACGAAGGAGTTCCTCTACGAGGTGATCGAGCCGCAGCTCACCGCGCACGAGAAGCAGCTGGTCGAGCACCTCAAGGCGACGCTGACCCGGATCCTCGGCAGTGACGTCGCGAACCTGTCGACCGCGGACAAGCGGGCGTACCTCCGCAACGAATCGGAGGAGTACTTCCGGACCCGCGGGATCACGCTCGGCCCGCTCTCGATGGAGCGGATCATCTACTACGTGCTCCGGGACTTCGTCGGGTACGGCCCGATCGATGCCCTGATCTTCGACCCGGAGGTCGAGGACATCTCGTGCGACGGCGTCGAGGTGCCGATCTTCATCTTCCACGGGAAGTTCGAGTCGGTGAAGACGAACGTGGTCTTCCCCGACGAGGACTCGCTCAACTCGTTCATCGTCATGCTCGGCCAGCGGTGCGCGAAGGCCGTCAGCGTGGCCTCCCCGATCCTGGACGGGACGACGCCCGAGGGCCACCGCGTCCAGGCGACCTACGCGCGGGAGGTCACGACCCGCGGCGCGAGCTTCACGATCCGTCGGTTCAAGGAACGCCCCTTCACGCCCGTCGACCTCGTGATGATGGGAACGGCGAGCGAGGAGATGGTCGCCTACTTCTGGCTCGCGGCGGAGCAGGGCGAGTCGGTGATCGTCTGCGGGGGGCCGGCTGCCGGAAAGACCAGCACGCTCAACGCCATCGCGCTGTTCATCCCCCCGACCGCGAAGGTCGTCTCGATCGAGGACACGCGCGAGGTGAACCTCCCGCACGAGAACTGGATTCCGGGCGCGACCCGGAGCGGTACCGGGGACCGCGGCGCGGACGGCAAGGCCGCCGGGGAGGTCGACATGTTCGACCTCGTGCGCGCGGCGCTACGGCAGCGCCCGAACTACATCATCGTGGGAGAGGTCCGGGGACGCGAGACCTACACGATGTTCCAGGCGATGGCGACGGGCCACACGACCTACTCGACGATGCACGCCGACAGCGTGAAGTCGATGGTCAACCGGCTCGAGAACCCGCCGATCAACACCCCGCGTATCCTCCTGTCGGCCCTCAACAACGTGATCATTCAGATCCAGGCCCGGACCGAGAAGGGGGTCGTGCGGCGCCTGAAGCAGGTCCTCGAGATCGTCGGCTTCGAGCCCGAGACGAACGAGCTGATCACGAACACCGTCTACGAGTGGGACCCGGCGACGGACAAGTTCGTGTTCAAGGGCCACTCGTTCCTGTTTGACAAGATCATGGACTTGAAGAACTTCACCACCGAGGAGATGGACGCCGAGTTCCAGCGCCGGACCCAGGTGATCCAGTACCTCGTCCGCAGCCAGACGACCGACTACCGGCAGCTCTGGCGGACGATCGCGCAGTATTACAAGGACCCGAAGGAGGTGATGAAGCGGGTCGAGGCCTCTGCCCCGGCGCCGAAGCCGGCTTCACCGACGTAACCATGCCCGCCACCCCCACCGTCGAGGTACCGACGACCGCCACCGCCACGAGGGGAGGACAGGTCCGCGCGGTCCGCTTCAAGCGCGGCGAGCACCCGTCCCACACCGCCCTCACGCCGTTCCAGCGGTGGTCCTGGCGGACGTTCCGCGCGCGCGTGCAGGCGAAGCCCCCGGACCCGACCCTCGAGGAGAACCTCATCAAGGCGCACATGCGCGTGCGCGCCGACGAGTACATGGCGACGGTCTGGGGAGCGACCGTCGTCGCCGGGATCGTGACCCTGGTCGCGGGCATCGTGGTCGGCCTCCTGTTCGTCCTCTCCGGAAACCTCGCGATCGGGCTCCTCATCGGGATCCTCCTGCCGGTCCTCGGCACCATCGGCACCTTCTTTGTCCTCCAAAGCACGCCCGGGTCTAAGGCGAAGGAGCGGGGGCGGAAGATCGACCGCAAGATCTCCCCGTCGATGAGCTTCGTCTCGGCGATGAGCTCCGCCGACGTGAACATCGACCAGATCTTCCGGGAGCTGGGCCGCCAGAAGATCTACGGAGAGGTCGCGGAAGAGGCGGCGTGGATCACGCGCGACACCGAGCTCCTCGGCGTCGACATCCTGACCGCGATCCGCAACGGGGCGCAGCGCAGCCCGTCGAAGCGCTTCCAGGACTTCCTCCAGGGGGTCGTGACGACCGCGACGAGCGGCGGCCAGCTGAAGCCGTACTTCCTGCTCAAGGCCGAGCAGTACGAGCGGGAGAACAAGCTCGAGCAGCTCCAGCGCGTCGAGACGATGGGGCTCCTCGCGGAGACGTTCGTCACCGTCGTGGTCGCGTTCCCCCTCTTCCTCGTGATCATCATCGCGATCTTCGCCGTCATCGGCGGCGGCGGGACGTTCATGATCGACATCCTCTGGGGGATCGTCGCCGCGTTGATCCCGCTCGCCCAGTTCGGGTTCATTTTCTTCATGTATTCGATCGCGCAGGAGATGGCCTAGGATGGCGGGGGCGGACGCTCCGGCCTCGGTCCGGAAGGTGCGGGCCCTCGCGGCTTCGCTCTCGACGGAGGAGGAGGGCCTCGACCGCGAGACCCTGATCCTCATCGTCGGCGCGATCGTCGCGGTCGCTCTCTGGGCGATCGGCGCGCTCAACTACTTCGGCACCGTGAACATCGTCCTCCGTCCGGGCGAAGGGACCGGCGCGAACCCGGCGATCGACTTCCTCGTGCTCGGCCTGCTCGCGCTGATGGCCCCGTACGGCTTCGCGATGAGCGCGAAGCTGCGGCGGATCGGCAAGATCGAGGAGCGCCTCCCCGACTTCCTGCGGGACGTCGCCGAGGCCGGCCGGTTCGGCATGACGCTCCCGGACGCGATCGTGGTCGCGAGCACGGGGCGCTACGGGCTCCTGACGGACGAGATCAAGAAGATGGCGAGCCAGCTCGAGTGGGGCGTCCCGGTCGCGACGGCGCTCCGCCTCTTCGAGGAACGCGTGCCGACGCCGCTTGTCCAGCGGGTCGTCTCGATCGTCACCCGGGCGAACGAGGCCGGCGGGAACGTCGCGGACGTCCTCACGATGGTCGCCCACGATACCCGGGAGTCGCAGCTCTCCGCGCAGGCGCGGCAGATCTCGATGCTCACCTACGTGACGGTCATCTACATCGCGTTCTTCGTCTTCCTGGTCACGATCTACATCATGGCGGCGGTCTTCCTGCCGCAGATGATCACCGCGGGCCAGGGGGTCGCCTCCTCCTCCCTGTCGGGGGCCGGAGGGGTCTCGCTCGCGTTCAACTTCGTCCCGATCCTGTTCCTCGCGTTCATGGTCGCGGTCATCGTCCACGCCGTCGGCGACGGGATCATGGCGGGGGTCCTCTACAACGGGCGGATCGCGGACGGGATGGTCTTCGCGACCACGATGCTGATCACCGGCTGGCTCATCATGCGGTTCGTCGTACCGATCCTGAACACCGGCTGAGGAGCGAGGAGGAGGACACGATGGCAGGCGAAGCACTGGGCCCGGACGATGCGGGCGAGGGCGCGCGGGTCCCGACCCGGGCGGAGCGCCGCCGGCACTTCTCGCCCTGGCTCAGCCTGGGCGCGAGCCTCCGGAAGGGTCTCGAGGACCCCCGGCCGGTGAAGCTCGCACGCCTCGGCGTCTCGGGCCAGGGGAGCGTGGGAGAGATCACCCCCGTCCCGCCACTGACCGACCCGGGCCTCAAGGAGCTCGACCTGGCCCCGATCCGCCCGGACCTCTCCTACGTCCGCATCACCTACCACAACGTCCGCAACGAGTACCTCTACGAGGTGATCGAGCCGCCGCTCTCGAAGATCGAGGGGGAGCTCACCGAGCGGTTGCGCGTCCGCCTCGTGGACGACTTCCAGCCGCTCCCCGAGCATGACCCCGAGACGAAGCGCCGCGAGCTCCGCCGCATGGTCGACGGCCTGCTCCAGGCCTGGGAGCTCGCCCCCGGGCCGACCACGAAGGCGCGGATCCTGTACTACCTCGAGCGGGACTTCGTCGGCTACGGCATCGTCGAGGTCCCGATGACCGACTCCGAGGTGGAGGACATCTCCTGCGACGGGGTCGGGATCCCGCTCTACATCTACCACCGGAAGTACGGCTCGATCCGCTCGAACTTGAAGTTCGGGAGCGCGAAGGAGCTCGACGACTACGTCGTCTGGATCGCCCAGCGGTCGGGGAAGCACATCTCCGTCGCGACCCCGATGCTCGATGCCACCGTGCCGGATGGCTCGCGTCTCCAGGCGACCCTCGGTACCCACGTGACGAAGCGCGGGAGCTCGTTCACGATCCGTCGCTTCCGCGACAATCCGTTCACGCCGGTCGACCTCCTCAAGTTCAAGACGATGAGCCCGGAGATGATGGCGTACCTCTGGATCGCCATCGAGAACGGGCAGTCGATGATGGTCTGCGGAGGGACGGCGAGCGGGAAGACGACCACGCTCAACGCGACATTACTGTTCATCCCGCCCCAGATGAAGATCGTCTCCATCGAGGACACGCGCGAGCTGAACCTCCCGCACGAGAACTGGGTCCCGTCGCTGACCCGGGCCGGGTTCGGCGCGAAGAACATCGTCAGCGGCAAGGCCCCCGGGGAGATCGACATGTTCGACCTATTGGCGGCGGCCCTCCGCCAGCGCCCGCAGTACCTGATGGTCGGAGAGGTGCGCGGCGCCGAGGCGTTCATCGTCTTCCAGGCGATGGCGACGGGGAAGACCTGCTACACGACGTTCCACGCGGAGAGCGTGAGCGCGATGGTGCACCGGATGGAGAACCCGCCGATCACCCTGCCGCGCTCGCTCGTCTCGGCGCTCAACCTCGTCCTCCTCCAGCGCCAGGTGAAGGTCGGGACGAAGATGACCCGGCGCGTGCAGTCGCTGACCGAGATCGTCGGCCTCGACCCCGAGACCAACGAGCTGATCACGAACTCGGTCTACTCCTGGAACCCCTCGGACGACACGTTCCTCTACTCGGGCCACTCCTACATCTACGAGCGCGTCGCGATGATGAAGAACCTCTCGATGAAGGACATCGAGAAGGAGGTCCGCGGCCGGGTCGAGCTCCTCGACTACATGGTCGCGAAGGACGCCCGGGCGACCCGCCAGCGGCCGTTCACGCACCGCGACGTGGGCCAGCTCGTCTCGTTCTACTACAAGGAGCCCGAGAAGGCGCTCGCCGAGGCGCGAAACGAGCTCGCCCGGCTCAAGGCGGCGCCCGCGACGGCCGCCCGGTAGGCTATCCGTCCCCACGCCTCGCCCGCCCCGCATGACCGGACGGGCCGGCCCCGTCGCACGGATCCCGATCGGTCCCGGCCGGGCGGTGGTCCTCTACGGAGAGGACGCGCTGGAGGGCCTGCCGGCGCGTGTGGGACCCGGGGGGGCCGATGTCGTCGTCACGAGCCCTCCGTACAACCGCGGGGTCCCGTACGCCACCTACTCGGACCGGCGCCCCCGGGGGGAGTACCTCGCCTGGATCGGCGAGACCGGACGCGCGGTCGCCGGGGTCCTCGCGCCCCGCGGCTCGTTCTTCCTCAACGTCGGCGGGAGCCCGAAGGACCCGTGGCTTCCGTGGGACGTCGCCCGCGAGGTCGGGCGCTCCCTCGTGCTCCAGAACGTCATCCACTGGGTGAAGTCGATCGCGATCGCCCGGAAGGCCGCCGGCCGCTCGGTCGGCCTCGCCCACGACCTCGCGGTCGGCCACTATAAGCCGGTCGTCTCCGACCGGTACCTCCACGGGGCCCACGAGTACGTCTTTCACTTCTCGCACGACGGCACGGTCCCGCTCGACCGCCTCGCGATCGGGGTCCCCTACCAGGACAAGTCGAACGTCCGTCGGTGGAAGGGGGCGGGCCAGGACCTGCGGTGCCGGGGCAACACCTGGTTCCTCCCGTACCCGACGATCCGGGTCCGGGCGACCGACCGGCCGCATCCGGCGACGTTCCCGCCCGAGCTTCCCGAGTGGTGCGTTCGTCTCCACGGGGCCGCTCGGACCCGACGCCTGGTCGATCCGTTCGTGGGGATCGGCTCGAGCGCCGTCGCCGCGGTCCGCCTCGGGGTCGACTTCGTGGGTTTCGACATCGACCGCGAGTATCTCGCGGTCGCCGCGACCCGGGTCCGGGCGGAGCGGGCCCGACTTCGGAAGGTCCCGGAGCGGGAAGAGGGTCGCTGACCCGGTCTCGGACTAGCACTACTCCCGCGCTTTTGAGGTGAACCAGGCGGTCGGGCGTCCAAACTAGTCGACTCCGTTTCACGTTGCCGTTACGTTTAGGTCAACGCTTAACACTGTGGAAAACGAGGGTGGCTCGCTCGGTGTAACCATGGTTATATTGAGCTGAGCGGAAGACCCTGAGCTGACTTCGAGTGGTGTATTCGATCGAACAAAGTCAAAGCCTACTGTCGAAATGGCCACAGAAATGACGCTGCAGCTGGCAGGTTTTCCGGCTCCTCCCACGTAGGTAAGGGAATCAAAGAATGTCACAACCCCCCCGCCCTTTGGAAGTGGGAACCCGGTACCCGCGTGTGAACTCCAGCACTGCGAAGCGCCATCGATTGTATAGTTGACAGAGCTAATCTCTCCAGACTGTTCGACCGGCGACGGGTGGCCTGTCATGACCTGATAGTAGAGAATGGCAGCCAGAATTGCCGCAGACACGATTGCAATCACAGTTGCTACTCGGGCTATACGACGTCCCTTGCCCATTCGTGCAAGACGGTTCGGTGTTTGCACCCCCTTCATCGTAGAAGTCTCAGGAAAATCAGGTGGTGCGCCTGACAAACGAACACTCACAGTCGATCACCTCTCGACGGCCGAACTCTGTGCACACCTAGTACTCGAATACAATGTTCCACTGGGATATGTCAGTAGGAAGGTTCGCGTAACCTAGGTCCACCGCATATGCCGAAATCGTGTAAGTCCCAGCCGTTGGAACGGTTCCGTTCACCCACATTAGTCCGTTCGGGCTCCAATAGAAGTTGGCAGACTGAACCCAGGTAATCCAGGGCTGATAGCTAAAGTCGCTACACGGGAGATTCGAGCAGTAATCAACCTGATACTCCAAGGAGTCCCCAGCCCTTGGATCCGCTAGTGCATTGAGTGATTCTGCCACTGAAAAGCTAGATCCTTTCGAATTGAACACGTACTGGGTATCGAACCCATAACCCCAAGGTTGTCCGGCCCAGACATCAAAGGGATTGTTATCGATGCTTACAGTATTCCAGGCGTACCTACCTCCCGTGCAACCCATCACCATCTGAAGCGGTGAGTTGTAGCCAGGAAAACCGCTCCCGAGTTGTTCTGTTCCTTGCCAAGGCACGCAGTTGACGCTAGCACTAACTTGGATGGCGGTGTGGAAATTGAATGCAGGCCAGCCTTCAACCGAATTCAAAGCATATACCTCCTCGTAGTCAGTAAAGTCGAGCGGACAAGTGCTAGCGCCATCACAATAGGACTGAGTGAGAACGAAATGGAATCCCTCGAGGGCATAGTTGGTGTACGTCCACGAGTCCAGCAAAGTCGTGCCCCCCGTGTTGAGATCCACGGAAGAGATTGACATCTTCAGTTCGTCTAGCCAGATTAAGCCGTCATAGATTGAATCAACCGACATCTGTTCTTGGTACTCAGTGTTGGGTTGAAGGTCATAGTTGTAGGTTGTAAACCCTATAGCGCTAGGGCCACCGCAGTAGTTGTTCAAGCTGCTCGGGACGCAAACTGAAAAGTATGCGCACCAGTCGCGGCCGCCCGTGCACGGAGCCTGTTCCCCGACCCATGAGGAGCCCACCGCGATGCCCTCTTGATCGTAATTGCTGAGCGAATCGAAAATGGACGCGGCAGCGTAGACCATGTCCCCCCCGCTATAAGCATCGGGTGTGGTCACGTTCAAGATGACACTGTACGCGTTCTCGGTAAATCCGCTTGCCACGAGATTCGTGAACCACCAATGCATAGAGCTGGATTGGGGAGATGGAGTGTTGAGCTTTCCTGTCTGATTGAACGCAGCAAAGCTGGGGGATGCCGGCAAGTGCGGGTGGCTATGAAGACTGAACCGCGGAGCAGAAGGCCCGCTCGACTTCGGCGCGTTGGAGAGTGGACTCCCTGATGCAGCTGCAGGTACCCCCAAAGGGAGAACTGCGGAAAGCACCATGATCAGGCTTAGTGCCATGGCACCCGTAATCGACGCGAGACAGAGACTACGCGTCCGGCTATCTCGAGACCGGGAACCGATTTTGGTTGAGCCGTGGTCCCTCTTTATACGATTTGACTTTCGATTCCGAAACTTCGTGCGAAGTTCCCGGTTGACCAACCTTAATTAAGACTTAGCCCGACCAGGGGGCCGCGTCCTCGGTCTATTTGATGCGCATTTACACGTGTACATCCTTACAATTCTCAGCTTTCTGTGGATCCAGCTGGGAGCCTGTTTCGCGGGGGGATTGGTAATGGGCCCACTGTGCGAAGGCGCAATCCGACGATGGCGCTCCTGGCGAAATTGCGGCTGGTCCCTCATCAAGTGTAGAGTGACGGGTTCCGCATCCTCCCTGAAAGGTGTCCTGCTCTTGCACCCACACATGATGACTACTCAGGGTTGACTTGAGAAGTCGCTACTTCAGGCCAAGAATCTCCAGACGAACCAGCATCATCCAGAGTGTTCGGGGTTGCCCCGGTATCCGGGCGAGAACGCCTCTCGCCTCGAGACCGACGATCATCTGGGGTTGGAGGGGCCGTAGACTCCGAGGAACGCGGCGATCTCGTTCTCGGAGAGAGGGATGCGATGCACCTTCGTGTAGTAGTACGCATAGGCGACTAGCACTACTCCCGCGCTTTTGAGGTGAACCAGGCGGTCGGGCTGCTTCCACTGGAGGCCGATAGGCTCATGCCGGGCCGAGCAGAGCCAACGGATGCCGCCCTCGACCTCCATGGGAGCCCCCCGCCGACGAACCACTCGCTCGATCTTCGGGCCCAATGGCCATCTCTGGATCCCCGGGGTGCGCTCCTTCTTCGCCGACTACGACGACCTGTTTGACGTCGGGGTCCGCTCCGCCGACACCCAAGACAACGCTCGGTCGTACGTCCACAGCCTCTTTCTCAAAGGCGAGCGCAAGAGCATGGAGCCCCTCGCCCGCCGGGTGCCCGACAGTGGCCCGGATCGGTTCCAGAACTTCATCACCTACTCTCCGTGGGACTGGGAAGCGGTCCAAGAGCGCACCATCGCCCTCATGGCCCCGCTCTTCGCCGACCCCTGGGGTCTGATCGCCCTGGACGATACGGCCTTCCCCAAGCAAGGCAGCGAATCCGTCGGTGTCGCCTCCCAGTGGTGCGGGACCCGGGGAAAGACGGCCAACTGCCAGGTCGGGGTGAACGCCCAGTACATCCAGCCCGGGGTGTTGTTCTCCCCCGACCTGTCGAGCTTCCCCCTCGGCATGCGCCTGTACCTGCCGAAGGAACGAGCGGAAGACCCCGCTCATCGAGAGAAGTGCGGCGTCCCTCCGGAGATCGAGTTCCAGGAAAAGTGGAGGATCGCCCTCGGCCTCATCGAGCGGGTCCGCCGGCTGCAGGTGCCTCACCTCGCCATCGTGGCCGATGCCGACTACGGTCGGTCCGGGGAGTTCCGTCGGCAGCTTCGGACTTGGGACGAGAAGTACGTCCTCGGGGTGCAGCCGGAGAACTGTCAGGTGCTGCCGCTGGGCGAGGGATGGCGCGGCCAGCAGGGACAGATGCTGACTCCGAGGAGCTGCGCGGAGATCGCCCGAAAGGTCCCTCCCTCGCAGTGGCAGCGAGTCTACTGGAGCACGGGGGCGGACGGCCCGATGTATGTGGAGGCGAACCACACTCGTGCGGTGGTCTGCGAGGACGGAGAACCGACCGACGAGGAGGTATGGGTGGTCTTCGAACGGCGGGACAACGAGACGAAGGCGTACCTGGCGTGGGGCGTGGATGACCTGACGGTGCAAGGCCACGTCCGACTGATCCGAGGGCGGTGGCCGATCGAGCAGAGCTACGAGCAGATGAAGGAGGAACTCGGCCTCGATCACTTCGAGGGGCGCAGCTGGCTCGGATGGCACCACCATGTGACGATGGTGATGATGGCCTACGCGTTCCTGAGGAAGGAACGAGCGCAGCGAGCGATCTCGGGCAAAGGGACGACGAAGGGTCGGCAACTGCCGACGATCCCTCAGGTCCGGATCTGGTTGCAGGTGGCGGTGGCGATCCGGATCCTGAGGATGGCGGATGAGGCGCCGACACCGGAAGAGCGACGAAGGTTGCTGGCCTACCTCTTCCAGATGCTGGATCTTCCGATTCGAGCGGAGGAGGGTGGCTACCGCGGCCTCTCCCTCGAAGAGTTGCCGAAGTGGCTCGGCCTCACCTCATAATGGCGGGAGTAGTGCTAGGCCTCGCGCTCGTCCGGCGGCGACGCCTCCGCGGCGTCCCCCGTCGAGGGCGGGCTCCACTCGCGCATCGGCGTGCGCCGCACTCCGGCGGCCGTGGCGAGGGCGTTGCGGGTCCCGACCTTGGCCCGGTGGCCGGCCGTGACCATCGCGTCCCGGGCGGCGCCCGCGGCCCGGGCGGTGCCGGAGCCGATGGCGACCCCCGCGTTCGCGATGCGCCCCGGAAGGCGCCGCATCTCGGTGTCCATACGCTTCCCGAGGTAGGTGAACTCGTCCTGGATCTCGCCGCCGAGGTTCCACGCCGCCTGGCCGGTCACGCGGCCAAGGCGCTCGATCTTCTGGTCGAGGTCGGTGAACTCACGGGCAAAATCGCTGCCGAGCCCGGCGGCAGCGCTTCGCATCTCGGCCAGGTGCTGCCGGAACTGGGCCTGTTCGCGGCTGTCGGACATGGGATCCTCGGCGAAGTACCCGAGGGTCGGGAGATAAAGGTTCACCGCCAGCGGAAACGGGGGTCAGCCACCCATCCGACGGTCGGCCCGACGCCGGCGCCCCCGGCCGCGGGGGGACGGGGGTATCGTGGCGGGGGACGGCTCGGCCGGTGGCGAGACCCGGCGCTCGGTCTCGGTGCCGTGGGCCCACCGGACGAGCAGCTCGACCCCGAGGTGGGCCGGCTCGGTCACGACCAGCTCGCCGCCCAAGGTACGCGTCAGGAGGCGCGCGGCGGTCTCGTACTCCGGGTGGTCGGACTTGAGGAGGATCACGGTGGTCTTGAGCGGGGTCACGGTCGCGAGCTCCCGGGCCCGCTCGAGCGCCCGCTCCATCGCCTCGTCCAGCTGGCCGCTGCGGACCTTCCCCTCCTCGTCGGTATACGCCTCGGGAAGGCCGTCCGTGATCAGGTAGAGCTCCCGCCGGGACGCCCGGGAGGCGTCCAGCAAGAGATGGGCGGCCCGGATCGCCTCGGCGGTGTTCGTGAACGCCCCGGCCCGGCACTCCCAGAGCTCGACCAGGTCGAGCGGGGAGACCTCGTTGTCGAAGGCGAGGACATCGATCGTCGCGTCCGGGTATCGCCGGCGGATCGCGACATAGAGCGCGAGGAGCGCTTTCTTCGCCGCATCGAGCTTCCCGCCCTCCGACATGCTGCCCGACCGGTCGAAGGCGAGAACGACGTGTACCCGCTCGCTCGTCACCTCGCGGTAGACGTAGCTCACCGACTCGTCGATGTGACGGAGCCCGGCGAGGCGGGCGGCGAGCAGCGAACCCGGTAGGTCGAGGTGGGCGACCTCCTCGGGGCGGCGCAGACGCGCCTTCTCGTAGACCCCGGTCGACCCCCCGCCTCGGGCCGAAAGGCGGATGTCCCCCGGCAGACGGCGGGATTCCTCCTCAAGCAGGAGCCGCGCGAACCGTTCGACGAGGCCGTAGGTGACGACAAGCTCCCCGGCCCGCTCCGCGACGAACCCGCGCTCCTTGAGCTCGCGCTCGAGCCGATGCGTTTCCGCCTCCCGGACGCGCCGCTCGGTATCGATCTCGCCCCGTCGCCGGGCCTCCTCGCGCTCCTCCTCGAGCCGACGCCGCTGGGCCTCCGCCGCCCGACGCTTCTCCTCGGCCTCGCGTCGGAGGTCGGACTCCTTTGCCTGCAGCGACCGGCCCACGGAATCCGAGAGCTCCTGCCGCTCGGAGGAGGAGAGGCGGGCCAGGGCATCGCCCAGTTCCGAAGGTCCGAACGACCGGCCGGTCGCGCTCGGGACCGCGATCGGGATACGGCGAGCCGGCGCCCGCGCGCGCGGGCGGCCGCTCTTTCGGCGGAACAGGCCCCGGAACCACGCCGCGAGCCGGGCGAACGCCGCCTTGAGGCGGCTCCACAGGTTCGGCCGCACGGGTCGGTTCCACGAGGCGGTCGGAAGCAGGATCGCCGCGCGGACCTCTTCGAGCAGGTCCGACGGCGGGAGCTTCGTCCAGTCGATCGCCCGAGAGGCCCGTATCCGTGCCTCAAGGTCGGCGATCTCCGCCGCGACCTCCTCGTCGCTCTTCTGCGTGGTCCGGTCGAGCTCGGTGATCCGCCGGTCGTACTCCCCGGCGACCCGCTCGATCCGGCGACGGTCCTGGCGGCGCAGGCGCTCCCTCAGGCGTTCGAGCCGCTCCCGCAGGTCGGCGTTCCGTTCCCGCTCCTCCCGGACGAGCGCCTGGGCGCCGGCGACCCCCTCCTCGGCGAGGCGCCGCACGAGGGCTTGGGTGTCGACCGTGTCGAGGAGGTCGTCCGAGGTGACGTCGTCCGAGTACTCCGAGCAGTCCGGAAGGGCGAACTCGGCGCTAGAGGGGGGCGTTGTCGTCGTCTTCCTCCCGGCAGGAGAAGAGGGAGAACTCCTCGAGCAGCCGGAAGACGCCGACGGCGACGTCCAGGGGGTTCGGGCCCGCCCCCGCGGGCTCGCGCTCCCCGACGTAGCCGGCGAACGATCGGAACTTCGGGAAGAGCGTCGGATCCCCCGAGGCCTTCCCCCGCAGCTCGGCGTCGTCCTTCAGCCGCCGGCCTTCGCCGACGAGTGACTCGGCCTCGCCCGAGTTCTCGCGGAGGGGGCCGCGGTAGTACCGGCACCAGTAGACCCCCGCGCTCCGCTTGAGCGCCGGGGTGAGATACTGATCGACGAACTCCGAGATCCGCCGCTCGTTCTGGCGGAACGAGTCGCCGCTCCGCGCCCGGATCCGGCCCCGCATCGCGTGGAGCAGACCGCTCTTTAGGTCCGCGCTGGCCGCGATGGCCCGGCCGTCCATCGCCGCGATCGCCGCGGTGCGCGCCGCAACGTCGAGCAGGGTCCGGTTCGACCCGACCTCCCCGATGTCGGGGTTCTCGTCGCTCATCCGTAGGCGCCAGGACTCGACGACCCGGACCCCCGCGTCGACGAGGATCTCCGGCACGTAGGTCTCGGGGTCCGCAGGGCGGCCGAGCGCGACGATCTGGCGGTTGTCCGCATGGCGGTCGTTGTACCCCACGTGGAGGCTCGTCAGGCGGTCGGAGAGCGGGTCATTGATGTTGTCGAGGTCGGAGAGGTTCGACGTGCAGACCGCGACGAACGAGCCCGGGAAGCTCTCCCGGGACTTCGACGGCGTGACCGTCCCCTCCTGGAGCGCCTGGAGCAGCACGTTCTGAGTGCCGAGCGGGAGCTTGCCGATCTCGTCAACGAGCAGGAACCCACGGTTCGCCTGGAGGAGCTTGCCCGGCTCGAGGACGAGCGGGCTCATCGGGTCGCCGATCTCCTCGAGCTTTCGGAGGTTGATGTTTCCCGTGAGGTGGTCCGGAAACACCTCGGAGCTGCCCTGCAGCCGGGCGAACCCGAACCCCTCGCGCAGGAGGAGGAACTCCGCCGGCACCCGGGCCGGGTCGACCGACGACGGGTCGAAGCGGGCCGGATCGGAGTCGGGGGCGAAGCGCCGCTGGCAGATCGGGCAGGGCGGGAACCGCTCCGCGGCCGCCCGGTCGACGAGGGAGAGCGGGTGGTCGAGCACCGGGCAATCGTCTACGACCCAGACCCCCTTCGGGAAGAGACCCCAGAGGTCCTTGGCAAGGCTCGTCTTGCCGGCTCCGGAAGGGCCGAAGAACAGCAGGTGCGAGCCCGAGACGATCCCCGCGACGACGTCCTCGTAGGTCCGGTCGGGAAGGACGGTCCGCGGGAACAGCGCCCGGATCGCCTCGGCACGGTCGAGCCCCTTCTTCCGAAGGCCTTCCAGGGTCCGGAGGATCTCGCCCCGGAAGCGGTCCCCCGGGCTCTGGACCGTCACCCCCGAGGCACGCAGATCGGCCGCGGTCGCACGCGTCCCCGGTCGGGCCATGTCGCTCGCCTTCGCCGCCACGCGGCGCGCAGCCGGGATTGGGTTAAGTAGCTTCCCGGGCCGGACCGCCGGTCGATGCGGCTCGGGCCCCTCGCCGGACCCCGGACGTACCCGCCCGGCCCCCGGTCACGACACGTTTAAGTAGGGCTCCCGGGTCGCCGCCCCCGCGCGAGCATGGCGGAGAAGGAGACCCCGGCGAAGAAGACCACGCTGGCCCGGACGGTCAAGGACAAGTGGCGGGCGAAGCGCTGGTTCAAGGTCCGGGCCCCCGGCCTCTTCCAGCACGTCGACCTCGGCGAGACGGTCGCGAGCGAGCCGGAGCAGGTGGTCGGCCGGACGCTAGAGACGACCCTGCCCGAGCTCTCTGGCGCCGCGGACGCGGCGAAGGCGCATGTCAAGCTCCGGTTCCGCGTGGAGCGGATCTCGGGCGAGGGGGTCGCGGAGGCGCGGTTCATCGGCCATGACCTCACCTCGGACTTCGTCCGGCGCCTGGCCCGCCGCAAGCGCTCGAAGATCGACACCTCGCTCACGGTCACGACCAAGGACGGGGTCCGGATCGTGCTCAAGCCGGTCGCCGTCGGCGAACAACGGCTTCAGACACGGCTGCGGGCCGAGCTCCGCCACAAGATCGTCTCGATCCTGAACGAGGAGGCCCAGCTCCGGACCTCCCCGGAGTTCGTCCGGGAGATGCTCGCGGGGGACCTCACGAAGGTCCTCGCGCACGGCCTCAAGACCCTCTACCCCCTCAAGAAGATCGAGATCCGGCGGTCCGAGGTGCTGGGCACGATCTCGGAAGAGGTCGCCCCGCCGGAACCGACGTCCGCGGCTCCGTCCGAAGAGCCCCCGGCGGAATCGGTCGTCCCGATGGCGGACGCGGGCGGCGCCCCCGCGGCCTAGTCCGGGAGGACGCCGATGGCGCGTCCTGTCGTCGTTCCTGTCGGAGTGGCTCAGCCCGGTAGAGCACGGGACTCATAGCGGGACGCGCACGCGCGTCCCGGGAGAGATCCTGGGGCCGGGGGTTCAAATCCCCCCTCCGACACTCCGGATTTGAACCCCCGAGCTCCGAAACTTGAACCCTTGCGGCAAGGGGCGGCACCGGCACATCCCCGAACGACCCGCCCGTGACCAGGTTACAGAGATTCACAGGGTGAGTTTATGTATCTCATCTGCGATGTGTGTGTCAGATAAGATACATGCGGTTGCACCATGCCCTGGATTCCATTCTCGGCACAGCGACGAAGTTGGAACTGCTCCGCTCGATGTTCGCGTTTCCCGATCGTCGATGGACGGGCCGAGAACTCGCACGGTCCACGGGTGTGTCGGCCGCCCAGGCCGCGCGTGACCTTACCGCGCTGGCGGAGGCGTCCGTTGTTCTTCGCGATGTGGTAGGACGGTCGTACTCCTGGCGATTGAACTCGTCTCACGCCCTGTTCGCTATGCTCACCAGGCTCTTCGCAAAGGAGGCGGGTCTGAGATCGGATCTGCTCCACGAACTCTCGGAGGAGCTCCAATCTGTGAAGGCCGAAAGGGCTCGGCTCTTTGGCTCCATCCCCCGGGGGGAGGAGCGTCCGGATAGTGATGTGGACCTATTCCTGCAGGTTCGGACCCCGGCGGACCGGCCCGCCGTCGAAGAGGCTGTACAGCGAATCCGGTTCCGTGTCTGGAATCGATTCGGGAATCCCGTCTCCGCGCTCGTGTACACTCGAGCCGAAGCGGCGCGACCGAAAAACCCTGCCTTGCTCGAATCGATCGAGAGAGAGGGTATCGATGTGCAGACCGGGGTTGGTTAGAGCATGGCCCGTACCGAGGTTCTGCCGAAGGCACGGTATACCGTCTACCTGGGACGTGCACGAGAGTTCGCCCGTCAGATGGATCGGGCAGCCGTCGACCGAGCCTGGAACTCCGTAGGGCTACTCGGCGTCCATTGCGTGATATCCTCGTGCGATGCCCTGACGGTCCAGCGGACGGGGCAGCGCTGGAGCGGTCAAGACCATGCCGGAGTGCTGGGAATGGTCGGCTCGCTTCATCTGCCGAAATCGGACGTCGTGCTCCGACAAATGGCTCAAGTGCTCGACCGGAAGAACCGCGTCGAGTACGAGGCGCGAGAGTTTACCGAGAAGGAGGCCGAGGAAATCCGTCAGCAATCAACGCGCGTCCTCCATTGGATCGAGTCTGCACTCTCCTCGTAACGTTGGCGGACCACCGGGTTTGCTGACGGACCTCTTCTCGCTCGGTCGGGCAGGGGAACGACCACCTCAACAGCTGCCCTGTGAGAGTGGGTTTGAACCCCCCGAGGGTTCGAATACCCTGGCCCGAGCGACGTACCACTACCGATCGCAACTATCCGGATCAGTGCCGGGCCGACTTCACTTTTTGATACTCGGCTTCAATTGTCGGAGCGTCCGCACTGAACTCGGACTCGAGAAACTCTCGGGCGGCGGCTTCCACCTCATCCGGAGGCAGGGTCTTGGACGTGAATTCGCCGTAGACATCGATTCGGGTCTTCTCCCCCTTGGGCGAATACACATAGACGAACTTGGACCCAGCAAGCGCCCCGTCGAGCCACTCCGTCGTGACTGAGATGGGCTCGACCATCGTAATCCGCAGCCGATCCGGGGCCCACTTTCCCCGAAGGAACCTTTCTGACCCGTACTCGATGGTGATGTCCGAGACCTTCTTGAATGTCGGATTCCGGGTGGTCTTGTGGGCGGAATCATGATTCGCGCCCCCGAAAATGTACTTCCATACGAAGCCGATCGGAGCCTCGAATTCACTTCCCTCATCCTTCACATAGACCATGGCTATCGACCGTCCGGTGGTGTCCCCATCTACCGTGGGCTATTTGGCTCAGTAGGCGAAAGAAAGTAGGACGGTCGTGACCCCAACTGTACGGGACCAGACACGCATCCGAATTCGTCTGAACTTTCTGGCGTACCCCCTGCAATCCAGCCTCGGTGTCCTGGGTCGCAAGTGGGCCCTTCTCATCTTGATGAACATCGCACTGGGTCAGGCTCAGAGATTCAACGACCTGCTTCGAAATTCGCCCGGAATGAGCAAACGGATCCTCGCGATGCGATTACGGGAGCTGGAACAGGGCGGGTTCATCGCGCGCGCGCAGCAGCGCCGTGGGTACATTCGTTGGCAGCTCACATCCAAGGGTACAGACGTACTTCCGGTCTTGCTGACTCTCATCCACTTTGCCTCCAAGTGGCGAGGAGCCGGGGGCCCTTCTGGCGAAACGAGCTTCGCCTGGGGGAAGGACTTCGAAGTCAGCGTTCACCGGACGCTGTCTTCGAAGACTACGATAGCAGGTGAAGAAGCAGAATCGCGATCCGGACACCGCACGAAAGCTCGTCGGGCAAAGGGCCGATGAACGGGATCTGGATGCAAGCGGTCGTTGCACCGGCTTTGGGCCAAGTCCGGGGCATCGGGAATACACTCTATGGTTTCGGACGAGACGGATTCGAACCCCCGGAGGTTCGAATACCCCCTCCGACATTCGGATTGGAATCCCCGGAGAGTTCGGATACCCCACGGGAGTTTCGGGGGCGGGTACCGGCACGTCCCGATGCATGGGGCCGTTCATTTCGGGGCGCGTCGCTCACCGCTCCGTGGTATGCAAAGCTATATGTGAGCTATATGGCATCACATAGCCGATGATCACGACGATCCAGCTGTCGTCTTCTACTCGGCAAAAGCTGGCGGCCCTCAAGACAACCCCTCGAGAGACCTACGACGAGTTGCTGAACCGGTTGATCGCTCTGGTTCCGGAGGGGGATGACGAGGGAGTGTATACCGACTCGTTCCGAATCGGGTTCCTCGGTGCCCGACTTGACATTCGTGCGAGCCGAGTGACGGACCACGATCTTGTCAAGAAGCGGTTGGGTCTCTGACGCCTTGGAGAATCCAGTGGACCGACACGGCAATTCGTGACCTGAGGTCGCTGGATCGAGCCGTCGCGCGCCGGATCGCCGACCGCGTGGAGCGGGCTGCGACCGACCCGGATCACTATTTCGAGAAGCTAGTGGACTCCGACGAACGCAAACTCCGTGTAGGGGACTATCGCCTGCTCGCGGCGCTCTCGCCCTCGGAGCAAGTGATCACAGTGGAAAGGGTCGACCATTGCCGTAGGGTCTACCAACGCTAGACCCTGTCCGGCCCGGCTCTTCACTGGATCTGAACCCCCGGAGGGCGCAGATCCTTGACGTTCTTCGCATACTTGTCACCGAGAACCTTAATCGTTTCAACAGCGCCGTTCAGAGGAGTTGGGCTGGTTGTTACCTCTCTCCATAAGAGGGCGGCCTGCCCCCGCGGGGGCGGGTCAGATGTCCCGAGGAAGTTCTCAGCAACGCCCTGCCCGACGTAGGACGCGGAGAGCGACGAGGGTCGCCCATCGACTCGGTTCCCCCGGGTACTCTAGCATCACCGGATAGACAGGTGGGGGATGATGATAGGGGTCCGAGGCCTCGAGATCCGGTTGGACGGAGTCGAGCCTCCACCAACCGTCCTTGTCACGCTTACGCTCGAGCAACCGGAGGGCCGGACCCAGCCGCCGGTCCGAGCCGTAGCCGAGGGCGGTGAGGAAGTCCAGCCCGACCAAGAAATCGTAGTAGTAGTGGTTCGGATAATGAATGCGCCACCACGGCTTGTAGCTGGATCCGTCGGTCTCGTGCAAGAGTCCTCGCTCCAGGAAGAATTCCGCTCCACGTTCGATCGCACGAACCACCGGTGCCACTCGGGCCTTCGGGGGAATGACCGCGAACGCCGCCATGGCTTCCCAAGCGGCGAGCGTGCCGGTCCGGGATTTCCAGCAGTGCCACCCCCCGTCGGATTTCTGGGCCGAGACCAGCCAATCGATTGCCCGCTGGATGCGCGGGTCTTCCAGGAACCCCAAGCGGACCATCATACGGACGCCGTTCCCCGTGATACAGGTCTCCGCGCCGGCCTCCCCCCAGACACCCTCCTTCGGGTCGGACCAATTGTCGAGAAGTAGGTTCGCCGCTCTTGCGACTCGAGGGTCCTTCCGGGTCATCCCGAGCTCTGAGAGAACGATGAGAAGGAAGTTCGTCGAGGTGTACTTTGGGAGGTATAGATTCGCGGGCTCATCTCGATAGGTCGCCCACTTGCCGGAGGGCTCCTGGAGGCTGAGGATCTCCCAGGCCCACCCCTTCCGCCCGATCTCCGAACGCGCAGCCTTGACTTGCGAATCGTCCTCGGGCCGGGCGCATAGGTCCTTCAGGGCCAAGTACCGGATCGACGGGTCGGTCCTTTGGAGCAAGAACCTGCGGGTCTTGGCATCCAGCACGACTCCGCGTACCACCCTTTCCTACTTGGGGTCGCCTCCCACGTCCGTCGTCCCCCAGCGACGACACACTTGGCTCGCCACCTCCTGGCGGCAGGCCCTCCCCCTGCCTCTTGTCGGGAGTTCCTGTCCGCTCAGGACATACACCCGGTCGTACTCCCCCTCGGGGGAGTGCGTCTGTGATCACGAAACCGGTTTCCATCTCCAGACAGGCTGCGTGTCGCCTAGAACTTCGGAGACAACATCTCGAAGGAACCCGGCCGTCACGGGGGAGTCGGGCGAACATTCTCGACGTTACTCGCGATCTCAGCTACGTTCAGATCGATCCGGTGACCGTCGTCGCACCTTCCCATCGGCTCTCGCTATGGGCCCGGATCGGCCCTTTCTCGACGTCGGACCTAGACCGGCTGCTGTGGAAGGATCGCACCCTCTTCGAGTGCTGGACCCACGCCGCCTCGTTCGTTCCCACCGAGGACTTTCCTATCCACTCCGCGATCATGCGACGGTATCCGGATTCCCTATCGAGATCCTGGGGATACCAGAAGGCCGAAGCGAAGAGATGGATCCCCGCTCACGCCAAGCTGCGGAAGGAGATCCTGCGGGAACTGGAAACTGGGCCTCACCTGCTGAAGGACTTCGGGGATCGCGGGAGGGGACGGCGCAGCACGAATGCCTGGTCGGAGAGCAGCGAGCTCGCCACGATGCTCGTACACCTACAGTTCAGCGGGGAGGTGATGGTCGTCGGTCACCAGGGCGCCCAGAATCTCTACGGGCTTGCTTCGAACTTCCTGCCGGACTGGGTCGATCGCACGGAACTCTCCCAATCCGAGGCCGAAACCGCGGGAGTGCAGCGAACCCTGCGTGCGATCGGTGTCGCGACCCAGACCGAAATCAACCGGTATCTTCTGCGAGGCCGCTATCTCGACCTCAAGGGTGTGCTCGATCGGCTCATTGAGCAGTCCATTGTCTGCCGCGTGCAGATCGAGGGTCTTCGCGGGACCCGTTACGCGCTCGCTTCCGACATCGATACGCTACGGAGGATCGAGTCCGAGGACTGGGCTGAGGAAATCTCCCTGATCCCGCCCTTCGACAACATGGTGTTCCACCAAGCTCGGACGAAGGAGCTGTATGGATTCGACTACGTCCGCGAACAGTTCCTGCCCGAGAGGAAGCGGAGATTCGGGACCTACGTGCTCCCGATTCTCTGGGGGGACCGCTTCATCGGTCGGATCGACCCGCGCCTGGACCGAGCCGCGAAGCGGCTGGAGATCAAGGCCGTGCATGCCGAGCCCGGTGCTCCCCGCGGAAGGAGCGTCTCCGCTCACCTTGCCGAAAGGATCGAACAACTGGCCGTGTTCCTCGGTGCCGAGACCGTGGTCTACTCCGATCGAGTGCCCTCCGAGTGGAGGAATGCGCTTCACTGACGTACCTGCCGTGGAGCCATCACCACGCGCCGTGACCGTCGCTTCGGCTCGCGAGTCGGCGGACATCAACTCGCATTGCAGGTCGCGTTCCCCCGCCTGGCACTAAAGACGATGGCTTTCCGGAACCGGAGGGTGGCTTGACCGGGTGAGCCCACGTGGAGGACTTTGGTCCGGCAGCGTGGGCGAGCAGAAGGAACTAGTCATGCGCAATCAAGGAGGACTTCGGACATGTCGGCAATCGGCGGGTTCTGTAGCCGGTGGAGTCGGTTCGAACACATGGACCGATTTCTATGGTCGGGAATGTTCGAAGGAGTTCTCTTTCGTGCACCGTCCGGTAATGGAATGGTCGGAAGTTGTCAGTTCTTGGATCCCCGGGGGGTTTCCATTCCCCCTCCGACATTCTGGCTATGGACCCTCACGTACCGGGACGTGAGCGCCCGAAGGGCGCAGGTTTCCCCTCGCGTTCTTCGTATACCAGTCGCCGAGAAACTGTACCGTTTCCATAGCGCCGTTCAGAAGACTTGAACTGGTGGTTACCTCGGTCCGCAAGAGGGTGGCTTGCTCCCGTGGGGATCGGACGGATGTCCTTGAGTGCGCCGCGGGATCCATGCCGCCCGCCGGACGCGATACCGCAACGAGCGGAGCCCCTTCTTATCGATCGCCGAGGAATCCCTGGGTAGCACGGCCCCAGGACCGACCGGGAGCGAGCCAAAGCATACTTGATGCCCACCGCCTGTCGTGTCGCGCCGGGAGGGAGCGGTATGCCCGAGGAAGGCGCTGAGCTGGCGCGAGAGAGACTCTTCCAACTTGCCAGCGGAAACCGCTTGACCCAGGCCCTGTATGTTGCCGCGAAGCTTGGGCTCGCCGACCGGCTGGCCGGCGGGCCCGCGGATGCCGGCTCGCTTGCCCGCGAACTGGGAGTTGATCCGGATCGCCTCTACCGCGTAATGCGTGCGCTCGCATCATTCGGTGTGTTCACCCTGGACCCGGAACGACGTTTTGGTCTGGCCCCGATGGGGAGTTACCTTCGTTCGGACGTGCCGGGCTCCTTGGCGGCGTTCGCGACCTTCCAAGGGGAAGAGTCCTACCGCGCGTTCGGAGACCTTCTTCACACAGTGAGGACCGGCGAAACGGCGTTCGACCACGTCTACGGCATGGGCCACTTTGATTACCTCGCCCGACACCCCGAAGCGAACGCGACCTTCCACCGTACGATGACCAGCTCGCTTGGGGACCTCGAGGACCCGCTCGAGGGATGCGACCTGCGGGACGGCCACGTCCTGGTCGATATCGGAGGGGGACGGGGGGCGCTTCTCGCGGCTGTGCTTCGACGCCGGCCCACCCTCCGGGGGATTCTGTTCGACGTACCGAATGCGGTGACCGATGCGCCGGCGTTCCTCGATTCATGGGGAGTCCGGGATCGCTGTGAGATACGCACCGGCTCCGCGTTCGACTCGGTCCCGGTGGGAGGGGACGTATACATGATGTCGCGAATCCTGCACGACTGGCCCGATGAGAAGGCGCTCCAGTTGCTTCGAAACTGCCGAAGGGCCATTCGTGATGAGGGCATCCTGATCGTGCGAGAAGGGGTGCTCAGTGAGGGGCCGCTCCCGCCCGCTCGCGCCCGGCTTGATCTCATCATGATGGCGGTGACGGGGGGCCGCGAGCGAACGGAGGCGGAGTGGCGCGAGCTTCTGCACCGGGCCGGATTCGACGTCCAACAGGTTCTACCGGGCCGCAGTAGCCAGGAACTGATCTTGGCCGTCCCGGGAGTCCCTTCGCCCATCCCATAGGCCTCACGCATCCCTTCCCGTGGCTCCTCCTCGCCCCCAAGTCGGCCGGCTCGGCTTCGCTCGTCGGCCGGCTTTCGTCGAGATGTCGACGGACGTTTCTCTATGCGGCAGGGGTCTCCGACGCTCACGCTCGCACGTACGACGCGCCCCCCTGCTCCGTTTGCCGTCAGAGGGTGCACCGGGGACGTGCGTCGAAGGTCCCGACTTGATTCTCATCGAACGACCGGAAAGCAGCGACACTCAACACAAACGCGCCGGCGATATTCGGTTTCAACTTCCTTACAACTCAAGGACCGGAAACCCGCCACCGCCCCGAGCCGGGTGCTCGCGTTGCTGGACTGGTCGCACAACGTCTACACGTCGATTGTGGATGAGACTCACCTTGGCGAGGAGGCCGGGCGAGAGGCCGACTAACGGAGCCAGGAGATGTTCGTTGCCATCCAAGAGTTTCCTCCCCGGAAAGAGGGGAAGGACCGTGACCTCTGTGAATGGTTCGCTCGGACAACCAGATTCATTCGCAACATGAGGGGTTCCTCTCCTGCCGACTGCTCAGTCCTCTTGGAGGGCCAGGAAACTATGTCGAGCTCATCGAGCACAGGAACCAAGAGTCGTTCATGGCCATGCACGACAGCGCGGACCGGAATCGCGCTTGGGCTGAGTTGAAGCCACTGATGAACGGCGCTCCCGTCCCACGGTTCTACCAAGAGGTCGATCGTTCGTAGCCAGGGGGTTGCAGACCCGGGCCCACGGCTACCAGCGTCGCGCCGGCGCGTTCCAGGAAGACGGCTCCCAAGCTTGCTGGGTCGAGTATCTTTGGTGCTGAGTCTATCGGCATCCCCGGGCCATGTCGGGACCGGGGTATCTCTTGGGGAAGGGGCTGCATCGTCGTCGAGACTTTCGCTGTCGTCGTGGACCTTCGGGGGGCGGCGATCACGTACGGTTACTCCCGCTTACTCTGGGTTAGGTTGGGCTCGAAGAGCTCGTACGATGTTGGTGTCACCGGGAAAACGGACGAAGGATCATGGAGTCGAGGCAGGGATCCGGTTCCTCCGGTCCGGAGGGCGCCGGTTCGTCGCTCGGAGTCTTTCGTTCAAGAGTTCTCGAAGGACAGTGGCGTTGCAGTGTTCGACGTCGTGAGCGGCGAAGAGGAGAGTGACGTCTTTCGAGCGCGCCTCCCGCGCTAAGCGATCGAGTAGATCCGGGTGCCGTTCGAGCTCCAATCGATAGCGCCGCCGGAAGACGAGGTACTTCGAGGAATCGTGCCCGAACCACGAGCGGAGTTCTGTTGAAGGGGCAAGGTCCTTGAGCCACTCGGAGAGCAGCAGATCCTCCTTCCTGACTCCTCGCGGCCAGAGGCGGTCGATGAGGTACCGCCGTCCGTCCGTTTTCGAGGGTGGCGCGTAGACGCGTTTGACTCGCACGGTCATGCGTCCCTTTCCTCCAATCGCGGTTCATTGTTCGTCGGAACGGATTCCCTGAGCCCTCGTTTCACCGTCCTGGCCTGCTGAGACGAGAGATGCGCATCGAACCAAGGGTACACCGATTCCTCCTCGCGAGCATTGTGCGCCCAGAGGACGTTGAGAAGTTCGGACTCGAGGTCCCCGGTCGACGCAGGTCCCGTGTCTAGCCGGCGGTGAATCTCTTGCAGGACCTCCTCGATCCGCCGGTGTTCATCGAGCATGAGGTCGACCAGCAGGCGGCGAGAGGGTTCCCCTTCCACGAAGACGGGGAACAGAAGCTGCTCTTCGACTGCGATGTGGCGGCGCAGGTCAGTCGCGAACCGGTCGAACAGCTCGGTGCGCCGGCCGGTCGCGGCCGGAGGGGTTGCCTGGAACTCTTCGAACGTTCGGTCGATCTCTCTATGGTCGCTCGAAAGCACCTGGGAAGGCGGCTCCCCACTATCGTTCATCGGTCTTTCCACCGGTCCCGGATGACCCGGATCTCCTCGCTGGTCAGTCCCGGCAAGGGATTCAGTGCCGGATAAAGGACCGGTGTTGTACCGGCCCCCCACACGATGGTCGCCCCGAGAAGGAGGGCGCCGGAGAGCGAGGACAACCATCCGGCGCCTGACCAGCCCTCGGCGCCCTCCGTCGCGACGGCGACCACTCCCACAATCCAAGTTGCTGAGAGAGCCCAGAGCATGCGTCGCGTCCAGGCGTGGGAAATCCGCTGGAACGGGGCAATCATGCCGAACCACATGAACAGGATTGTGATGCCCACGAACCCAAGGACGCTGACGAGCGCGTGGGCCACCACTGGGGTGTAGTTCGACTCGGAGATCATCCAGAGGCCGATCGAGCCACCGATCAGGAACAACGTGAGGCTCGTCAGGTGCAGGCCCACCTCCGCACGGGGAGTCCGAGCCCGAATCACGAGAACGATCAGTACGGAAACGAACAGGATGGCGAAGGCCGCCTCGGGCACGGCCCAGACGGCGAGGTCGGCGGCCGAAGATGGAGACGTCCCGAGCATCCCAACGGGAACGAGGATCGCACCGACGATACCGAGGCTGGCGAGAAGGTAGACCGTCGGGCGGGAAACGTCGGCGTCAAGCGAGCGAGGCACGAGACGGAGGCTGACCGCCGTGATGAGGAGCACGGCGTGCCCAAGGACGAACAGGTGCACCGCCGCGAGCCACCAGCCGAATCCGGGCCCCTCGGCGAATCCAGAAAGGACGAACAAACCGCCTGAGCCCACGGCCGAGGCCCATGACACAAGAAAGAGAGGAACGGTCACGGCATCGCCCGACCGAGTCTCGGGGCCCTGGGTCAACAGTCGGGGTTCGATGAGATCGCGCGCGAAGAGACCTACAACGGCCCCCTCGCCTCCCAAGAAGAGCAGTGCCCCGAGGGAGAATACCCATCCCGGTAAAGGAGGCGAAGTCGCTACGGAAAGGCCGACCGCGCCGATGACAAGCCCTCCCTCAGCGAGGAGGAACGCCGCCTGCCCAACCCATCGGGGTGGCTGAGGGCGCCGGGAGATTGTCGGAAAGAGGTGGAGGGCGAACCCAGCGGTTGTGAACCCGACGAAGCCGACGAGCAGAAGCCAGACGAGAAAGTCCCAGCGTACGGTAAGCGCCCCCGCGCCCGAGCCCAGCAGCAGCACGGCGCCCGCCGCCGCGAGATGGGCCAGCGCCGCGGTGAGAAACTGACGGGAAACGGCGGAGAACGGCACATCGCGCGAAACGCAGGTGAACCTATATTCTCCCCGATGCACAATCTAGGTCCGGGCTCCGGTCCCTTCGCATGCTTCTCGCGGGCGCCGGTAGCCCCACCGGCCGAGAGGAATCGGATCCGGGTTACCGCTTCTTTCAGGTGGTGCGTCCCCGGAGCATGACCAGCATCATTTTCGAGCGCTTGGGAGACTCTAGCGCGTGCGGTACGTTCGCAGGAATGCGGACCACTGTCCCCAAGGTGGCACGAACCAGGGTGCCTCCGATGGTCAGCATTAGCGTGCCTTCGAGAACCACGACGAGCGCGTCGTACGGTGTCGCATGCTCGCTAAGTTCCTGATCAGCATCGAGCGCGAAAAGGGTCACACTTCCACCTCCCGTCCGGGCGATTACACGGCTCGCGATCCCCTTCTCGGTGTACGAGATTAGTGCGGTCAGTTCGAGCGCCTCTGCAGCGGGAATGTTGGGTCTGACGGTCATGATGCCGTTTCGCAGTACTCTCTCTTAAGACCTCGTTGAGTCGAGTCGACCAGCCTCTCGCGCGGTGCTTCGGCCCGGAAGCCCCGCGATCCGGGTCCGCGGGGCCTGTGCAGGAAAACTCGCCGCCCAGGGAAACGCTAGATCAGCGTGGAGGGGGTTTCTCCCTGCTCGATCGAGTGGGCGTAGTTTCGTTGGATAATCTGCTTGAGAAGCGCCGCCGGACTTCCCCAAATCGGGACTTTTCGAACCGCTCCGGCCGCCTGTCCGAGTCCGAGCGCGACGACGACCCTCCGTTCCTCGTACCGGAACTTCACGAGCGGCCTATCGTTCCAACGAGCTACGAGGTTCCGGGCGGTGGTCCCCGCCCCCGCGAGGGCTGCCTGCGCGGTCGCCGGTACCTGGGCTCCGGTCCTTGGGTCTCGGAGGTCGGCCACGTCGCCAACCGCGAACACCCCGGTATGTCCGGGAACTTCGAGCGTCTGCTCGACGACGATGCGGCCTCCCTTCCCGTGCGGGACCGGAAGTCGACGCACGACGTGGGGGGCCTCGAGGCCCGCGCACCATACCGTCGCATCCGACGCGAGGGCCGACCCGTCCTCGAGGTAGACGCGGCTAGGCTCCACCCGCGTGACGTTGAGCCCGGGGATAATCGTGACACCCGACCGAGCAAGGACCTTGCGGGCACGTTCGATAATGCTCGGGGGAAACCCCGCGAGGAATGGGAGCGAGCCCGTCAAGAGGAAGACGGCAGGCGGTCGCGCGGCTGGGTCGGCGATGGCCTTCCAATCCGTAGTGGCAATCTCGGCCGCGAGCTCGGTCCCGGTCGATCCGCCGCCGACGATCAGGAACCGGGGGCACCGTTCGCCCGGGAGGGCGTTTGAGGTGCGCTCGATGTCACGGATCGCTGCGGCGAGCCTCTTCGCTCCCGAAAGGCGGTAAACCTGGTGCGTATGCTCGGCCGCCCCGGGGATCCCATAGTACGCCGCCACGCTGCCGAGGCAGATTGCAAGGGAACGGAATCGTTGCTCGCCCGAGTCGAGCAGGACCGTCCGGGTCGCAAGGTCAATCGACTGGACAATGCCTTGGCGGATAGTGACGGATGTCCGGTCGAACACTTGAGCGAGCGGCACCACCCAGGCCGCATCGCTGTCGCCGGACGAGGCCAGCCGGCCGACCTCATAGAGTTCGGTCCGGAGGACGTGGACCGGGTTTCGGTCGATCAGGACGACCGGGATTGTTCCCTTCGACCGACGGTAGACCTCGTGCGCGATGGTGAGCCCGGCATAGCCCGCGCCCAGCACGACGGCCGGCGGTGTCTCAGCCCCGGGGGGAACAGACGCCGCGGCCACCATCACCGGTTCCTCGTCTCAAAGTCCTTAGCGTTGACGCTCGTGAGTACCGGGAGGCGCACCGAGGTCGAGGGGTTTTTCCTGGATCCGTCGCGAAGGAACCCCACGCCCGATTTGCTAATGTTGCGGCGGAAACTCCCGTGGTCAGCCTGGATTCATCCGGGTCTAAAACCGGGGATGGCCGAAGTCCGATGAAGGTCGCGGAACTCGTCGTGAAGGCCCTGGAGAACGAGCAAGTAACGACGGTGTTCGGGATTCCCGGCGAGGAGAACATCGAGCTGATGGAGGCGCTCGGCTCGAGCTCGATCCGGTTCGTCCTCACCCGGCACGAACAGGGGGCGGCGTTCATGGCCGATGTGTACGGCCGACTGGCGCGACAGGCCGGCGTGTGTCTCTCGACGCTTGGGCCGGGTGCTACCAACCTTGTCACCGGCGTGGCGGACGCGTACCTCGACCGGGCGCCGATGGTTGCGATCACGGCCCAGGAGGAACTCTCCCTCATTCACCGGGAGTCGCATCAGTTCATCGACGTGCTCAAGCTGTTCAGCCCGATCACCAAGTGGAACGCTCGGATCGAAAGCCCCCGGGTGACTGGGGAGGCCGTCCGCAAAGGGTTCAAGATCGCTCAGACCGAGAAACCGGGACCGACGCATCTCGAGCTCCCCTCCGACATCGCCGAGGCGGAGACGGCAGACCGTCCGATTCCGTGGGAACGCGCTCGGCGCCCGTCGCCCGACCGACCCAGTCTGGACCGGGCTGCCGAACTCATTCGTCGGTCCGGCGCGCCCATAATCCTCGCCGGGAACGGAGTGATCCGTGGCGTTGCCGCCACCGAGTTAACAAGGTTTGCAGAGAAGCTGCGGATCCCCGTGGCGCTCACGCTGATGTGCAAGGGAGGCATCCCCTGGGATTCCCCGATGAACCTCTTCGCGATTGCGCGCCCGGAGCTCGACTACCGGGCCCTCGGCTTCGACCAGGCGGACCTCGTCGTCTGTGTGGGTTACGACCTGGTCGAGTACGACCCCAAGCATTGGAACCCTCGAGCGGACCAGCGAATCATCCACGTCGACTTTACTCCCGCCGAGGTCTCTTCCCACTATGTTCCTTCCGTCGAGATCGTCGCCGACATCCGCGAGTCCCTGCAGCTGCTTCGGGAACGAATCCCGGTACCCAAGGACGACCGCCGGGTCTCGACCCTCCGCCAACCTATTCTCCGCGCGCTCGAGGAAGGCCGCGACCTTCTCGCCGGACGGTCAGACCCTCGCCGTATCTTGCACGAACTACGGGCCGTGCTCGCACCGGAGGACATCGTCATCAGCGACGTAGGGGCACACAAGCTCTGGGTCGGCCGTTTCTTCCCCGCGTTCCGACCGAATACCGTGGTCATTTCGAACGGGCTCGCCTCGATGGGGATCGCGTTGCCGGGGGGCCTCGCGGCCGCGATCTTGTACCCCGACCGCCACGTGGTCACCGTCAGCGGCGACGGAGGATTCCTGATGAATGTCCAAGAGCTCGAAACGGCTCGCCGCGAAGGATGCCCGACGACGAATATCGTGTTCCGGGATGACGGTCTGGGAAGCATCCGCTTCAAGCAGCTCGAGAAGGCCGGTCGAACCTTCGGTACGGAGTTCGGGAATCCAGACCTGGTCCGACTGGCCGAGTCATTCGGGGCACGAGGGTTCCGGGCGTCGAATCCGCGTGAGTTCGCTGGCGTCCTGCGAGAGGCGATAGGCGCGAAGACCCCCTCCGTGGTGGACGTGCCGATCGACTACACGGAGTCTCCGTTCTGAGGGCGCACAGATCTCCGCGCTAGTCTCGGTCGGGGGTCGGCAGCGCTCATCTCATTCCCCCATCGACCGCGCGGGCAGTACCTGGCGGACCGGTCGATTGGGTTCGATTTCCGGCGTCAACGACAAATCACCTGCCCGTATTAGGGCCGGCTTCCCTGACGGTCTCGGGCAGGCCATCCGCAGGGTAGTGGTCTGCATGGCAGCAGAGCCGACGAATCCACCAGCGTTGTTCTACGGCGACCCTCGGGCTATGACATCGTGATGTGCAACAGCCGTTGCACCCGGCGTGGCCACCGCGGGACACATCGACATCGGGTCAATCCCGTCGAGTTCTTAGCCCGCCGCGGAGTATCTCGCCTAGGTGGGGTCGGTCACTCCGCGGGTTGGGAGGAGCGCTAGCGTTGAGTACGCCGGTATACGATGAACGGCACTCCCGGCCCGGTCTATACTGGGGGAGCAAACCCAGCGGACTGGCACGCGAACTCACCCGCATCGTACGCTCTCTCCCACGCTCGCCCCGTACGTTGGTCGACCTGGGCTCCGGCGAGGGCCGAGACTCGATCTACTTTGCCCGCCGAGGTTACCGGGTCCTAGGCGTGGACATCTCGAGTGTGGGAGTCCGAAAGGCGGAACGCCGGGCGTCTCGGCTCGGGGTCAACGTTCGATTTCGCGTTGGGGACATTCGGAGCTACTGACTGAGTCGTCGCGTAGAGGTGGTGTTCAGCTCGGGTGTCCTGAACAATCTCCCCCGTCGAATCCGGGCGACTCGGTTTGAGCACTTCAAAGCGAACACCAGGCCGGGGGGGGATCAACGCCATGAACGCTGACGTGGCGAAACCCTACATCGCCAACCTCTCGATGAATCCCTTTGCGTCCCCGTTCCGCTTGGGCGAACTCCTGGGCTACTATTGGGACTGGCGGATCTTGGACTCGGGGCAGGTGGAGTTCATCTCCAACGCGGGCGGCGTTCCCCATCGGAAGGCGATGGACGTGGTCATTGCCCAGAAGCCCTCACCGGGGTCGATCTGACCTCCAAGCCCCCGGGGGTTCAGCAGGTCCTTGCCCGCTCACGAGACGGTAGTCCGACGGAACCCCCGCGACCGCGTTCTCGAACCACCCCCAATTTCCCGGCCGCGGAACTCCGCAAAGAGTGCCCAGATGTCAGGGCCCTTCGCCTCGAGGTTCCCGGGTCCACATGGTTCACGTGGGGGCGTAGCTCCACCGAGTTGTCCCCCTCCCACGCGCACTGCGTGGACCCGCCAGCGCTCTCGAACTGAGCACTACGTTCCCTGCTACTGGGCCCAGTCCTCAGATCGCGATCCGAAGCTGCCGGGCTGACCCCGGGATGCCTACTGGTATATGGACCGCCCCATTGTCGACTCCGTGGGAGCCCCTTCGCCTCCGCCACCCTCGAATCCACGGGACGTGGCGAGGTTCGTCGGGGAGCTCGACCGCCGCCTCGAACGCTTCGACCGGGAGATCCTCATTGCGGACTGGGATCTTCAGGTAGGACGCTCCCGCAGGGGTTCCGGATCGTGGCAGCTTAGGCGAGCGCGCTTCCTGAACGACGAACGCCTCCTCCCGTGGGTGCGATCGGCCCTACGACGTGGCACCTCACGTCCTGTCCACCGGCGACTCGAGCTTCTCGAGCGGATCCTTCTCGACACTGCGGTGGAGCAGAGCCCCGAGATCGTCCGTCTCCGGTCCGAGATGACCGAGCGAATCGTAAGGTTCCGGCCCCGATGGAAGGGGAGGCGGGTCAATCGCGCGGACGTCTCGGAGGTGATACGGAAGAGTCCTAGCGAATCCGACCGCCGTAAGGCATTCTACACACTCGAGCCGCTCCACCGCCCCTTCGAGAGTCGACTGCAGGAGCTGGCTACGCTCCGGAACGAGCGAGCCCGGGCGCTGGGATACCGGACCATGTCGGCGATGCGCCACAGTTTCGACCATCTCACGCCGGAGCGCGTGAGGTCGTTCGCCGAGGCCGCGACCCGGCTCGCACGCCCCCACCTGCGCGAACTCCGAGACCGATTTCGGGAGAGCACATCCCAGTCGGGCTGGCACCCGTGGGACTTCCTCTATGCGCGCGAGCTACAAGCCCCGCTTCCGGACCGATGGTTTCCCCGACGGGAGATGATCTCGAGAATCCTGCGGTCGGTCCAGCAGTGGGGGATCCACACCGGGCGGATGCGGTTCCGCGTGGTCTACCACGACAATCCGTTCGGAGGGCTCACGCTCGCGCCGGATCCACCGAAGGACGTCCGGATCCTCGTGCATCCTCAGGGAGGCTGGACCCGGTACATGATCCTCTTCCATGAGGTCGGCCACGCGGTCCAGTCCGCGTCGATCCGGACGCCGGGACACCTTCTCCGTTGGCATGAGAACATCCCGGGATTCGGAGCGTACCACGAGGGTATCGGCGGGCTCTTCGAGGATATCCCGAGCAACGTGGAGTGGCTCCGGTCGATGCCCCGAGTGGAGCGGGAGCGCGCCGAGGAGTTCGCCCGGCAACAGCGGGATGCCAACCTCATCTGGGCGGCGTGGCACGCCTGCTGGATTCGCGCCGAGCAGCTCCTCTACGAACGACCGGACCGGGACCCGGCGCCCGTGGTCCAACGGTTCGAGCGGACGGTGTTCGGGTACGACGACTACCCTCGGAGGTCATTTGTCGATACGTTCTTCGTGGACTCCCCGATCTACGCGCCGAACTATCTTCTCGCCATCCTGTTCGGACGCCAGCTTTCCCGCACATTACGGGACCTCTTCGGGGAGCCGCTGTGGCCCAACCCTCAGGTCGGACCCTGGCTGGTCCGGAACTGGTTCGCCCCCGGGTCGTACATCGACTGGGTTCCCCGTCTGAAGGAGCTCACGGGCCGACCGTTCGGGAGCGAGGCGTTCGCGAGGGAGTTCTCGGCCTAGCAGTTTGAGCATACGCCCACGAGTTCGATCCGTTTGTCTTGCGACAGTTCCGATTCCCGAGTGCGGACTGGGCCTCGGCCTCAGGCTCGCCTAGTCGAGTTGGTCGGTAGTCTGCAACGACCGTAGCTCCTCTCTCGTACCTGAACTGCCGAGAACGCCGACCGGGAAACCACTTGTCGTGGGTGGGATGGTCAACGATATCGAGCAAGACCACGGTACGGTTCGGAAGCGTGTAGAAGAGCTGATGGAACGCAGCCAGGTCGACGCAACACAGGTTCGACACGCCGTATCTGTCTCGAAAGTACGTCGGGATAGACGACTGGCGGATTACGTCCCCAACCTGCCCGTCCGCCCTAAGACGCTGAATCGCCGTCTGCAGACTCTTCCACACCCCCCGGGCAGGCTGCTTGCCTTGACGGGCCAGACTCCCCCATGAGTCATAGACTGCCTCGAGATCTAGGTGAACGATGATCTCGTCCGGCCGGAAAGGCATCTCGGCAGCTCAGAGACGCCTTCCTTTGGAGAGAGATCGCATCAGGCTCGGGCTCGTCGTGTGCGTCCACTGCACACCCTTTGATCCCTCGACCGCTAGGCCATTACCTATGCAGAAGACGAGCACGCGGTTCAGCCGGGCTCGACTCGTCGTATGGCCGGATTCCTTCAAACGCTGAAGGAGCCAGTTGCGGCTGACTGGATCTCCGGCCTCTTGCAGTAGAGAAATCACGACTTCGGTAGTCCCGAGTGTGACGTCAGGTCGCCGGATGGCTTGGCTCGCTGCCATTGGCAGATACAAGAACTGACACCGTATAACAACTTATACCCCCAATCCTCAGCTCACAGGGCGGGTCGGGTGGATTGCGGGTCTAGGTGCAACCTGTCATTGCAACTCCCGATTGCAGATCGCCCAGCGATTGAAGGGTCTCGACGATGACGAACAAAGCTTGCGCCCTCCGCGAATCCACAGTTCATCGTCCACCGACTTCTCAAGCCTTAAGTATCAATACTTTATTGATATCATGTGCCGGTCACGAAGCCAGACACCTCGGGCGGCTTCCACCCCGCGCTCTCTGCGCGAAGTGACATCTTCACACCGGCCGTCGACTGTGTCCGTGCCGACGGGACGCTCGACTCTAGCCTCCTCTCTCCCGCACTTCAACAGGCCATTTTGCGCTCCACTCGCCTGAGAAACATCGTGAGCAGTATGTTGATCGAAGGTGAGCGCGTGGAGTTGGGTCGAGCGGTCGAGGTTCTCGACACCGGGCACGCAATCACCCCAAACGAGCGGGCGGTCCTGCAACTGAGCAGGGTCTACGATCGAATTGCGAGAGGCGAGTCCATTCCCCGGACCGTCTCGGGCGTATGCTCGGTTCACTTCGAGATCTTTGATGGTGTGCTTCCAGTGGATGTATCGGGGGCAATCAAGACGGTGAGAAACGCCATCGTGGACACGGGAAGCGGCCGAATCGTCTTCGTCCCGACACCGCCAGAGCGGGTCAGGGCGGAGCTCGATGCACTGTTCCGGTGGTTCAACGACGCCAGATTCTCGTTGCCGGGACCCGTCGTCGCGGGAGTCTTCTTTGCAGAGTTCCAGGCGATCCACCCGTTTGCGGATGGCAACGGTCGGGTCGGGCGGATACTCAATCTCTCGGTGCTCGCGGAACTGGGGCTGAAGAATGCACCCCTAGTTCCGGTCGACTCCATGTTCTTCCGGACCCACCGAAAGTACTACGAAATGCTGTCGACCACCAACTCAGGACACCAGTATGGGCTTTGGCTGCGATACTATGTCAGGCAGCTTCTCGACGCCTATCGTGCGGCGCTCAATCGCACGGACCTGAGAAGTACGGTCGAGGGCTTCCGAAGTCGAGTCGTGAGAGATCTGCTGACGTGGGCACTGGCCGGTTCGGGGGACTGGTTCAGCCATGGCGACTTTCCAAATCTCAATGGTTTCAGTGTTCCGGCGGTGACCCAAGCGCTCCGAAAGCTAGTTCACTCGGGCGTCCTGGAATCGAAGGGAGAACATCGTGGCCGGCGATATCGGCTGAGCCCCTCCTACCTCGCCCGAATTGAGTCGGGACAGAAGTAGGTCACCAATGCCAATCCATCGTTGTGATTGTGTATCAATTTCTGCGATAATCGATGTTTGAGTAGTGATTCCGCTTGCGTGACGTTGCAACGCCGATTACAGCCATCCGGCGCGAGTCGACCTAACGGCCACTGCTACTACCGATCAGTCCTGGTTGGGGCTACCATTGTGGCTTGCGGTCGACACATGTCCCGGAAGACCCCTGGCTATCGATGCGATTCCGTCGTGATTCTCGAGAGGAGACCGCCGATGGTGAGATACCAGAAGGCACGCGCTCCGCAGCTCTCGTCGGCCGCCTGTCAGGACGGCCACCAGGCGGTCGTTTCAGGGAATGATTTCAATCCGGCCCGATCTGCCCATTGAGACCTGGAGCTTCCCGCGGAAATCCTTGACCCAGCCGTCGGTAAGGCGGACCTTTTGACCCACCGAGTAGCGCGAGATGTCATCCCCCCAGAGCGTCAACGTGATGGTGCCACTCTCATCTTGCAGGGTCGCGTCGGCGACCCTGGAGGGGCCTCGAGACGTGGACACATCACGCGGCTCAGAGACCGCCGTGATCTTCGCTTCAATTGTCGCATTCTGATTCGCCTTCAACGTCGCAATGGCAGCCATATCGCGGCGGACTGCAACACCATGCCATAAGGAGTGGCCATCGTCCGTGATGCACCATTAGTCACCCCCAGTGAGAGATTTCACTGACGTTAGACGGGGCCAGCCCCGGACCCGGGCCGTTACGATCCTTGTACCCCCATCGCGGTGCGGTACTGTTTCACCCCCGGCCCGGCAAGGCCCGGACGAGACCCGGCTCCTAGTAATATACAAAATGTATAATACTTGATGCACCGTGTATCGACCATGGACCCGCTGTTCGGGAGCGAAACTCGTGCACGAGTATTGGAGCAGTTGGCGGCGACGCCTCGTGCCCAGTCCGCGTATCGGGTCGCCCAAGCGGTTGGAGCCGAGCCCGTTCAGGTCATTCGGATTCTGAAGGGTCTGGAAGGCCTCACCGAGCACTCCGCCGAGGGCTGGGTGCTGACGAACGAGTTGCTCCGTGACTTTCTCCGGGACCGCTTGGCTCTCCGGGAGGCTCGGGTTCGATTCGAGAAGGATGCGCTCCTCGTTCACTTTGGGTTGAGGCCAAGGTCGAAGCATGGAAGCGGTCGAGTTCGACAGGGTAATCGCGTCCGCACCTAATCGCGAAGACCGGATCGCATGGTTCGGCGCCCTGCTCGCGAAGGAGTCACAGACCCGGGTCGAGATCGTCGGGGGTTCTGCGATCGAGATCTACCTATCCTCGTCAGAGTACATTTCTCAGGACGTTGACTTGGTGGGAGCTAGGGATCGGATCGAGCCGGTCCTCCGGCGCTGGGACTTTCGCCAGGTGGAGGGGCGAAGTCGTCGAGTCTACTGGCTTAAGAAGTCGATTGGGCTGGTCGACATCGTGGGGGCGGGAGACCGTTCTGGCCTCCGGCCTCCTCGAATCGAGACCCCCTATGGCCCCGTCTGGGTGAGCGCCGTTGAACCGCTCATAACCCGTCGGCTGTCGAGGGCCCACCGTGAGAGATCCGATGCCCTCTTCGGTCAGGCCGTGAGACTGGCGGAGGGACGGAAGCTCGACTGGGAATATCTCGAGACACTGGCGAAGTACGAAGGTGCAGCCTCTCTGCTGAAGCAGCTCCAGAAGAAAGTCAAGAAGTAGTCCGGCGATTGCTCGCGTCCAGCTGCAAACAGTTGCTCCTAGGAGATCGGGAAACTGGTGAGTGGTGTCTGCTGTCAACCCACGCTCGGGCTCAGTTCTTATGCGGTCTTCTTGCTCGAAGCACGCCGCCCTCGAATGTACTTGCGGAAATACGGGAGATCCTCTCGGTAAGCTTGCGCAAAACGTCGAAGCCACTTCCGCTTGACTTGGGCGGGCGACTCCTTCGTCGAGCGTCGATAGCTCAGAACGTCCACCACCGTTGTCTTTCCCCTGGGTATGTAGGTGTGAACCGTCTGCGAGCCCGCGTCAGGTCCCTCGATCTCCTCAAGGATCCGAACTGAGGGGCGGATCTCGGTCAGACGGGCGACCCGCTTCCTCCAGCGACCACCCTCCAACTGCTCCCATCGCAACAGGATCGTGACCTCGGAGAGCCGCTTCTCCCTGAAGTTCCTCACCGTGCTCGTGTGAGCTTTCGGGTGGAACTCCTCATCCTTGTGCATGAAGTCCCACACCATCTCGATTGGTGCGTCGTAGATGGCCCCCCGGTCTTCGAAATAGACCAGGCCGCGGGTGGACTTCCGATTCGGAGCATTCCGGGTCTGCGGCATTAGCTGGTCAAGGACGGCGGGTTCTATTGCTTTCCCTCCCAATCACGGGGACTGAGTCTGTCCCGATCTTGACACGTCCCATCTTTCGGGGGACTTAGGCAACAGGTAGGAGCTTCTCTGCTCCGAGAGGCTTCAGGATCGCCTCCTGTATCTCGGTGAGCCGGGTCGCCCATTCGCGGACCGATTTCCCGGCCCCAAACT
>JAKASE010000024.1 GCA_021819135.1 Thermoplasmata archaeon | reverse complement strand
TGATGCTCCTGGCCCGGAAGACCCGACGTGGGGTCTACGACTGGGCGGCGCAAAGGTACTTGGCCCGGAGGGCCTTGGGATGACCGTTCTCAACAGGGGCGCCGTCAACCGATTATTTCACAGGACTGGGATCTTCCCCGAGATCGGAGGGTCCTTCGGACTCTCTAGAACCGTAGCCCGACCGGTCGCCGGTCGGGTCCGACGGTCCCCGACGCGATCCTCCGCAGGTACGGCACTCGAACGGCACCGGCGGAGAGCGTTGCCGGACTCACCCGATGGCCGGGGCTCCCAGCGGTGGACGAACGAGAGCGAGCCGCCCCGGTACCTTCAACTCCCACGAGGGTTCGGGCCGAGCGGGCCGAGCCATGTCCGAGTCTACATCGACCGCGCGACCCCCGCTGGGCCGGGAGATCCCGTATCCCGGCTCGCTCTGCCACCGATGCGCGGCGCCTCCGAGGTATGTCCCGACCTCCACGAACGTCTACATCCTCTGTCCGCTGGTGCCCGAGCGGTATCCCCGACAACCGGTAGAACGGTGCGCGCTCTTCCGGCCCCGTGCCGGGCCACCGCACGCTTAGACGGTCCCTCGACGACCCGGGATAGGGTAGACCAACGGGCCGGTGGCGATTTCGGACCCGGTGGCCGCATCCGGGGTCCGCGGTCGACTACGAGGGTTCCGCTGCCTCGATCCCCTTGCCGGCCGAATTCGCAACCACCGCCGGGAGAAATGGCGCCTTACCTTCGAGAGTGGAGGTGGTCGCTCCACGGACCTCTTCGAGCCACGGGTGTAGTTCTCGCCAGGACGCAGCCCCCACTCCGACTGCCGGTTCGTGTCCTCAGCGGCAGGGATTTTCGGCGAGGACCAGCCGCGGGAGGGACGTGAGCTATGGGTTCAAAGCCACACCGCCCCCTTGATCGGCAGACACTGACGCGCCGGGGAGCTCAGGGTAACCAAGCCCCAGTGTCGGCGATTCGCGTCGCGCTTGGATTCGTACGAGTCGGCACGAGCGAAATGCGAGGTCGGCCTGGTCGGCCGCCGGGAGCCTGTCCGCTCAATGGCGAGATGGAGAGAGTCGACCCTTCTGCGCCAACCGGCGATAGAACTCGGGTCGTGGGCCGAACCCGAGGAACCGGAGAAGGTCTCCATCGACCTCATAGACCCCCCGAAACGCACGTGGGGGGAACTCGGTCAAACGTAGCTTCCAGAGCCCGGGATACCCCCGTACCTCCGCCACTCGGTATCCTGGGCCCGATCGGAAGGGGTTTCGGGCGAGCTCCGGAAGGATTTCTTCGAAGGTGAGTCGAATCGCGTGCGGAAGGGCAAGGTACTCACGATCGGAGGGAGATCGGAATACGATCTTCGAGACCACTGTTAGCGGCCCCGCTTTGCCAGTCGTCGCGAGCGCGAGAGGACCACCGCTCCCGGGATGTCCGGACCCGAAGACCTACGACGCTGCATCAGGTCGTACCACGCCGCAGGGACGTAGTCCTCGGCCATTTCCCGAAGGAGGCTGTCCCATGTTTGGTCTGCCGTTTTCAACGACCGAAGTCGGTGCACCACGTCCGCATGAACAGGAATGCTGGTGAGCGGATTGGATGCCATCTCAAGTACCGTACATGGACACGCCTAAAAGAGGCTTCGGCGGAGGCCGACTCCTCGTGCCGGGGAGCAGCAGGCAGAGGAGGTCATTCACGCCGCGGTGACTCGGCGAGCAACACTCGCGGCGGGAGGAAGTGTGGAGGAGTACCCCTGCGCAAGGCTGGTCCTCACGGGAGGGGCCAGCCGCGGGAGGGGTTTGAGCTATGGGTTCAAACCCGCTGCGATACGCCCGAGTCCGAGACCGCCTTCCGCAACCGCTTCAGCTTGTCATAGAACTCGGGCAGTCGGAAACCGAACGCGATGAAGACCAAGGAATCACTACGCCGGAAGTAGACCCCCCTCCAGAGACTGCGGACGTGAAGTGAGAAGAGCCCCTCGGGCGCGATCCGTTGGCGCTGCCTCAACTCCTCCGAGTACCACCCCAGCCCATGGGCAACGGGAGTGTCGCTCACAGCAATCTCCCGGAACGCGGCAACGAAGACCTCTCGAACATCGGGAGGAAGGGCGAGAAACTCGATGTCCGCTTCCTCGATGCTATCGAGGCGGAACGGCACAGTCCCCTCAGTAGAGCTGCTTTCGGCTGCGGGCGATCAACTCCTCGATGGGATGGGGCTTTCCCTCTCGAATCCGCCGGGCCAGCTCCGCCATCGTCAGCTGAGTCGGATGGGCGATGAGCAGACCTCGAATGACGTCGTCGTAGGTCGCGCCCCCAGTCTTTAGGCCCTCCAAGAGCCTCCGCGTTTCCTGAGAGACCGTGATGGTGGTTGCCGCCATTGCCAAGGTCAGTTGTCATTATGGGGTCACTCCAATTAAGACTATTGGAGTGGCCGGCTACGCTCCCCCGCGGATACGTTGTTCGGGAGCCGCGGGAGGGGTTTGAACCCTCGACCTGCTCCTTACCAAGGAGCCGCTCTACCAGCTGAGCCACCGCGGCGTGTCGGAGGGACCCGAGGCTCAGCCCTTCTTGTTCTTTCCGCGGCCCCGCGGCGCTTGCTCCGGGGCCCAGGGAAACCCCTTCGACGCGTTCGCCCAGTCATCCCGGGCGGTCACGGAGAGGCCCCGCTTCTCGAGAAATGCCTGCATCCCCCCCCGCTGGTCCTTCGAACCGAACAGGCGCGACCAGAGGTCAAGCTCGTACTCGAGCCCCTCGTCGATCGTGGGGTCGATCGCCCGGAGGAGCGCGAACTTCGCGGCGGCGAGGGCGAGCGGTGGCTTCTGCGAGAGCTCCCGGGCCAGCTCGAGCGCCGCCGGCAATAGGTCTGCCCTCGCGACGACCCGTTCCACCAGCCCCTGGGTGAGCGCCTCGGCCGCCGAGACCGATTGTCCGCCGAGGATCCAGCGCCGGGCCCGTGCGGTCCCGATCCGGCGCGGGAGGCGGCGGGTACCCCCCCACCCGGGCATGATGCCGAGGTTGATCTCGGGCTGGCCGAACGTCGCGTCCTCGCTCGCCACGATGAAGTCGCAGGCCAGGGCCACCTCGCAACCGCCCCCGAGGCAGACCCCATGGACCGCGGCGATCACCGGCAGCGGCAGACGCTCGATCTGGCGGGTGATCCCCTGGCCCCGGGCACCGTGGACCCGCGCCTCGGCCGGGCCCATCGGGGCCATCTCCCGGATGTCGGCGCCGGCCGCGAACGCCCGTTCCGAGGCGCTCGCGAGCACGACCGCCCGGACCTCGGTGTCCGCCTCCGCTTCCCTCAGCCGTCGACCCAGCGCGTCCAGCACCGGGCTCGACAGCACGTTGACGGGCGGGTGATCGATCGACAGGAGCAGGGTCCTTCCCCGGCGTTCGGACCGCACGAGGTCGATGCCTTCGGCCATGGTTCCGAAGAGCGGGCCCCGTCTATTTATTCGACCGGGACTCCCACCGGAGGTGCGGTCCGTCGTCACGACCTGGTACGGGACGTTCCTGCTCGAGGAGGACAGGATCGTTCGGTCCGAGCCGGCCCCCGAGGACGCCGAGGCCCTTGTAGAACGGATGCTCCTTCGGTGGGCCGGTGCCCTTACGCCCGAGGAGTCGGCGATCCTGGTCGATCGGGCCGGGGAACCCTGGCAGACCGGGGACCGCCGCCTCGTGGCCCACGGCTTGACCTTCGCACCGGCCGGCGCCCTCCCCGAGCTCCCGTCCCCCACACCGGTCCAGGCCGCCGCCCGCCGCCCGGCGCTCCTCCGCGCCGCGGAACGCGCGCTCGAGGCCTCGTGGGATCCCTCGATCCACCTCGAGGAGGCGGTACGCGCCTTGGCCGATCTCGATCGCGTGCAGAACCTGATCGGAGAGCGGCTCGCGAGCTGGGTCTCCCGGGACTCCCCCGACCTCGACGCCTCCGACCATGCGCGTGCGGTGACGACCGCCCTCGCCCCCGGGGTCGGCCCGACGGTCGGGTCGGTCGACCCCGCCCTCGGCGACGCCCGGCGCCGGCTGGGAGAGCTCTACCGGGCGATCGAGCGCGACCGCGCCGCGCTCCTGCGCGCGGTCGAGGAGGCGGCGCCCCGCCGGGCCCCCAACCTCTCGCGCGTCCTGGGCCCTGATCTCGCGGCGCGCATCCTTGCCGCCGCGGGGGGACTGGATCGGCTGGCCCGGCTGCCCGCGAGCACGGTCCAGGTGCTGGGGGCCGAGCGGGCGTTCTTCGAGCATCTCCGGGGCCACGCCCCACCGCCCCGCCACGGCCTCCTCTTCCTCCACCCGGCGATCCAATCCGCGCCCCGCTCCGAGCGGGGGAAGCTTTCCCGCGCCCTCGCGGGAAAGGCCTCCATCGCGTCCCGTCTCGACCGGGTCGGCGCGCCGGTCGACGAGTCGCTCAGCCGCGCGTTCGAGGCCCGACGGGCGGCCCTGGCCGGGCAGCGGGGACGGCCGAAGTCCCGCCGTCCCCGCCGGGGCTCACGATAGCCACTTCACCGTGCATCCCTGCACGGGCCGCTCGCTCGGGCGCACCGGCTCCCCGGCGAGCGCCTGGTCGAGGGCCCGGACCAGGTAGCGCTCGGTCACCCGGTCGGGGTGCTGGTGGTCGTTGTCGATCCGCCCCTGGAAGAGCAGGCGGCGATGGCCATCGAAGAGGAAGGGGTGTGGCGTGACGAGAGCCCCGTACGCGTGCGCGACGGCCTGGCTCTCGTCCTGTAGGTATGGGAACGGGTAGTGCTTCTCGGCCGACCGTTGCACCATCGACGCAAAACGGTCCTCGGGGTAGGCGCGGGCGTCGTTCGAGTTGATCAGAACGGTCCGGACCCCCCGGGGAAGGTAGGTCTTCCCGATGTCGATCATCCGGCCCTCCCAGGCCTGGACGTACGGGCAGTGGTTGCACCAGAAGACGACGAGCAGGAACGGGTCGTCCCGAAACTCCTCGAGACGGTAGGTCTTCCCGTCGACCCCGGGAAGGACGAAATCCGGGGCCGGATCTCCTGCGTGCAGGAGGAAGTTCGATAGTTCCGCCATGGGCGATTCACCGTCCCCGAGTTCATATCATTTAGAGTGGGGGGGTAGGGGGCCCTACGACACCGTGACCGCCATGGATTCCCGGGAACCCCCCGAGGGCCGGCTCCTCCTCCGCATCGACCCCGGGGTCACCTGCGCCGAGGACATCGCCGTGGACGACGCCCTCCTCGCGCAGGGCCGGCTGGCCGTGCGCGTCGCGGTGCTGTCGGACCATGCCGTGTCGATCGGGGTCGGGGGCGGACCGAGCGCGGGCTTCCTCGATACGGTCCGGGCGGAGTCGCTCCCGATCGTCCGCCGATCCACGGGGGGGACGGGCGTGCTGCACGCTCCGGGCGACCTCGCCTGGACCCTCGTCCTGCCCCGCGACCACCCCTGGGTCGGACGGGACTTCGTCACCGCCTACGACCGGTTCGGGAGCGGGGTCGCGCAGTTCCTCTCCGACCGCGGGGTCGCCACCCGCTGGGCTCCGCCGCCCGCGCTCTCCGAGGACTACTGTCTCCTGAGCGGGCGGGGGCGCGTCCTCTGGGCGCGCGATCGCGTCCTGGGCGGGGCGGCCCAGCATCTCGGCCGGAACGCGCTGCTGCACCATGGCATCCTCACCGCCCGGATCGATCGGGAGCGCGCGGCGCGGCTCACCGGGCTCGCCCAGCCCGCGATCGACCCCCCGCTCACATCGCTCGCGGAGCTCGGCATCGCCGAGCCCGCTCGGGAGCTCGCCGTCGGGCTCGCGGAAGCACTCGTGCGTTCGCTCGGTAGGCGCTAGTCCGGCCCCGCGCTACTTCGCGGCGGAGGACCAGAGCGAGTCGGCGGCGATCTCGGCGTTGCGCAGGAGCTTCGACCAGTCGGCCCGGACCAATCGACGGTGCCGCACTACCGGCTCTCCGTCGACGTAGACCGAGTCGACGACCTCCTCGGACGCCGAGAAGGCGAGGTGTGACACGATCGCCTCCGGTCGGGCCGGCAGGAGCGTGGGATGGTCGAGTCGGGCCAGGAAGAAGTCCGCGCGCTTGCCGACCTCGATCGAGCCGACGTCGGCGCTCCGACCGATCACCCGCGCGGCGTCGATCGTCGCCATGTCGAGCAGCTCCTGGGCCGAGAGCAGCGCGGCGTCCCAGCGCTGGTTCTTCTGGAAGAGGCCGGCGATGTGCATCTCCCGGAGCATCGAGAGGCTGTTGTTGCTCACCACCGAGTCCGTCCCCAGCGCGACCGTCGCTCCGGCCTCCCGGAGCTCGACGACCGGCGCGACCCCGCCCGAGGCGAGCTTCGCGTTCGAGGCCGGGCAGTGGGCGATCCCCACCTTCCGATCGGCGAGCCGGTGGATCTCGTCGCCCGTGAGCCAGACCGCATGCGCGGCGACCTGTCCCGGCCCGAGGAACCCGATCCGGTCGAGCCAGGCGACGGGGCGGTCCCCGGTCTTCGCCTCGTGCTCGTGGACCTCCTTCCGGGTCTCGGAGAGATGGTAGTGGCAGAGGGTCTGGGTCCGTTCCGCAAGCTCCTTCGCCCCGTGCCAGGTCTCCTCGTTGCAGACGTAGACGCCCTGCGGCGCCGCCAGCGGCGAGACGCGAGGATGGGCCTTCCACCGGTCGATGAACGCCGCGGCGTTCGCGAGGGGCGCCCCCGTCTGCGTCGTGAGCGCCGGGTCGAGGACGGCCCAGCCGAGGAACCCCCGGATCCCGAGCGCGTCGACCGCCCGCGCGATGGCGTCCTCGAAGTAGTAGAGGTCGAGGAACGCGGTCGTCCCCGAGAGGAGCATCTCCGCGATCCCGGCGCGCGCGCCGGCCTCCACATCGCGCTCCGTCCGGCGGGCGTCGACCGCGAACAGGGTCTCGAGGAACCCGGCGAGGTCCCGGTCGTCCGCGATCCCCCGCAGGGGGGCCATCGCGACATGCGTGTGGGTGTTGATGAATCCGGGGACCAGCGCGAACGAGTGGCCATCGATGAGGGAAGCGCCGTCGCGCGGCGCATCCGGTCCGACGTGGGAGAACCGGCCCTCGTCGACGCGCACGTCGCCCCGGAGGACCCGGCGCGTGGGATCCTGGGTGACGAGAAGAGCGTTCCGGACGACGAGCGGCCCGATCGGTGGCTCCCCGATTGCCATCGGTGGGCTTACCGGTCCCTCCGTAAAAGACGTTCCGCGCTGCGGAGCACTTCGGGTCGAAGCCCTCCCGCGGGAGGAGCCGTACGCCGAGCCCGCGCTCGTCCGGGGACAGGTCTATGAGCCGGCGGCGTGTCGTCCGGCGGCCGACTCTGTGTCCGGTTCCGTGCCCCGCCCCCCGCCGACCCGAACTTCCCCCCGCAGCCATCCCCGTACCGCGGGCCGACGGCTGCTTTCCGAGAAACAGGTCCGTCGCGCGGTCTATTCGCTAGGCCTCGTCGGCGTGGTGCTGATCGTCGGGACCCTGGGATTCCACGCGATCGCGGGGCTCGGCCTGGTCGACGCGATCTACTTCGAGAGCATGCTCGCGACCGGTCAGGGGCCTCCCCTCCCGCTCTCCAGCGATTCGGCGAAGCTCTTCGCGTCGCTGATGGCGTTCGTCTCGGTCGGGTCGGTGCTGACGAGCGTGGTCTTCACGCTCGGCCCGATCGGGGCCCGCCTCTGGCACGAGGCCGTCCGGCGAGCGGAGCAGGAGATCCGCGAGGTCGAACAGGAGCTCGAGGGACGCGATCCGCCCCCCGTGTAGGACCCCCGGCTCCGGGAGTCCTAGATGTCGAGGTTCGTGACCTCGACGGCGTGCGCCTGGATGTACTGGCGGCGCGGCTCGACCTCTTCTCCCATCAGGATCTGGAAGAGCTCGTTGGCCCGCACGGCGTCATCGACCGTGACCTTGAGGAGCGTCCGCGCGCCCGGACGCATCGTCGTCTCCGCGAGCTGCTCCGCGTTCATCTCGCCGAGGCCCTTGTAGCGCTGGATCGTGACGCCCTTCATTCCGCCGAGCTCGGCGAGGCGCGCGTCACGCTCGTCGTCGGAGTACGCGTACTCGATCTTCGCGCCCTTCTGGATCCGGTAGAGCGGCGCCTGGGCGATGTAGACGCGCCCCTCCGCGATCAGTCCGGGCATCTTCCGGTAGAAGAGGGTCAGGAGGAGCGTCCGGATGTGGGCGCCGTCGACGTCCGCATCGGTCATCAGGATGATCTTGTGGTAGCGCAGGTTCTCCATGTCCTGCTCGTCCCCGATCCCGATGCCGATCGCCGTGATCAGCGATCGGATCTGCTCGTTCTCGAGCATCTTGTCGAGACGGGCCTTCTCGACGTTCAGGATCTTCCCCCGGAGCGGGAGGATCGCCTGGAACTCACGGTCCCGTCCCTGCTTCGCGGTCCCGCCGGCGCTGTCCCCCTCGACCAGGAACAGCTCGCACTCGGCCGGGTCCCGCGAGTGGCAGTCGGCGAGCTTCCCGGGGAGCCCTCCCCCCTCCAGCAACCCCTTGCGACGGGTGAGCTCGCGCGCCTTGCGCGCCGCCTCCCGGGCCTGGGAGGCCTGGACCGCCTTGATCACGAGCGACTGGCCGACCGGAGGGTGCTCCTCGAGGTACTCCGCGAGCTTCTCGTTGACCGCGCTCTCGACCTGGCCCTTGACCTCGGAGTTGCCGAGCTTGGCCTTCGTCTGACCTTCGAACTGCGGTTCGAGGACCTTCACCGACAGCACGCTCGTCAGCCCTTCGCGCACGTCCTCGCCGGTGAGCCCCTCCTTGTCCCCTTTGAGGAACCCGCGCGAGCGCGCGTAATCGTTGAGGGTACGGGTCAGCGCGGCCCGCAGGCCGACCACGTGGGTCCCCCCGTCCACGGTGTTGATGTTGTTGACGAACGCGAGGGAGGTCTCGTTGTACCCGTCGTTGTACTGGATCGCGACCTCGATGTCGGTGGAATCGCGCTTCGTGTGGAGGTAGATGGGCGGCTTGAACAGCGCGTTCGAGGCCTGGTTCAGGTCCTCGACGTACTCGCTGATCCCGCCCCCGTGATGGAACGTCTCGTCGGCCCCGGTCCGCTCGTCCTGGAACCGGATCGTGACCCCGGGGTTCAGGAACGACAGCTCCTTCAGGCGACGGCCGATCGTCTCCCGGTCGAACACCACCGTCTCGAGGACCGTCGCGTCCGGCTTGAATCGGGTCGTGGTCCCCGTGCCGTCGGACTCGCCGACGATCTGGATCGGCGCGACCGGCGTACCCCGCTCGTAGCGCTGGAGGTACTCCTTTCCGTCGCGTCGGACCCGGATCTCGCACCACTCGGAGAGCGCGTTCACCACGTGGACGCCGACCCCGTGCAGGCCGCCCGAGACCTTGTAGGCGGTGCGGTCGAACTTCGAACCGGCGTGGAGGACCGTCATGACGATCTCGAGGGTCGGTCGGTGGTACTTCGGGTGGTCCTCGACCGGGATCCCTCGGCCGTTGTCCACGACGGAGCAGGAGCCGTCCGTGTAGAGGGTCACCCCGATATCGGTGCAGGCGCCCGCGAGAACCTCATCGATCGAGTTCTCCACGACCTCCCAGACCAGGTGGTGGAGACCGCGGGCATCGGTCGAGCCGATGTACATTCCGGGTCGGCGTCGGACCGCGGTCAGACCCTCCAGGATCTGGATCGAACTCGCGTCGTATGCGGGAGTACCTACCGCCTGCTGTGCCATCCGAAACCGCCGGCCGGGGCCGCCGTGTTCTACCGAGCGGGGCTCGTGTTATAACGCTTGGCTTAGGTCGGAAAATCGACCTCCAAACGACCCCTCTCCGGACCCCACTTCCGGCCCCGGAGCTCGCGCCCCGTCGGACCCACCGGAGCGCGTCCCGAACGCCCCCCGGCACCCCCTCCGGCCCGGGTCGGGAAGGGTTTTTACGGAGGGTCCCCTGAACGACGGGCACCCATGGTAGAGCCCTCGGTCGACCGCACCGAGAAGGATGCGCCCGCCGGGGCCGGCCCCGCTCCGGTCGTCGAGCCCCCGACGACCGTCCCCCCGAGCGAGGAGCGGGTCGGCGAGGACTGGGCGACGCGCTACAAGTACCTCCTCGCCGACTTCGAGAACTTCCGCCGCCGGGCCGGTCGCGAGCGGGAAGCGCTCACCCGCCAGGCCCGGGCCGGTCTGCTCCGGGAGCTCCTCCCGATCTACGAGGCGTTCCGGGCGGCACAGGAGGCGCTGGGGCGTCTCCCCGCGGGGGACCCGATCCGCCAGGGGCTCGAGCTCCTCGACCGGGAGTGGACGATGTTCTTCAAGCACGAGGGGGTCGAGCCGGTCGCGACCGCCGGCCGGCCGTTCCGGTCCGAGGAGGCGGAGGCCGTCGGGGAGCGACCGGCCGACGACCCCCATCCCGACGGGACGGTCGCCGAGGTCGTCCAGCAGGGCTACCGCTTCTTCGGGGGGCTCCTCCGGCCCGCCAAGGTCATTGTCGCCCGTGCTCCCTCCCCGCCGTCCGTCTCCGAACCGGTGGCTTCCGAGAACGGAGGGGACTAGGGAGGGCGACCGATGAGCGAGCGATCCTCAGAGATACCGGGCTTCTACCGTCGCAGTCTCGCCGACCGCCGGGCGTTCGTCCGTGACTGGGCGGGACTCTCGGAGGAGGAGGCGCGTGTCTACGACTTCCCGCCCGGCGTCGACCCCGCGATCCTTGACCGAATGATCGAGAACGTGATTGGCGTGATGCCGCTCCCGCTCGGGATCGCGACGAACTTCACGATCAACGGTCGGGACTACCTCGTGCCGATGGCGATCGAGGAGCCGAGCGTGGTCGCGGCGGCCTCCAACGCCGCCAAGGTCGCCCGCACGAGCGGCGGGTTCTTCGCCCAGAGCACCGACCCGGTGATGATCGGGCAGGTCCAGATCCTGAACGTGGCGGATCCGGCGGCGGCGCGGCTGCGCCTGCTGGACCGGAAGGACGAGCTCCTCGCTGCCGCGAACGCGAAGGACCCGGTCCTCGTGAAGTTCGGCGGCGGGGCAAAGGACCTCGAGGTGCGCCTGCTCTCCTCGCCCCGGGGCGTGATGGTCGTCGTCCACCTCCTGGTCGACGCGCGGGATGCCGGCGGCATGAACGCCGTCAACACGATGTGCGAGGCCCTCGCCCCCGAGTTCGCGCGCCTCACCGGAGGCAAGGTCGTGCTGCGGATCATCTCCAATCTCGCGGTCCATCGCCTCGCCCGGGCGCGGGCGACGTTCCCCGCCGCGCTCCTGCGGACCGAGACGGCCTCGGGTCCCGAGGTCGTCGACGCGATCCTCGACGCCTACGCGTTCGCGGTCGCGGACCCGTTCCGGTGCGCGACCCACAACAAGGGGATCATGAACGGCATCTCGAGCGTCGTGATCGCCACCGGCAACGACTTCCGGGCGATCGAGAGCGGCGCGCACACCTACGCCGCGTGGACGGGAGCGGCGGAAGGCTCGGTCGTCCGGCCGCTCACCACCTACGAGAAGGACAAGGACGGGAACCTCGTCGGCACGATCGAGTTCCCGGCGCCGGTGGGACTGATCGGGGGCGCGACCGCGGTCCACCCGACGGCGAAGGCGAACGTCAAGGTCCTGGGCGTCAAGAGCGCCCGTGAGCTGGGCGAGGTCCTCGCCGCGGTCGGCCTCGCGCAGAACTTCTCGGCGCTTCGGGCGCTCGCGACGGAGGGGATCCAGCGGGGGCACATGGAGCTCCACGCCCGCAACCTCGCGGCGAGCGCCGGCGCGCGCCCGGAAGAGGTCGACCGGGTCGTGGCCGAGCTCCTCCGGACGCACGAGATCCGCTTCGACCGGGCGAAGGCGGTCCTCGAGGAGATACGGCGCACCGCCCGATGAAGGTCGGGGTCCTCGCGCTCCAGGGGAACGTCCCGGAGCACCTCCAGGCCCTCGCGGGGCTCCTCCCGAAAGGGGACCTCGTCCCCGTCCGGGACCCTTCGACATTCGCGCAGGTGGACACCCTCTTCCTGCCCGGCGGCGAGTCGACCACGATCGCGCGGCTCCTGAAGGAGACGCACCTCTGGCCGCTCCTCGCATCGCGGCTCAAGGAGGGGTTCCCGGTCCTCGGGACCTGCGCGGGCCTCATCCTGCTCGCCCGGGACCTCGCCCCCGGTTCCGGAGGACGCGACCCGCCGACCCTGGGCGCCCTGGACGTCCGGGTCCGGCGGAACGACTACGGGGCCCAGCGCGAGTCGTTCGAGGGACCGGTGCGGGTCCAGGGCCTCTCCGGCGGTCCGTTCCCGGGCGTCTTCATCCGCGCCCCCCGGATCCTCGATGTCGGGCCGAACGCCGAACCGTTCGCCTGGAGGGATCAGGAGGTCGTCGGGGTCCGGGCCGGTGTTGTGTGGGGCACGACGTTCCACCCGGAGCTCTCGGGCGATCTCCGGCTCCATCGGCGCTTCCTGGCCGAGGTCGGCCGCTCGATCCGGACCTAGGGCACCCCGAGGAACGCGATCGCGACCAGGACGACCAGGAGGAGGCCCCCCGCGGCCGCGACCCACCACCGGGTCCGGCGGGAGACGTTCTTCCATCCACCGAAGAAGATCGGGATGGGACCGACCAGGATCAGCCCACCGCCGGCCGAGCCTTCGGCGGGCGGAGCGACGGACCGGAGCGGGGGACCGGCAGGCGCGTCGTCCTCGTCCGGCGAACCGGGGAACAGGGCGAGCGGAAGCGTGGCGAACCCGACGAACAGGAGGACCGCGCCGAGGAGGAACTCGGCGGTCCCGCCGGAGACGACGGGAAAGACCACGACCAACGCGAGGGTGGCACCCCCCCGGAGCACGGCATCCGCGACGAGGGCCACCCCCGCGGCCAGCAGGACGACCGGTACCGCCCGAATGAGCCGCACGGTCCGCTAGATCGTCGGCGGAGGACTTCCCCCTTGCGGCGCCCCGACTAGTGGTACGTGTCGAAGCGGTACGGCTCGAGGGGGAGCTCTCCGAGGGCCATGAGGAACTCGGGGGGCGTCAGCACGGGCTTCGGGTAGTTCGCTCCGTCGTCGAGCGCGATCCGGGGGCACGCGGTGTTCACGTAGGCGTCGAGGTCGCGTCCTTCGAGGTCGCGCGGGTCGAGGCGGTCGAAGACCAGGATCTCCGCCTCCCGCCCGTGGGCGCGGGCCCGCTCCTGGAGACGGAGCGCGGTGGGCATCCGGTGCTGCCCCGCGAACGTCGAGACGAGCACCCCCCAGCGACGCGCATCCCGGACCGAGGCGACCAGGAGCTGCCGCCGGGCGACGAGCTTCGCCCGGTCGAACGGACCGGCGAGGACGTTCTGCAACGGGTCGATGGCCCAGACCGGCCGCTCCACCGCGTAGGCGAGGCCGAGCGGATGGAACTCTCCGGTCCCGACGAAAAGGAACCCATCGACCGTGCCCGCCACCGCCTCTGCGCTCGTGTAGTTGCATCCGAGGGCCTGACCGGGATAGGCGAGCCGCCGATCCCCTCGGCCGATCTGCACGTCAAAGCCCCGTGACCGGAGCTCGGCGGAGAGCGGGGGACCGAGGTCGAGGTGCTGCACGGAGAGCACCAGCCCGAGGCGACGGGGGATCGGCGATGTCGCCACCGTCTGTGCGAGCGCCGAAGGGTCCCCGGCCTCCGACCGCATCTCCACGAAGAAGGTCGTCCGCACGAGCGGGACGTTCGGGATCGGCGCGTGGCCCAGGACCACGGCGACGTCGGCGCGGGGGGCTTCCTCCGGGGACGGAAAGTCGCAGGCGCCGAAGCAGGGGCGGGTCGCGAGGACGACCGGGACGCCCGTCTCCGTGCGAAGGGAGGCCGCGAGGTCGTGGGCGTTCCGTACGAGGCCCGCGGGCACCTGGAGGACGATCCGCCGGGGCGTCGCGTCGCGGAGGGCGCGGACGAGCTCCGGCCCTACGTTCGGGAAGACGCGCGTGCGAAAGGCCGACCGGGCGGACGGCGAGGGTTCCGATGCGGGATCCATGAGAGACGATGCGAGCTCGGGCGGAGCCTAAAGGGTTGGCGCGGGGCTCCGGACCCGTTCCACGAGACGGCCGATCGCCTCCCGGTTGTCCGGGAAGTGGAGGCGGCGCACGGCCTCCTCCGGGTCGACCCACTCGGCGGCGTCGTGCTCCGCGCTGAGGCGCGGATCGAACTGTCGGTCGACCTCGACCGCGAAGGCGTGCAGGCGCCAGCGTTCGCCGTTGTCGGCCCGGAACGGTACGTGCCAGTCGAGGGGGATGACCCGCCGGGGATCGGTGAGGCCGGTCTCCTCGATGAGCTCCCGACGGAGCGCGGACTCGAGGTCGCGGTCCGTCGGTTCCACCTTGCCGCTGACCGGGACCCAGATCCGTCCACGGGCGGGTGGCCGACGGAACAGGAGGATGGCGAGCGGGTCCCGGGCGAACAGGTACCCTTCGACGCACTCGCGGTCGATCGGTTCGTCCGGCACTAGCCGCCCCGGCTGAGGATCTTCAGGATCGCCTCCGCCGGTGCGCCTCCCGACTGGCAGAGGGCCTCGATCGCCTCCTCGCGGGAGACGTTCGCCTGTTCCATGACGAGACGGATGTCCTCCTCGGGCGGGGTCGCGGGCGCGGCCGGGGCGCTCGGGGCGGCCCGGGCGGAGGGACCGACGGACCCTGCCGGCGGTGCGGGGCCGCGGGGACGGATCTCCGGGGCCCCGACGACCTGGTAGGTGCGGACCCCCTGGACCGTGAGGATCGTGACCTCGGGGGCGCGGAACACGTGCTCGTGGGTCCGCGTGCGAACGACGACCTCCTCGACGCCGGGCACCTCCTCGGTCTTCATCCCGAGGCGGCGCATCATGAGCTCCATCTGCCGCTGGTTCCGTGGACCGCCCGGCATCATGGCCGGTCCCCCGGGGCATCGACGGTCACGGTCTCACTCCTCGGAGTCGTCGTCCCCCGTGGCCGCCCGGATCCTTCGCTCGAGGTCGGGGTCCTCCGCCGCCGTCTCATCGACCGGGGGGACCCGGCGCGAGCCGGGCCGTCGCTTCGCCCGGGTCTCCCGAACGCGCCGGGCCTGGGCGGTGAGGTCCTCGAGCAGGACCGAGACCCCGGCGAGGAGGTTCCAGCCGGTGTGGGAGGCGTAGTAGATCCCCCGGTTGGTGTGCATCCGGGCCTCGACCGTCAGGTCGTTCGTCCGGTGGGTCGCGTGGGGGGCAAAGTGCAGGGAAAGGAGGGTCGGCTGGGCGTACCGCGCCAGCCGGCGCAGGCCCCGCGCCACCACGGCGTCGATCTCGGCGAAGAGGGCGGGGTCCGCCGTGCCACGGAGCCCGGTGATCTCGACATAGACGTCCTCGACCCGGGCCTTGGCCGGTTGCGGTCGCGTCCGCCCGACCACGAAGTTCAGTAGGTCGGCCTGCGAAAGGACCCGGCTCGGGCGACCGGCGTCGACGACGAAGATGCTCGAGACGCGCTCCTCGGCCATCCGGCGCGCCGCCTCGGTCCACGGTCGACCGGCCGGTATGGTCACCGCGGGGGCGTGCATGATCGATCCGACCTTCACCTCGAGCGCGGACCGGGTCGCGCGCGGGTCTCGCTTGCCGCCGACGAGCGGTCGCCAGAGCGCCCGGCCGAGGTCGGCGATGCCGACCGCTCCGACCAGGCGCCCCTTGCGGTCGACGACCGGGAACGGGTGCTCCTCGAGCGAGCGGAGGCGCCCGTAGAGCTGCCGGCAGAGGTCGTTCTCCGAGACGATCTCCGACGCGGGGCCCGCGATCGCCTCGACCGCCGGGGCCTCTCGCGTCAGGAGCGCCCCGAGCCGCGGGAGCGCCCGTACGAGGTCGGTCCGGCTCACGATCCCGAGCAGTTCGCCGCGGCGGCCCACGACCGGGGCGGCGCGCAGCCCGGCGGCAAGAAGCTGCTCCGCGAGGTCGGGGAACGGCGTGGAGGGGGAGAGGAGCGGCGGGAGCACGAGCAGATGCTCGACCTTGGTCGCGAGCGACCGGCTCGACCGACGCGCGATCGATTCGAAGGTGATCATGCCGAGCAGGCGCGAGCGCCGGAGCACCGGGATCTCGTGGATCCCCTGGCTCCGCATGAGGCCGAGCGCGGCGGAGATCGGGGAGTCCGGGGCGAGCGAGACCGGGCGCGCGCTCATCAGCTCGGAAGCGGTCGGCCAGGAAGTGGGCATGCGGCGGCCACCCGACCGAGAGGTCTTAGCGACTACGGTCCGGGCGGGATCCTGTCAGGGGAGGTCGCGGGCCATCTGGTAGCCGTTCTCCCCATCGGAGTAGTAGTTCCGCAGGAGGTCGACCACGGAGAACTGGAACCGCGTGTAGAACCGGATCGCGGTGGCGTTCGAGACCCGGACTTCGAGGGTCACCCGGCGGTACGCCCGGGCCCGGCTCCGGTCGAGGAACGTCGACATCAGGAGGGCACCGACCCCGCGCGTACGGTATTCCCGCTCGACCGCGAACATCAGGATCCGTGCCTCGCGCTCGACCTGACAGACCCCAAGGAGGAACCCGACCGGGACGTCGGTCGGGTCGGCGGCGATCAGGAAGCCGTCCGACCACTCCGCGCTGAGCGAGGAGTACAGCGAGGGGTCGTAGTGCTCGTGCAGCGCGTCCGCGACCAGCGTGGCCACGTACGGGACGTCCGAAAGTCGAAACCCCCGGAGGTGGACCGGCGGCGCGGTCTCCGGCAGGGGGGACGATGGCGGGGCGGGAGCCGTGTCAGCGATACATCTCACCCGGCCCCTCCGTCTCGGCCGCGCGCATGCTCGACATCGATTCGCGCGTCTGCTGGAGCGTCCGGCGGACCTCCCCCTCGATCTCCCGGGCCTTGTCGCGGAGCGGCTTCGTGTCGAGCACGATCAACGGGACGAGCGGGTTGATCATCTCGATGACCTTCGCGGCGGCGCGGGCGTCGGGGTAATCCTTGTGGGCCTGGGCGACCAGGCACAGGACCGGGGTCGTCCGGCTGATCGCGCCCAGGAGGAGCCCGCCGGCGAGCCCCGTGACCACCCCGTTCGCGGCATCGAACCGGTACTTCTCGAGCAGCGGGGCGGCCGCCCGGTTCGCCATGGCCACGATCCGCGCGTCGCCGTGGCTCTCGCCCTCGATCGGCTGGCCCTCCACCGCGACGATCAGCTGGACCCCCTTCGCCTCGGCCCAGTCGAGCAGGACGCGGCCGAGCGGGTTCAGCATCGACATCGGGGGCTGGATGTCCGAGATCACGACCAGGAGCTGGTCGCACGACCGGTCGACGCCGCAGACGAGCTTGCTCGCGTAGAAGCGCACGGGGGCGCTGACGACCCCTTCCTCCATAATCACGGTCGGAGGAAAATCCTCGCTGATCATGTAGGCGACCAGGCTCATGTCGAGCGAGTGCACGAGGTAGGAGGCGGCGACCGACCCGACCAGCCCGTGGGTCGGGAAGCCGACGACCATCATCGCCCCCTTGAGCGACTCGTCGCGCGTGTCGACGATCCGCACCTCCCCCCGCTCCATGCCCGGGCGACCGTGCTCCTTCGGCCGCGGTAGTTCCCTTCCGCCTTAAGCGACTTGGGTAGGGCCCGTACGTTCGACACCGTACCGCGAGACCCTTATCCCCGCCCCGCCGTGCGGGTGCGGGAGCGTTCGCGGTGAAGGTCCTGATCACCGGCATCGATGGCTACTCGGGCTGGGCGCTCGCGCTGCACCTGCTCGCCCGGGGCCACGCGGTGGTCGGGCTCGACAACTTCGTCACGCGGAAGCGGGTCCGTGAGGTCGGCAGCTGGTCGGCGAACCCGATCCCGCCGTTCCCGCGACGCCAGCGGGCGGTGCGGGAGGTTCTGGGCCAGGAACTGGGATTCCACCGGGGCGACACGAACGACTTCGATTTCGTCCGGGAGGTCCTCAAGACCGAGCGCCCCGACGCGATCGTCCATCTCGCCGAGCAGCGGAGCGCTCCCTACTCGATGATCGATGTCCACCACGCGGTCGCGACCCAGGTCGAGAACATCACCGGCACGCTCCACCTCCTCTACGCGATGCAGGAGGTCGTCCCGGAGTCGCACCTCGTGAAGATGGGGACGATGGGCGAGTACGGGACCCCGAACCTCGACATTCCCGAGGGGTTCTTCGAGGTCGAGTTCCGGGGCCGGAAGGACACCGTCCCTTTCCCCCGCCAGGCGGGTTCATGGTACCACTGGTCGAAGGTCTTCGACTCCGGCGACGTCATGTTCGCATCGAAGATCTGGGGACTTCGGGCGACCGACGTGATGCAGGGCGTGATCTACGGGATCCGGACCCCCGAGATCACGGATGACCGACTCCTGACCCGATTCGACTTCGACGAGACGTGGGGTACCGCGCTCAACCGGTTCATCGCCCAGTCGATCCTCGGGCTCCCCATCACCCCGTACGGGAAGGGGGAGCAGCGCCGGGGGTTCATCGCCCTCGAGGACTCGATGCAGTCGCTCCGGATCGCGGTCGAGCATCCCCCCGCCGCCGGCGAGTACCGGGTCCTCAACCAGTTCGACGCCGCGTACTCGGTCAACGAGCTCGCCGAGATCACCGCCCTCGTCGCGCGCGAGTTCGGGCTCTCGCCAACGATCGCGCACCCTCCCGACCCCCGCGTCGAGGCGGAACAGCACTACTACCAGCCGATCCACGACCGTCTGATCGGGCTCGGATACCGACGCAGCCGCGAGCTCGAGGAGGTCGTTCGCGAGATCTTTCGCGACCTGCGCCGCTTCCGGCGGCGCCTTGAGGCGAAGCGTCACGTCGTCCAGCCGGTCGTCCAGTGGCGCCGCGTCGACAGTCACGAGGCGATCGCGCAGCGGGGACCGGCCGCTCCGTCGGACCCGCCCACCGAGCGGCCCCCGGTCGCGGAAGACCCCCGGATGGCGTGAGTCGGCATGCGGGCGATCCTCACCCTCGCCGGCGAGGGGACCCGGATGCTTCCCTGGTCCCGGGGGCTCCGCAAGGAGTTCCTGCCCCTGTATGACCGGGGGGAGAACGGCGCTCCGGTCCTGAAACCGGTCGCCCACCTCGTGGTCGAAACGCTCGTGCGCGCCGGGGTCGACCGGATCACGGTCGTGGTCCAGCCCAGGGACGCGGCGTTCGTACGTCAGTACTTCTCCGTCGATCCGCACTTCCTCGAGCGGCACCGGGCCCATGCCGAGCGGCTCACCGAGACGCGTCGGTTCTATCGGACGATCGGAGGGGTCGCGTTCCGCTTCGTGACCCAGCCGGAGCCGGCCGGGTTCGGGGACGCGGTGCTCCGGGCGCGCCGCACGGTGGGGACCGAACCGGCCGTCGTGCACGCGGGCGACGGGGTCCTGCTCGAGCGGCGGCGGGGGTTCCTCATCCGCACGATGTTCGACTACGTGCGCCGCACCGGCACCGACGCGGCCCTACTCGTCCGGAAGGTCTCGGACCCCCGTCGGTACGGGGTCGTGGAGGGACGGGAGGCGGTGGCGTTCCGAGGGGTCCGTCGCCTCCAGGTCACCGGGATGGAGGAGAAGCCCTCGGCCCCGAAGAGCCGCTGGGCGGCGACCGCGGTCTACGTCTTCGCGCCGACGCTCTTCCCGGCGCTCGCGGCGTCCCGGCCCGGGGACGCGCGCGAGCTCGAGCTGACGGACGGGATCCGCGCGCTCCTCGGGCGCGGAGGCCGGGTCGCGGCGTTCGTGCTGGGCCCGTCGTTCGGGGAGTGGCGTTCGGTCGGATCCCCCGACGGGTTCGCCCGCACGCTCGCGAAGACCCGCCGCCTCGCCGACCGGAACGCCGGGGAGCCGGCTAGGCTTTAAGTCGCAACGAGCCATTACGACCGTTCGTCCGGTCGCACCATTTGGCACCGATCCTCGGGGGGTCTCACTTCGAATGAAACGCCAAATGGTCGACATGCTCGCGGAGCTGATCAAGATCCCGAGCGACCCCTTCTCCGACAAGCAGGAGGTCCTCGACTACGTCCAGTCGTTCACGGACCAGATCCACATGCGCAACACGCTCTTCGGGGATTCGCAGTCCCCGGCGCTGCTCGCGGAGTTCGGCCAGGGCGGTGTCGTCCTCTCCGGCCACCTCGACACTCCGCCGATCGGCGACTACTGGAGCTTCTCGCAGAGCCAGCTCGCGTCGGGCCGGATGTACGGCCGCGGCGCGGCCGACATGAAGGGGACGGTCATCGCGATGCTCGAATCGGCGCAGGATCTCGTCAGCCGGAAGATCCCCGTCGTCCTCGCCTTCACGACCGACGAGGAGACCTCGATGCAGGGCGCCATGGCCCTGTCGAAGACCCTCCCCCTCCGCCGCGCGAAGGCGGTCGTCGTCGGGGAGCCCACGGGCCTCCGGGTGGCGTACGCCGAGAAGGGGGTCCTCGACCTCGCGATCGAGACCCGCGGGAAGGCCGCCCACGGGGCGATGCCGCACCTGGGCGAGAACGCGATCGGGAAGATGATGCGGATCCTGCGCGGGCTCGAGTCGTTCAAGGGGCGGATCGCCCACCCCGAGCTCGGGAGCGTGACCCTGAACATCGGCACGTTCAACGGCGGGACCCGCCTCAACGTCGTCCCGAACCGGGCGACCGCCGAGGTCGATATCCGGTTCCCGCCCCCCTACACCCCCGACCAGCTCTACCACGAGATCGAGGAGCACCTGCGACGGATCAAGACCCCGTTCACGCTGCGTCGCATCCTCACCATGCCGGCCGTGCAGATCGACCCGAACTCCGAGCACGTCAAGCTGCTGCGGGACGTCGCGCAGGCCGAGGCGACCGTCTTGGTCCACGCCTCCGAGGCGGTCCACTACTCCCAGGTCAACCCGAGGGTCGTCATCTTCGGCGCCGGGGAGGAGGAGCTCTCCCACCAGGCGAACGAGTACGTGAAGATCGAGTCGGTCGCCCGGGCGACCGAGGTCTACAAGAAGTACGCCCAGCGGCTCGCGACGGCCCGGCCGCCGGGGTAGGCCGTCCGGTCCGGCGGGCCGCGGCATCAAGTACGGGGAGAGGTACCTCGCGGCCGTGAAGGTCGCCCACCTCGCGACCCGGTACCCGCCCGGACCGGGCGGGGTAGAGCGGCATGTCGCCGAGCTCGCGCCGCGGCTTGCGGCGCGGGGCCATCGCGTCGACGTCTACACGAGCGAGCTCTATCGAGAGTATCCCCTCGAGCGCCTCCCGGCCTCCGTCCCCCGCGAGGAGCGCACCGGTTTCGGTTCGGTGCACCGCCTCCCGGTCTGGAGCCTCCCCGGGGAGCTCCACTACCTGTTCTTCCGGGGGCTCGGCGCGGCCCTCGCCCGGGACCGGCCGGACCTCCTCCACGCCCACACATTCGGGACGAACCAGGTAGCGGTCGCCCGTCGTCATCACCGTCGGTTCGGGACCCCGTACGTCCTCACCGCCCACTTCCACCCGATCTGGTCGATCGAGGGCGGCTGGTTGCGTCATCGCATCCGGGGGTTCTACGACCGTTGGCTCGCCGGGCCGGTCGTCCGGGAGGCGGCCGCGGTGATCGTGCAGACCCACGAGGAGGAGCGCCTGCTCCGACTCCTCCGTCTCCCGCTCCCCCACCTCGTGATCGTCCCGCCGGGGTACCGTCCGCTTCCCCCTCCGCCGGACGGCTCCCCCCCGTTCGCCGAGACGTTGGGCCTCTCGGGCCCGTACGCCCTCTTCGTCGGACGCCTCGCGTCGAACAAGGGACTCCTCGATCTGGTCGACGCGTTCGCGATCCTTCACCGGGAGCAGCCGGACGCGCACCTCGTCCTGGTCGGGGAGGACGGCGGGATGCGTGCCTCCGTCGAAGCGCGGGCCCGGTCGGGGGGCATCGCCGATCGGGTCCATCCGGTCGGCCATCTCGCCGACGACCCGACCCTCGCGGCCGCGTACCGGGGCGCGCGGCTCACCGTCCTTCCGAGCGAGTACGAGGCGTTCGGTCTCGTCCTGCTCGAGTCGCTCGCCGAGGGGACCCCGGTGGTCGCGACGCGGGTCGGGGGCATCCCGGAGGTCGTCGAGGACGGCCGGGCCGGTCTCCTCGTCCCGCCGCGTCGCCCCGACGAGCTCGCCGAGGCGATCGGGCGGCTGTTCCGCGACCCCGCGCTCGCCCGCCGGCTCGGGGAGCACGGCCGGACGGCCATCGTTCCCCGCTACACCTGGGACGGGCTCGCCGAGCGGCTCGACGCGCTCTACCGCGAACTGGTGCCGGGATGAAGATCGCCCACGTCACCCTGCGGTTCGACGCGCCCGGCGGGGTCGAGACCAATGTCCGCGAGGTGACCCGCCGGCTCCGGGCCGCGGGCGAGGAGGTGGAGGTCTTCGCGAGCGACCTCTTCGACGAGGGACGGTGGGAACGGCGCGACCGGTATGCCCCCATGGTCGACGGCGTGCCGGTCCACCGGTTCCCGGTCCACAAGCGGCTCATCCCCGGGCTCACGATGCCGATGATGGTCGGCCTCGTCGATGCCCTCGCCGAGAGCGGCGCGGACGTCATCCACGCCCACTCGCACCGGTACGGCCATGTGCTCCAGGCGGCGGCGGTCGCCGAGCGGCTCGGGATACCGCTGGTCGTATCGCCCCACTACCACCCGGCGAACCGCGACGAGCCCCCCATCAAACGGGGGCTGCTGCGGATGCAGGACGTCGGGTTCGGCATGACGGCGTACCGGCTCGCGCGGGCGCTCATCGTGCAGACCCCGCGGGAAGGCCGATTGGTGGGGGAGTTCGCCCCTTCCTCGAAGATGCGGACGATCCCGCCGGGGATCGACCTCGCCTCCTGGGACTCGCCGGCGTCCGACCGGTCGGAGGGGCTCGACCTCCCGGCGGGCTACCTCCTGTTCGTCGGACGGATCGCCCCCAACAAGGGTCTCGGATTCCTCGTGGAGGCGCTGGCCCGGCTGCCTCCGGCCGACCGACCGCCGCTCGTCCTCATGGGACGCGACTGGGGGGAACGGGCCCGCATCGAGTCGCTCGCCCGCGACCGCGGGGTCCTGGACCGGCTTCGGTTCCTCGACCACGTCGCCGAACCGGCCACGTACCGCGCGGTCATCCGGGGGGCTTCGGCGTTCGTGCTTCCGTCGGAGTGGGAGGCGTTCGGCCTGGTGCTCCTCGAGGCGATGGTCGCCGGCGTGCCGATCGTCGCCTCCGCGGTCGGGGGCGTGCCCGACGTCCTCGAATCGGGACGGCTCGGGCGGCTCGTGCCCTACGGGGACGCGACCGCCCTGGCGACCGCCCTCCGAGAGACGCTCCGGGACGGTCCGACGGTCCGGGAACGGGTCGCCGAGGCGACGCGTCGGGTCCGCGGATACGACTGGGCGGAGACCGCGGAGCGCCACCGGGCGCTCTACCGCGAGGTCGTACGGATCTGAGCCCGGCGCTGCTCGAGGCGGAGGAGCTCCTCGCCCACGTGCGCGAGGTCCCCACCGGTGCCGTCGGGCCGGACGCGCCCGACCGCGCGGAACAGCCGGCCGAGGAGGCCGACGATCATCGGCCCTCCGCCGCCGCCATCTCGGTGGCGTACTCCGCCAGGATCCCGATCCCGCGCCGAAGGTTGGGGCGCGAGGCGGCGAACGACAGGCGCAGGTGGCCCGCGCCGAGGGAGCCGAACGCGTCCCCCGGGGTCGTGATCACGCCGCGCTGGAGGAGCTCGGTGGCGACCTCGAGGCTCGTCCTCGGCCAGGAGAACCGGGGGAAGACGTAGAAGGCGCCGGCCGGCGGCACGAGCGAGAGACCCGGTATCTTCGAGAGCATCCGGACGACGAGCGCCCGGCGGGCCTTGAACTCCCGGACCATCGAGGCCGTCGCTCCGTCCCCCGCGGTGAGGCCCGCGAGGACGGCGACCTGCGTCGGGGTCGGCGGGCAGGCCATGATGTGGTAGTGGATCTTGTTGAGCTCGACCGCGAGCGGGCGGGAGGCGACCAGGAAGCCGATCCTCCACCCGGTCATCGCGAGGGTCTTCGAGAACGAGTTCACGATGACGACCCGGTCGCTCTTGCCCCAGAACGAGGTCGCCGGTCCGTCATAGACGATCTCCTCGTAGACCTCGTCCGAGACGATCGTGAGGTCGTGCTCGTCGGCGAACGCGGCGAGCCGGTCGACGGCGGCGCGCGAGAGGATCGCGCCGGTCGGGTTCGAGGGGCTGTTCACGATGATCGCCCGTGTCCGGTCGGTGACCAGGCGCTCGAGCTCGTCGAGATCGGGCGCGAAGCGGTGCTCGGGGAGGAGGCGGTAGGGCACGGGCGTCGCCCCAGCGATGCGCGCGTGGGACGCGTAGAGCACGAAGCCGGGGTTCGGGACAAGGACCTCGTCCCCCGGGTCATAGAGCGCGAGCGCGGCCGACATCAGCGCCTCGGAGCCGCTGCCGGTCACGATGACGTTCTCCCGGCTCACGTTCGGGTCGCGGTCGCGGTACCGCTCGGCGATCGCATCGCGAAGCCCCGGAATACCGGCCGAGGGGCCGTAGTGGTTCATCCCCTGGTGGACGGCATCGCAGAGCGCTTCGATGGCGGCCGCCGGGGGGTCGAAATCCGGCTCGCCGAGCCCGAGGTTGACCGCGTTCGGGGGCGCGGCCTCGAACATCTTGCGGATCCCCGAGATCTCGACGCGTCGCGCTCGCTCGGCGACCATTTCGCCGTCGACCCGGGCCGTCCACATTATGGTTGTGCCGTGCGACGCCCCGTCGTGCCTCCGCGGACCGATCGACGGACCCGGGCACCAGCGCTTTCTATCCGGACCGTTCCGGGAGAGGGAGAGCATCTCCGATGACCGTCACGGTGGTCGTAGGGGCGCAGTTCGGAGACGAAGCGAAAGGGAAGATCACCGACTTCCTCGCGGCCGATGCCCAGTACGTCGTGCGCACCGGCGGCGGGCCCAACGCCGGTCACTCGATCCACCTCGCCGAGGGCCTGGTCATCCTGCACCAGCTCGCGGCCGGGGTCCTCCGCAAGGGCGTGGTCGGGGTCAGCGGCCCCGGCATGGTGATCCAGCCGTTCGCGATCGAGCAGGAGATCCAGGACCTCGAACGTCGCGGGCTCCTGCGCGGCGAGGTCGTCCTTTCCGATCGGGCGCATGTGCTCCTGCCGCTCCACGAGATCGAGGACGGCTGGCAGGACGACCTGCGGGCGCAGAAGAACCCGGGCGCCGGCATCGGGACCACGCGGCGGGGCATCGGGCCGGCGTACGCCGACCGGGCGGCGCGCTGGGGGATCCGCCTCACCGACCTGACCCGACCGGCGATCCTGCGGGAGCGGCTCGACGTGCTCTATGCGACCAAGACCCACCTGACCGGCCTCCCGCCCATGGATACCCTCGTGGGCGACCTCGGCGAGGTCGGCAGCCGCCTCGCTCCGCGCATCCGACCGACCGAGTCCCTCCTGTGGGACGCGATCGCGCGGGGGGACCGGATCCTCCTCGAGGGGGCGCAGAGCGCGCTCCTCGACGTCGATTTCGGGACGTACCCGTACGTGACGAGCTCCCACCCGACGAGCGCGGGGGCGCTCATCGGGAGCGGTATCCCACCCACGGAGGTCGACGCGATCCTTGGCGTCTCGAAGGCGTACACCACGCGGGTCGGCTCAGGCCCGTTCCCGACCGAGGACACCGGGGAATCCGGCGAGTTCCTCCGCCGGGTCGGCGGAGAGCGCGGCGCGACCACCGGTCGGGCCCGCCGCTGCGGATGGCTCGACCTGGTGATGCTGCGCTATGCGGCCCGTCTCAACGGTTTCACCTCGTTCGCGATCACGAAGGTCGATGTCCTGGGCGGCCTCGACGAGGTCCCGGTCTGCGTGCAGTACGTGATGCCCGACGGCTCCACCGCGCGGGACGTCCTCCCTTCGCAGGCGGACGACCTCGCGAAGGCCCAGCCGGTCTACGAGCGCCTCCCCGGCTGGCCGGAGTTCCACGAGCGGGCGAAGGAACGGATCCGGCGCGAGGGGGCCCGGGCCCTTCCGTCGACCCTGCGACGGTTCCTGACGCGGATCACCGAGGAGACCGGAGTGCCGGTCGAGTTCGTGGGCTTCGGACCGGGCCGGGACGAGACGATCCGGCTCGAGGTCGGTGGCGGTCCCTCCTCCACCGCCGGGCTCGCGGCCTGGACCGGCTGAGTCCCCGTGGCCTTCGATCCGTGGCTTTACGTGGCCCTCGCGCTCGGGGTCGTCGCGGGTCGATTCCTTCCGCACCCCGGCCCGTGGGTGCCCCGGGCGACCCTGGCGACCGTCGCGGTCCTGGTCGGGCTGCTGGGGGCAACCCTGAGCTCGGCCGGCGGCGCGGCCCTGCTCCTCACGGTCCCGCTCGCGCTCGTGTTCGTCGCGGCCGTCCTCGGGTTCACGACACTCGTGTACCTCGCGCTCGCCCGGGACCGACGGACGCCAGCTCCGCCGCCGGAACCGTCGGGGGGCCGGGGCCGGTTCAACCTGAGCCTCGGGCTCCTTGCGGCGCTCGGGGTCGGCTACCTCCTCGGTACCGTTACCCCCTTCCCGGCGGGGACGATGATCCCCTACGCGCTCTACGTGCTCCTCGCCCTCGTCGGCTTCGACCTCCGGCTGCACGTCCGACAGCTGCGCCGGGTCTGGTTGCCGGTGGCGGCGGCGGTCACCGGGTCGGCCGCCGCCGGGCTTCTCTTCTGGCTCGTCAGCGGCATCTCGCTGCCCGTGACGCTCGCGACCGGGTTCGCGTTCGGGTGGTACACCCTCGCGGGTCCGCTCGTGTCGGCGCGGGCGGGGGCGGTGCTCGGTCTCCTCGCCTTCCTGACGAACTTCCTGCGGGAGAACCTCACGATGTTGCTCTCGCCCCTCGTGGGAAGACGCCTCCGCGGACCCGGCGTGGCCGCCCTCGGCGGAGCCACGTCGATGGACACGACGCTCTACTTCGTCACCCTGTACGGGGACGAGGAGTCGGGGAGCCTGGCGCTCGCCTCGGGGCTGATCCTCACGCTCGCGGCGAGCCTCATCCTCCCGGCGGTGTTGTCGCTCCCGACGTGAAACTTAAGCGGGAGGAGTACTCGCCTACGGTCGTCGGGCTCGTGGTCCAGCGGTTACGACGTCGCTCTCACACAGCGAAGATCGCCGGTTCGAATCCGGCCGAGCCCATCCGACAAGGATCCGGCCCTTTTCGGTCCCCTCATCGCTCCGGCGCCCTGCTCGGGCGACCACTCGGACCTCGAACGGCTCGATCGGCTCTACGCTCTGCGTCTCGTTTCGGAACCTCTCCCCACCTCCGAACCCAAGACGGATCGACCACAGCCAACTCCTTCCCGCGGGCCGGCCCAAGCCGGCCCGCACCCTGTTTCTCATGCGTCGGCGCACGTGCGGCCGGCTCGAAACCGGAGACAGGCTGAGGACCGGGTAACCATCGGTTCGCGAGGCACGGCGCCTCCATCCAACGGTGGCTGCCATTCCCCATCCTACAAAGGGACGCCTCCCGAGCTGAGGCTACGGCCCGCTGAATTTTCGGATCCCTCTGGCGAGAGCCGACAGTCCACTCGACGCAACGCCTCTTCCCATCCAAGACGACCGTCGGCTCTATCATAGAACATGCACGCACCGCTTCCCTCCCCCACTGCCGCTCCGTCCCTCCGACCCGTTCCGTCCCGTCCCGGGTCCGGCCCGCGCGTACGACCGCCCCGCCCTTCTGTCCCTGCCCGCCCCGCCCGTGGCCTAGTTCGACCGCTTCGTCAGAGGCGCCCCGGTCCTCCTCCTCAACACGGGTTGCTTCCGACTTCCCCAACCCGGGCGCCAACCCGGGTTCACACCGAGGGAGCGGGGTAAATGCCGGTCAACTCGACCGGGACAACCCGGGTTGACGCCGTGTCTCACGGCAGTCTGTCGGCTTTCGTGGCTCACGGGCCCGAACGTCACTGGGAGAGGGTTGGGGAGAATGTGGTCGTCTCCGTCACCATCCCGGTGACCCTTCTGCGCTGGGCACGTATGTCCAACATCGTCCTGAGTCGGGTCCTCCGGGAATCGCTGGACAAGCTTCGAGGAGGTTCAAACCTCGCGAAGGTGGAGGCCGAACTTCGTTCGCATCAGGAACAGGTCCGCATACTGGAGGCGGCGCGTGAGCGACTCCTGGAAGCCAAGAGGATCGAAGAGGCTGCCCGTGCGTCCGAACGAGGTCGTCTCGAAGCCATTCGCAAGATGGCTGACGAGTTTTACGCAAACGGGCGAGACGATGGACGGGTGTTCGGGAGGAACCACAACCTGAACTGGCTCCAGATTCGGATCGCCGACTCGCCGAACCTGCGCGGAACCCGACCGGAGGAGATTCTCGTCCTCGTACTGGCACTTCGGATGGAGTACCGACTGGTCGAAGGTCAAGCGGTAGCCGGATCGTGACCGCCCCTACCATCGCCGAGCGGAACGCCGCGAAGACCCGCGAGTTCGGGAAGGCCGGTCGGATCGCGCCGATCCCGTTCGTCGAGGGGGAGTCGAAGGTCCGGCGATGCACCAGCTGTGGCCACATCACACGGTTTCACTGGTACGATCGAGGCGACCCTAGGTTCGGGACCCATCCCGGGACTCGGTGGTGTCAGATCTGCGCGGCCTTCTGCCCGGTCGACCGGTGTACTACGGGCAGAGCCCACCCGGGGCGATCCCCGGCCTCCGTCCACGAGCGTCGGGCGGGCTCAACCCCGGGGGAACGTCTCCTTGCTCGTCACAGACCATTCGCTGCCTCCGTTGGAGGCGAGACTGCGTGAGCGGGCCCGCAGCCCCGCGATCAACATGACCGAGACCCAAGCCTGCCCCCGGGACCATTCACGCCTCCCTTATCGTGGACGTGTTGTGATCGAATGTCCCAGATGCCGGGACGCGGGTCTCAGTCCCGCGGACTATACCGTCCGTGGGCGAGGCTGGTGGTGCAAGTCCTGCGGGTGGAAGCTGCTCACCGAAAAGTCCTGGATACAGCATTACTTCTCGAGTTCACATCAGCAGGCCCGACGGACTCTCGAGTATCGGGAGTCCCTCGGTCGGGAGTTGGCGGAGAACGAGCGACGCCTGTCTGCGGTCCGCGCCGAGCTGGCGCAGCTCATCCCCCTGACCCCGAGCGATATTGCCCACAGGACCGACCAAGTGCGCAAGGAGGTCGAAGCCCGGCTTGGCGAGATCCGGGAGGAACAGTGGGAAGCTCAACGGGAGCTCAATGCCACCCGGGAGAAGCTGCGCGTAGTCAAGGTCGAACTCGAGAGTCGGCAGGAGGAGCTCGCGGGTCTGCCTCCGGCCGAGCTGGTCGGGAAAGCCCGAGTCGAGGCCCGCGGGATCCGCGAGGAGGCCGAGAGAAACGCGAAGGAGATCGTCCGAGCGGCTCAGGAGAACGCGCTCGACGACTACAACGAAGATCTCGAACAGAAGAAGCGCGAGATCCGCGAGATTGACGAGCGGATCGAAAAGGCCGAGGCAGCATGGAAGAACGAGCAGCTGCAGATCGCGACCCGTCGCCAAGACAAGGTTCTCTGGAACCTCTCCCCGGCCGAGATCAAGGAGTGGTTCGACTTCCTCGAGGATCTCGAAGCCCGGACCAACTACGCCGTCGGGGTGCTCATCGTCCGACAGGAGAAAGACAAGCGAATCGCCGAGGTCATGTCGGTGCCTGTCAGCCGGGTCCGGGACGTTCGTGCGGGGGACGGGGTCTACAGCTCGCCCCTTGAGTACGTCCGGCGGCAGATGGGGGCTCCTCCCGACGGCTGGTCTCCAATGATCGACTACGCGATCGACACGACCACCCGGCCCGCACTGCCGCCTCCTCGGAAATCTTCCGAGGGCCAAGCGGTCCGCGAGTCAGCATTCCGTAGGTTCGAGGAGAACGCCGGGGTCAGGGACATGGCCCGCGAGACGGGGATGTCGGTGGGTTGGGCCTCGAAGGTTCGCAAGGAGTGGCTGGCCGGGAAGGGGTCGGCGTAGAGGGTTTCCGAGCGTTCAGGCGCTGTTCAGTGCGACGTCGAATGAACACTTCGTGAACATCGCGCGGGGGCGCGCGCCTGAACGCGTACGCGCGCGCATGGTTCGCGCGCGCCGGGGGGTACCGCCCGGGAGCGTGAACAGTGAACATCGACGCGTACGTCATGGATAGATTGAACGCGCGCGGAAAGCTTGTGGAAGGCCTGATCACATTAGAACCCATTCCGGGTCATGAGACCCGCGCAATCCGCATGACTCGACCGTTAGGAAGCCAGGTCGAGGAGGCGAGTAGGATTGGACGCCCGCCCTTGGCGGACGGGCAAACGTTCCCCTCCTCCCGGACGACCGTGGATGGAGATACCACCCTGGCGTCTACGGGTTCGTTTCGGTCACTACGACGGTCACGGTCCCCCAAAAGGGAAAGTTGACGGCGGCGAAGCCGACCTGGACGACTCCGATCTGCCCGGGAAGGACTGTGACGGGGAGGTTCGTCGAGGCGTTCACGACCTGGATTGCGTCGGAAGAGGTAACAACACGGTCAATCGACTGCACGGTACACGTCCCCGAGAGATTCGAGGGGGCGATGAGGTTCCAAGAGAGAACGAAACCCTGACCCTGATGGGCGACGGTGCCGGCCCCAGTCAAGAATGAGAAGCAGCCCACGAACGGACCGTCCGATAGGAGGTATGCCTGATTGATGACCACAGGTTCCGAATTTCGAATCTGTTGGGGGACGACCACGAAGGCGAACCACGCCTGTGTCGCCGTCGAGACGACTACGACGGCCATGACCAAATACACAAGGACCGCGATGGGACGGGGGCGGCCCTTCCCGAAACGGAACCGCGATGATGCTTCCGGCGAGCGGGACTCTGCCAACGCCGGGACCGCCGGTCGGCGATTCGGGCTGGTGGAGGGTGTCACAGTGGCCCGCCGTCTCAACGTCACGCACCCTCAAGTCGTTTCGGTCGGTTCGCTGCAGCTCTTGGGTTGCAGGGGTCAGCTCCGCCTTCGGGCGGCACAGCACTGGATGACGGCGTGACCAAACCGTGCCCTCGACTTCCGTGGGTTAGTTTACGGCACAACCCGTTGGGGTGGGCCCAATGGGCTCGCCTGGAAGCCGGCCTCCGAGCCCTGCGCATCTGTGACCGGAGCGCGTGAGAACTGACCTCATCCGGGCACCCCCGAAGCTCCAGTCGCTTTGAGCACTCGCTTCACGGCCTCGGCAATCTCTGGTCGAGCTGGTGCCTCGGCCGCGTGGCGGCGGAGCCGCCGTCGCTTGTGAGCATAGAGAGTCGCCGAGACCTCGTCGTACAGGGTGTTGGTCTTCCAGAGCCCGTAGACCGTGAACGCGAGCCAATGGGCGACGGCGGCCATTACCTTGGGGAACCCGAGGCTCTTCTCCAGTCGCTTGAGCAGCAGCCCAAACCGTCCCTTGCCGCTCTTCCGGATCGACTGGACGGCCACCATCAGGGCCCACTTCAGGCGCGAGCTGCCGTTGCGCGACCTGGAGCGGCGACCGACATGTTCGCCGCTGCCCCGATTCTTCGGAACGAGCCCGCAGTACGCGGCGAACTTCCGACGGTTCGGGAACCGCTGTACGTCTCCGACCTCGGCGAGGATGGTGAGGGCGAGCACGTAGTCGATCCCGGGGATGCTCTGAAGAAGCGCGACGGTTCCATTGCTGGCCCCGACCTTGGCCAGCTGCCGAGTGAGGTCCTCGACCTGACGAACATAGAGCGTTCCTTCCTCGAGCAGCAGGTTCAACTGGTGCTGGGCCACAGGATCCGTGAGCTCGACCTCCTTCAGCCCGTGCAACGCCTGGACCCCGAAGATGTCATCGTACCGCATCGCGTCATGCTGCAAGTGGTGCTTCACGAGGAGAGATCGAACCTAGTTCTTCGCCCGTAGGAGCTTGTCGACCTGTTCTTCCCCCAGTCGGACCAGGGTGCGGAGGCGGTCGATCGATTCCTCGGGGACATACGCTCGACGGAAGAAGTTGATTCGGAGGAGATGAGCCAGGGTACGCGCGTCGTTCTTGTCGGGCTCCGTCTCCGAGGCGTGACGGCTCGCAGTGCCTTCGGGTAGGCCATCACCACACTCCGCCCGAGACGACGCAGATGTCGGAAGACGGCGGACCCGGCGGTCGATGCTTCCAGCCCCAGAGTTACTGGTGTCTCACCGCACTGCCGCGCGAGGTCGCCTTGCGGTTCATCGAGCTCCTTCGGAGCGGTGCGGATCTTCCACTCCCGAACCACCGCTCCTCTGCCGTCCATGAGGCAGAGCGAGGTCGTCCGTTGGTGGACGTCCATCCCGGCGTAGTAGCCGTTCGTTTCGTTCTTCACGGTCCGCTCCTCAGTGTTCTTCTACTCCGCGGCATTCCCGCTCCCGTGGCCTCGAGCCGCCGGCGAAGAGGGGCAGTCGTGTGACCGCACTAGGCTCCTCTACAGGTGACCGCGCTCTGTTCAGCGCGTTCCCAGAATCCCTCGCCGGTAAGCGGCGCCCAGTCTGACTTCCAAGCTCCTCGTTGAGGGCCCACAGCCTTTCCCGAGCGCGGCGGGCTCGGGGTCACACCCCGCGAGGGAGTGCGCGGATTGACGGCTGCCGACTTCCACGAGGTCTGGGTTGACTCTGATGTCCAACGCGGAGGGTTCCGTGAATATGTCACCGAGCGTGCATAGGTTCGAAGGAGGTGGGTTCCCCCGATTCTATTGTGGGGGATGCGAGTTAGTGTAGCCCGGTCACGCCTCGCTTCGCGAGGGCGCCAACGCCCCTGCTGGTAGGAAAGGGAAGTCGTGAGTGGGGGTTTCGAAGCTGCGAAACCTACCCCACATCGTCTCGACGCAAGACGGTGCGCGAGGGCCCCTAGGGACGAGCACGAGGCGATTGGCGGCCAATGGGGTTGGCGGAGGATAACCCCCTTCCTCTTGACCTCGCCGAGCGTGGGCGTTCTGGAAGTTGAACATGCCGCTAGGGGGCACATGACCACGGAGTGCGACAATTCGGGCTGTTGGCACCAGAAGCGGCTCCACGGGGTGGATGGCTCCTGTCGAGTGTGCGCCTGCACCGCCTACACTCGAACAGGACCCGGCCACCAAACGAAGGCGGTCCTGAGGCAGAGGGCAAGAGCACTGAGGCGGTGGTGATTTCGACTCGGGAGATCGCGCCAGCCCATGCCCCCGGAAGTCCCGGGCACGGGCCGAGTTCCGTGGACCGCCGGCCCCCGGGGGAGCTTGTCTCCTTTGTGCGGCGCGTGACCGTATGTCCGCATCGCGGCTCTCTCTATGCGCTCGATATCGCTTGCGCGCGGCGGCAAGACACACGAGTCCGTCCGAAGAGCGAGCAATGCTTGCGGATGCGGCCATCTCTCTCGCGCCGATCCTCCGCTACAAAGCCGGGGGCGAACTCCGGTGCAGATCCGGGGACAGGGGCACCGCTCTTCTAGGAGTGCGTAGCTCAACTCGCTTTCCGGCCGGTTAGGCTGGTCGGTGACCGATGAGGAGAGGGGTGTAGCACTCCCTCTCCCTCCTCTTTCCCCGTTTCTCGACCTTACGCTACCCGAGCCAG
>JAKASE010000023.1 GCA_021819135.1 Thermoplasmata archaeon | reverse complement strand
CCGGGCGCCTTATTGTTGTTAGGTCCTGAACCGGAAGGGTCGGTACGCGGGACCCGGCTGACGCGCCAGCCTACGCAAGCCTCAGGGAATCCTCAGGGATCTCGTCCGCGCGAAAATCCAGGCTAAGGGACGGGATGAGGAGTTTCCCCGACCGTCGAGGAGAGCGCGGAGTCGAATGCTGCCTGAAACGAAAAGGGGCTTACTACCGCGACCCGGCCGCCCCGGCGGGGAACCGCCGGGGCGTTAGCGCCGCCGCGCCGCTCCGGCGCGGCAACTGAGGACCAGGAAGAACGGCACGTCCGAAGCGCCGCGAAGGAGCGGTTGCTCTCGGACCTGGCGAGAGCTCGCGTGCGGTTCGGTGAGACCCACCACCTCGAAGCCCGAGCGCCGCAACAGGGCGAACCAGCTCTCGAACGTTCGGTGCCAGTACGGGGTATCGAACGGTCGGAGGAGCCGGGCCATCGCCCAGGTGGTGACCCCGGAGCGCTTGGAGAAGTACCGGTCGATCACCATTCCTCCCCGGCCTGCCGCGCTGGGGGGTTCCCAGCGCTCCGCCGCGGTGTTGAACGGGTGCGAGATCGAGAAGACGAGCCGTCCGTCCGGGACGAGGACCGTCCGGATCCCTCGCAGCACCCGGGGCAGGTCCGGCATGTCCATGAACGCCATGCAGGAGACCACGACGTCGAAGGAAGCCGCCGGGAAACGCCGGCCGAGCTCCCTCGCGTCCATCCATCGGTATCCGATGCCGAGCGGATTGTCCTTCTCGCGCGCTCGGGCCGCGCGGATCAGCCGGCGGGACCAATCGATCGCCGTGATGCGAGCGCCCCGATCCGCGAGCTGCCGGGTGAACCGGCCCTGCCCACATCCGACGTCGAGCACGCGCCGGCCCCGGAGGGTCCCGACCGTCCGGAGCAGGCTCGGGCCGTGAACGAGGTCGCGGGAGACGTCCTTTCCCGCCTCCTCGAAGTCATCCCAGACATCGCTCGCCTCTTCCCAGGCGCGCCGTGCGACATCGGAGGGGTCGGTACGGGGTCGTCGGCTCGTCATCCGGTCCGTCCTACTCCGTTCGGCGAATAGATTTCCGGGCACCGCGGGCAGGTGGTATCGTTCATGCCACGGAACCGGGGTTCCTGGCCCGGGTGGTCCCAAACCGGCGCGGAGGCGCCACGGTCTCCCGGGTCGCGCAAGCCGTCCGGCTCATCGTGAGGCCGACGGGGCGTCAGCGAGGCCCGGCGACATCGGGGAGTCGTCCGGCCGCTCCCAGCACGTAGAGCGCGTCGGTCGTGACCCAGTCGTTGCGCCGCGTCCGACTCGGAGCACCCCAGTCCACGAACTCGCATCCGAAGCGGTAGTCCGGGGAAACGCGATAGTATCGGGCATCCACCGGCCAACCACCACCGGGGAGCTCCCGCGACTCGAGCCAGTCGAGCGCCTCCCGGCACCGGGGGTCGCCGATCCGGCCGACCTCGACCATGCCCTTGAGCCCTCCCAGTACGTCGTAGTACCAGTAGAGCGGGTAGTGGAACTGGAGAAAGCGGGAACGCATCACCGCGCCGGTCGACCGTCGACGGAAGAGCGAGCGCTCGAGGAACACCTCCGAGGCACGGCGCGCCGCGCGCCGGGCGACCGAGGATCCCGTGCGCGCGGCGTACGCCGCGAGGCCCCGCATCGGGCTGAGGGTCTCCATGAAGGACGAGACGTGCGCGTCGGCGGCGCGCGAGCAGTTCCATCCTCCGTCCTCCCATTGCCAGCGCACGAGCAGTTGGGCGAGATGATCGGCCCGGGCATCCGGGGTTCGGAGACGGCTCGCGTAGAGGAGCGCGTTCCCCTGCTGGGAGGCACACCGGCGGTAGCGGCCCCGCAACAGGGGAACCCCATCGCGGACCCCCCGGACGGTCTCGGCGGTCGCCCGCACCGTTCGGTCGTAGTGCGGATGCGTCCACATGGACAGCGCCCGGTCGATCAACGGATCGAGGCCTGGGTCCTTCTCAGGATACCCCATGTCGGCGAGCGACGCGAGGACCCAGTGGATCCCCTGCCAGTACCGGTAGATCCCTCCGGAGCTGCCGGCTCGATGCGCCGCATCCCGGCGGGACAGTAGGGCTCGCACGCGCGCGGAGCGTTGCACATCCCCTTCGAGGCGGCGGACCTCGGGGGTCGAACGGTGCGCTCCCATCACCCGCACGCGAGTCCGCCACCGGATGGAGGGGTCGTCCGACCGAAGTAGCTGCCGGAGGAGTCGCCCCCTCGGGGAGCTCGCAGGACTCATGGAATAGTGCCGACAGGAGCCAGGCTCTTGGGGGCGGTACCCGCGCACATCTACTTGTACCTCGCTCCCGGGCTCCCATCGATCGAAACCGAGCTCGGTCGAGCTCGAGTCACACCCGAAGCCGCCGCGCTTCTCCGAGTCGGTCGGACCCGCGACGAGCCCTCGGCCACGGGCTCCGTGTGCCGGAAGCATCCGGTAGAGCGGGCCGATCGCCCAGCCGGGGAGATCTTCTGACGCGAAGCGCCGGTCCTTCCGAGGATCCTGTCATGGCAGGGACCACCCCTCCGTCCCTGGTGGAAGGGTCCTTCGAGCGTCGATGCGGACGAGCAGCCACTCAGCGGAGCCGGCGTAGGAGCGTCACGATCTGGTCCGGCCTCGTCACCCGACGAGCGTCGATCCCCAGTCTCCGCGCCGAACGGACATTCACCGCGGCGTCGTCGAGGTACAGTACGGGGGTCTCCTTGGGGCGCGTTCGCCGAATCGCCTCCCGAAAGAAGGCGGGTTCCGGCTTGAGCACGCCGACACGATACGACAGCACGACGTCCTTCGCCAGGCCACGAAGTCGAAACCGCCGGCGCACTCCGTTCCAAACGCTGAGGGAGACATTGCTCGCGAACACGATGCGGACCCGGCCCCGGCGATGAAGGGCTCGGAGTGCCGGGATGACGCGGGGAACTGCGTTTAGGCTGCGCCGCTCGACCCAATCCCGGAATTCTCGGAAGTCCATCCGGAAGGGGAACGAACGCTCGAGCCGTCGGTACATCGTGGAGAGGTCGATCCGACCCCGATCCAACAAGCGACTCAACCGGTAGTAGGCACGCCGCAGGGCCGGTCGAGGAGCCCCTCCCCTTCGGGCGAGCGCCTCCACGACGATCGGTCGCGGGTCGCGCACCACGACCCCGCCCAGATCGATCCAGAGCGTGCGATGCGGGAGGCCCTTCCTCGCTCGAACGGGAGACTTCCTCCGTCGCACCGCGGAAACGGCGGAAGAGTGGCTGGCCACGGACGCCTATATGGACGGGGGAGAGAGACTCCCCGAAGCATCGGGCGGCAGTGCGAGACGCTCGGCGAACTCGGTAAGGTTCCGGACGACCACCCCCGCGCCTTCGCCGGCGTTCGCGTCGTCATAGCGCGTCACGAACGCCGTACGGAAACCGAGCCGCTCCGCGGTCGGGATGTCGTACTCGAAGGCACCGGCGACGTGCCAGATGAGCTCGGGCTCCCCCCGTACCGCCTTGAGGAACCGCACCCAGTGCGCCGGCGCCGGCTTGTAGGAGTGGACCTCATCGGCGGTGATCGTGACCGTCACCTCGAGAGAGTGGCAGGCGAGCGTCCGCTCGAGCAGGTCCCGGTCGATGTTCGAGAGCACCGCCAGGCGGACCCCCCGGTCGGCGAGCGCCCGGAGGGCCTCCCGGGTGTCGGGGAAGAGCGGCCACTCCGGGATCGAATCCACGACCCGTTCGGCGATCTCGGGAGTGACCGGAACTCTCTCCACGGCCCCGGCGGCGAGCAGCGCGGCGATCATCGTCGCTCGGTAGCCTAGGAACGGGCCTCGCTCGACGCGCCGTTCCTCGACGAGGTAGGTCCGGAAGAGGCGCTCTCGAGCTCCCGTTTCGAGCCCGGGCAGCCGTCGGTCCAGGGCGCGGAGCATGCCGGTTCGCCAGTCGACGAGGGTCCCGTAGCAATCGAACGTGACCCATCGGCCGCCCGGCTCCGGCGGTCGCGCCCACGGAACGACCGGCACCGGCCGGCCGTCGCTCGCGTCGAGGAGCTCGAGCGGGGTCAGACGGAACACGGCGTTCGGGGTCCCGGCCGCCGCCCAGACCGCGGACCGCTCGAGGAGGTCGTAATCCACGAACGTGCGCAGCGAGTTCTTGTGCGCGAACGGGGGGACGCCCCCGATCGCAAAGCCGGTCGCACCGCGGGCGAACTCGGGGTCGGCCCGCTCGATCGGTTCCCCCACATACCGCTCCATCCACCCCTCATCGACCCGGTGGTCCCCGCTCGCCAGGACGAGCACGGGGCGCGACGTTCTCGTCGATCGAAACACGATCGACTTCACGATCTGACCGACCTCACAACCGAGCGCCTCCGCGGCGTCCTTCGCCGTCCGCGTCGAGTCCGGAAGCTCCCTCACGCGATCGATGAGACCGAGCCGCTGAAGGGCCGCATCGACCTTCTGGGCCGAAGGATGCTCGGGGGTGGAGGTCGACATTCCGGCCCGTCCAGCCGAGGCGTCCCGAAAAGCCTTCCCCGCCGCCGAAGGTGTCCGGGAGACGTCGGAGACCGGGGCACGAAAGCTTGGAAAACTTCAACCCCGGGCGCCCTCGCGACGAGGTCGAATGGGATGGGGCCGGGGGGCCAACCCGAAAGCCGGCCCCAAACGAAAGAACTTAATCCCACCTGCCGGTCAGTGCGCTGGGCTAACATGGTGGGCGTTAGCATGGTGAGGGTGGATGGCGGCCGCTGACGACAAGAAATTGCGTCGGGAACTGACCCGGTTCGACCTGTTGGGCCTCTCGATGGGAGGCATCATCGGTTCGGGCTGGCTTTTCGGAGTGAACAAGGCCGCCGGCACCGCGGGGCCTGCCGCGACGATCTCGTGGATCGTCGGCGCCATCATGGTGCTCCTGGTGGCGTTGGCCTGGGCCGAGGTCTCGGCCGCGATCCCGCGTTCGGGGGCGATCGTGCGCTACCCGTTCTACACGCACGGGAGCTACACCGGGTTCTACTTCGGCTGGGCATATTTCCTGACCGCGGTCACAGTGCCTGCGATCGAGGTCGAAGGTGCCCTGCTGGGCCTAAGCTCCGTGAACTCCCAGTGGGCGAGTGCGCTTTCCACCACGGGGACGGTCCCGAACGGGCTCCTCCAGATCAATGGGCAGCCCGGGATCACCGAGCTCACGTCGCTCGGCACCGGGCTCGCCGTGGTGCTCTTCCTCGGCTTCTTCTTCCTGAACTACTTTGGGATCCGCCTGCTCGGGAAGACCAACACCTACGTCACCTACTGGAAGATCGTCATCCCGGTCGTGACGTTCATTCTGCTGTTCACCCTGTTCAAGAGCTCGAACTTCAACCCACCCGCGCTTCCGAGCAGTGTCAACAGCCTCGGGATCAAGTCGAGCGGAGGATTCGCCCCCTATGGCTGGGGATCGGTCTTCTACGCGCTCCCAACGAGCGGCGTCTTCTTCGCCTACCTCGGATTCCGTCAGGGGCTCGAGTACGGGGGCGAGGCCAAGCGCCCCCAGAAGGACATTCCGATCGTCACGATCGGGTCGGTGCTGCTCGCTCTCGTGATCTATGAGCTCCTTCAGCTGTCCTACCTCGGCGCGATCAACTGGACGAACGCCGGCGTGACCGTGGGCGACTTCAACGCGCTCAAGACGAGCGTCTGGTCGGGTCTGCCCCTGAAGTACGCCGTGGCCGCCGGTTCGGGTGCGGCCTATGCGTTCTTCGCGTGGGTCCTGATCGCCGACTCGTTCATTTCCCCGTCCGGGACCGGTTGGATCTATCTCGGGACCTCGACGCGGACGCTATACGGTCTCTCCATCGAGGGGTACTTCCCGCGCGCGATCCACTCGATCCACGAGCGGTTCCGCATTCCGTGGGTCGCCCTGCTCGTGTCGTTGATCGTGGGGCTCGTCTTCCTCGTTCCGTTGCCGAGTTGGTACGCGCTCGTCGGCTTCATCTCGAGCACGTCCGCGCTGACGTACGTGACGGGCGGCGCGCTCCTACCGGGTCTGCGCAAGTACGCGCCGAATCTGAAGCGACCGTTCAAACTGCCGGCGGTCTGGATCTTCGGCGGTCTCGGGTTCATCGCCGCGGCGATGGTGCTGTTCTGGAGCGGTTTCCTCCTCATGACCTGGGTGCTGATCTCGATCGATGTCGGGGTCGCGATCTACGTCGCCTATGCCATGCCGAACAAGCTCGGAGTCTCGAGAGCGCTCGGGTACGGGATGGGAGTCATCATTCTCGTTGTCCTGGCCGTGCTCGCGTTCTACGGGCCGATCTGGTCGGACAACGGAGTGAACACGTTCCTCTACAGCAGCTCTAACTTCGGGGCACAGATCCTGTACTTCGCCATCTTCGGGATCATCACCATCGGTACCTCGCTCCTGATGTACTTCGTGGTGAAGCCCGAGCACCGGCGTGAGATCGGCGCGGGGATGTGGATCCAGGTCTGGCTGTTCGCGACCTACATCCTGTCGTACGTCTCGGAGTTCGGACCGACCGGATATCCGTGGGGCTCCTACCTCGCGTTCCCGTACGGAACCATCGGTGCCGTGATCCTGTCGGCCATCTTCTTCGTCTGGGCCGCACTGTCGGCGTACCGGACGGAGGAAGTACGGGTAATCGACCAGATGGGTGGCCTGGTGGGGACCGAAGAAGACAACGAGTCACCCTCCGTGGTGCCAGCCACAGGCGCGGGGTCGAGCTAGACCGAGCCGGCGCTCCCCGACACGCGACCCTCCCGCACGGGCGGGGGGGTCGAACCTCTTCCCTTTCTTCGGATGAGATTCTTACGGACCGGTTCGGGCCTTCTGGTGGGACCGCGGGTCAGGGCGGTCCCTTCATGAGATACAGAGGGGCCCGGCACTTGTCGCAGATCTCCGTCTCGAGATGGGGCATGTAGCGGGGGTGACTGTCGTTCCGGCAGGAGGGGCAGCGGATCTTCGGGACGGGATACATGAGGTCGGACTCGTCCGGAAGGTAGTCGATCGATTGGGGCGCCCGGCTCGCCGGCGGCAAACCCCGGAGCTCTTCGAGGCGGTCGAGGAACGCCGAGAACTGCCCGAGAAGCGGGGGCGCCGCGGCGACCTGGTCGCTCCGTAGTTCGACGGTGACAGACAGGACGGCGGAAAGGCCGAAGATCGCGATCGTGGGGGACTCCGACCGTCGCGGGCCGAGCCTCGCCGCGGACTCGAAGAACTGGTGCAGCGTGGGCTCCTTCAGGGCCGACCCGAGCTCATCATCGAACGGGTAGATCGCCCACCGCTTGTCGAACGGCCGATCCCCCGTCAGCGAGCCGTTCATCTGGCCTTCCCGGCGCCGGTACCGCATGATGATACGGTCGTAGTCGAGGAACGCCCGGGAGAACACGCGGGGGCGCGGCCCCGCGTAGTACCATGGGATGGTCTCGAGCCGCGAGTTCTCCATCGGGACCAAGCGGACCGAGGTGCTGAGGCCCAGGATCGTCTCCGGGCGCAACGTCCGCCCCCCGTAGAACGCCACCTCCCAACCCCGTCCGTTGACGGTCCCGATCAGGCGTCGGATCTCCTTGGCCATCTTCGGGGACCCGGGCGCCGGCGCTCCCGGCGACAGGGTGGGATACCGCCGCGTGAACGCGGACCTCAACCGGTCCCAGTACTCGGCGGGCGTGAGCCACTCGAACGACGCTCCGATCGCCACGGTCCTCCCCGAGCGATGGACCCCGATAACGGTTCACCCCGGGGCCCCGACGACCGGGTTCCCCCGGAGCGGGCGCTCCTCCTTCAGGAACCGCGGGGCCTCAGCGACCCCCGCTTACCGACCGCCGACCGGCCCACACGTTCCCCAGGACAGATCGACAGCCATTAGGGGGAGGCACGGATCCGGATTCGGCGGATCGGGTGTTCCCGCTTCCGATCCGACGTGGCGTTGCGGATCGTCACGGAGAGGCCGTACGACCGCGCGGCATCGAGCATCGGACCGACGTCCCCGCGCCCGAGGGTCCCGTAGACCCCCCGCATCCCGCTGAAGAACAGGTGCTGTTTCGCCTCATCCTTCACCGAGGGGTCCGGCGCGGGGTCCTGGATCTCGAGGTCCCAGGCGGGGTCCCGCCACGCCACGCGGACGGTCCGCCCGGAGAGGCTCATGAACGTCGCGGCGTCGTGGGCGAGCTGGATCCGGGCGATCGGATCCCGCAGTCCCCCCCGATACGTGAGCCAGATGATCGAGCCTCCGAGAACCACGAGGAACGCCGCGATGAACAGGTTCCCCGAGAGGGCGCCGGACAATCCGAGGAGGACGAGCTCGACCGCTCCGATCCCTACGAAGACACCCCCGATGCCGAGCCCCATCAACGACGTGTTCCGCTGGCGCCGGGCGCTCCGCTCGGCTTCTCGGGACAGGTCGAGCGTTCGAGAGCCCGGAGGGATCGAGACGGGAAGCGCGGACACCGCGTCGGCCAAGGAGACCCCTCGCGGCCACCATCGTCCGCTATGAAAGCCCTCCGGTCTCGCGAACCAAAGGTGACCGAGGGGACCCGGGCCCGGCGGTGGCCGACGATCGCGGCGCGGCGAGCGAAGAGGCAAAAGGCGGGGAGTCTACCGTTCGAAAGAATCTCCACCCCACGATGACGAAAGGTCAGGCGAGACCCAGGGCGCGGGAACGCGGGATCCCCTTCGCCGGCACCCCCGGCCCGTGGAACGCGATCACCGACGTGCCGGGCGTCGTGGTCGGACAGATCACGGTCGATCCCTCACCCGAGGTTCCGCCCGAACGGCGGCACTGGGTCCGGACCGGGGTCACGGTCGTCCTCCCTCGAGCGCGGTCCGACGCCGCCCCGGTGATGGCCGCCCCCTTCACCCTGAACGGCAACGGCGAGCTCACGGGAGCCGCGTGGATGGAGGAGTCCGGAGGCCTCGAAGGCCCGGTCACGCTCACGAACACCGACACGGTGGGGCTCGTGCGCGACTCCGTCATCCGATGGGCTCGTGACCGGGGCCATTCGCCGGACCGTTGGTCCCTCCCCGTGGTCGGGGAGACCTGGGATGGCTTCCTCAACGACGTCGCGGGCCGGTACCTGACGGAAGCGCACGTCCGGGCCGCGCTCGACGGCGCGCGGGACGGCCCCGTGGCCGAGGGCAGTGTCGGCGCGGGCACCGCCTGCGTGTCCTACGGATACAAGGGAGGGATCGGCACGTCGTCGCGAACCGTCGAGGACCCGGGCCCGTACCGTCTCGGGGTCCTCGTCCAGGCCAACCACGGTCGGCCGGGGCAGCTGCGGGTGGCCGGGGTCGACGTGGCGGAACACGAAGGTCCGTCCGCTCGGTCTCGTCCCGAGACCGGCTCGATCGTGGTGGTGATCGCGACCGATGCCCCGCTGCTCCCGCATCAGCTGAAGCGCGTAGCTCGTCGGGGCGCCCTGGGCTTGGGTCGGAGCGGTAGCATCTCGGGCAATGGATCCGGAGACTTCTTCATCGCCTTCTCGACCGCCCGGTCCGAGCCGTCGGACGGAGCCGCGGTGTCGCGGGTGGCAATGCTGGACAACGATCGGCTCGACCCGCTCTTCGAGGCGACCGTACAGGCGACGGACGAAGCGATCCTCAACGCGCTCGTCGCCGCCGAGACGATGGTCGGCTACCGGGACCACAAGGTCGAGGGGTTCCCGGTGGACCGACTCTCCGAGTGGTTCCCGAGCTCGGTTCGGTGAGTCCCGGGGGTCATCCTCGCTCTACTCGGCGGGCGAAGGCTCGGCCTCGTCCGGGGAGACCGGTCCGGAAGGGGCTCGCGCGATACCGTAGATGCTGAGCAGAACCAGGAATACTCCCCCCAGCTGCTCGACGTCGAGCCGCTCTCCAAAGAACAGGGCGGAGGCGCCGAGCGCGACCACCGGCACGAGAAAGACGTAGGCCGAGAGCGTCGCGGCCCGGGTACGTCCGAGGAGCCAGAACCAGATCGAGTACGCGAGGGTGGTGCCGAGCACGCCGGTCCATAGGAGCGTGGCAGCGAGGGGTCCGGTCCAGGTCGGCAGGGGAACCGGAGTGAACGCCACGACCAGGACCGCGAGCCCGGCGGTCCCTCCGAACAGCTGGAAGGCGTTCGCCTCGAGCATCTCCTCCCGGCGGAATCGACGCTGGAACAGCACGGTCCCGAGGGCCCAGGAGAGCGCTGCCCCGAGGAGCTCGAGGACCGCGAGCGCCGAGACCCCGCTCGTGAACACGGTCCACGCGTGGGCGATCAGGACCACTCCGAGGAACCCCCCCGCGACCGCCCCCCAGTGCTTGATGGTGAGGCGGTGCCCAAGGACGAACGGCGAGAGGACCGCGACCCAGAGCGGGAACGTGTACGTCAGGACGGCCGCCACGCCGGGGAGGACCGATTCGAGCGCGGCGAACAGGAAGGCGTAGAAGAGCGTCGTATTGGGGATCCCGAGGAGGAGCGCGTCCCGGCGTCCTCGCGCATCGAGCTCGCGCCAGGTATGAAGGGGGACGAGCATCACGGCTGTCGCGGCGGCGCCCACGGCCGCGCGGAGGAGAGCGAGCCAGAGCGGGCTCGCGTCGTCGAGGCCGATGCGGATGAACAGGAAGTTGAGCCCCCAGACGACGCTGAGGAAGAGGAACAGGAGTCGGACGGTCCACGGGCCGGGTCCGGCTCTCACGTCGCCTCCGAGCCGGATCCCCGCATAGCGGCTTTGGACCGGAGGACCACCGGCGCCCGCCTTTCGCGGGTCCGCACCGACGGAATGGGCCGGCGGCGCACAAACCCCTTAAAGCGAGGGCCTATCCCGCCGGCCGGATGTCCCTTCACGGCCGCGACCTGATCTCGATCCGGGACCTCTCCCGCGAGGAGATCGAAGGAATCCTGGCCGCCGCGAAGAAGATGATCCCCTATGCCGAGGGGACGAAGGTGCTCCACACCCTCGCCGACAAGCTGGTCGCGATGGCGTTCTTCGAGCCCTCCACCCGCACCCGGCTCTCGTTCGAGTCGGCAGTCCACCGCCTCGGGGGGAACTGCATCACGATCGCCGACGCTTCCGTCACCTCGATGCGGAAGGGGGAGAGCCTGTACGACACGATCCGGATGCTGAGCTCGTACGCGGACGCGATCGTGATCCGACACCCGAACGAGGGGGCCGCCCGTCTGGCGGCGCGCGCCTCCGACCGCCCGGTCCTGAACGCGGGCGACGGGGCGGGCCAGCACCCGACGCAGACCCTGCTCGACCTCCTCACGATGCAGGAGGCGTTCGACACCCTGAGCGGACTGCGGGTCGTCCTCCTCGGGGACCTCAAGTTCGGCCGGACCGTTCACTCGCTCGCGCACGCCCTCGCCCTGTTCGGCTGCGAGATCGTGCTCACCGCTCCGCCCTCGCTCGCGCTCCCGGACCCGGCCCGGCGCCGGCTCGAGCATATGGGCGCCCATATCCGGGAGGAAGCCGACCTGCGCCGCGCGATCCGGGACGCGGACGTCCTCTACGTGACGCGGATCCAGAAGGAGCGGTTCGGGGACGAGACCGAGTACCGCGAGGTCGCGGGCTCCTACCACGTCGACGCCGACCTCCTCCGGGACGCGAAGCCCCGCCTCGCCGTCATGCATCCCTTGCCGCGTGTCGGCGAGATCTCCCCCGAGATCGACGAGACCCCGCACGCCGCCTACTTCCGGCAGGCGTTCCTCGCCGTGCCGGTCCGGATGGCCCTCCTCGATGCGATCCTCGCCGGTGGCCGAAAGGGGGGCTAGATGCCGGCGAAGGAGCTCAAGATCACCCCGATCAAGAACGGGACCGTCATCGACCACATCTCGAACGGCCTCGCCCTCGAGGTCTTGCGCATCATCGGCGCCCACACGCTCGACAAGGACTCGACCGTGAGCGTCGCGCTCCACGTCCGGTCGAACAAGATCGGCTGGAAGGACATCGTCAAGGTCGAGAACATGGAGCTCTCGCCGCGCAAGGTCAACGCGATCGCGCTGATCGCCCCGACCGCGACGATCTCGATCATCCGGGACTACAAGGTCCGCGAGAAGCGCTCGGTCGACCTCCCCGAGCGGATCGTCGGGGTCCTGAAGTGCCCCAACGCGAACTGCATCTCGAACCAGCCGGAGCCGATCGAGAGCGAGTTCGAGGTGACGAACCGCCATCCCGTGATCCTGACGTGCGCCTACTGCGACCGGGAGACGAGCGACTTCCTCCACCATCTCGCCTGACGGTCTGAGGGGCATCGTGGGCCTCGGGTCGCTCGGCGGGTTCGTCATCGTCTTCGCGATCATCGGCGGTCTCGAGCTGTTCGACCGGACGAGCTTCGCCACGATCGCCCTCGCCTCGCGAGCCCATCCCCACGGCACCTGGGCCGGCGCCTCCGCCGGCTTCCTCCTGACGAGCGCCATCGCCGTCAGCGTCGGGGTCGCCCTCGTGACCCTGATCGGACCCCAGAACCTGGGGTTCCTACGGGTCGGGGGCGGGGCGTTCCTGATCGCCTACGCCGGCTGGGTCTACTTCCATCCGGAGGAGGAGGATGCCCCCCACCTACGGGAGAACGCGCGCTCGGCGTTCGTGGCCGCGTTCGCGACGATCACGCTCCTCGAGATCGGCGACACGACGATGATCTTCATGATCCTCTTCGTGCCCACGTGGGGCTGGCTGGTCGTCCTCGTGGCGGGCGCCGCGGCGCTCGTCCTGGTCGCCTCCTGGAACGTCCTGCTCGGGCGACAGCTCGGGAGGCGGCTGCCGCCCCGCCTCCTCCACCGGATCGTGGTGATCGTCCTAACGCTCGTGGGAGCCTTGACGATCCTGTACGGTCTCGCGCCGGGAGCGTTCCCGTCGCTCGGGTGAGGCGGCTGCGGCCCGCGGGGGAGGGGGAGGCGGCGCCGACGGCGGCGGGAGCGGGCCCCCGCCCCGGTCGCTGTCGGGCGCGAGGCGTTCGAGGTTGGGGATCCAGGACCGCCAGGTCCGCGGGATCGCGGCCGAGAGGTCCGGCTGGGAGAGCTGGGCGACGAGCTCCGCCGCCCGCTCCGGACGACGGCCATACTCGAGAAGGGCGAGCCGCACCACGGCCTCGACCTTCAGGCGCGGGATCGCGGTGGGCCCGGCCGCATCGGCCATCGCCTCCCAGCGGTCCCGGGCGGCGTCCACGAGCTCGTTGACCGCGGCGTAGCGGCCCTCGAGCAGCCAGAGGCGGAGGAGCCCCGGTGCGGGCGGCAGGAGATGCAGGGTGTCGGTGATCGCGCGCGCGCGCTCCAGCGCCGCCTCGACCCCCTTCGGGATCCCGTGGTCGAGCAGGAGCTCCGCGACCCCGAGCTGGTGGTTGAGCTCGAGCGAATGGAGGCGCATCCGCTGCAGCACCGAGATGCTGCGCTCGCGCAGCTCTCGGGCACGCCGGAAGTCCCCCCGGGACTCGAGGAGCCGGGCCTCGAGGTCCTCGGCGAGCGCGTCAAGCTCCCATCGACGGGCCTTCGCCAGCAGGAGGCGCGCGGCCCGCAGGAACCGCTCGGCGAGCTCCTGCTCCTCCTCCGTCCCGCCGATCCGGGACAGTCCGACGGCGAGCAGGGAGAGCGCCTGCAAGTGGCCCTCGGGAAGCTTCCGCGCGAGCAGGGCGGCCCGGTGCGACTCCGCACGGGCCTTCTCGGGCCAGTTGCGCTCGTAGTGGAACTCGGCGACCAGCGCCTCGAACAGGACCTCGACCTCGACCAGCTCGGCGTCGTGGCACCGCTCGATCATCTCGAGGAGGGTGGTCGCGAGCGAGGGTCGGGGCCCGACGGCGCGCATCGTGAGCAGGAGCGGCTCGACCCACTCCGTCACGGTCTCGGCGGAGATCTTCGCCCGGAGCGCGTCGTCGAGGCCTTCGGCGACCTCGGACTCTCCCTCCGAGACCCGGCCGGCGCAGAAGAGCGCCCGGGCATGGAGGAACCGGAGCTCCGGTTCGATCGCGTCCCGTTCGGCCGGAGGGAGCGAGGGGAGGCAGCCGATCGCCTCCGCGAGGAGCTCCTCCGCCGAGTCGTAGGCGGCGAGCTGGAGGGAGAGCTCCGCGGCTTCGAGGAGCCGACGGAGCGCCATCGGTCCCGGGAACCATGCGAGGTAGTGGCGGGCGACCTCGATCCGCCGGGGAAGGATCGGCTCCGGCGAGAGCGCCGACAGGGCGTTCGCGATGTCGAGGTGCATCTCGCGCCGCACCTTGTCCGAGAGCATCTCGGCGGCCAGCGGGATCCAGGCCTGGTGCGGGATCGAGACCTTGCCCTCGAGGACCTTGATGAGCCCGGCGCCGGCCGCCGGCAGGATCGCCTCCGCGAGCTGCGGGAACGTGAGGCGGGAGACCCGGGAGAGCACGACCTCCCCCGCGGTCCCCCCGAGGAGCGAGACGTAACCGGCCACGCGCTGGGAGACCGCGGGCAGGTCGTCGAAGATCGCCTTCAGCCGGTGCGCCTCCCGGGGGTCGGGACTCGCCTCCGTGATCCGGACCCAGTCGACGTCCCCGCGACCGAGGAACGCTTCCTCCCAGGTCATGAACCCCGGCACGGAGGTGTCGAGCGCCGCGACGATGAGCAACGGTCGCAGACGGGAACGCTTCGAGAGCGAGACGATGAAGTCCCGGCTTTCCGTGTCGAAGAGGGCCCCATCATCGATGACGATCGCGACCGGGTGCCCTCCCGGTCCCCGCATCTCGGGCACGATCTCGTTCCAGTAGGTGTCCGGGTCCCCCTCATTCGCCGATCGTCCGCGCACGGGCTGACCCATCAAGGAGGAGCGACCCCGCTCGGCCCGGCTCCGACGACTGCGCGGCAGTCGCTCGGTGAGGTACGGGATCGCGGGGATCGGGCCGGCCGATATTCCCTCCTCCTCCGCCGCCAGCTCCTCCCCATCCGGCGCCATCAGAGCGCCCCCCGTGCCCTGTCGCAGACCATCGAGCGCCCCGTAGGGGACCGACCGGCTCCGGTAGCTCCCGCGGAGCTCGACCAGGCGGGCCCCGCGGGCTCGCAGGAGGCCGCGCAGCTCCTCGAGGAGGGCGGACTTCCCGCTCATCGGCGGGCCGGCGATCGCCACGGTACGACCGGAGCCTTCCGCGAGACCTTCGATCGCGCGGAGGACCGGTGAGGGAAGTGTAGGCACCCGGAACCTCCGCGGAGAATCTCTCCCCGGAGGATTTAATGGATTGCCGAGGGGCATCCGTACGACGTGCGCTTATCAGGGAGGCCGGACTGGCCCGCCCGTGCCGACCTCGCTACGCGCCCGTCGTCGCGGGATCCTCAAGAAGTCCGTCCGTCCCGTCGACGTCGCGAAGGTCCGGGGACTGGGCGATCTCCTCGAACAGTTCCAGGGGGCCTCGATCCAGGCCCGGAACCTCGGTCGGTGCCTCGCGGTCTGGGAGAACGCGCTCACCGACCCGAAGCGCCCGACGATCCTGCTCGGGCTCGCCGGCCCGCTGATCGCGGCCGGGCTTCGCAAGGTGATCCGGGACCTCATCGATTGGGGGCTCGTCGACGTCGTGGTGTCGACCGGGGCCGTGCTCTACCAGGACATCTACCAGACGATCGGGGGCCGCCACTGGGTCGGGTCCCCGACGGCGAACGACGTCAAGCTCCGCGACCTCTACCTCGACCGGATCTACGACACGTACGTCGACGAGCTCAAGTTCGAGGACACCGACCGGGCGATCGGGCGGATGACGGACGAGTTCCCCGCGAGACCGGCCTCCTCGCGGGAGTACCTCGGGTTCCTCGGCTCTCGGTTCCCGGACCCGGAGTCGATCCTCGCGACCGCTGCCCGCCGCGGAGTACCGGTCTTCTCTCCGGCGCTCATCGACAGCTCGATCGGGATCGGGCTCACGCTCCACTACCAGGCGAACCGGAAGCGCAAGGAGCGGTTCCTCCTGGACGCGGTCCGCGACAACTTCGAGCTGGTCCAGATCCTGACGCACTCGCCCCGCACCGCGGTGGTCTACATCGGGGGCGGGACCCCGAAGAACTGGATCAACGACGGGATCGTGATGGCCAACTACGCCTTCGGACGGGAGGGCGAGGGCCACTTCTACGCCCTCCAGATCACGACCGACGTCCCGCACTGGGGCGGGCTCTCCGGCAGCACGCTCGACGAGGCGCAGTCGTGGGGGAAGATCTCCCGCACGGCGACCCGGGCGATGGCCCACGTGGAGGCGTCGATCGGCCTGCCGCTCCTGGTGGGCGCGCTCTGGGACCGCCGCTCGATCTGGCGGTCCCGGCCCCGGCTCGCCTTCGACTGGACGGGCGATGAGGTCGAGATCCGACAGGTCCGGCCCTAGTCGTTGCGCCGACATCTCCGATCACCCGAGTCTCAGCGCTACGAGCTCGCCGGCTCGGATCGCCCGCCACTTTGGGAAGGCCGACTCGCTCGATGGGGCCACGGACCATCGCGTCCGGCCGGTCAACCCGTTGCCGGGACGTGGCGCAATCTGCGTACCCCGAGCTACGCCGACCCTTTTCACACCGGACATGGGCTCCGCTTGAGGCTCGGACCCGTGCGAAGGATGGACCGGTAGGGGAACAACGCCGCGCCGTGTCGCTACGTCTATAACCTCGATCGGTGATGCCGATGGGGCAAGTTCGTCCGGGTCGGCGAGCCGGGGTTCTGGGAGGTCCTGAGCCACAGCAAGGCGGCGGGTAGCTCGCGAGGACGTTCCGTGATGGGACGTTGCAGAGCGGGTCCGTCGTCCGCCAGACCGTGTGCTGTTCCCCCGTTCTCCGCCGGAGAAACCTCCCAACCTCGGTGATCCGGCGCCGTACAGAAAGCTGAGTTTTGTACGCATGCGCACGCACATATGCGGGTTGTATAGCGACCCGTCCCGTGTCGATGCTCGACCGGCGGATTAAATAGGGGAAAAATCGGGATGCCGCTCGGAGGTGGGTTGCGATCATGTACATGCCTCAGCTCCCGGCAGTCCCGCGCGAACAGCTGTAACTCTTCTGAGCCTATTGGGGGTCCAGCATGGGCCCCCTCCGTCCACTTACTGGGACGGCGGAGTGGGTTCACGACGAGCTGGAGGCTTGGACTGCGGCCCTGATCTTGGGGCCAACCTCGCCGGTCAGGGTTTCCTCGATCCATCCCAATCCGAGTTGCTTGGCAGTCTGCATGGCCGTGTCGTAGTGCGCAGACGCCCTACCGCCGTCCTTGACGAACGCGTAGACCTCTGCCAGGTACGAGTGCGCGAAGACCAGTAGTTCGGATGGCGGTAGACGCGCCAGAACGGTTACGCTCCGCTCCCCATGGGCGATGGCCTCTTTGATCAGCGACGGATCACCGCCCTGGTCAGCCTGACGGAATTCATCCGAGCAGAGCAGGGCCAACGCGTGACCGAGAACTTGGTCGTTTCCGAGCTTCTCTGCGAGTTCGATGGCGTGTCGGGCGTGCCCGATGGCCTCGGTCAATCTGCCAGCCTGGGCTGCGGCCGCCGCCATACCGTCGAGGGTGTACGTGAGCTGGTTCAGGTATCCCAGTGACTCGGCCTGCTCACGAACCGTCCGCATCTCGGACTCGGCCTCGACCCCTTGGCCGACTCGTAGGAGTGCTCGGGCGCGGAGAAGCCTCAAGTTGAACACGATATCCGGGCGCCCCCCCAACTGAGCCTCAGGGATGGCATCAGCCAGAATCTGAAGCGCGACCTCAGGACCCGCCTGGAGTTCCTCCAGCCTGGACCAGGCCGCGATCGCGTCAAGGCCTAGGTCGGTCACACGGTGCCTGCGCGCGAGTTTGATTGTCTCTTGGAACCCGTCGCGAGCGGCGTTGATGTCTCCCTTCGCTTCGAGAAGGCGAGCGCTGGTGAGTCCAAAGAAGACCTGGAGCCGCCGGCTGACCGGTCCGATTCGCTCCGCCTCCGCGAACTCTCGCTCCCCCGCCTCTATATCCCGTAGACGGAGGTAAAGCTCTACGATGTGAAGGTGAGACTCGCACTCGAGCTTGGGATCCCCATTGGACTCGACGATAGCACGTCGGCGAGTGATGATCGCCTCGGAGTAGTCGGAGTGGTAGCGCAAGAGAGTCGACTCCCCTTCGAGGACACGTGCCTTCGCGACACCCCTCGGAAGAGCGGTGGACAGCCTTCGCAGCGAGTTCCGGAGCGGCTCAGAATACCCCAAGCCGAGCAGTGTGCGCTGATGGCGAGCCAACAGTTGGGAAGCGAGCCTCCAAGCCTCGCCCGAGACAAGATGCAAGAACCGTTCCCGCAAGGACTCCGGTCGGTGACTGTAACCGTAGTAAGCCGCGAGCTGAAGGTGGGCGTCCCGCTGGTCCTGCGGCTCGATCTTCGACAGCAGAGCCTGCCGAACCACCTGAAGGACCTCGATTCGGCCCTGGAGTCCCCGCTGGAGCATCCCCATCTTCGTCATTTCGGCCACCCGGGCGGTCGTGAGCACTCCGGAATCCAGCACGAAGGAGATCGGCATCGGTTCGTTGGCGAGGGCGATGGGCACCAGGGCGCGCAGTTCGTTGACCGGTAGCCGCTCGATGACTCGGAGGGGCAGGGTGGATGCCTCGGGGTCGAGTTCCGGGTTCGAAACGGCCAACTGGAGCAGCAGCGGAGACCCCAGGGTGGCCTGAAAGACCGACTCGAACCGGTCGGCGAGCCCCCCCTTCCGGTCGGTCAGGTCATGAGCCGCGGCCCGATCCAGTCCGCCGACGGTGAGGCGGTGTACCGTTACCCGCGTCGACTCGAAGAGCGGCGGTGCCTGACTCAGCAGGAAGAACAGATGCTCGCTGCCCGGGGCCACCGACGTGATGAACTCCTCCAGGAACCGACGGACGTCTGGCGAGGCCATCTGGAGATCATCGATCACCGCCACCAGGGCCCGGTCCTGCAGCGCGCGGTTCGTCAGGTCCGCCACCTCCCGGGGGACCGGGGGCCGGGGCAGTTGGGTGTAGTATGCCAGCTGGGAGGCGCCGATCTCCGCAAGCGCGTGGGAAAGCGCGGTGACGAACTGGCGCGGCGAGGTCGCCGGACGCACGGTGAACCAGAACGGGACCCGGCCCTGCTTGATCCGCCGCAGGTGGCGGCTCACGAGGGAGGTCTTCCCCATCCCGGGCGCCCCATCGACGAACGTCACCGAACCCCCGGGGCCGGAGAAGTCGGCCAGTTGCGCGAGCTCGTCCCGACGGCCGAGGAACGGGTGAGGAGGAGGAGGAATGTCCCCCGACAGAAGGGGCACCTTGCGGGTCTCCCGGTGTAGGCGCTGGCGACCGACCTCCGTGAGCCGGTAGGTGAGCTGCTTCCGCATCCCATCCCGCACGGGGGCCCTTCGGGCCACCAGGAGGCCTTCCCCGACCAGGGAGGCGAGGGGTCGGGACATCGAGCAGGGATGGTATCCTAGGGATTTCGCGAGCTCCCGCTGGCTGATCCCGAAGGAGGCACCTTCGGAAGGGGCGTGCGTCTCGACATAGTCGAGGATCTCGACCGGCAGGTAGGTCTGAGCCCCCATCTCACACGGGGAACGGCCTCCCCACTACTTAGATTTATTTTGTACAAAATAACTCCCGACGTTTAAGTACGAATTCCGGCCCATCCCCTATCACCATGAGCCGGACGCGGGAGAGCGGGGCCTATCTCGGGGGCATCGGAACGATGCTCGGCGAGGCGGATGTCTGCCCTTCCTGCGGTGCGACCCATGCGGAACCCCAGTTCTCACTCCAGCACGGGGGCCCCCGAGAGTGCCCACGGGTGGTCCTGGGAAGCTTCCCGGTCCTTGACCGCTTGGAGCTCGAGGATCTCCCGGCGCCGATCCCCCACATCCCCGCGGGTCGAAAGATCCGGGAGTTCGAGACTCCCATCCCGACGGCGCTCGGGATGGCGTCGGCCCTCCGCTCGGACGACCCCTTCGCCCGCCCGCGCGCCCTCACGGTCCCCTGGCTTCGTCCGCCCGATCTGGGGGAGGTGCTGTAATGGACGCTAGCAGAGAACGGTACCCTCGGGCACCCGCAGGACTTCGGATCCGCGAGTTCGAGATTCGGCTTCCAACCACCGAGCAGCGCCTGGCGTTCGGTCGCACCCACGCCGGGGCGAGCACCGAGCACGCGGAGGGGTACTGATGCTCCGCGCCGAGCGCCCGCGATCCTGCACGGGGCTCGAGAGTGGGTTCTCCTCCCCTACCGCGCGCCAGATGCTCCTCGCGGTGGCCCCTCCTCCCCCGCCCTCGTCCACGGTCAGTGCCGGTTGGCCGGACTGGCTCGCCCCCGCGTTCCGGTCGGGCGGCCACCGGTCGTCCCTGAAGATCCTCGAGGAGGAGCGGTAGTCCCTCAGTCGGCTCATCCATCACGATGCGCGGCCAGGCCCCCGGGGCTCACCCGGCCCGGGGGCCGTTTTTTTTCTTCCTGGATCGAAAGGCGATCAACCCCTAGGGTCGGTCGACGATGGTCGACCCCGGCGTCCTCCCGAGCGTAAAGCAGACATACCCGGGGCCGGTCCGCCGTCCGGTTGGCGGCATGTCCGGATCGAGCTGCTCGGTGTGCGGGGGCCCCCTCGAGGAGGGGTTCGTGGCGACGACGAATGGCTCGGGACTGTACTGGGGCCATGAGGCCTCTTCGAGCCGCTTCCGCCCCCGGGGCCTCGAGGTGATCGTGGGGACCGGGTTCGGGGGGACCTACTCGGCGAACCTGCCCGGGACCCGCTGCGCGAAGTGCGGGACGATTCTCCTTAGGCTGCCCCCGGTTCGGAAATAGGGACCCGGGCCGCTTCCGGGCGGTCGATCCCTAGGCCCCCGCCACGGTGAGGGGTCTCACCAGCACCGTCGGTGCGAGGACCCACTCGGTCAGGACCGGATTAGAGCCGATCGCTGCGATACTGGAGAGCATGGAGGGCGTGCCCGGAGGGGCCGCGACGACCCCTCCGACCGTCCCGCCCCGGACGGGCTCCGCGCGCTTTCCGTTTCGGATCCGGTACCCTATGCGCAGCTCGCCGCCGAACGCCCCCGAGATCGGATCGGGGACCGCCCAGCCGAGCTGCTGGACCCAGAGGCCGTCCCCCGTGGCTTCGATGATCTCGGCGTCCGAGCCCCCCGAGCCAGGCGCGACCTCGAGGGTCGACGAGGTGCTCGAGGGGGGGTGGAGGAACCGGCGCCAATCCCGGTAGATGCCGAACACCATCCCGCGCAATGCGCTCCCCGTGGACTCGGTCTCGAACGCCCCGGCGTGCAGGGCATCGTACAGGTACGAACGGACCTCGCCCGCGACGATGAGGTCCCGGCGCCGCTGCGGCGTCCCCTCGTCATCGACGGGGGAAGAGGCGGTCCCCCAGGGCACCCGGCCATCGTCGTGGATCGTGACCGACTCGGGGGCCCAGCGGGTCCCGAGGTCGGGGGCGATCCTGCGGAGCTGCGCCTCCCCTGTGCACCGGAACCCGAGCACCGCCGGAAGGATCTGGCCCATCACGTCCGGTGGGAGGACCACGGGGAGCTCGCCGGTCGGCGTCGGTGCCGCGCGTCGCACGTCGTGCGCGAACTGGCACCACTCCTCGACCCTTCGGGGAAGTTCCCTTGGTTCGAGGCGACGGGTCACGTCGTTCACCCAGTACTCCCCCGGGGGGGCCCCTTCGGGGCCCCCCTCGGACTTCACCGCGACCTCGAAGTCGACGGTCGTGTGGGCGTACGACGCCCGAAGCCCCTCCGAATTGGCGACGGTTGCCTCGCTCAGGGTGGCCCGGACCGAGCCGAAGCTGGGTCCGACGCCCTTGCGGCCCTCGAACGCGGTCAGGAGCGCATGGACGTAGTCGAGTATCTCCTCGTTCGGGCGGTCCCACAGGCGCGGGTCGCGGACCTCGACCGGCGAAAGTGACGCCCCGGGGCGCGGCAGGTCGACCTTCTTCGTCGGGAACCTCGAGAAGCGGGAAAGGGTCTCCGCCTGCCGAAGGGAGGTCGCGATGCCCGCGTCGGTGAGGTCGGTCGAGGACTGGCTGCCCGTCCCGGTCTGCCCGTCCCGCGACCGGAACACCCGGAGGGCGTAGCCCTCGAGCTCGATCGGGCCCCGGACCATCTCGACCGTCCGCCCTTGGAGATGGACCTCATAGCGTCGTGAGCGCTCGGCAAAGACGTCCCACGGGGCCTCCGCCCGCACTCGCTCGGCGACACGGAACGCCGTGTCGGCCGTGACGGACGGGGCGCTCATGCCGGCCCCACGATCGCGGTCGAGAGCAGATACGTTCCGCCGGACGCCACCGGGAGAAGGTCGGTGTGGCCCTTACCGCAATACCCCGGGGTCATCTCGAAGTCGGACCGTCGGCTCAGTCCCCGAATCCCTTTCAGGAAGTCGAGGACCTTTCCCGAGAGGGCCATCGAGGTCACCGTGTCGGTGAGGCGGCCGTTCTCGATCTTCCGGCCCTTCTTCACCTTGAGCTGCATCTGTCCGCCCTGAGGGTCCTCGATCCCGCTCGTCGAGTGCTCCATGAGGACCCCCTGCTTCACCTCGCGGACAAGTTCCTCGAGCGACCAGTCCCCCGGCTCGACGTACGTGTTCGTCATGCGCACAAAGAGGCGGCTCAGGAAGTCGGCCCGGCGCGCGTTGCCGGTCACGGAGGCATGGAGCGCCGCGGCGGTCTCCCGGTCGTGGAGGCCTCCAAGGAATCGGCCCCGTTCGACGAGGACGGTCCGCCGTCCCGGGTTACCTTCATCGTCACATTGGACCATCCCCCAAGCGCCGGGGTACGGGCCCTCGTCCGCGATCGTAAGGGTCTCGGGCCCCACCATGGTCCCGAGGATCGGCAGAAGGTAGGATCGGTTCCGGACGAACTGGTCGGCTTCGGTCCCATGGCCGAACGATTCGTGCGCGAACGTCCCGGTCGTCCCCGGGTCGAGCAGGACCGACATCTCGCCGGTCGGGGGCGCTCCCGCATGGAGCAGCTTCGCGGAATCGCGCGCGACCCCCTCGATACGGTCCGAGGAGAGGAATGCGAGACGCTCCCGCCCGCCGACACCCCCCTCGCTCAGGTAGTCGAACTCGACGCGGCCGTTCTCGATGGCGATCGGAACGGTGGTGGCACGGACCCGGCTCGTGACCTGGTAGCAGCGCGCCCCGGCGGTGTTGAGGTAGAACCGTTCGTCGTCCGCCCATAGGATGCTGACCTGACACTCTTTGATGCCGTCAACGGCCGTCGCGCGGGAGAGGACATCCTTCTCGAGGGCGATGAGCTCCTCGAGGGGCACGTCCCGCAGCGGATGCGCCGGCGATTCGGTCCAATCCTTACGAACCGTGCTCGGCTCCCCGGCCAGGGGCGCGCCCGAACCGGCTTTCGTCAGCCCCGCAAGGACCGAGTCGGCCGCCGCGCGCAGGGACGCGGCATCCAGCCCCGAGGTCGCCGCCTCCACCCATCGTCCCCCGCCCCAGGCGCGGAGCACCGCGCCCCGGAGAGTCGGCTCCCGAGCGGGAGAAACGGACTTGCTGTCGAGCCGGCACCCTTCGCCCTCGGCAGATTCGGTCAATACGTCGGCGAACGACGTGTGGGGTTCCAGCCGACGCAGGGCCCCGGCGAGCTCCGACTCGTGATCGCGCAAATCGCTCATGCGGTCGGCCCCATGAGCGAACCTCCCATAACGAGAATGCCGAGCCGCTCCGCGCACCCCGGCCGTAGCCGCCCCGACGGCCAGAGGTTCGCGCGGAGTCCACGTCTTGTACGCCGATCGGTCGCCCCGATGGCCTCGTAATAACGGATGTGGGCCCCGTGCGACACGCCGGCGGTGGGGGGCTCATAGGAGACAGGTTCCGGTCCGGATCAGCGCTGCTTCCGCCGGGCGCCGTCGCACTGTGTCCCTTGCCTAGGCAGCACCTGGCACCGTCGGCGGACCGGGCCTGGGGGAAGTCCGGGCGGCTCGGCTACTTTGTCCCGCCCTCGGGCGAGCCGATATAGACCGGCACGGCTGTCGGGCCCCGTGGTGCAAAAGACAGCCCCGCGCGAGTTCGGCCTCATCGGGTTCGACCACGTGGATGTCCGCGTCCGTGACCGGGTCAAGGCCCAACGGTTCTTCGTCGACCAGCTCGGGATGGACGTTATCGGGGAGGGCGCGGACCACGTGTACCTCCTCTTCGGGGATCAGGTGCTCGGCCTTCACGACGCCGGTAAGGAGAACGATGGCCCCCGCGGGGTCGATCACATCGCTTTCCGAGTCAGCGAATGGACCGGTCTCCGCAGTCGGGTCGGACGGGCCCGGGTCGTGATCACCGGCGAGAAAGAGCGGGAGGATTCTCGGTCGCTCTATCTCCGGGGCCCCGAAGGGATCCGGATCGAGCTCGTCTGGCGGCCCGACCCCCACTCGCACGTCTGCAGCCACGGCCACGAGACTGCCCCTCCCGCTCCGGCGGACGCCGAGGAGTGAATCGGGTCCCCCCACCGCCGGGGGGGGGGAGGTTCCCCGACCAGGGAAACGCGACCTATGCCTTTCGGTGGGTCGGCACCACGACGGGCGCGAGCTCCGGAACCGGTGTGATCCACGACGAGTACCGGGGCTCCTCGCCGCGCAGCGCTCGGCGGAACATCGCCATGATCTTCTCCGTGACGGGACCGGGGGTCTTTGCCCCGATCGCGTAGGCCCCGACCGACCGGATCGGGGCGATCTCCGCGTAGGTGCCCGAGAAGAACGCCTCGTCGGCGCTCAGGAGCTCGTTGACCGAGATGAGCTTCGGGACGACCGGGTAGCCGAGGTCGGACGCGATCCGAATCACGGTGTCGCGGGTGATCCCGAGCAGGATGTCGGACTCGAGCCCGGGGGTGTAGACTGTGCCGGCCCGGACGACGAAGACGTTCTCGCCGGTTCCCTCCGCGACGTACCCGTTCGAGTCGAGGAGGATCGCCTCGTCGTAGCCGTCGTGGGTGGCATCGGCCCCGGCGAGGTACCCGGAAAGGTAGTTCCCGGACGCCTTCGCGAACGAGGGAAGGGCATCCGAGTGGGGCTTACGGAACGGTGAGATCTTCGCCCGGACCCCGACGTCCGAACCATCCCCGAGGTACTTCTTGGCCGGGATCGCCGCGACCGCGAGCGATACCTTCCCCTTCAGGTTCTTCACGCCCAGCGCGGGCTCTCCCCGGTAGACGAGCGGACGGATGTAGGACGGCACGATCCCGTTCGCCGCCTGGGTCTCGAGGATCGCCTTCTCGATCTCCTCCGCCGAGTACGGGATCGTCATATGGTAGAACTTTGCCGAGGCGATCAGGCGGTCGACGTGCTCCCGGAGGCGGAAGATCGCCGGCCCCCGCTTGGTAGGGTAGGCCCGTATCCCCTCGAAGACCCCGACCCCATAGTGCAGGGAGTGGTTGAGCACGTGCACCCGCGCGTTGGCGAAGTCGACCAGACGTCCGTCCATCCAGATCTTCTCCCCGCTCGCCGCCATCATGATCGACTCTCCCGAGAGAACCGGGCTCCTCCGGGATGCTAGAACAGGGCCGGAGAATAAAGTCCTAACCCGGCGCGCGGGAGGGGACGGTGGAAACCCCGACGGTTCGCGAGAGTTTCACCAGTCATCCGTCAAGTAAACGGGTACTCGGCACCCGCATCCTACCAGAATCGGGCCCCCCAAGCCGCCGTAGGTTGACGTTCGACCAGTCCCTCCGCTTCCGCACCCGACCGCCGCCCTCGAAGTTCGGGTACGGATGCCCCGAGGGGCATCCCATCCGACACGTCCGGAACGCGCGCGTCGGGGCCTGGGTCCCGGCTTCGAATTTATACATATGTATATGCATATTCATATCGTACTGGCGACACGCCCACGCCGAACTACGATGGGAAGCCACTGGATCCATGGAGCCGCGGTGTCCGTTCGACTTGTGACGGCATCGGGCGTGTCCCGCCGGGCCTTCCTCTGGGTATCGCATACTTAGGACAGTGATTTACGTTTCATACGTGTCTAAGGGTTGCATCATGGCAGTGTGACCGCGCGATCCGACGAACCGCCGGGTACTGGCATGAGCCCTCGTTTGTTCCGGTCGGCCGCTGATTCTTTAGGGAGGGGCTCTCAGACCACTGCCCTGAGGCCCTATGGCGAGACGTGGAAGAATGCTTGGAGCGATTATCGTCTTGGTGGGAGCGATACTGCTGATCTCGGCGATTTTCTTGCCGTGGTACAGCATCCAGTTCTCGGCGAGCGCTGGTGGAGCATCCGTCAAAGCTACGGAGAACTCCTACCCCGGGCTCCCGGGACAGAACGGCACGGTCCAGACCACCTACACCTGCAGCGGGGTCCCCATCTGTCCCCCGACCAGCACGAGTTCCTACCAGGATTCGCATTTGAACAGCACCGGCCAGGTCGCGGAAACCGGATTCTTCCTTCTCATCGTCGGTTTCGTGGTGGGCCTCATCGGGGCGATCATCGGTCTCACCTCGGGGCGTAACGCGAAGAGGGCCGGCACCGCGGCGGTCATCGGCCTCGTAGCGATGGTCATCGCGGTCGCGACGTTCAGCCTGTTCGCCGTCGCCCTGCCCGGGGCGATCGGGAACGACTCCCCCGGTCACTCGGGAAGTGGCCCCTGGTCCTCGTTCTTCGGATCGGGTAACCAGACGTTCTTCGGGATCTCTGGCGCATCCTGGAGCTGGGGTCCGGCGATCGGCTGGTATCTCACGATCGGTGCATTCGTGGTCCTCTTGGTCGGATCCATCATCCTGTTCACTTCGCGCAAGGAGCCCCCCTCCCCCGCTCCGACCGTGTTTCCGCAGCCGACGGGCACCCCCACCGCGCCCCCGGCGGCCCCTCCGGCTCCATAGGGTGGCAGCTGTGCGGTGAGCCAACCCTTTCCTCGGTTTCCAAGGGACCGGAACGGTGTTCTCCTCGGCGGTCTGGCGGCTGTATAACTCCTGTTATACCACTTCTCGAGGGAGAACGGGGGATCGCCGACAGGCACCCGGAGGCGGAAATCACCGTTATCAGGTTCTGAGACACGTATTAATCGTTACAACAGGGTCTCAGGGTCGAATGAGCTGCCGGGGCCATTCCGGGCCTCCGGGGGCCTTCTACCCCACCCTCAGGACCCAAAGTCGCTCCGGAGGGCCTTTCCGACGTCCTCGTCAGGGTCCGCGACTCGATTCTTGCCACTTCGATTACCTATACATGCGAGTAACGGTAATTGATTTACTAACAACACTATCATTCGATATTCGTTATCCGGAGCCTCCAACGGCCCTCGATCGGGAATGGATCCCGAACGAACAGCTCGTCGCAACCGTTGCTCTCGAGGGCGCCCAGCATCGCGAGCGCGGTCGGGGGAAGGGTCTCCGCCTGGGGATCGAGGCGACTCCCGACCTGGTCGGTGGCCCGCGCGTCTATCGGTAGGACGGTGATCTTGCGGCGGAGCCGCTCGAGCGCCAGCCGGCGGGCCTTCCGCTGGCGCCCCGAGGCGTGCGCCGCGATCAGCTCAAGCTCGAGGAGGTTCGCCTCGGTGGTGGCGAGCTCGACCCCCCGCAGGCGCCCGAGGAGCTTCCGGACCGCGGCATCCTCCTCGAGAAGTCCGAGCAGGACCGAGGTGTCGAGCCCCTTCATCGTCGGGTCCTCCGGCTCGCCCGCAGGGCCCGAAGTCGGGTCCGATCGCTCCGTGCCCCCTCCTTCCCCCACGCCCCCGAGAGCTCCGTCAGCCCCTCCCGCTGCTCGAGGAGCCGGCGAAGGAGCGACGTGAAGCTCTCCCCTGCGCGCTTCTCGCGGGTCAGGGCATCGTACACGGTCTTCTGAACGGCGATGTTCCGGGATGACATACATATTCATCTACATATGTGGTAAATGAAGCTGAGCTCGCATTCCGGCCGGGCGCGCGTTCCGGGTCGGCCGCGAAACATGGTGCCGTCGGACCTGGACTTGCCCCGAGGCCGACAAGCCCTTGAGGCCGGGCGGGTGCGGAGGCCGTGGCCGATCCGCGATTCCGGGCCGTAGTGATTGGGCTCGACTCGGTCCCCCCCGACCTCCTCTTCGACCGATTCGCCCCGGTGATGCCGCACTTCCGAGAGCTTCGGTCGCACTCGGCCTGGGGGACCCTACGGACCTGCGACCCGCCGATCACCGTCCCTGCGTGGGCGGTGATGTTCTCGGGCGTCGACCCGGGGACCCTCGGACTCTACGGGTTTCGTCACCGGCGGGCGGGCTCCTACGATCGGATGTACATGCCCACCTCGGCCAGTCCCCTCCACCCGATGATCTGGCAGACGCTTTCGCGCCGGGGGTTCCGGGTCGCGGTGCTCGGGATGCCGCCGGGCTACCCTCCCCCGACCGTGAACGGGATCTCCGTCTCGGACTTCCTGACCCCCGAGGCCGCCGAGGACATCGTCTACCCCCTACGTCTGAAGGAGGAGGTCCTGCGGGCGGCGGGAGGTCCGTTCTTCGACATCCGATTCCGTGCCGACGGCCGCGGCGAACTGGCCCGCGAGCTGTTCGAGATGACCCGACGCCGCTGGAGGGCCGCCCGTCACCTCTGGCAGAAGGAGGCCTGGGACTTCTTCGCGGTCCACGACATCGGGCCGGACCGCCTCCACCATGCCTTCTGGAAGTACTTCGACCCGAACCACCCGCACTTCGAGAAGGGCTCGGAGTTCGCGACCGTCGCGGAGGAGTACTACCGCCTGATCGATGAGGAGGTGGGGGCATTCCTCGAGGGTGTAGGGCCCGACGTGACGGTCCTCGTGGTCTCCGACCACGGCAGCCAGGCGATGCAGGGATGCTTCTGCGTCAACGAGTGGCTGAGAGAGGAGGGGTTCCTCCGCCTCAATGGCCCGCGGCCTGCCCCCGGCACCCCGGTCGAGAAGGCCGACATCGACTGGGACCACACCCAGGTCTGGGGGGCGGGCGGGTACTACGCCCGCCTCTTCGTCAACCAGTCCGGCCGGGAGCCGAGGGGCATAGTGGATCCGAGGGAGGTCCCCGATCTCATCGCCCGGCTGCGCCGTAGCTTCGCCTCGGTCCGCCTTCCGTCGGGAGGCCCGCTTCCGGTGCGGCTCTTCACTCCGCAGGAGGTCTACCGTGAGGTCCGAGGCGACGCCCCCGACCTGATGGCGTACTTCGACGATGCCCGTTGGCGCTCGGCCGGCACCATGGGCCATCCCGGTCTCTTCCTCGAGGAGAACGACACCGGACCGGACGATGCGGTCCATTCGTTCGACGGGGTCATCGTGTGGAGGGAGGCCGGTTCGCGGTCCGGCCGAGCGATCCCTCCTCAGCAGATCATCGACATCGCCCCGACCCTGCTCGAGCGGTTCCGGGTGCCGATCCCTCCGACGGTCCAGGGTCGACCGATCCCCGAGCTCGCGGTCTACGAGTAGCCCGGAGCCCTCCGGGATCTCCGATCCATGTCGTCAGTTACTTATGTCGGGACGAGTTCGCCCCAATTCCTGCATGCAGCACCGTACGATGGACGCAGAACTCGCCCCTCTCCGCTCCCGGACGCAGTTCTTTCCGGCGGCCCCCCCGCCGGTGACCCGGCCACGCGCTCGGGGAGTCACCCACGTACTGGATCGGCTGGGGCCGCTCGAACCGTCGATGCTCGCCTACCTCGCCCCCTACATCGACGTCGCGAAGATCGGCTGGGGCCTCCCCCTGCTGCTGGCCCGGGACCGCCTCGCCGAGCGGATCCGGCTCTACCACAAGCACGCCGTGGAGGTCTCGACCGGCGGGACGCTGCTCGAGTTCGCCGTCCGGCAGGACCGCGTCGGCCAGATGCTGGACGAGTGCCGCGAGGTCGGGTTCGACATCATCGAGGTCTCGAACGCGGTCCTTGAGCTGAACTCGCAGCAGATCGAGCGCCTGGTCGAGCAGGTCCACCGCCGGGGGCTGCAGTACTGCCTCGAGGTCGGGAAGAAGGACCCCCAGCGGCAGCTCTCCCTGCGGGAGACGATCACCCAGGTCGCCTTCGCCCGGTCGCTCAAGCCCCGACGGGTGATCCTCGAGAGCGCGGAATCCGGACGGGGGAACGGCATCTTCGACCTCAACGGGGCGATCAAGTGGGACTGGGTGCAGTCGATCCTCGCGGAGCACCCGCAGCAGGAGATTCTCTTCGAGGCCCCGCTCGAGCGGCAGCAGATCGAGCTCCTCCACGAGCTGGGGTCGGACGTCAACCTGGGGAACGTGCCGCTCGGGATGGCGGCCTCCCTCGCTTCCGAGCGCCTCGGCCTCAAGGGGGAGACGCTGGGACGGGTACATCATACCCGCGAGGTGGCGGGTCCACCGGCGGCGAAGTTCCTGTACTACCTGCTCGAGACCCATGAGGGCCTCGACCAATCCCAGCTCACCCACCTCTCCCGGTTGCCGAGGCGCACGGTCCAGAGCGCCCTCGACTCGCTGATCCGCCGCGGCCTCGTCAATGAGGCGATCTCGCTGCACGACTCGCGGCGCCGCGAGTACCGGACGGCGTAACCGGCGCTCGGCTACCCCCGAAGGCCTATGCCCTGGGACGGCTCCGACCCCCGCATGGCCGTCCCGGTCCCGCTTCGAGGGGGGGCGCTCCGGGGGCGGGTCGCGGTTGTCACCGGGGCGACGTCGGGCATCGGCCGGGAGATCGCCCGGGGTCTCGCGCAGGCTGGGGCGACCACCGTCGTCGTGGGCCGAGGGCCGGAGCGCACGGCTGCGGCGGCGGCGCAGCTCGCTCGCGAGACGGGGAATCCCGACCTCGAGCCGATGCCGGTGGACGACCTCGCCCTCCTCTCCGAGACACGGAACGTCGCCTCCCGTCTCCTCGGTCGACACGATCGCATCGACATCCTGGTGAACAACGCGGGCGCGATGTTCACCCGGCGGGAGCGGACCACCGAGGGGCACGAGCGGACCTTCGCCCTCAACGTCCTTTCGCCGTTCCTCCTCACCTCGCTCTTGGCGGGACGGCTCATCGAGAGCGCCCCGGCGCGGGTCGTCAACGTGGCGTCGGCGGCCCACCGGGGACGTTCGGTCGATTTCTCTGACCTGGAGAGTGCTGCCCGATACTCCGGTTTCGGGGTCTACGGCCGCTCCAAGCTCGAGCTGATCCTGCTCACCCGGGAGCTCGCCCGACGGCTCTCGCGGACCGGGGTCACGGTCAATGCGGTGCATCCCGGCTTCGTGCGCTCAGGGTTCGGCCAGAACACTCCCGGGGCGACCGCCATCGCGATCCGGGGACTCGCGCGGGTGTTCGGCCGGAGCCCCTTACGCGGAGCCGAGACCCCGCTCTTCGTGGCCGTGGACCCCTCCCTCGAGGGGGTCACGGGCACCTACTTCTCGGAGCGCACGGCCCAACCGGGGTCGCGGGCGTCGCAGGACCCCGACGACGCCGAGCGGCTGTACCGGGTCTGCCGAGAACTGACCGAGGCACCGGATCTCCCGTCCTCGGGGGCCGAGACCGGGTCGGACCGGCCCTAGCTCGAGGGCGGTGATCCCGGGGAGGGCGGGGCGGGGGGCCGGCCGCGCCGTCCCAGCTCCTCGGAGCGGCGGGTCGCGGCCTCGACCGCGTCCATCAGCATCGCCTTGAGCCCGTTGCGTTCGAGCGAATGGAGCGCGGTGATCGCGGTCCCCCCCGGGCTCGTGACCAGGTCCCGGAGCTTGGCCGGGTGCTCCCCGGTCGCCCGTACGAGTTGGGCGGAACCGACCAGGGTCTGGATCGCGAGGTGCGTCGCGGTCTCGCGCGAGAGCCCGACCTTCACGCCGGCGTCGGAGAGGCTTTCGAGGATCAGGAAGAGGTAGAGAGGCCCGGTCCCGCTGAGACCGGTGACCGCGTCCATCAGGGTCTCGTCGACCTCCACCACCGTGCCGATCGATTCGAGGATCGACCGGGCCCGGTCGCGGTCCCGACGGCCGGCGCTCTTCCCGAGACAGTAGGCCGTCGCCGAGGCCCGGACCGAGGCGGCGACGTTCGGCATCGCGCGGACGACCCCGATCCCCCGTCCGGCGCCCGCCTCGAGGAACGCCGTGGGGATCCCGGCGGCGATCGAGAGGAGCGTCTGGCCCTCCTTCAGCGTCGGCCGGATCTCCTCGAGGACCGACGGCAGGATCTGGGGCTTGACCGCCAGCACGACCGTGTCGCCGGAGGCCGCCGCATCCGGGTTCGTTCGGGCGAACCGTACCCCGAGGTGGGAGGCCGCGGCACGCACACGGGACGGGTCCCGACCGCTGATCGTGACGTTCTTTCGGGCCGAGGGCCAGGTCTCGCGGAGCCCCCGGGCGAGCGCGGTGCCCATGTTACCCGAGCCGATGATTGCGACCCGTTCCCCCCCGGCCGACATCGCATCCAGAGCGCCGGCGCCAGTACATGATGTTGATGCGTTCAGCGGATTCGCCCGATGTCCGATCTCTGCGCATTCCTCTCTGTCCACGAGCCCCCTTCCTCTGCACGACCATTCAGGATTGATCGTTCCTCCGGGTTCTCGCGACGGCTACTTCATTCTCCGTGACACGATCTTGAGTCCCCTCCAAGGCCAGTCAACGCGCCACAATTCCCTCGAGATGTGGACACATAAGCGGGTCCGCGAACCATCGTGTGCGCGACTGTCCCAGCCCGGCCGCTACTGGCGACACCGAGGCGCGCGTCGATGGTCTGACCTTATCGTGTCAGGCACAAGGTCCGAGATACGAGAACGCCCAACCGCCTCCGGGCCCCTCGGGTGCCGAGAGGTTGTCTACCGCCCAACTTCCTCCGTTGCTCGGAAATACGTACCGAAAATCGGTGTGCTGATAGATGGTGGCGTTCACCAGGTGCTGAGTTCCATGGTACGGGAACGGGATGGAGACCGTGAAGGACAGGGAGGTGAGCCCCCGGACAACCGAGCCCGTCCCGCATGTGGAAATGCTCGCTGTCTCATGGTAGAACCCATTCGAATAGTAGACTGGCCCACCAGTGCCCGGCAGTTGGAAGTAACTCGGTTCCGCCGAGTCGTTTGAGTAGCTCCCGAGGGGGTAGCCTCCTTCCTCAACCGATGAGGTCACGCGAGGAAAGAACGTCGAGCTACAGTGGACAGCGTAACCGCTGCTTCCCACCCCTGCGTAAATGCTCCAGTTCACACGATCAAAGAAACCCCAGACGCTACCGTTGTAGGCGGGAAAGGTGAAGTTCGCCCCGTTTCCCAGAAAGCTGGTTTGGCTAGATGGGTCACCGTAGCTGGAGTTGAAGGGACTGTTGAGCACCACCAAGGGGGTGAACGCGTTCGTGATGTTGGCGACCATGGGCCCTGGCTGGCATGACGAACTGCTCGGGGTACTCACGGGATGAAACGACGCCCCAACAGTCAACCCTCCAATGATGGCCCCTATCAGAACCACGACGACGGTGCGACCTCTTCGTCGGAGCGACCACGCTTTCGGGGAGTCCATGCGTCCGCTCAGGGATTGATCTACTCACGCCTTAACAGGTTTGGCGCCCTACCGGGCAGTATCCCGCGAGCCAGACATGTATGATGGGTTGAAACGACGTAGTTGTGCAGTAGCAGGACATCTTGCCGTCTGAATTGTCAGGACATATTGCCGCCCCCGGGAAGGGGTGGCCTTGGTCAAGGAGGATGTTCGTCTCCGACTGCACGCCGTCAAGCAGCATCTCGAGAAAG
>JAKASE010000046.1 GCA_021819135.1 Thermoplasmata archaeon | reverse complement strand
CGACGTGGCGTCCGAGCTTGAGCGAACCGTTCGCGGTTCCCTCGAACGCGGGTCTCACGGTCGAGCCGGTGAACGAAGACGACGCGACGTCGGGCGACCGGCCCAGGTTGCCGGATAGGTAGTTAGCACCGGCCCCGAGGCCCGCACGGGACTGGCCGGAAGTGCGAGACGGGGACGGAGTTCCGCGACGGGGACCCCGCGGGCGGTTCGGGAGGAGTCCTCCCGGGCACCCGCGAAACGTTCAAGTCCATGAGCGGGGCACCAGTGAGGAGACACCGATGGCGACGGGGGATGACCGACGGCTCGGGATGATCTTTGGCCTGCTCGGCGGCCTCCTGATCGTCCTCGATGGGCTCCTTCGCGGGATCGCGGGCGCGGTCCTTCTTGCCATCGGTCGCAGCGGGGCCGCGCTCGGCGCCTGGGAGCACGGAATCCTCCTCATCATCGGCGGGCTTCTCCTGGCCTTCTTCGCGCTCTACGGGCGTCGGGGCAACCGGGACCGGTCGCTTGCCGCCGGTGTGATCCTAATCGTCCTCCCGATCCTCGGTTGGTTCGTCCTCGGCTTCGGTTCCGGGATCCTCTCGCTGGTCGGAGCGGTCCTCGCCCTCATCGCCGGGCTCCTCTATCTCGTGAGCGGTCGGTAGACCCGGCCGACCGCGACCGTACCGGGCTCGCGGGCGCCGGGTTAAGAACCGCCGAGGCGGTGGCACGGGGATGGCGCTCGCATCGTTCTCGTCGATCGACCGCTCCGTACTGCGGTGGATCCGGACCTCCGAGTCCCCGGCCGAGTTCACCCTGTCCGCCGGGGAGACCCCGGTCGCCGTCCTTCGCTGGAAGGCCCACGGCGGGTCGCTCGCCACGGCCGAGACCGCCTCCGGCCGGTGGACGCTCAAGCGGGTCGGCTTCCTGAACCCCCAGATCACGGTACGACCGGAAGGAACGCCCGAGACCCTCGCTCGGCTCACCGCTCACCTGAACCACCAGGAGATCGCGCTACCGGGCGGGCCGAGGTTCCGGCTTCAGCGGGCGGGGATGCTCGTGCCCGCGTGGCGGATCACCGCGCCCAACGGACGGGAAGTGCTGCACATCGAGCCCGCGCGGGAGGGTCGGCGCCTCGAAGCGGGGGCCGTGCTGGAGGGGGACTCCCCGGTCGCGCCCGAGCAGCAGCTCCTGCTCGCGGTGATCGGATGGTACTTCATCGTGCTCGTCTGGTTCGAGGACGAGGCGCTCGTGGCGCTCGAGCGGCTCGAGGGGGCCGACGGCGGCCCCGAGAAGCCGGGGTCCGGTCCTCCTAGCGCGGCAGCGACTTCGCCTTGAGGTTCGCGTAGCAGGCCGAGCAGAGGTTGTGCAGCTGGGGCCAGCCCTCCGCCGGAACGTCGGTGACCCGCGTGATCACGGACTGGCAGGTATCGCACTTGATCTGACCGTTCTCGAGCATGGACTCCTCCCGCCTTCGGATCCCTCGCGGCGCTACGACGCACGGTTCTCCAGTACTAAACCGCTCGCGCATCCCCGTTCGGCGCGGGGAATCCCAGGGCGTTCAAGAGACGGGGGATCATCACGTCGTACCGGGGGCCCCCGTCGCCGTGGACCCCGTCGAACTCCTGAAGATCGACGGCGACCCCCTGACGCCGGGCTTCGGCCGTGAAGATGCGGGCGCCGAGGTCGAGGTAGTACTCATCGCGCGTCCCGCCGTCGGCGTAGACGTAGCGCAGACGGCGGAGCGCGTCGCGGTACCGCTCGGTCCGGATCATGCGCACGGGGTCCCAGGCGAGCCAGCGAGCCCACACCTCCGGACGGAGCTCTCCGGTCTCCGCGTCGAACGGGAGCTCGAAGCGGCCGGGCTCGGACTCGACGGGGGAGTAACAGGAAGCGTACCCCATCTGCTCGATCGCCTGGATCAAAGGATTCGAGGGGCCGAATCCGCTGACCGGTGCGGAAAGCAGACGCTCAAGGAGCTTTTCGGGGCCACCGGCCCGGCGGATCTCGCGCGCGACGGCGGGGAACTCGGGCAGGTAGCAGTACTCGAAGTAGGCGTCCCCGGCGTTCGCCCCCAGGGCGGAGAGCACATCCGGGTGGCGCAAGGCGAGCATGTACGAGCCGTACCCTCCGCTCGAGGTTCCGAGGACGGCCGTCGGTCCGGTGTGGTATCGGTCCCGGATCCACGGTAGGATCTCCTCGATCACGTAATCCTCGTACCGGCCCGTCGCCGTGGAGTTCAGGTACTGGCTCCCGCCGAGGGTCGTCAGGCAATCGGGGGCGACCAGGACCGCCTCCGCGGCCGCCCCGGTCCGAATGAGGCGATCGAGCCGGCCGACGATGACATCGGCGAGGAACCGGGGGCGCTGGAAGTGCATCCAGCCGGCGCCGGTATAGCCGCTCAGCAGCAACAGGAGCGGTCGGCCCTCGGTGTGGCCCGAGGGCGGGAGGTAGACCGGGAGGTCCCGCTCGACCGGATCCCTCCACGGATTGCCTTCCAGCACCCGGCTCGGGAATCGGTGCGTCTCGACCCGTCCTTTCAGGGGAACCGGGTAGACCTTCTCGCTGCGCGCCTCGACCGGCACTCGGACCGACATGGGTTCGCTCCAGACGGGCACGTCGCGGAGGGTAGAAGACGGTGCGGGACCTCCGGGCGATGTTCCACGTGACGCCGGCGCGCTCCCCTTCGGGATCCCAGGTCCTCCGCGCCGAAGCGAGGCTCCGAAGGATCGCGAGCGACCGGAGCCACGGCGCGCAGGCGCTCGCGCTCGCCGCCCTTCGGGCCCGCGCCATGGCGCGCGATCGGCGTCGGTCAGGCGCCCCGCTCCGGGCCGACGTCCGCAGGCTCGCTCGGGCCCTCGCGCGCACGCAGCCCGCGATGGGGATCTTCCGGGAGTGGGCGGCGCAATGGAGGACGATGGCGGACTCCGTGCCGGACCGGGCGCTCGTGCCGCGGCTCTCGCGATGGTTCACCGCGACGGAGCGTCGGCTGCGAACGGAGACCCGCGGGCTCGTCCGCGTGGCCCGGCGGAGATTCCCTTCCCGGGCCCGGGTGCTCACGATCAGCCGCAGTTCGTCGGTCTACCACGCGCTGGTCGGACTCCCCCCTGACCGCCGGCCGGAGCGGGTCCTCGCGCTCGTGAGCCATCCGGGAGGGGAAGGCCGCGGTCTCGCGCGGGCGCTTCTCCGGCAAGGGGTACCGACCCGCGTCGTGCCGGATCCCGAGGGGGTGGCGGCGCTCCGCACGGTCGACCTCCTCCTCATCGGCGCCGACACGATCGACCCGGACGGGAGCGTCGTGCACAAGGTGGGAACGCGCCCCCTGGCCCTCGCCGCACGCCGGCGTCGGGTCCGGGTCATCGTGGTCGCAGGGACGTCAAAGTGCCTCGAGATCGCCCGTCCGGTCCGGCGTCTGCCCCCGCGCTTTGACCGTACGCCGGCGCGCGCGGTCTCGGAGTACTGGACCGACCTCGGTCCGGTGGCCGCGGGGCGCTGGCCGCGCCGCCGCCGGACGACCCCGTGAGCCTATCTCCTCCGACGGGGTCGTTCCTTCGGTGCCTCCTTGACATCGTTCGGATCTCCCGCGGTCGATGGTCTCGAACGCCTGACGGTCACCGACTTCCGGAAAGGAGCTCTCGGACGCTCCGGCGTGTGGGCCGTCGCGTTCCTCGCCGAATGGTGCGGCTTCTGCCGGCGGTTCGCCCCGCAGTTCGCCCAGCTGGTCGTTCCGTCCGCGCACTTCGCGGTCGCGGACCTGTCGAACGAGGAGAACCCGCTCTGGGAGCGTTTCGGCGTCGAGGCGGTCCCCACCGTGCTCGTCTTCCGGGACGGCGCGCTCGTCCTCCGGGCCGATGGGCGGCTCGGCGAGGGGCTGGACCGGACGGACCTCGAGCGCATCCGCGCCGCCCTGAGGTAGGTCGGGCGCTGAGGGGAGGTCTATTTATCCCGCTCCGGTTCCGCGGAACGTGACGACCGCGTCCCCGCACCACGAGGCGAAACCGGTCGCCCTCATCACCGGAGGGGGCACCGGCATCGGTCGGGCGATCGGGAACGCGCTCGCGGCGGACGGCTACAACCTCGCGATCGCCAGTCGGTCCGCCGAGCATCTGGCCGCGGGAGCCGCCGAGCTGCGGGGCCGGGGCGCCCGCGTCCTGGAGATACCGACCGACGTGCGTATGCCGGACCAGGTGGACCGGGCGATCGAGGCGATCCGGGCCGAGTTCGGCCGGCTCGACGTCCTCGTGAACAACGCCGCCGGGAACTTCCTCGCGCCGGCCGAACGGATCACGCCGAACGGTTGGCGGGCGGTCGTCGGGATCGTGCTCGACGGCACCTTCTTCTGCTCCCGGGCGGCGTTCCCGCTGCTCCGGCGTTCGCCGAGCCCGTCGATCGTCAACATCGTGGCCGCCTACGCGTGGATGGCCGGCCCGGGGACCGCCCACTCGGCGGCGGCGAAGGCCGGCGTCGTCGCCCTCACCCGCTCGCTCGCCGTAGAGTGGGCCCGGTACGGGATCCGCGTGAACGCCGTTTCGCCCGGACCGGTCCGGACCGACGGCACCGACCAGCAGCTCTGGGTCAGCGACACGATCGTGGAGGCGGTGACGAAGGGCGTGCCTCTCGGACGGTTCGGGACCCCGGAGGAGATCGCCGAGGCCGTCCGGTTCCTGGTCAGCTCCCGGGCGAGCTACATCACCGGCGACGTCATCTCCGTCGACGGGGGGCAGTGGCTCGGGCGCGGGATCATGCCGCTCCTCGAGAACGCCTTCCCGGACCCGGGGCCTCCGAAAGAGTGAGCCGGCGGGCGCCGGCACGCTCGATCACATCGTGCCGAGCCCGGGCGCCCCCAGGGGCCGTACGACGACCTCGGTCATCTGGATGAGCTCGGACGAGGTCGGGGAGTCCGCCCCCGGCCGGGTCGTGACGCTGATGTCGATCAGCACCACCGGTGGTCCCCCGGGAGGGACCTCGAACCCGTGCGGGACCCCGGGAGGGATGAGGAACGAGTCCCCGTCCCGCACGGTGCGCGATTCGCTCCCGAACAGGTAGTGACCCCCACCCGAGATCACCACCCCGAGCTCGGTGAACTCGTGCGTGTGGGATTCGAACCGAGTTCCGGGCGCGATGCGGAACAGGACGATCGCCGTGCCGAGCCCCTCGACCATCGGACGGATCTCGACTCCGGGATGCGCGACCACCCATCGGGACGTCGGTTCATCGCGCACGACCACGGGCTTCTCGGGCACGGCGGTGTAACGCCTCCGATGCGATTTAAATTCGCCGTCAGGCCCGCACGACATCCGACCGAGCGAGCCGACCGGCGTGCTCCGGACCGCGAACGGGCTCAGCTCACCGGCACGTTCCGTTCGAGCAGGAACGTCTGGAGCAACCCCACGTACTGCAGGGGCGCCGTCACGTGAGGAGCATGCCCGACGTCGGGGAGCTGCCGCCGGGTCACGTTCCGCAGGCTCCGCGCGAGGAGGTCCGCGATGTGACGGACGAGGGGAGGGCTCAGTTCGCCCGTGGTCAGCAGCACCGGATGGAAGAGCTCGCGCAGGGTCTGGGGATCCGGCCGGAGCGCTTCGGGGTCCTCGAGCTCCTCCGCCCAACGCGGCGCCCGCGCGATGAACTCGGCGCGGCGGGCCGGAGGCAACCGGTCCCAGGCTCCCTCGCGCTGGGAGAACGCCCCGACGAGGTCCCGGGCCGCCCCCTCGAGGTCTCCGGCCCGCACTCGCCGCTGGAGGGCCCGGATCTCGGTGAGCGACCGCTCGGCCTCCGTTTGCGAGGCCGGGTCCTCGGCGAGGAGCCCCACGAACGGGGGTTCGTGGAGCGCCAGGCTCCGGACCATCTCGGGGTGGTCGTGGGCGAGGCGCAGCGCGACCGCACCGGCATAGGAGTGGGCGACCAGGTGCGCCGGCATCATATCGAGCGACTCGAGGAGCCCCGCGAGGTCCTCGGTATCGTTCCGCACCGGGTGCGTGCGGCCCGGCCCCACGCTCTCCCCGTGCCCCCGCCGGTCGTAGCTCAGGACCTCAAGGCTCTGCGAGAGGGGGCCGACGACGGCGTCCCACGCGTGGTGGTCGACCAGCGAGCCGTGGATCAGGACGAGGGGGTCGCCGTGGCGCCCGTGGACCTCGTACTGCAGGTGGACGGTCCCGACCTCCCGGCTCGGCATGCGTTCGGCATCGGTCCCGTGCCGGTGGTGCGGTCGGACCGATCGCGGCGGATGGCCATCGGAGGGAGATAGCCTAGCCGTGAGTTTGGCACTTTATAAGCCACCTTCGACGCCCGGGAACTGACCCTTTTCGGCGAGCGAGAAGACCTGCACGAGGTGCGCCAGAGTTCCATCCGCCCGGGTCAACTTCCGCACCGCTCCGACC